>JBBRBG010000053.1:0-48376 GCA_038206055.1 Haliangiales bacterium
GACCGTGACCTCGATCTCGCTTCCGGATCCGGAGAGAGAGCGCTTGTAATCAGCATCGACCGTGGTGGGAGGCAGCACGGTCGCATCCGCCACCTGGCTCGCCGCAATTCCGAGCTCGTCGTACCGCGCCTGAAGCCCGCGGTTGCGCGCCAACGCGATCCGCACAGCCGCGTCGAGATCGAGCGGCTTCGCGAGCAACGCGTCGATCGCCGCGGACGTCTTCTGATCCTCGGACCACGCGACGCTCGGCCCGACGCGACGCTGGACCTCCTGATCGACCGGCCCGAACACCGCCGATTGCGACGGCACGCAGCCCGCTAGCATGGCCGCAGCAATCCAGAGTCGGGGCATCCTCGGATGAGTTACCACGACGCGCGCCTGGGTCCAGTCGAACAATTCCAGTAGGATAGCCATCGAGAGAACATCGTATCTGTAATCGGCTCAGTTACCCGTGGCCCGACCGATCAGCCCGTGGAGAAGCCGCGCAACAACACGACGCAGTCGCTGCCCCGCCATTACCTGCCCGTTCGTGATTTCGCCGAACACCGTCAGGGGTCGGGGACGACGCCTGACATCGGGACCCAGATGGTCTGCCCCGTGCTGCCGACCTCGAGCTCGTAGTAGCCCTGAAGCAGCTGCCGTACCGTGGCGGACTGCATGAGACCGTTCGGTCCAGGGACCAGCACCCGGCCACCCGTTGGAATCTTCGGAGCGATCTCGCCGGATGCCGACGAGCCCGAGGAGCCAATCGCGCCCATCCCGATGCCCATGATCGCGCCGCGCGGCTCGGCCTTTGCGGGATTCGGAGCCGGAACAGGGGCCCGCATCGAGCCCGGCACGGGCGTGATCAGCTTCTTGTCGAGGCCGGGCTGCGTGATCTCGTCGGGAGACTGGGGGACCTCGATCGGCGCAGCGCGACGCGGAACGGGCGGGAGCACCGGAATCGGCGGCGGGATCGACGCGGCCTTGATGCGCGGCGTGGTGTCCTTCTTCTTCGAGCCGCCCAGCTCGCCCGAGACCGTGGACTGCGGTGGTCCCGGCGACTTCTTCGGTCCGCCGAGCTCACCCGAGACGGTTGACTGCGGCGGCCCGCTCGGCGGGCGGATCTCTCCCGACGCTTGCGCGAGTACCGGCGGTTGTTCGCGATCGGTCGGCGGCACGCTCGCGGCGCCGGGCGGGAGGGTCGGAGAATCGGGCCGCACGGCCGGCATGCCGCGGATCGTGTCGAGCTGCGGGGTCTTCGGGCGCGCGTACTGATTCGGCGATCCGGTGGGCACCGGCTCGGCGACCGGCTCGTGGTGCTCGTGGTGAACGTGGCCGTGCGGGTGGTGACCATTCCCGTTGGTGCCGTTGTTGAACGGCATCGCCTGCGCCTGCGAGTTCGAGTACTCGTTCGCCCACGGGTTGTGCTGCTGGATCGCGAGGTACGGGGTGCTGCCGTCATCGGCGCCGACCGCGAGGTGGCCGAGCCGGATCAGCTCGACACCGAAGACCGCACCGGCGGTCGGGTTGTACGCGACGAGCTCCTCGAGGATGCCCGGGAGCATCCCCGGATCGGTGACGGCGAACGGCGTCCCCGCCATCACGACGCGACGAGTGAGCAGGCGCGCGAGCATCCGCTCGATCGAGCGCGACACGCTGCGCAGCACACCATCATTGACCGAGTCGAACGGCAGCCCGACGAACTGGGCGACGAGGAGGCCCGGGTCAGCGCAACGAACTTGTAGCGATCCCGTCGCGCGGAGACGAACCGGCTGACCCGTGTTCGGGATCATGAACTGCGTGGTCAGATCGAAGCCGACCTCGACCGGCGCGGTGAGCACGAAGAACGCCATGACCGGGCGCGTGGGATCCGGCGTGCGCCAGCGATGCCGGCCGGGGCCGAGACGATCGCCCACCATCCACGCCGGACACATGACGACTTGCTCGTCTTCCGAGCAGCTCACCTCGCACTCCGGTCCGATGGGAAACGGCCAGGCGTAAACGAGGTGGTCAGACGCGACAGCGTCGCGCGCGATGACCGTCATCAACTTCGAATACTACAGGATCAAGGAAGGCCGCGGATCGTAATGGCGTACCAGGATTCGAGGGTCACGCTTCGGCGGCCTCGGGTGCTTCCTCGTCGCTCATATCGACGGGATGGATTCGTACGCGCCGGACCCGGCGTGGGGAGGCCTCGATCACCTCGAGGACGGTCCCGTTATCCGTTGTCAGGCGTTCCCCGGCCTGGGGGATGGCCTGCGCCAGCGACATGCACAGGCCAGCAACGGTTGTCCGGTCCTTGCCAACGGGCAGGTCCAGGTGGAGGTCTCGGTTGACCTTCCGGACCGAGGCCCAGCCCTGAACGAGAATCGTGCCCGAGGGCTCCCGGGTGAAGAACACCTCGGGGACGTCGTCCTCGCTCATGATGTCGCCCACCAGCTCCTCGATCAGGTCCTCCGTGGTGACCAGCCCGGAGAGCCCGCCGTGATCGTCGACCACCACCGCCATCTGAGTACGCCGGCGCTGCATCTCGCGAAGGAGGTCGAGCGCGCGGGTCGATTCGGGGACCTTGTGCGGCGGGCGCAGGATGTCCTCGAGGACGACCAGACCTTTCTCCCACGCGAGCGCGAGCACATCGCGCGCGACGACATAGCCGACGATGTTGTCGATGCTGCCGTCGTAGACGGGCATGCGGCTGTGACCCTCTTCGAGGATCGCGCGCTGCACTTCTTCGGGTGGAGCGCCGCGCCGGATCGCGACCACGCGGGTACGAGGCACCATGACCTCGGCGACTGTGACCTCGCCGAAGCCGAGCGCGCGCGATGCGATCTCGCTCGCCCGCGGATCCACGGACCCAGTCTTCGCGGCCTCTTCGACGAGCTGCTGGAGCTCGTCGCGCGAGAGGCGCGCCTCGGTGAACGTCGTCTTGTCGCCGAAGAACCGCAGGAACAGATTGGAGACGGCCGTCAGAGTCCAGATCACCGGCCGCAGGATCTGGGAGATCAGCACGAGCGGGCGGCCCATCACGAACGAGTAACGATCGGCGTAGCGCAGCGCGAGCGACTTCGGGACGAGCTCGCCGATCACGACCTCGAGGAAGGTGATCAGCACGATGACGACCACCAGCGCGGTCACCGTGCCGAGACCGACCGCCTGGAAGTGCGGGAGCATGTCGTGCTCCAGGCGCGCACCACCGAGCGCGGCTGCCGCGGTGCCTGCGGTGGTGATGCAGATCTGGACCGTCGACAGGAACCGCTCCGGGTTGTCGCGAAGCGATTTCACCGCGAGCGCGCGCTTATCGCGGCGCCGGATGAACTCCGCTAGCCGGGTCTTGCGGACGCTGAGAATGGCGATCTCTGCGCCGGCGAAGATGCCGTTGGTCATCAGCAGCGCCACCACGATCAGCAAGTCCGTACCCATGCGTGCCGGCGCGGAGCATACCGGATATGCTGGACACGATGTCGACGCGGGATCGATCGCCGCGCCCAAGCAACGACGACGCCGACAGCGACGGCGGTGAGCCCAAACCAGCCGCGAAGCGCGTCGCGTATATCACCCCGGAGGGCGCGAAGCGGCTTCGCACAGAGCTGGACGAGCTGTGGCTGAAGGAGCGCCCGCGCGTCACCCAGCAAGTCGCGGATGCGGCGGCCATGGGCGATCGCAGCGAGAACGCCGAGTACATCTACGGCAAGCGCCGACTGCGAGAGATCGATCGCCGCGTCCGGTTCCTCTCCAAGCGGCTCGACGTGATCCGCATCGTCAGTGAACCGCCGAGCGATCCGAAGCGCGTGTTCTTCGGCGCGTGGGTCACCGTGGAGGACGACGACGGCGCCGAGAAGACCTACCGGATCGTCGGCGCCGACGAGAGCGATCTGGAGAAGGGCTTCATCAGCATGGACTCTCCCGTGGCGCGTGCCCTGCTCGGCAAGCGCGAGGGCGAGGAGATCGTCATCAAGGTCCCGCGCGGCGACGTCGAATATATGATCCTGGCGGTGACGTACTCGCCATGAGCCCGACCCGGAAGGACTCGGTACCCGAGCCGATCGTCGACCACCCGTCGCGCGCGATCGTGGTGTCGCTGCCGCGCGAGATCGCGCGCTACGCCCGCACCCAGCTGCGCTGGCGGCAGGGTTGCGTTGTCATCCCGCTGCGCGACGGCGGCGAGGTGTTTCCGGCGATGCTCTCGGCGATCGCGGCGGCGACCAAGTCGGTGTCGATGGAGACGTACATCCTCGCCGCCGATAAGATCGGCGAGCGGTTCAAGGCCGCGCTGATCGAGCGCGCGCAGGCGGGCGTGGTGGTGCGGCTGATCTACGACGCGGTCGGTTCGTTCGGGTTGCGGGCGAGCTACGTCGACGAGCTGCGGGCCAACGGGGTCCAGGTCGTCGACTTCAATCCGATCGCGCCGTGGCGCCGGCGGTTCCGGCTCAGCCACCGCGACCACCGCAAGGTGATCGTCGTCGACGACATCGTCGCGTTCACCGGCGGGCTCAACATCGCCGACGAGTACGATTCGATCGAGAACGGCGGCGGCGGATGGCACGACATGCACTGCCAGGTCGCGGGGCCGATCGTGCTCGATCTCGCGCGCATGTTCCGGCGGACATGGCTGCGCGCAGGCGGCGGACCGTTCCCGCCGATCGCGCCCGGTTCGGTCGCACCGCCCGGGGACGGCACGGCGTACACGCGGCTCCTCGACAACACCCTGCGGCGCCAGCGCGGCATCGTGCGGCGCGCCTACCTGCACGTGATCCGGTCGGCGCGCCAATCGATTCTGATCGAGAACGCGTACTTTCTCCCCGATCGCGGAATGCGGCGCGCCCTCAGTCGCGCGGCGCGGCGCGGCGTGGACGTCCGGATCATCACGCCGGGTAGCTCCGACGTGCGCATGATCGAATGGGCGAGCCTCTACGTGGCGCGGAACATGGCCAAGATGGGCATCAAGATCTTCCACTGGCGTGGCCCGATGCTCCACGCGAAGACCGCGACCATCGACAGCACGTGGTCGACGATCGGCAGCTACAACTTCGACTCGCAGAGCCGGTTCTCGAACCTCGAGGTCACGGTGGAGGTGCTCGACGCCGAGGTCGCGAAGCGGCTGTCGCAGAACTTCGAGCTGACGCTCGCGACCTGCGACGCCTACGACGGTCAGTCGTGGCGCAGGCTGCCGTTCTGGAAGAAGGCGCTCGCGTGGCTGTCGTTCCGGTTCCGCCGCTGGCTGTGACCGTGCGCGCTCGCCACAGCGAGAACCTAGCAAGCCCGGGCATGCGGGGTGCAGCACCGCGAGCACGACCATGTCTCTCGCTCATAAAGCCGCTCGCGGTGCGCTCTGGACGGTGATCTCGAGCATGGGAGGGCGCGCGGTGGGCGTTCTCGGGACGCTCGTCATGACCCGGTTCCTGGCGCCGGAGGTCATCGGCGAGGTCTCCGACGCGACCATCATCTGCATGACCGCCAACTGGCTCACGATCTGGGGCTTCGGCCAGTACTCGGTCGTCAAGGGACGCGGCGATGCGGCGACCGAGGTGCGCTGGCATGCGACGGTGGCCTATCTCGTCCTTGGTGTCCTCGCGCTCGGAACCGTCGCGCTGCTCGGCGGCCGGCTGACGCCCCTGTTCGACGCGCCTCACGCAGCGATCTACGTGCCCGGGATGGCGCTCGCGATCTTCATTCGCCGGATCGGCGCGATGCCCGAGCGGATCCTCACCCAGCAGATGAAGTTCCGCGCGTCGGGCATGTCCCTCGCGTTCGGCGAGCTCGTCTACACGATCACGGCGCTCGCACTCGCGATGTCGGGCATGGGCGGCATGTCGATCGTGCTCGCGAACATCGTGCAGTCGATCGTGGTGGTCGCGATCCTGATCCGCGCGGCCGGCTTCGCGAGCTGGGCCACCCCCGCGAAGCTCCGCTGGTCTCGCTACAAGGACATGCTGAGGTTCGGGCTGCCGCTCGGCGTGCAGGGCATCGCGCACCAGGCGTCGCGCTACTGGGACAACCTCGCCATCTCGCACTTCTTCGGCACCGGCGCGGTCGGTGCGTACAACATGGCCTACAACCTCGCCGACGTTCCGGCGATCCAGGTCGGCGAGCAGATCGCACTCGTGCTGATGCCGTCGATGACGGAGCTGCCGCGCGAGCGCAGGCCGCGTGCGCTCGAGCGCTCGAGCGCGATGCTGTCGTTGATCATCTTCCCGCTCGCCGTCGGGCTGGGGCTCGTCGCGTATCCGCTGATCTCGCTACTCCTGCCGTCGAACAAGTGGCAGGAGGTCGCGCCGCTGCTCACCGTGCTCGCGTGTCTCTCGGTGTTCCGGCCGATCACGTGGGTGCTGTCCGCGTACCTCGAGGCCGAGTCCAAGACGAACCGCCTCATGCTCCTCGAGGTCGCCAAGGTCGTCGTCCTGATCGGCGGCATCGCTCTGCTCCAGCCGTACGGTCTGCGCGCGGCGGCGGGCGCCGTCGGCATCGCGTTCGGCGTCACCGCGCTCGCGGGCGTTGCGGTGGTGGTGCGCGAAGGCGTGTCGCCCGGCAGGCTGTTCCTGGGGTTCTTCCAGCCGCTCGTCGCATGCATGGTGATGGCAGGTGCGGTGTGGCTGACCTGGCGTGGCCTGTCCGCGGCGGGGCTCACGCATCCGGCCCTCCTGCTGGTCGCGGAGATCGTGGTCGGCGCGATCGCGTACGTCGCCGCCGCGCTCCTGATCGCGCGCGAGACCTCGGCGGATCTCCTGGCGCTCCTCAAGCGGGCGCTGAAGAAGCAGTAGCGGTCCGCGCCGCGGCGATCGTCGCCGCATTCGCCGCCGACTCCTGCTGGAACATCGGCACCTCGATCGCGAGCGCCTTCGCGAACGCCGGGCGCTGGCTCAGGCGCTTCACGTACGCGCGGATCGCGGGGTACGCCTCGAGCGACACACCGCCGTGCGGCAGGATGAACAGCGCCCACCACAGATACGTGTCCGCGACGGTGAAACGATCTCCCATCGCGAACTCGCGGCTGGTGCCGAGCAGCCGCTCGAGGAGCTGGAGCATCGGCGTGCCCTGGGCCTTTGCCCACGCCTTCACCTCGGGCGTCGTCGTCGAGGAGAACACCATGTACGCGAGCTTCTTGTGCACCTCGGTGCTGATGAAGTTCAGCCACTCCGCGAGGTAGTAGCGATCACGCGATCCCGGCGGAGGGGCGAGCGCCGCCTCCGGCGCGAGGTCGGCGATGTACTGCAGCACGGCCGAGGACTCGGCGAGCACGGCGCCATCGGGCAGCAGCACCGCCGGCACCGTCAGCTTCGGCGTGAGCGCGCCATACGCGGAGCCATCGTCGAGCAGCTTGGTGGCGCGATCCACGCGCCGTAGGTTGGGGGTGATGCCCGCCTCGAGACACGAGATGTGGGCGGCGAGGGAACACGACATCGGGAGCATGAACAGGTCCATGCAACGAGATTCCCGTGGCAGCTCCCATCTCACCAGCGCATAGTTCGCATACGAACGATGCAACGCACGCATGATTCCGTCCCACGTCTGCTGGAGGTCCGGCACCTGAAGCTGGTCCGTGCCGTCGCCGAAGCCGGCGGCGTGACGCGCGCCGCGGGCACGCTGCATCTCTCGCAGTCCGCGGTCAGCCATCAGCTCCTCGCGCTCGAGCGCGATCTCGGCGCGCGCCTGTTCGATCGCGTCGGCAAGCGCATGGTCCCCACCGCGATGGGCGCGCACCTCGCGCTCCAGGCCAAGCGCCTCCTCGGCGAGCTCTCCGATCTCGAGCGCTCGATGGACGGCACGCGCGAGGCGCGCATCCCGCTTCGCATCACCTCGAGTTGCTACACCTCGTACAGCTGGCTGCCCGCCGCCCTCTCCCACTTCGCCACGACCCATCCGCAGGTCGAGCTCGACATCGTGATCGAGGCCACCCGCCGCACCACCGAGGCGCTCGCCGCGGACGAGGTCGACGTTGCCATCGTCACCGATCCGCCACGCGACGACGTGTGGGAGCGCGAGGTCGTGATCGCGAGCGAGATCGTCGCGGTTGCGGCCAAGCGCCACCCGATCCGCAAGCGCCTCTCGCGCGGCGCGCTGCGCTGGGGCGCGCTCCACGACTGCGAGGTCCTCGTCCCCGACATCTCCGATCACGACCTCGCGCGCCTCGACGACGTGGTGCGCACCTCGTGGCACCGCGAGAGCGGCCATCGTCTCCCGCACCCGATCGCCGTGCGCAAGGTCCCCGTCTCCGATGCACTGCTCGAGCTCGCGCGCACCGGCGCCGGCGTCGCGATCCTCGATCGGTGGACCGTGCCGGCGCACCTCGCGGGCCTCGAGATCCACTCGCTGATGCCCGCCGCGCCGCGCGTGTTCTACGCCGTGTGGCGCCGCTCGAACCCGCGGCAACTGCCGATCGCGGACCTCGTGGCGATCGCGAAGGCGGCGGCCGCGAAGGCCGTGAAGCCGAAGCGAGCGTAGCGAACTGGGTCGGCGAAGGGCTGCGCCAGCATGGTGCGTGTGGACTCGTACGTGTGCTCCAGAGCCCCAAAGGCCCCGAAGGTCCCGAAGGAGAACCTATCGGATCACGCGACGCAAGCCGGCCTGCAGCGTGGGCCTGCTGAAGTTGACCAGGAGTCCGAGCTCGAGGTTGCACGACTGCAGGTACGACAGCACTTGCGCGACGTGGTGGGGCCCGATCGCCTCGACGACCTTCAGCTCGACGACGAGCTCTCCGCCTACCAGCAGATCGATCCGGTGATCACCAATGGGTTGGCCCTTGTAGAGCACGCCGGACCGCACCTGCTGTTCGAACTCGATCCCGCGAGCGTCAAGCTCAAGCATCATCGCGCGCTCGTAGATCACCTCGAGGTAGCCAGGACCGAGATGGCGATGGACTTCGATCGCGGCGCCGATGACGCGAGTCGCGAGTTGCTCGACGTGAAGTGACGGTTGCGGAAGCAGCCTCTGCTTCGGGCCTTCGGGATCTTTGGGGCTCATGATCCGGTCTATCGGACCTCTTCCGACGAAGTTGCGTCGAAACCGAGGAGCACCCACCTGGAGCACCCTGCTCCACCCCACTACCGAGGCTGCTTCAAAACGGAGCACGGCACACCGTAAGTCAGCGGAATCGCGCCTGGTATGGAAGCTGCTCTATCTCCCTGCAACTGAGATGGAGGTAGCGATGTCCACCCACGATCTGACGGTTCGATTTCTTGGTGTTCGCGGCTCGATCGCGACGCCCGGTGCCGACAAGACCGCCGGCGGTAACACCGCGTGCGTCGAGGTGACGGCCGGCGATACCCGGATCATCCTCGATGCCGGCACGGGGCTGCGTACGCTCGGCGACGAGCGGATGGCGAAGGGTCCGCGTCATTCGACGATCTTGCTGTCTCACCTGCACTGGGATCACGTGGCTGGACTTCCGTTCTTCACGCCGATCTACGTGCCGGGTCACCGCGTCGAGATCGCGAGTGGTCCGAACGGCGTGATGCCGCACGACGATGCGATCCGCTCGCTGTTTCGCGCGCCGTTCTTTCCTGTCGACTACGCGCAACTCGCCGACCAGGTGTCGACGCGCGAGCTGCGCGCGAACGAGAAGTTCACGATCGGCGACATCACGATCACCATGGCGAAGCTCAATCATCCGGATCCGGTCTACGGGTTTCGCCTCGAGCACGGCGGGCAGTCCATCGTCTATGCGACCGACACGGAGCACTTCTCGTGCGTGGACCCCACGCTCAAGAAGCTGGCGGCCGGCGCCGATATCCTGATCTATGACAGCCAGTACACGCCCGAGGAGTACCCGTCGAAGGTGGGCTGGGGCCACTCGACGTGGCTCGCCGGCGCGGATCTCGCACGCGCAGCGGGCGTTCCGCAGCTCGTGATGTTCCACCACGACCCGAACCGCACCGACGCGCAGCTCGCCGCGATCGAGGCGGAGGCGCAGGCGAACCTGCCCGGCACGGTCGCGGCTCGCGAGGGCATGGTGCTCGTGGCGCGCGACGCGGAGCGCGCCGCCGCCGCATGACCATCCGTGCGATGCTGGCTCCGCGCATGAGCGAGCACGAGCAGCGGTTCGAGCTCCTGGCCGACCTCGGCGCGATGATCGCCGGGGAGGTCGAGCTCGATGACCTGCTCGGCACGTTCGCCGACCGGGTGTCGCGCGCGCTCGGCGCGGATCGGACCACGCTGTGGCTGATCGACGGCGCGACGGGCGAGATCCGCTCGCGCGTCGCGAACCTGCCCGAGCTGGCCGAGCTGCGCGTGCCGCAGGGCCACGGCGTCGTCGGACACGTAGCGGCGACCGGCGAGATGGTGAACATCACGGATGCGCAGAGCGATCCGCGATGGGCCGAGGACATCGCCACGAAGATCGGTTATCGCACCACGTCGATGCTGACGGCGCCGATCGTGCGACGCGACCAGATTCGAGGCGTGCTGCAAGTCCTCAACAAGCGCGACGGCGACTTCACCGCGCGCGACGAGGAATTCATTCGCATGCTGGCCGAGCAGATCGGCCGTGCGATCGACTACACCACGCTGCGCGGCGATGACGCGCAACGCGGCCTCTCGCTGCGCGGGCGGTTCAATCACGTCATCGGCATCTCACCGGCGATGACCGCCGTGTACGAGATGATCGTGCGCGCGGCGCAGACCGATGCGACCGTGCTGCTGCACGGCGAGACCGGAACCGGCAAGGGGTTGCTGGCGCGCGCGATCCACGTCAACAGCGCGCGGCGCGAGGCGCCGTTCGTGCACATCGACTGCACCACGCTGCCGGCGGCGCTCGTGGAGAGCGAGTTGTTCGGTCACGAGCGCGGCGCCTACACCGGCGCGGATAGCCGCGTCATCGGCAAGGTCGAGGCGGCGAACGGCGGCACGCTGTTCCTCGACGAGATCGGAGAGTTGCCGCTGCTGCTGCAGGGCAAGCTACTGCGGTTCGTCCAGGAGCGGAAGTTCGAGCGCATCGGCGGACGCGAGACGCTCGACGCCGACGTGCGGATCGTCGCGGCGACAAATCGAGATCTCCCCGCGATGGCGAACTCCGGGCAGTTCCGCAGCGATCTGTACTTCCGCCTGCGCGTGGTGGAGATCGAGATCCCGGCGCTGCGCGAGCGCGGCGGTGCCGACATCGCGGATCTGGCGGCGCACTTCGTGGACCACTTCGCGCGCCGCTATCGCAAGGGCCAGCTCCGGCTCGCCGACAACGTTGCGCCCGCGCTCGCCGCGTACGCGTGGCCCGGGAACGTGCGCGAGCTCGAGAACACGATCGAGCGTGCGGTGGTGCTGACCCAGGGCACCACGATCGGCGTCAAGGACCTCGCCCTCGAGCCGCGCCGCGTGGTGGCGGTCTCGAGCTCGGCCGCGATCGCCACTCCGCCGGCCGCCGAGGCCGATACGATCCAGCTCCCACCCGGCCTCGAGCTCGAGGAAGCGGAGCGTCGCTACGCACGCGCCATGCTCGAGCGCCTCGACGGCAATCAGTCCGCCGCGGCGCGCGCCCTCGGCATCAGCCGCAACAAGCTCGCGCGCCTCTTGCGCGGTTGATCGACCTCCGGGCTTGCTACTGGATCTCGCCGACGCCCGCACCGGCGAACGTCGTGTGCTCCCACTGCCCGACGGTCGCGGACCCGGCGCCAAGCGGGATCGCCACGGCAGCCAGCGCCGTTCCGGTCCACTGGAGACGGAACAGGCCCGAGGTCCCGGCAACCACGTTCTCCTGGGTCAGCAAGATATCGCCGATCATCGGCTCGACGTTCTTCGCCGTCGCACCGAGCAGGCGACTCGTGCCGAAGTTGATGCCGAAGAAGTTCTCCTTCAGCGTGACGAGGTCGATGTCCTCGACGGCAACGCCCAGCGAGTAGCTCTGCGTGTTGCCGGCCAGATCGATCGACCACAGGAGGCCCTGCTCCTCTGCGCCCGCGATGATCTTGCCGGCGAGCGGGCCGAAGCGCACCGGCACGTTCGGCACGACGATCACCCCCTCGAGATGCACGCCGAGCGCGGCGATCCGCGTGGGCACGCCGGCGGGGGTGATCCGCCAGACCTCGCCGGTCGTGGTCACGACGATGATGTCGCCGTTGAAGATTCCGGTGCGATCTACGTAGAGCGAACCGCGCATCAGCCCGTTACCGACGCCCGGCAGCGTGACCCACGGGTTCTGGATCGTGGCGCCATCCGCGGAGATGCGGACGATCTCTCCATCGAGCCCGTTACCGGTGAACAGCGTACCGACCTCGATGTTCGCCGGGTTGCCCGAGCGCGCCGTGGCGATCTTCACCTCGTCGGTGAGACCCGAGTACGTGGAGAACGCGGCGTGCGTGCCATCGAAGAGGATGCGCTCGAAGTTCTGCGGCACGCCGCCGGCGCCGTAGTTGACGGAGAGCACCAGCGAGTGCGTCGGTTCGTGGAAATCGATGCCGATCGGCGTGTTGAACGGCGTGGAGATCGCGACGAGCGTCAGGGCCGGCGGCGGGCCGTCGTTGTGCGCGTCGATGTAGTTCGGGATGCCGTCCATGTCCCAGTCGGAGGTGCCCTCTTCGGCATCGGTCAGGCCATCGTCGTCGCTATCGAGGTCCTTCGCGTCGGGAGTGCCGTCGCCGTCGGTGTCGCGCGCCGGCATGTCGTAACGGCCCTCGACGACATCGGGAATGCCATCGCCGTCGAGGTCATCGAGCGCACTGTCGGAGATGACCGAACCGTCATCATCCGCGCCGCCATCGCCCGAGGCGCCCTCATGCCGTTTGCAGCCCGCCACGGCGACGATCAACACAATCCCCGTCAGAAGCCTCATGCAGCGACGATCCCCCGCCCCCGACGGTAAAGGCAAGATCTACCTGCGAGTCGCTTACCTACGCAACGCTTCGCGTTGCTGCGCCCCACGGTTGTGGAGCTTGCCAAAGTTGCCTCGCCGGGTACGGGCGGGATAGCGTCGGGGCATGAGGGGTGCGCTCACCGTCACGCTCGTCGCTGGTGTTCTCGGCTGCCTGGCCGGTACCGCGGTTGCCGACGATGGCGAGACCTCGCGGATGGACAAGGGCACCATCGGGATCGGCCTGATCTTCGGCGAACCGACCGGCATCTCCGCGAAGCTGTACCTCAAAGACGATCAGGCGCTGCAGGCGGCGGCGGGTCTGGCATTCGTCGGCGGTGGCGTCCACGTGCACCTCGACTACGTGTTTCATCCGTTCATCCTGCAGTCGAAGGAGAGCTTCGTGCTCCCGTTCTACTTCGGGCCCGGCATCCGCGTGATCGACTATCGCAACGGCCGCGACACCAGCTTCATCGCGGTCGGCCTGCGCGCCGTCGCCGGGCTGCTGTTCGACTTCAAGAACGTCCCGCTCGACGCGTTCGTCGAGGTCGGCGGCGTCCTCGAGTACGGCTTCGCCGACGGTGAAGGCCTGGGCGTGGCCCTCAACGCCGCCGCCGGCGTGCGTTACTACTTCTGATGGTCGACGAGCTCGTCGCACGCACCGCGGATGGCGTGACCCTGCGCATCGATCGCGTACGCGCCACGGGCGAGCGCAAGGGCGTGGTGGTGTGCCTGCACGCGATGATGACGGACGGCCGCTACTTCGGTGCCCGCAAGGACGGCTCGTTCGCCGCGACGCTCGCGGCTGCCGGCTTCGACGTGCTCGTCGCCGACTTCCGCGGCCATGGTCGCTCGCGCCCGCCGACCGCGGGTCCCGATGACTGGAGCTTCGACGATCTCGTCGAGCTCGATCTGCCGGCGATCGTCGCCACGGCGGCGAGTGCGTCGAGCTGTGCGCCCGACGACCTGATCCTCCTCGGGCATTCACTCGGTGGTCTCGTCACCATCGCCGCGCTCGGGACCGGTCGCATCGCCTCGCCGCACCTCGTGCTCCTTCCCGCGACGAGCGTGTGGCTGCTCGGCGTCGCCGGCCCGCTGCGCCGCCGCGCCATGATGGCGACCTATCGCCAGGCGACCGCGCTCCTCGGCAAGGCACCGATCCGCGCGCTCCGGATCGGAACCGCTGATGAGGCGAAGACCTACGTGCATCAGCTCACCGGCTGGGCGCGGGCCGCGCGCTGGACGAGCCTGCGCGGCGTGGACTACACCGCCGCTGCCGAGACGATCACGGCTCCGGTGCTGCCGTTCGTCGGCGCCGGCGACTGGATGTGCACCCCGGCCGATGCACGCGCATTCATCGGCCACCTCGCGTGCACCGCCGAGTTGCGCATCGTCGGGCGCGCGAACGGTGATGCGATCGATCCCGATCACTTCTCGCTGTTCACGCGCGCCGAGCTCGCGCCGCTGTGGCGCGACCTCGCCGATCGCATGACCGGCTAGATCCTCCAGGAGAAGCCTCTGCTTCGGGTCCCTTCGGGGCTTCGGGGCGCTCGAGCACACGAGCACATGATCCGCCGACGCGGTTGTTGGTCGTCGACGTCCACCTACGAACTCCAGGCGCGCTAGATCGCGAGCTCGGTGCGCAGGCGCGCGAGGCGCTCGCGGATCGCGTGACGAGCTTCTTCGGGCGCGAGGATCTTCGCGTGACGGCCGAGGCCGAGCACCCACTGGGTGACCCACTCGAAGCCGTCGCAGTCGACGAGCAACTCCGCGGAGCCATCGTTCTGCATCGTGATCTCGCCTACCGGCCAGTTCGCGCCGATGCGGGTGACCGCGAGGGCATCGAGCTCGACCTTCACGGTCACGGAATCGGCAGAGGGGACATAGAGGCGATCGCGCCGATAGGCCTCGAGGTCGAAGCTCGCAGGCCGCTCGAACTTCGTACCGGTGGTGTGCAGCGCGGCGATCCGATCGATGCGGAACGTGCGCGTGTCGCCGCGCTTGTGGCAGTGGCCGACGACGTACCACTCGCCCGCATGGTGGACGATGCCATACGGATCGAACGGGCGGCGCTCGACCATCGCGCGTGACACGGCGGCGTACTCGATCTCGACGCGCTCGTTCTTGCGCGCAGCGGACACCAGCGATCGTAGGTGGGTCGCGACCGCGGCATCGGGCTCGGCGACGATCGTGCTGTTGACGAGGTTCTCGGCCTCGCGCGCGTCACGGCCGAGCGCGGTCAATAGCTTCTTCTCGGCGCCCTGCATCGCGGCGTCGAACGGGGCGATGCCGCTCTCGCGTAGCGCACGGATCCCGAGCAGCAACGCTGCACCCTCGGCGGGGGTCAGACGGAGCGGCCGGGTGAGGCGGTGCGCAAGGTCGACGAACACACGCCCCTCGTCGACGGAGACCAGGAGGTATTCGCCCGGATCGCCATCCGGCGGCCCGACCTGCGAGAGCAGCTCGAGATCCGCGAGCATCTCCTCGCGCTCGGCGCCGAGCATCTTCGCGAGTGCGTCCACGGACACACCCTCGGGGTGCTTCGCGACGTACGGCACGATGTAGAGCAACCGCCGCAGCTTCTGCGAGACATCACGCATCGGTGACCTCACCGTAGTGAACGGAGATCGCGGCGAGCTCGGCGGCGATCCGTGTGCGCAAGAGATCACCGCGCTCGATGCGAATCGCGCCCTTCGCGGCGAGGATCCGTGTCGCCGCGAACTCGAAGTTGCCGCAGTCGAACGTGATCAGCAGGCGGTCGCCATCCTGGCGCTTGACCGCGGTCGGGCCGAAGTCCTCGTTACCGACCTCGGCAGCTTCGGGCGATAGTGCGAGCTGCACCTCTTCCGACGGCTCCGTGGTGAAGGTCCACGGCGAGCGCTGCGCGTACGCCTTGACGTCGAAGCTCGCGGGCCGCTCGAAGTCCGGCGACTTCGGTTTCGCTGCTTGCACGGCCTCGTGCATGCGATCGACGCGGAACGAGCGCACCTCCTTGCGGAGGTGGCACCAGCCGACGGCGAGCCACGCACCCTCGCGATAGACGAGCGCATACGGATCGAGGTCGCGCGTCGACAGCATGCCGGTCGCGGCAGCCTGGTACTTCATCGTCACGCGCTTGCGCAGCCGCGTGGCCGATTCGAGCGTCGCGTAGATCTCGCCGAGCTCGGGACGGTCGGCGACCACGCCGCGCCGCACGGGGAAGTGCACCAGCACGGCGGCCGGCGACGAGGGACGCGGGAACACCGTCGGCGTATCGGGCAGCTCCGGCAGATCGAACGCGAGCTTCTTCAGCGCGAGGTCGACGATCTTCGGGTACGTGCCGCCGGGCATCGCGTGCGCGACCGAGGCGGCGAGCACGAGCGCGGAGATCTCGTCGGGCGTGAGCCGGACCTCGGGCATCTTGAACCGCTTGAGATCGATCACATAGCCGCCGTCCTCGAGCGAGTCGTCCTCGTCGGGCGTGATGTATCGGATCGGAACGCCGAGCTCGAGGAGATCCGCCTTGTCGCGCTCGAACGCGCGCAGCCCGGCCTCGACGTTGAGCGTCTGGTACGCGGAGAACTGCTCGCGGATCTCGCGATACGTCACTGGCGTGCGCGCACCGAGCAGGATCATCACGAGGTCGAGCAGGCGCTTGCTGCGATCGCCGCGCGTGCCGCCGTCGTCCTTGCCCCCCTTCGGAGCATCCTCTTTCCCCTTGCTCGGCTTGCTCGGCACGGCGCCCGTTCTATCACGCGCCCGGCGCGAAGAGGAAAGCGTACTCGACGGTCTCGTCGGCATCGAACGAACCGAAGCGGAGAGCTGACAACTTCTCGCAAACACACTGATCGATCTCCCCATCGAAGCCGAACGTGTGGATGTTCACCGCCCTGCCGGACTTCTGCACGGTGAAGCGCGCGGTGACCCGGCCTCGCAGATCGGGCTGGTCCTTCAGCCGGATCAGGTAGCACAGCCGGAACGCGGGAATTCGCTGCTGGATCTGGCGGCGGACGATCTCACCCGTGCCGAGCAGGTAGCTCGTGGGCATGTCGACGGCGCGGGTGGGGTCGATGATCGAGTCTGCGCACGTCGCGCCGCCCGAGGGAGCGGCGGTTCCCACGTTGCTGGGCGGTTCGGGCGGCGGCGCTGCAGTGCGCGAACCACACGCCGCGACCACGAGCAACACGAGCGCGTCTCGCATGCCGACAGCCTACGCGATGACGCGATCTGCGGCCCCGATTTCGCTACGATGCGCGCATGTCTTCGGATGGTGGAGATCCTCCCTCGGGCAAGCCGCCCGACGGGCCTACGCCTCCGAGCACCCTCGCCGGCGTGCCACTGCCAACGCGCCGCGCGACCCTGCCACCACCGACCGCGAGCCAGCGTCCGGCCGCGCGTCCCACGCAGCCGCCCGGCACGAATCCGCCCGCTGCTCCATCACCATACGCACCGAAGCCAGCGGCCGCCGCTCCCGGGACGAACCCGCCTGCCGCGCCGTCGCCGTACGCGCCCGCACCGTCGACGAACGAGCAAAAGCCGGCAGCTCCACCCGCCGCATCACCGTACGCACCGCGTCCGCACTCGCCGTCGCAGCAGCCGCCGCTGCCCGCCGCGCCGTCGCCGAATCCGTCGTCCGGTACGCCGGGGCCGTACGCATCATCTCCGAGCGGACCATCGTCCGGCGCGCCATCGCCGTACGCGCCGAGCCCGTCCGGTCCGACGCAGCCAACCGCTGCACCGCAGTTCGGATCGTCCGGCACGCCCTCGCCGTACGCGCCGTCGCCGGCCAAGTCCGGTCCGACGCAGCCGTATCCGGGCGGATCGCCGCAGGCATACGCCGCGGGAGCGTCCGGACAAACCGCGGCCGGGCCGATGTCCGGCATGCCGCAGATGCCGTCGGGACCGGTGCCGTCGGGGCCGAGCCAGTACACGGCGTCGGGCGCCACGCAGCTCCCGCCGGCGTGGTTGCCCGAGTCGGCGCCGAGCGAGACGCCGTACACGAAGTTCGTCAGCTTCCTGAAGATCTCCGCGCGTCGCGCGTTCCGGCTGCGCATCGAGCCCAACGAGGTTCTGCCCGAGGAGCGGCTCGCACTCGCGCAGGCATCGCCGCCGATCCACGACATCAATCTTCAGTCGTTCCTCGCGTGGCGGCGGTCGGTGCTGTTCCTCGTCGCGTGCACGCTGATTCCGCTGACGATCATGGGCGTCACCGATGCGCTGCGCTCGACGCGCTGGATGCCGATCTTCTTCGTCAAGTTCGCGCCGGCGTTCGCCGAGGGCGTGTTCTGTTACGTGTGCTGGACCCAGCTCAAGGACTGGGCGAACTGGCGCAAGCAGCGGCGCCGCCTGTTCTACGGGTGGCTGCTCTTCATGATCACGCCGTTCGTCGTGTTCCTGTATCCGCTGCGCACGGTGTTCGAGGGCATCGGCAACATGAACCGCGATGCGCTCCTCGCGCTCGGGTTCGAGGGTGTCTACAAGCAGGTCCTGATGCCCTTCATGTTCGCGATGCTGGCGATGCTCCAGCTCGCGCCGAAGGCGATCTCGCTGATGCCGGGCCTCGTCCGCGCATCACTCGTGATCAAGCTGCTGTTCCCGGGCGTCTCGGCGCCCGGCTGGCTGATCGTGATGGCGGCACCGCTCTATGCGCTGCTCGCGTACGTCATCTTGATCGTCCCGTATCAGTTCACCGGAAGCGGCTGGTTCATCGCCGGCGTGCTCGGCGTGATGATCGGTCAGGGCCTGCTCGCGCGCGCCGGGTTCGCGCTCGCCAAGCCGATGGACGATGAAGAAGCGATGCGGGCGATCAAGAAGGTCCGCAAGATGTACGTCACCGTGATGATCACGTCGGGCGTGCTGATCATCGTCGCGCTCGGTAGTCTCGTCGCGAAGCTCAACCTGCGCGCGATGGACGTGATCCTCGCGGTGATGAAGTTCGAGACGAACGTGCTGATCCTGACGATGATCGGCTCGGACCTCGTGGTCACGAACCTCGATCGCGCACGCAGCGCGACCCAGGGCCGCGACCACGTCGAGGACGCGACGGAGACGAAGATCGCCGCGTTCGTCAGCTTCGAAGCGCCACCGCCGCCGCCCCCGGGCCCGGCGCAGTAACGACTACTTCTTGGCGGGCGTGACCGCGCCGCCGACCTTGAGCGCGAACTTCACGTCGCCTTCCTTCGGATCGCTCGCCGTGAACTGCGTCTCGAGCAATGACTTCGTCGTCGGATAGAGCATGCCGTCGGCGATCGTCGACTCCGACGTGCCGGTGCCCTTGATCGCGGAGATCTTCGCGCCCTCGCCGACGTCCTGATCGGTGCCGCTGACCTTCGTGGTGCCCTTGATCGTCCAGGTCGTGCCCTTGTGCGCGATCAGCTCGTAGTCGGTGACCTGGGTGATGTCGAGCTTGTCGGCGAGCTTGAGGCTCGTCGTCGCCTGCCACTTCGCACCGACGGCGATCGGCTCGAGGGGGAGCACCGGGAACTGCGGCAGCGTCATCTTCACGAGCTCGAGCGCGCCGGCGGTCATGTCGTTCGGCTTCTCGATCTTCAAGCTGACGTCACCCGCCGTGCCGGTCGGGTTGAGCGTCGAGCTGATCACGAGACCCGTGAGCGAACCGAGCACGATCTTGAACTGCTCGACCGGGATCTTGGATTCGTTGGCCCGCGCATCCGCGGAGCTCACGGTCAACGCGTACGCGGCGTTGCCGTCCTTGTCGACCGACTTGATCTCGGCCTCGCCGGTGAGCACGATCGTCGGCACGATCTGATCCGCGGGCGACTTGCCGATGTGGGTCTCCTTCGCCGCGAAGTCCATCGCGACCTCGACCTGCTGCTTGTCGCCGGCCTTGTTCGTGTAGCGGAGCGGCGCGCGCTTGCCCTTGCCGGGCGACACGAGCTTGACGATGGTCTTGGTGGCCGGGACGGTGACCTCCGCAGCAGCCGAGGCCTGCGGCGGCGCGGGATCGGGAGTCGCCGGCTTCTCGGTGGGCGGCGGGGGATCGGCGGGCTTGTCGGCGGGCAGCGGCGCGAGCGGCGGTTGCTTGGAGGGGCCACCGCAGGCGGTCGCAGCGAGGAACAGCAGGGTCGACAGGCGTGACATGCCGGAACGCTACACCGGCGATCTCGCAGAGTCGAGGCGAGCGGCTGTGCCCCGCTCCAAGCCCTCAAGGGATCGGGATGAACTCGACGCCGATGAACGGGATGATCGGGAGACCCGGGATGTCCTCGTCCCTCAGGTGCTCGTAGCTGAACTCGCGCCCCTCGATGTTGTGGCGCAGCGTGGCGTTCTGGACATCGATGAACAAGTTGATGTCGCTCCAGCAGCGGTGCCAGCGCCGATCCATCCGCAGGTCGAGCGAGAAGAACGCCGGCAGCTTTGCCCCCCACGGATCCTGAACCTGCTCCCCTTTGTCGGGGTCATACGTCGTCGGGCTGTACGGATTTCCCGAGGTGGCCTGGATGCGCGCACCAAACCGCCAGTTTCCCCACGAGCGCGACACCGCCACGTTCAGGTTGTGCCGTTGATCGAGCTCGAACGGTCGCCACCCGGCACCGGTGCGCGGATCGTCGACGCGCTCCGAGACGGACAGCGTGTACGCGAGCATCGCGAACCAGGCGCCGACGTTGCGCTTGACCAGCAGCTCCGCGCCGTAGCTGCGCGCGCGGCCGATGTTGTCCCGGTAGATCGCGAACCCGAGCTGCTTCTCGAGGAGCAACTGGAACGTGGGCCCGAGGCCGCCGAGGTTCGGCTCGGGCGTGTCGCCGCCGGGTCGCGGGTTCCGGATCTGCACGCCGATGTTCTTGCCGTAGCTGTAAAACCCGGTGAGCGACCCGAAGATCTCGTACGGCAGCAGGGCGTCGACGCCGAGCGAGAGCTGATCGATGTAGGAGCTGTTCAGCGCCGGGTTGCCGTTGCTCGGATCCACATCCGCCGGCGTCGGCGGCTGGTGAAAGCGGCCGACCGCTTGCCGCAGCGTGATCGAATCGCTGAGCCGCTGATGAACGTTGATCCGCGGATCGACCACGATCTCGTTCGACAGGCCATACACCTCGACACGCATCCCCGGCTTCACCGCGAACCGCTCGCCGTCGAGCTTGATCCGCGTCTCCTCCCACACGCCGATGTCGGTCCACCGGAGGGTCGTCGAACCGCGCACCACATCTGGCCCGCCGGTTCCATTGAAGTTGACCGCCGTCTGCGCGAGGTAGCCGCCGTGCAGCTCCACGCCGGCGCGGACGTGCCCCCACGGCGCGTCGCGCAACAGCTCCGTACGCACGCCGCCCGGGAACGTCGGCCGCGAGAACGTCTGGGCCTGATTGCTCTCCTTGTCCTGGAACGTCAGGTTGTTCAGCCCGAACCACGGCGTGACCGTCAGGCTGGTCCTGCCCCAGGAGCGGTGATAGGGGACGGCGAAGCGCACGAACGATGACGTGACGCTGATCTTGTCGCTCGCCACATGGTCGATCGAACCGAACATCATCGGCGTGATCCGGCCGCCGCTTCGCGCATCGCCCCAGCCGGTCTTGAGCTGGAAGTCCCAGTAGCTCGGGAGCGGCACATCATTCGCGACGAACGGACCGACGACGGTGTCGAAGTAGCTCCGCCGCAGCCCGACGATGATGCCGCCGTGCTTCGGCAGCGGCCCTTCCGCCTGCACCGAAGAATCGAGGAGGCCGAACGAACCGCCGAGCCGCCAGCGATCGGTGCGAGGCTCGCGCGTGGTCAGGGTGACGAGCCCGCCCTCCGAGCGCCCGTACGATGCATCGAAGCCGCCCGAGGTCAGCGTCAGATCCGAGAGCATGCCGCCCGGATAGAACGAGGTGACGCCGCCGAAGTGGAACGCGACCGGCACCTCGATCCCGTCGAGGTACACCGCGGAATCGCGCGGCGCTGTACCGCGCAGCACGAGGCCGCCGAACGCGAACGGAATGCGCGCCACGCCGGGCAGCACCTGGACCGCCCGCAGGATGTCGTTGCCGGCGCCGGGGATCGTGCGAATCTCCTCGGCGGTGAGCTGGTAGCTGAGCGGCTTGGTCTCCTCGGGCGCCTTGCCCGAGACCTCGATGACTTCGGGCTCCGAGGCCGGCCCCTGCGCAGGCTGCGCTGCCGCGGTGCTGCACAGGCAGACCAGCGCGGCGACGACCGACCTCATCGGTGTTGCTTACTCCGTGACGGTGACCTTGATCATCTTGACCGGGGTCTTCGGGCGATCCGAGCCGTCGGTCTGCGTGGTCTCGATCTTCTTCACGATGTCCATCCCCGTCGTGATCTTGCCGAATACGGGGTGCTTCGACGGACCGGGCGAGAACCAATCCAGGCGATCGTTGTGGACCGTGTTGATGAAGAACTGCGCGCCGCCCGAGTTCGGGCGACCGGTGTTCGCCATCGACAGCGTGCCCGGCTCGTTCGAGATCTTGTGTGCGGGCGGGTGCTCGTCCTGCACGTTGCCGAGCGGCGAGTTACCCGTGCCGCAGCGCGGGCTATTCGCATCCTTCGAGAACTCGCATCCGAACTGGATCATGAAGTTCTGAATGATGCGGTGGAAGTGCAGGCCGTCGTAGAAGCCCTGCTTCACCAGCTTGACGAAGTTGCCGGCAGTGACCGGCATCTTGTCCTGGAAAATTTCCGCCTGGAAGGTGCCCAGCGAGGTCTCGAACGTCGCAACAGGATTCGGCATGGCGGAGTCGTATCACGACCGATACGGGCTCCGCTCTACTCCCGCGCCAGCTCTTCCTCGATCGCGACCTCGCCTTCCCGGAAGCTCGGATAGGTCAGCGTGAGGCCGAGGGTCTCCTTGAGCCGCGTGTTCTTGATCTTGCGATTGCGGTGCGCCACTTGCCTGCCACCCGGCTCGTTGACCGAGCGCGAGGCCGGCATCGGTACGTTCATCCGCTCGGACAGCCACGTGGCGTACTCGCGCTGCGTGGTGGGCTCGTCGTCGGCAACGAGCAGCAGCGTACGTGGCTCGGCGCGATCCTCGGCCGCGAACACGACCTTCACAACGTCGTCGACGTGGATGCGCGAGATCGCATGCGCGCCGTCGTCGAGGAGCTTGTAGTCGCCCTTGCGCAGACGCTCGCGCACACCGCGCCCGGGGCCGTAGACTGGCGCGAGCCGCAGCACGATCGTGCGCAGCTGGTCGAACTGGTTCTGGGTGATCACGAGCTCGTCGGTCTGCACGCCCTGCATCGGCGGATCGTCGGCCGTGACATCGGTGTCTTCGTCGATCCACACGTCGTCGTCGGGCATCGAGCCGTACATGCCGCTCGAGCTGAAATAGATGAACGCGCTCGCGCCAACACTGTAGGCCGCCTGCATCGCGTGTCGCACCGCGGCGCCCGGCGGTCCGGCGGTGGCCGGCGGGATCGAGTACACGACGGTCACGCCGTGCAAGCCCGACACCGCGGCCGTGAGCTGCTTCGGGATCGAGACATCCAGGTACTTCACCTCGATGCCCTTCTGCGCGAGGTGCGCGAGCCGCCCCGTCCCGCGCGCACCGACGCGAACCGTGCGGCCGGCCGCCCGGGCCGCGAGGGCGAGCCGGGTCCCGACGTAGCCGCAGCCAAGGATGAGCAGCGGGCCGTCGCTCAAGACATCCCGTCGATCGCGAGCGCGATCATCGCGACCAGCTTCTGCGCTTCTTCGTTCTCGATGTTCGCCTTGATGAACTCGTGCACCGGCAGCTGCGCCTTCTCGAGCCGGGCGAGCGGCTCGCCACGCGCGGCCGCATCGAGATCCTCGTATGACAGCGTGCGGATCTTGCCGCCGCTGCGCTGGTAGCACTGGGCGATCAGGGCGATGTGGAAGATCACACCGACGATCGCCTCCGCCCCGCCGAGCTCGCGCTCGTGCGCGCTGATGAACTGCGCCACCGGCGTCTGCGACTGGACGAACCCGCCGACGAGCACCGACGAGTAGTTCGGATCGCCCATCTTCTGCGATGCCTCGGTGACGACCGCGGCGACTTGTTCTTTCGTTAGCTTCATCAGAGCTCCAGCGCCGGAATCTCGGGACGCACGGGCGCAAACCGACATAACGCCTCGGCGGTCAGTGCCGCAACGTCCGCAGCCAGGTTGGTGCAGAACGCCTTGCGCGCGGGCCCCATGAAGTCCCCGTGGGGGCGGACTAACGAATCGCAGACCACGTCGGGCGCGGCCTGGTTCGAGAACATCTTCGCGTGCCACGCGCCCTGGTACCAGATCACGGCGTCGCGCAGCGCGGGCGTGACGGTGCCGGTCGGGCTCGGATCACCGAGGAGCTCGCCGAGCACCTGCTCGCCGGCGCGGATCGCACCGCACGTACCCTTGCCGGTGATTCCACCGCGGCGCAGTGCCTGGTAGGCCGGCGTCGGGAGGCCGAACGTCTCCGCGAGCGCGATGCCGCAGCTGCGATGGGGGGTTCTCGTGCCTTCGTAGAGGACAAACGCCTTGTCGCGCGCCGCGGCGACATACGCGTCCTCGTCGGGCGTCAGCGTGCGCTCGCTGGACTCGGCCATGGCGGAATGCTACTGCCGTGGAGGTCCGTCGTCGAGAACCGTGCAAGCTCCTCTGATTCCCAGCGAACAGCCAGCGCTGCGGCGCGCGCTTGCGGTGTCGGTGCTCGTGCACGTGCTGCTCGGTGGAATCGCCGGCCTCGTGCTCGATCGGCCGAAGCCGAAGGACGTCGACCTCGTCGATATCGAGGTCGCGCCGCCCCCGCCGGTGGTCGAGGCGCTGCCCGAGGAGGTCGCGCGCGTGCCCGAGCGGGGAACGCCTGGGAAGGACGAGACCGATCCGGCGAGCACCGTGCCGACGCCGCCCGAGCCGGGCATTGCGATCGATGCGGGCGTCGATGCGCCGCCCGATGCGCCGCCCGATGCGCCGCCCGATGCGCCGCCCGATGCGCCGCCCGATGCGCCGCCCGATGCGCGGAAGAAGCCCGATGCTGCGCTCGATGCCGAGGTGCCGCTGGTTGCGGAGGCAGATGCGGGGATCGCCGACGATGCAGCGATCGTCGCGGCGGTTGACGCGGGCGTCTCCGACGCAGGCGACGACGCAGCGATGGTCGCGGTGGCCGATGCGAGCGCCGGCCTCGGCGACGGCGGGACCGTCGCGACGGCGGACCTCGGCGATGCCGGGACCACCGGCGATGCGATGATCGTCGGCACGGCGGGCTCGGGCGCGGGCTCGGGCGTCGGCTCCGGCGACGGCTCGGGATCGGGCAGTGCGGGTCCGTCGATCGCGTTCGAGAACGGTTCGGGCTCCGGCGTCGCCGGGCAGACCAACGAGCCCGCCGTCGAGGGTGCGCCGACGACGGCAGGCACGGCGGCGAACCTCCTGACGTACTTCCCGCAGGGCCACATCCTGACGGTGCTGATCCGGTTCGATCGCCTGCGCGGCACCGAGTGGGCGGCGCAGGCGGAGCGGCTGATCTCGCCGATGCCCGACTACCAGTTCCTGTTCGGCGGCGGGAACGCGAAGGTCACGGAGAAGCTCGAGACCCTCGTGGTCTCGACGTTCTCGCCGAAGGACATCAACGCGACCACGCTGGTCGGGCGCACGCTGCTCGGCCGCGCCGGGCTGCGCGACCTGCTGTCGGCAGCGGCGCCGGTGACATGGAGCACCACCAGGTCCGGCCTGCTCGGCAAGCGCACGCGCACCTACCGCGGCGACAAGCGCGTGTTCCTGTCGCCGTTCAAGGGCTGGTTCCTGCTCGCGCAGCCTGCAGACCTCGGCAGTCTGACGCCGACCGCGGGCGATCCGGACGAGGTCGTCGCGAAGACAAAGCTGCCGGCCTGGCTCGGCGCCATCCGCACCATCGAGAAAGAGTCCGGCACGGATACCCGGGGTCCCGCGCTCGTCGTCACGCTCGCCCTCGGCGGCAAGCGCTTCGACCTCGGCGACAACGACTTCGGCCTCGGAATCAAGACGTTGCCGACGCCCGACCGGCTGTCGCTCGCGATGGAGCTCGTCAAGCAGGGCTGGCTCGTGCGCGGCAACATGCGGTTTGTCTCGGAGAAGGAGGCCATCGAGTTCATCGCGGCCGCCGAGGCCGTGCGCGACCGGGTGGGCGACTCGACGGCGATCCAGATGGTGATCGGCAAGCCGCTGGCGCGCGTGGTGAAGAACCTGTCGTTCGCGCGCACGGGTGGTCGCGTGTCCTACGCCACCTCGATCTCGATCGCCGATGCGCGCGCCATCTATGCCGCTACCGCGCAGCAGCTCGACGGCTACTTCCGGCCGTGACACGCTAAGGCGTGCGGTCGCGCTGGGCCCTGCTGTCGCTTCTCGGCGCACTCTCGTGCGGCGGACCGGCCCAGCATCAGCCGCTCTACGCCGCGGGCACCGAGCGCGACGACGGCCACGGCATTCTCGCGCGTGCGTCCTCTCGTCTGATGACCGACGACGACGGCGCTGCGCCCGCGCTCCCCGCGCGCAACCCGATCCCGCGCCGCTACGACGAGGCCTTCGGCGGCGACGCCTACGGCGGTGATGCGTACGGCGGCAGCCCCTACGGCGGTGCGACCTACGCGACCTACGCGCCGCCGCAGTGGGGCTATCCATCGGTCAACCGGATGCCGCACTACCAGCAGCAGGTCGGGCTGTCCGCGGCCATCGAGGGCACGATCTCGTGGCGTGGTCCGATCCCGAAGGTCACCTCGTCGTGCGGCACGATCGATCCACTCGCGATCAGCGCCGAGCGCGGCGTGGGCGGCGCGCTCGTCTACATCGACAAGTTCACGACCGGACGCGTACTACCAAACACCGCGGGCGAGCAACGGCCGGCGCTTGTCGGTGGCGTCGTGGTCAAGCGCGGCTGCGTGTTCGCGCCGACCACGCAGGTCGTGAACCCGTTGCCCGCGCAACTCGCGATCCACGGCGACGGCACCGGCACCCGCATCGCGATCACCACCCCCGGAGCCACCGCCGCCGCGAAGCCCACCGAGCTCCAGCAAGCCGGACGCGTCGCCCTCCAGCTCAAGCTCGGTGTCACGCGCGTCGAGGCCGAGGACGGATCGCTCGGCGCGGCGTGGATCGTGGGCGTCGAGACTCCGTACTTCGCCATCACGGACGATGCTGGCCGGTTCCGCATCGACGAGCTCGCGCCCGGCCGTTACGACGTCACGATCTGGCAACCGCCTGTCCCGACGAGCTCCGCCGGCAAGCTCGTCTACGGCGCGCCCATCACCGTGCACCGCACCGTCCGCGTCGACACCGCAAAGACCGCGCGCCTCGACGTTTCGCTCGGAAAATAGTCGGCCTCGTCCGGCCTCGTCCGGCCCGCGTCCACATCGTCCGCCGTTCGGACGTTTCGGACGCGCTCCGTGAACAACTTCGCGGAGTTGCTCCTGGCATTCCTGTTGCTCTGCGTTCTCCGCATGCAAAAGAAACAATTCAAGATCCTCGCCGAGGTCCCCCGCTACGACGGCAACGGCACCTTTCTGTTGAAGATCGGTACCGGCTTCGAGAATCGAGACGCGTCGATCAACGGATTCCTCGAATCGCTGCCGCTCGCGGCATTCAGTCCGAAAGGCATCAAGATCCAGATCCGCGAGCTCGACGCGCGCGACCTCGAGAAGCGCGAGCAGTACCGCGCCACCTCGACGGGGCGAACGCTCGAGCCCTCCGCGGGCGCGGGCGCTGCGAGCGAACCGATGCCGTTCTGACCACCCTCTACTCGAAAGGACTGATCCATGACCGCGCTCAAGAAGCTCGCGTTTCGCGTTCCCACGTTGCTCGCGCTCGTCGCTCTCGTCTTCGCGATGGGCGGCTCCTGGACCACCGCGGCCTCGGCCGCGCCCACCGTCGTCGCGTCGGCCCCGAAACCCGCGCCCGACGATCGCGACGCGCGTCCGCCGCCTGTCAGGAAGGCACCGGCGGGTCGCATCAACCTCAACACGGCAACCGAGGAGCAGCTGATGCTGCTTCCCACCGTCGGCCCTGCAAAGGCCGACCGGATCGTCGCCTGGCGCAAGAAGAACGGCGGCTTCAAGCGCGTCGCCGATCTTCGCCGGGTGAAGGGCTTCGGCTACAAGACGTTCAAGCGTCTCGAGCCACTGCTCGACATCAAGGGCGACACCACGCTCGCGCAGAAGTGATCGTTCATGCCGGTGCGGCGGACCTGGTTTCGTGGGTCTCTCCTGTCCGTCGCGCCGGCACCTATCTCTCGTTCATGCCGGTGCGGCAGCGTGCCCTCCCTCGCGCTGCCGTGCCGGCCCTTTCTTGTTCCACCTCCATCATCGAGCGCTACAATGTCCTCTGTGACCAAGGCATCTGCGAAGCTTCTGCACGAGGCCCTGGCTCTCTCGACCGAGGAGCGCATGGAACTCGCCGCAGAGTTGCTCTCGAGCGTCGACGGCCCGGCCGACCCTGCGTGGGAAGCGGCGTGGCAAGCCGAGCTCGATCGCCGGGTCACCGAGGCAGACGCAAGCGAAACGCCTCCGCCCACATGGGCAGAGGTTCGCGCGCGTGTGCTCTCGAAGCTCGCCACCCGGTGACCTGGTCGCTGCATATCCTCAGCGAGGCCGAGGCTGAGCTCGAGGCGGCACTGCGCTGGTACGATCAGGTCAGCTCACTCCGCCACGGATTTATCCACGCGATCGATCGAGCCCTCGTCGCAATCGCCGACGCTCCGCTTCGATACCCACGGTGGGGCTCGTCGGCGTATCGGAGGCTCAAGGTTCCACGCTTTCCGTACCTGGTGACGTACCGGATCGCGCGAGGCAGCATCGAGGTTGTAGCGTTCGCGCATGCGCGTCGCCGGCCAGGTTATTGGCGTCAGAGGTGATCCGCGAGCACGTGCGTGCGCGGTCGCCAAGGAGCGCGTAGGGTCGGTGCCATGGCACGGAGAGGAAGCTGCTTGTGCGGTGCGCTGAGGTACGAAGTCGAAGGTGATTTCGATGGCGTCTGGATGTGTCACTGCTCGAACTGCCGCAAGACGAGCGGGGGCATGGGCAACACCATCCTGATCGTCCCGCGCGACCGGTTTCGGTGGCTCAGCGGCGAAGATCATCGGGTCACCTATGCCGTGCGGCCGACGTACACGATCACGCGTTGCAAGACCTGCGGCACGCCGCTGCCGGCAGAGGAAGACGAGAACAACGTCTACCTGACGGTCGGTACGCTCGATGAACCACTGGGCGTCGGGATCAAGAACCACCTGTTCTACGGTTCGCGGGCCGACTGGGACCGGGATGCCGACGACGCGCGTTACTTCGTGGAGCGGTCCTCGGGGCCCGAGCACGAACGCTAGACGCCGTCCTCGGGCTTCCAGTCGGGCTGCGTGTCGAACGTCGGTAGCGCCGCGTCGCTCGGATCCCAGCGGCGCTTCGTCCGCGCGAACACCACGACCTGAGGCACGACGAGATCCGGATCATCGAGCGTTCCGACCGACACCGTGGTGAACCCTGGCATCTTGGTGTTTCGGCCGAACAGCTGACTGCCGCACGTCGGGCAGAAGCTCCGGGTCACGATGCTCTCGGTGCTGGATGCGAGCTGGAACTCGGAGATCGGTCCGCGAACCTGGACCCCGCTGACCGGAAACATCGCTCCGGTGGTGTGCCCCGCTCCGCTGAGTCGCTGGCAGTCGGTGCAATGGCAATGGGCCACCACCACCGGCGCGCCTTCGATCTCGTATCGGACTCCGCCGCAGAGACATCCGCCTCGAAGCATCGGCGAAGCCTAGCGCTATTCGCCCCAGTACATGCCGAGGCCGAACCCGAAGCCGACGCCATCCGGCACGAAGGTCGCGCGCACGAGTAGCTCGAACCCGAACGACGGCTCGCGCTTCGTGTCGTGCTCGGGATGGAGCGAGAAGCCGCACCGCAGGCCGGCGAGACCGTGGGGGAGCACGCGGTCGCCGATCGTGCCCGACACGAGGGTCGCGCCGCCGCCGAGCTCCCCGCTCAGGTCGAACGCCGCGGCGCCGTCGCGCGTGCGCCGACCGAGGATCTCGCGCACCAGGCCGACGCTGCCGCGATGACCGATGCCGCCGACCGACTTCATCATCGGCGGCCCGTCCGGCGTCAACAACATCAGCTCGTACTCCGCGAACGTGCGCGTGCGGTCCGTGAGCTGGATGTCTCCCGTGAGCTGGAGCAGCTCGATCGTCGAGACCTCGAGTTGGCCGAACGGAAGCTTTCCCATACCGACGCGCCAGCCGAGGCGCGTGTGGAGCTTCTCGGCCGGCGGAGGTGGTGGAGGCGGCGCGACGATGAGATTCGGCGGCGGGTTGGAATCGACGAGGATCACATGGTCGTACGATATCGGGTGCGCGCTCGCGACACTGGTCGTGGCGATCAGCACGAGCAGCGCCTTCACCACGACACACCGAACATCCCCATGAAGCCGAGTGCAGCCTCGCGGGGTTGCTCCGGGCACGCGCCGCGGCAGATGGGCTCGTCACGATCCGAGACCGTCGGCGCGGCATACAGCCGCGTCATCACCCGGATCGTCGTCTTCTCGTTCAGCCGTACCTGCCAGCCCAGGCCGGCTCCGAGCAGTGGCCGGGTGACGTCCTCGTCGGACCACCACAACTGCTGCAGGCCGCCGAACAGGTCGATGGCGAGCTCGAACGCGACCTCGTCCGCGACGAACGAACGTGCGATCACGCGCACACCGCCGAGCAAGCTCGTGTCCGTGCCGGTACCAAGCCCGATGGTCCCGCGTTTTCCGCTGATCACGGAGACGCCGAGATCGCCGAAGTACTCCAACCGTCCCCGCCGCCGCGAGGCCTCGAGCATCACGCCCGCGCCACCTTCGTCGAGTCCGCCGTAGGTGCTCGCGTGGACGACCATCGAAGCGCCCACGTCGGCGTGCGCGGAAGCACCCAGCGCCGCCAGGACTGCGAGGATGACGAGCCGCTGCACCCAGGATGAGACGCATGACCCCGCGTGCCGATCTAACCTTGGGTCACGCGGTGCACACCGCCTCCAGGTTGTTGCCGTCGGGATCGAGGAGGAACGCGGCATGGTAGGTCGCGCTGTCGTCCTTGCGCAGGTGCTCGGTGAACCGACCACGCGGATCGGCCCGGCGTGAAGGGTGCGTGCGGCGACCAACGGGTGAGCATCGTCGCGGCCGGCGCTCCGGACTTGGAGAATCTTGCTGTGTGTAGACTCACCGCATGGGGCTTCGCTCGTACATCGGCGCCGTGATCGGCTTCATGGTGGGGTTTCTGATCTCGCAGTGGTTCGTGAAGGGCGCGCCGCCGAGCGACGTGCTCCTCTCGATGCAGACGGTCTGCGCGATGACCGGTGCGGTCGGCGGGCTCGCGGCGGGCACCGCGAGCCGCTCGGGCAACCAGGGCAAGGCCATGATCGCTGCGGGCGTCGGCCTCGTCGGATGCTTGCTCGTTGGCCTCGCGATCATGATCTATCGCTGGCTGTTCCTGTAATCTCCGCGGCGATGTCGCTACCGACGCTCGCCGAGGACTCTCGTCGCCTGTGCCAGGCGCTGTTGCGCATGGACACCACGAATCCCCCGGGCAATGAACGGATCTGCGCGCAGCTCCTGGAGCGCGAGTTCCGGGAGGTCGGCCTCGAGCCGGTTCTCCTCGAGGCACAGCCCGCGCGCACGAACCTCGTCGTGCGCCACCGCGGCACGGGCAAGCTGCCGCCGCTGCTCCTGACCGCGCACCTCGATGTCGTCGAGGCCGATCCGACGAAGTGGCGCGTGCCGCCGTTCTCCGGCGACGAGATCGAGGGCTGCCTGTGGGGCCGCGGCGCCATCGACATGAAGAACATGGCCGCGATGTGCACGGCGATCGTCAAGCGCCTCGCCGCGACCGGCACGAAGCTCGATCGCGACATCATCTTCGCCGCCGTCGCCGACGAGGAGGCCGGCTGCGATCTCGGCTCGCGGTTCCTCGTCGAGCAACACACGAAGCTCGTCGAGGCCGAGTACGCGATCGGCGAGGCCGGCGGCTTCTCGCTCCACCTCGGAGACACCACGTTCTATCCCGTGCAGGTCGCCGAGAAAGGCTTCTGCTGGGTGCGCGCCCGCGTCACCGGCGAGCCGGGCCACGGCTCGATGCCGCGCCACGACAGCGTGGTGACCCGGCTCGGCGAGGCGCTCGCGAAGCTCGGCAACACCCAGCTGCCGCTGCACGCCACGAAGCACGTCACGGAGTTCCTCGATGCCATCCGCGCTCGTCAGCCCGCGATGATCCAGCCGCTGATCAAGCTGCTCGCACGGCCGCAGCTGCTCGCGCGCGTGGCGCGCCTGATGCCCGGCGCCGCGTTCTCGCGCAGCTTCTCCGCGTTGCTCGCGAACACCGCCGCCGCCACCGTGGTGCGCGCGGGTTCAAAGACGAACGTGATTCCCGGCGTCGCCGAGTTCGAGATCGATGGCCGCACCCTGCCCGGCCAGACCGACGAGGATCTTCTCCGCGAGCTGCGCGCCGTGCTCGGCCCCGAGGTCGAGCTCGAGGTCATCAAGTCGGCACCACCGGTCGTCACCGAGCCCGTCGCGTCTCCGGTCTACGACAGCATCAAGCGCCAGATCGAAGCGCGTGAGCCCGAGTCCGTCGTCATCCCGTACCTGATCCCCGGCTTCACCGATGCGAAGTACTTCACGCGCATGGGCGCGCGCTGGTACGGGTTCTCGCCGGTGAAGATCGAGAAGAGCTCGGGCATCCGGTTCGCCGACATGTTCCACGGCCACGACGAGCGGATTCCCATCGCCGGTCTCGCGTGGGGCACCGAGGTGCTCGACGCCGTGGTCCGCGAGATCTCGGTCGCCTAGCGATACGGCGTGGGATCCATCGGCTGGTCGGTCTGCGAACCGTCGAGCTCGATCACGTCTTGCCCGTCGGCATGAACATCGCCGAGGGAGATCGCGTGCCACTCGACGAGCCGACAGTTGCGGCATGCGAATGCTTCGAGCGCGCCCCCGGGGGCCTTCAGGCCCCAGAACGTCGAGAAGTGCTTCTGGAGGCTGAAGTCGACCATGCCGTTATGGGCCACGTCCTTGACGTGCGTGAAGTGAAGGACCTTCGTGCCACCGCACGCCGCGCAGCGAAAGGTCTCGCGCATCGAGCGCCGCGGCGTGGTGCGCAAGCGCTCGAGCTCGTCGCGCAGCTCGCCAACCGTGGCTTCGAGTGCTGCGATGCGAGCGCGATCTGCATCGTCCGTCATCCGTCCATCGTAGCGCCGAAACGGTCGCCGCCGAGGCACGGCCCCGGCGGTCTAGCTCCAGATTGCTGTGGAGCACAGGCCCTGCGAGTGGTCAGGCGTCCAGTAGCCGCCACGCGAGCTCGGGATGCTTCATCAGGCGCGACACGGCGATCTCGAGGCTCGCCTTCTGATTCTTCACCAGCTTCGCCGTCACCCGCTTGTAGACCTTGGTCAGCCGCGCGGTCTCGAGCGCGCGCTGCTTGTCGTTGATGCCGAGGTCCTCGTCGCCGGGGTAGGCGAACGGCGCCTGGATCGCGGCGACCTCCTCCTGTGTGAAGCCGGAGGTCAGCATCCAGTCCATCAGCGGGCCCTGCTTGACGTCCGCGAGGCGGAGGTAGTTGGTCTGCTCGCCGGTGCGCTGCACGAGCTCGTCGAGGCCCGACATCTTGATGATCGTCGCGGCGGCGCAGATGTGGCCCTCGTCGTCGATCCACACGTTGAGCTTGCCGGGGCGAACGGTGTTGACCGGAAATACGCCGGCCTTCTGATAGGCGCGGAACCGGACGAGGTTCGCGGCCCGCTGCTCCGCGAGCTTCGCGCGGACCGAGGCGCGGTCCATGAAGCGCTGCGGCAGCGCGATGCCCTCGGGGACATCCATCTCCGTGAGCTGGGGAGCCCGAGCGAAGCTGGTGGCGGGCGCGTAGGCGTGCGTGGCGAACGCGCTGGTGGTGAGCGAGGCGACGAGGGTGAGGGCGAGGGCGAAGCGAGACATGAGAGATCCTTTGCGAGCGCGAAGCCCGCGAGAACGAGACGTGAATGGGAGGGCGAGCGGTTAGCCGTTGACGAGGTTCCAGGCGAGGTCCTGGCGCTTCATCAGGCGATCCACGGCGCGATCGAGGCTGGCCTTCTGGTTCCTGACGATCATCGCGTCGACCGCCTTGTACTTCTTGATCAGGCGCGCGTTCTCCGCGGCGCGGAGCTTGGGATCGATCTCCGGCTGCCGGCGCATCACCGGGCTGAACGGCTCCTGGATCGCGGCGATCTCGTCCTGCGTGAGACCCGAGGTCAAGATCCAGTCCATCAGCGGGCCCTGCTTCACGTCGGCGAGGCGGATGAAGTTGGTCTGCTCGGCGACCTGCTGCACGAGGGCGGTCTGCCCCGATGCATTGATGATCGTCGCGGCCGCGCACAGATGGCCAGCGGCGTCCATCCACACGTTGAGCCGGCGCGGTTCGAACGTGTTGCTCGGGAACACCCCGCCCTGCCGGTACGCGCGGAACCGCGCGAGGTTCGCGATGCGCTGCTCGGCGAGCCTCGCGCGAACGGTCTGGCGATCCATGACGACGCGCATCTGCGATTCGATCGGGTACTCCATGTCGGCGGCCTTGCTCGCAACGGCGATGTCGGGCGGCGGCGCGGCGAACCGCTGATCGGCGAAGGCGGTGGTGGTGATGGCGGCGACGAGCGAGGCAGCGATAAGAAACCGAGACATGACAGATCCTTTTCCGACGCGGGTGAAACATGGGCGCCGCTTTCGAAGCAGCGCCGGAGCCCTGGTGGATGCAGGTATCAACGCGCGCAGATTTCGGCAGGTCTACGCCGCGCGTAAGGCCGATGTAAGGCGACGCAACTACGCGGATCCGGGCGCAGTTTCGGTCGGCATCGCGCGCAGCTTCCAGAGTGGCAAGAGGAGCAGGGGCGGCACGAAGCCGATCGCCACGCCCACCCATACCGCGTTGCGGATCCCGATCGCCTCCGCGAGGAACCCCGCGACGATCGCACTGATCGGCAGCAGGCTCGCGGTGCACACATGGATCGCCGCGTTCGCGCGACCGAGCAGGTGTTTCGGCAGCACGGTCTGGCGCAGCGTCACCGCCTGGATGACGAACGCGACCGCGAAGCCATCGCTGAGCAGCTGATGCAGCACGAGAAACGTGACCACCACCGCGACCGATCCCGATGCGAGCGGGATGAACACCGCGCACGTCAGCGATAGCGCCGATGCGATCACCAGCGTCCGCCCGAGTCCGAGGGTCGCCACCAGCCAGCGCGACATCAACGCGCCGGCGAGCGAGCCCACGCCGCCCATCGCGATGATGATGCCGAACAGCGATTTCGAGAGCGCGAGCTCGCGCAGACAGAACGGCGTGTACAGCGAGATGAAGAACCCGCCGCAGATCGACCACACCATGTGGCTGATCACGATCCACCGCACGTACGGATGCCCGAACACCGCGCGCAGGCCCACGCGGAGATCCTCGCCGCGCAGCGGGCCCTTCGCCGGCTTCGCGTCGGCCGCCGCGGGCTCCGCGCGCGTCTCGATCCGCCCGAGCCACAGCGCGGACCACACGTAGCTGAACGCATCGATCACCACCGCGAGCGGCGCTCCGATCGCCGCGATCAGCAGGCCCGCGCTCGCCGGCCCCATGATCTCCGCGATCGCCTCCGTCGACTCGAGCTTCGCGTTGCCCTCGGCGAGCTGATCCTTCCCGATCAACGCCGGCAGATAGCTCGTGTCCGTGATCTGGAACAGCGCGCTCGCCGCCCCCACGATCGCGCCGCACACGATCAGGTGCACCATCGACAGCACGCCGAGCGCCCACGCGATGGTCAGCGACGCGACCACGCCCGCACGCACCAGATCCGCGCCGATCAAGATCTTCCGCTTGTCCCCGCGATCGACGAGCCCGCCCGCGAACATCGCGAGCACCACACCCGGCGCGAGCTGCATCGCCATCAGGATCCCGATGATCGAGTCCGGCTGATCGAGCGTGCTGACCGCGATGATCGGCAGCGCCGTGCGCGTGATCCGCGAGCCGAACGCGCTCACCGCCTGGGCCGCCCACAGCCGCTTGAAGTCAGCGTGGCGCCTGAGGCCCGTCGCGGTCACGGCGGGACCTTACCGCGCCGCGGAGCGAATATCGGTTGACACGGAACCGCGAGGTGTATCAGTGCACTAATACAGTGACGCGAAGAACATTGAAGCTCGATGCCACCAGCGCGACGCCCCTGTGGCGACAGCTCGAGGAGTCCGTCCGGCAGCTCGTCGGTAGCGGTGCCTGGGAGCCCGGCGCGCCGGTGCCATCGGTTCGCACGCTTGCCGCCGAGCTGCTGGTCAATCCAGCGACGATCGCGAAGGCGTATCAGCGGCTGGTCGATCTCGGTGTGCTGGTCGTGCGCCGCGGGGAGGGTACGTTCGTCGCAGCGCGGCCCCCGATCCTCGCTCGCGCCGAACGAACGCGCACGCTGCGCGAGGGCGCGGAGAAGTTCGCAGCGCTGACCGCGACGATCGGTGCCGAGCCGGAGGAAGCGCTCGGCGCCCTTCGCGAGGCGTTCAACGGCTACGTGCGGGTCAGTGCAGGAGGGAAGCCATGACGAACGATCCGTTGGTTCTCGACACCGTCACGGTCCGGATCGGTGGGCGCGTGATCCTCGACCAGCTCTCGCTGGCCGTGAAGCCGGGCTCCGTGTTCGCGCTGCTCGGCCGTAACGGCGCGGGCAAGACGACCATGTTTCGTTGCCTGCTCGGCCTGCGGCGTCCCGACGAGGGCCGCGCGCTGCTGTTCGGTCGCGACGCATGGACGCATCGCGCCGCTGCGATGGCGCGCCTCGGCGTGGTGCCGGAAGAGCCCGATGTCCCGCTCGACATGACACCGCGCGCCCTCGCGAGCTTCTGCGCACCGCTCTATCCGCGGTGGAACAGCGACACGTTCGCGAACCGTCTCCGCCACTTCGGGATCCGCGAGAAGACGCCGTTTGGCCGCCTGTCGCGCGGCCAGAAGACGCAGGTGCTGCTCGCCGTTGCGCTGTGCGCCCGGCCCGAGGCGCTCGTTCTCGATGATCCCACCCTCGGCCTCGACCCGATCGCGCGGCGCGAGCTGCTCGCGGAGCTGGTGCGCGAACTCGCCGACAACGGGACGACCACGCTCATCTCGACGCATGACTTCGCCGCGGTCGAAGGTCTCGCCACACACATCGGGGTGCTGCGCGACGGGCGCATGGTGCTGACCGGCGAGCTCGAGACGATCAAAGCATCGTACGGCAACGTCGACGCCGATCCGATGCGCGCATCGGGCGACCCGCCGGCGTCCCTCGAGGAGGTGTTCAACGACATCGTCGAGCGCCAGCGCGGGGTCGCAGCGTGATGGGCGTGATGCGGATCGCCCGCCTCGAGCTCGCACGGGGGTGGAAGCTGTGGCTGGTCGCGCTCGGCCTCGGACTCCTCGCCGCCGTGATGTCGCGGCTCACGCGCGACTCGCGACTCACCGACGTGTGCATGGTTGGTGGCGCGGTGCTGTCGTGGATCATCGCGGTCGCGGTGGGCATGTCGTTGCTCGGGCGGCCGCTGCACGATGGCCGGCTCGCGTTCTTCTTCACGCGCCCCGTCCATGGCGCCACGATCGCAGGCGGCAAGACGATCGGCGGCCTCGTGCTGATCGTCGGTATGCAGGTGTTGTTTCTCGCACCGCCGATGATGGTGCCCCCCTCAAGCTACCAGCCAGGCTGGACCTACGAGCTCGACGGCATTCTATTCGCGGTGGGCATGACCACCGTGTTCCTCGCCGCCGGCCTCGTCGTCGGAATTCTGGCGAGATCGCGCTCGCGGTGGTTCATGCTCGACGCGATCGGCGCAACCACGGCCGCGCTGCTTGCCGTCGCAACGTTTGCGCAGGTCAACCAGGCGCAGCGCTATGCGGCGCTCCACGAATGGACGTGGGAGCAGGCGGAGCCGATGTTCGACCGTATCAACGTCTTCCTGAGAACCCTCGCGATCACCGGTGTACTCGTGGTGTTCGCGGCGGTGATCGTCGCCGTCGCGATCGGGCGCACCGACCGCGACCGAGTTCACCGGTCTCTCGCGATCACGTTGTGGTCCTCGCTCGCCGTGGTCGGCGTCGCCAGCGTCATGTTCGCGCACTGGGGGCTGGTATGAGTCACTGCATCCACATCTGGCGGATCGCTGTGCGCGAGCTGACGGCTCGCTGGATCCTGATCCCCGCGGCCGTCGTCCTCGGCACGCTTGCGATGCTCGCGATCCGGTCACTCGATCTCAATCGCGGCGGTGCTGACGGCATGCTGACCGGCACCTGGATCGCCACGCTCGGCATCTCGGTCATCGTCGGCATGTCGCTGCTCGGGGAAGAGCTGTCGAACGGACGCCTGTCGTTCTACTTCGTGCGTCCATTCGCACCATCCGCGATCTTTGGCGGCAAGCTGCTCGCGGGGGTGCTCTTGGCGCTCGGGATCCAGGGGCTGGTCATCTCGCTTGTCGCGATCGGACTCCCGGCGATCGCCTGGGTGGATAGCGATCTCGCCGCCCGTGGCCTTACCGCGGTAGTCGGCGAGCGCATCCTCGCGACCTTCGCGTGCATCGTGCTGGGCATGGCCACCGGCATCGTTCTCCAGTCCCGAACGCGCTGGTTCATCCTCGACGTTTCCTGTATCGCCGCGATCGGCCTCGTCACGGCATGGGTGGTGCTCCACGTGACGCAGCAGATGCACTTCGAGGACTGCGGAGACCTCAGCGTCCCCCCCGACTACGACGAGCAGATCACGATACTGCAGATCGCGGCGCTGGCCATCGGCGGCCTCGGCCTCGCGATCGCGACGGCCCGTGCGCTCGCCCGCGGCCGAACGGATCGAGAACGCGCACACGCTGCACTCTCGACCACGCTGTGGCCCATCGTCGTCCCGGCCGCGGCTGCGATGCTCCTCGCCACGATCGCGTGGCTCTAGACGCGCCCCGGCCGGACGGACGGCGACGAATCCGCGCGACCGCGCTTCCAGAAAGAGGAGCCCCGAAGTTCTCGAAGACCCTAAGGAGAGGCTTTCTCCTGCAGGAGAAGACTCTGCTTCGGGACCTTCGAGGCCTTCGGGGCTCACCTGAACCAGCGGACTTGCGGTTCGCAGCCGGCACTGCGGATTGCCGCACGCGCAGGTCTATGACCTACGCGCTCCTAGCTAGCTAGCTAGTCGATGATCCGGCCGAGGTCTCCGTGCAGCGCGAGCGGCTCGCCGCCGCCGGGCTGCGGATCTCCGAAGTCCAGACGAACGCGCGCGGCGTGCAGTGCTACTGCACCGGCCCGAGCTGATCGTCGAGTTCAACTGCCGCAAGCGCGCGTGACGATCGATCAGAACGGGATGTCGTCGTCGGGACCGCCACCGCCGCCGCCACCACCGCCGCTGGCACCACCGCCGCCGTAACCCGCACCACCGTCGTCACCATCGGGGGGCGGGGGACCATCGTCCTTGCGACCGCCGCCTTCGCCCTTGCCGCCGCCGAGGAACTGGACGTCCGCGGCGATGATCTCGGTCATGTACTTCTTGTTGCCTTCCTTGTCGTCGTACGTCCGGGTCTGGATCCGCCCCTCGACGTAGACCTGGCGGCCCTTCGACAAGTACTTCGAGCAGACCTCCGCCCGCTTCCCCCACACGACCACGCGGTGCCACTCGGTGCGCTCCTGGCGCTGACCGTTCTTGTCATTCCAGCTCTCGCTCGTCGCGAGGCGCAGCTCGCACACGCCTTGACCGCTCGGCGTGTACCGCATGTCAGGGTCCGCGCCCAGGTACCCGACCAGGATGACCTTGTTGACTCCACCAGCCATAACGTTCTCTTTCGTTCGCGTTTGCGTTTCGAGAACACCACGTTCTCGTCGATGAGCAGGCTGTACCACGCACCTGTGACAGGCTAAAACCCTCCCAGATGTACCGATCCCAGCGCATCTCCGTCGTGATTCCGGCGTTCAACGAACGCCAGAAGATCGTGGAGACCGTCGCCACCGTGCCCGACCTCGTCGATGACGTGATCGTCGTCGACGATTGCTCGACGGATGACACGTCCACGCAGGCAACGCTCGCCGCGCAGCGCCGCACCCGCCCATCCGGAGTGGAGGTCATTCGCCACACCGAGAATCGCGGCGTGGGCGCAGCGATCTCCACGGGATATCGCCGCTCGCTCGCGATCGGCGCCGACATCGCGGTCGTCATGGCGGGCGACGGTCAGATGGATCCCGACGATCTCCCGGCGCTACTCGAGCCGATCGTCTCGGGCGCCGCCGGCTACGTGAAGGGCAACCGGTTTCTCCATCCGGAGATCTGGTCGGCGATGCCGGCGACGCGGATCGTCGGCAACGTGCTGCTCTCGGCGGCGACGAAGCTGACCTCCGGCTATCGCCACGTCTGGGATTCGCAGTGCGGGTACACCGCGATCTCCCGCGATGCCCTGACCGCGGTCCCGATCGACGAGCTGTTCCCGCGCTACGGCTATCCGAACGACATGCTGAGCCGTCTCCACGTCGCGGGCATCGCCGTCGTCGACGTGCCGGTGCGCCCGATCTACGGAGATCACTGGAAGAGCGGCATCAACCTCGGCACCGTGGTGCATCCGATCCCGTGGGTGTTGCTGCGCTCGTGGGGCAATCGCATCGCCGCGCAGGCGCGCGGACGAGCGCGATGAGGATCGGCGTCGTCACGACGTCGTACCCGCGCACGCCCACCGATCCAGCCGGCAGCTTCGTGGCGGCGCACGTCCACGCGTTGCGCGCGCTCGGCCACGACGTCGACGTGATCGCCGCCGGCACGCGAGCCGGTCGCGACGTCGTGCGGATCCCGAGCACGCTGTTCGAGCGCGGCGGTGCACCCGATGCCCTCGAGCGCGAGCCGTTCGGGCTGCTCGGTGCGGCCGCGTCGTTCTCGGCGCGCCTCGCCGCCGCCGTCGCGATCCGGGCGCATCGCTGGGACTCGATCGTCGCGCACTGGCTCGTTCCGTCGGCGATCGCCGCCCTGCCCGCGCGCGCACCGCTGCTCGCGATCGCGCACGGCGGCGATGTCCACACGTTGCGCCGCGCGCGCTTGCTCGCGCCCGTCCTCCACTTGCTCGCACGCCGCGACGCCGAGCTCGTGTTCGTGAGCGAGGAGCTCCGCGCGATCGCCATCGCCGAGGTACCGAGCCTCGCACCGTGGCTCCGCCGCCAGACCGTGCAGCCGATGGGTCTCGATGTCGCGCGGTTCTCCGCGATCACCCGCGCGCCGACCGATCCGCCGACCATCGTGGTCGCGGCGCGCCTCGTACCGGTGAAGGGCATCGACGTGCTGATCGATGCGGCCGCGCAGCTCCGCTCCCGCGCGCGTGTGCTGATCGCCGGTGATGGTCCCGCGCGCGCCGAGCTCGAGCGTCGTGCACGCACCGCACCGGTGACGTTCCTGGGTCAGATCGACACCACGGCGCGGGATCGCCTGCTCGGAACCGCGAGCGTGGTCGTCGTCCCTTCGCGGATCACCGCGTCCGGCCGGACCGAAGGCACCCCGATGATCGCACTCGAAGCGCTCGCGGCTGGCGTGCCGCTGGTTGCAAGCGGGGTCGGCGGGCTGCGCGACCTCGCTCCGGCCGCCCACCTGGTCGCCCCCGAAGATCCCCGAGCCCTGGCGATGGCGATCGATGATGTCCTCTCGGCCCCGCCGACCGCGGCCGACCTCCGCGCCGCCGTGACCCATCTGGCGTGGGACCGCATCGCGGCGCGCCTGGTGAGAAATCAGTGACTCGCCTTTCGCGCCGCACCGCGTAATCGGCTTCGCACCACGGTCCGACCAATGCCGTCCTGAATTCTTCCAACGTGTCGTAATCACGTGACGATCCCGCGTCGTTCATGCAATGACACCCGAGTCTAATGGCGGCACACGGCGTGCTTCATCTGATCCCGATGTCCGAGGGTCCCCGGTTCGACGTCTCCGTCATTCTGCCGTTCGGTGATGACGAGGAGTTCGTGGGGATCGCCGTGCGCCGCACCGCGGAGCACCTGCGTGGGTTGGGTCTGAGCTTCGAGATCCTCGCGATCGACGAGGACTCCGGCGACAACTCCCATGCCGTTCTCGCACTCCTCCGCGGCGAGGTCCCCGAGCTCCGCGTCACGCATGCGTCGGCGCGCGGTCGCGGCATCGATGTCGGCGCCGGTCGCGCGCAGGGCACGCTGATCGTCGTCGCAACGCCGGATGTCGCGAGCGCCTCGCTCGACGGTGTCGGCGATGCGTGCCGCCGCCTGCTCGCGAACAATGGCGACGCCGAGGTCGCGTTGACCCGCTACACCGTCGCACATCGCGTTCGCGCCCTCACGGCGTTCCGCGGCGCGCGCCTGCTCGGCCCCGCGATGCACCGTCGCCTCGCCAAGCGCCTCCAGGTCCAGAACCTCTCGGTCCGCCTCACCGGCCCGACGGGCGTGGCCGCGAAATCTGCCGTCAGTCGGTTCCGCGCCTTTGCTCGCATCGGCTAGTACTCGACCGCATGGATTGGCACCTCGGGGTCGTCCTCTCGATCCTTGTCGCCTGTGGTGGCAAGGAGAAGGAAGCGGCCCCACCGCCCGAGGTCGTGGCGTGCCTCGCAACGGATGCGAAGGCGTGCTTCCGCGCCGGCTACTACTATCAGCGGATCGACGGCAACGAGCACCTCGATCGAGCGATCGAGATGTGGACACGCGGCTGCGAGCGCGGCGACGGCATGAGCTGCGGTTCGCTCGGCATCATCGTCGATACCGGGATGTCCGGACGAACGTCGAACCCGGAGGTCGCCAGGTCGTTTTTCGTGCGCGCGTGCAATGGCGGCGACAAGGACAGCTGCAGGCGTCTCGGCATCACGACGCCCGACACACCGATCGACATCGACTGGGCAGCCGCGCTTCCCGACGTGATCACGAGTGATCGCGAGCCCGGTCCAGTGTTCGCCGGACACAAGCTCGGCGAGCCCTTCCCCGCCGCCGTGCAGAAGCGCGTCGATGCGTGGGCGAAGAAGTTCAGCGCGCGCATTCACGCCGACGTGCGCGACCCGTCGACGCGCGGTGGAGGCTCGTTGCTCGCGATCTACTTCGATCGCCCCGCGGGCCTGGTGAAAGCGATCCTCGCGAAGTTCGGGCGACCAGAGCGCGACACCGGCTTCTGGACCGATCCCGTGCGTCACACGCAGCTGAGCTACTACGGTGATGCCAGGGTCGCATCCCTCATCTGGATGCCGTACAAGTCGATCGACGAGCAGGTCCTCCCCGACGACACGACGCGACTCGGGCTCGAGTCGATTCCGCTGGTCGGCGCCACGATCGAGACCGTGCAGGCGGCCCAGCCTGATCGCCATGTGTTTCGCGACGGCGCGGAAGACTGGTCGTTCTACGACTACGGCACGGGTCCGATCACGGTGCGCCTCGAGACCGTGCGTGAATCCGTGATCAAGCGTGCTCGCTTCGACATCATCACCAATCATCCGCTCCAGACGGTGGCGTTCATCGAGGCCATGACGAAGAAGCTGGGCAAGCCCGCGTCGACGAAGACCGCCTACGTGTGGCGCAAGGGAGCGCGCCGCTACTCGATCGACAAGCCCGGGCCGAACAGCGGCAACATCAACCTGCTCGTCGAGTAGCCGAACCCGTCAGACCCCTGTGGCCCGGTAGGGGGGCCTCGGCTATAGTCGAGCTGTGTATGGTTACCTGCTGGCGATCGTCTCGCTGAGCTTTCTGATCGTCGTCCACGAGGGTGGTCACCTGATCGTGGCCCGCTGGTGCGGGATGCGGGTGGAGCGGTTCAGCGTTGGCTTCGGGCCGGCAATCCCGGGCCTCAACTGGCGCTCGAAGAAGTCCGGCACCCTCTACCAGATCGCTCCGATCCCGTTCGGCGGGTTCGTCGAGATCAAGGGCATGAACATCGCGGAGGAGGTCGATCCGGAGGACCGCTTCGCGTATCCGAACCGGCCGGTATGGCAGCGGTTCCTGACGATCTTCGCGGGCCCCGCCACGAACTACCTGTCCGCGATCCTCCTCGCCTTCTGCCTCTACAACTGTCACGGCGTTCGCGGCGACACGCTCTACATAGGCGTCGACGAGGTGATGCCCGGCTACGACGCGATGGGCAAGCTCGAGCCCGGCGACCGGATCATCCAGGTCGATCACCAGCTGATCCTCGCGACCGACACCGACGAGAAGTCGCTCACCGGCCGCGTCACCGCGAAGCATGGCGCGCCGATCCTGTTGACCGTCGTGCGCGACGGCAAGCAGATCGATGTCTCGATCACGCCGCGCGCCGACAAGGACGAGAAGGGCAACGCGATCTTCCTGCTCGGCATCCGCAAGACCGTGCAGACCGACACCGTGCAGGTCGGCGTGTTCAACGCGATGGGACGCGCGCTCTACTATCCGATCGAACAGACGAAGTTCATCGGTAGCAATCTCTACGACATCATCACCGGCGCTCAGAAGGCCGACCCGGGCGGGCCGAAGCGGATCCTCGACGAGTTCAGCAAGCAGTTCAAATCCGGCTTCGTACGCGGCATCGAGCTCCTGATGATGCTCAGCGTGTACCTCGGCCTGTTCAACCTGTTCCCGCTGCCCGCGCTCGATGGCGGACGGCTGGTGTTCCTCGGCTACGAGATGGTCACCCGCCGCCGCGCGAATCCGAAGATCGAAGCCATGGTCCACATGGGCGGCATCATGGTGTTCGCCGTGCTGATGATCCTGGTCACGCTGCACGACTTCCACGTGTTCTGACCGGCTGACGAAGAAACTTCGTCACACTACGCGGGCACGCACTCCTACCAGCTCGCATGCTGGATTATCGGAGCCGCAGTGTCCTGGTCACCGGGGGCACCAAGGGGATCGGCCTCGCGATCGGGCTCGCGTTCGGCCGCCGCGGCGCTCAGGTCTACCTGACGCAGAAGTGGGGCTCGGCCGATGCGGACGCGCTCGCCGCCCAGTTCGCGGCGGTCGGCGCGCCGGCGCCCGTGGTGCTCGATGCCGATGTCGCACACGATGACGACGCGACTGCGGTCATGGATGCGATCGGCGCGCGGCACGCGAAGCTCGATGCGCTGATCTCGAACGTGGCGTTCGCGCCGCTCGTCACCTCGCTCGCGGACTACACGCGCCGCGGTCTCGCCACCGCCATGGACTACTCCGCGTTCCCGGTGGTCGCGTACACGCGCGCAGCGCACGCGCGGTTCGCCAGCTATCCGCGCTACGTGCTCGCGCTCTCGTCGATGGGGCACGAGACCTATCACATCAACTACGACATCATCGCGGCGGCGAAGGCAGCGCTCGAGACGATCTGCCGCTACCTGAACCACCGGCTGCGCGAGCACGGCACGCGCGTCAACGTGCTGCGTACGCGGTTCACGAGCACGGAGTCGCTGCGCGCGACGATCGGCGAAGCGTTCGAGCCGTTCGTCGAGCGCCACGCGCCCGGGCTGTTCACCACGCCGGAGATGATCGCCGAGGCGGCGTTCGGGCTGTGCTCGGGCCTGATGGATGGCGTCGGTGGCCAGGTCGTGACGATCGATCGCGGCGCCATGGTGACCGACAACTTCAGCCGGCTCTACGACGAGCGTGCAGCGCTACCGCCGATCGGGGACGACGCGTGAGGCTGTATGACGGAAAGGTCGTGCTCGTCACGGGCGGCACGATGGGCATTGGCCTCGCCACCGCGCTCGCCTTCGGGCGCCACGGCGCGCAGACGGTGATCACGCACCGCTGGGGCAGTGCGGACGAGAACGAGGTGATCGAGCAGTTCGTTCGGGCCGAGGCCCCGGAGCCGTTAATCGTCGAGGCCGACATCCTGCGGAGCGAGGACACGACCAAGTTGTTCGCGACGATCCGGCAGCAGTACGGCCGGCTCGATGCGCTGATCAGCAACGCATCTGCGGCCGTCACCGTGCAATCGCTCGACGACCTGACCGAGCGCGCGTTTCTCCGCTCCATGCGGGCCACGGCGTGGCCAACGGTGGAGTACACGCTCGCCGCCAAGCGCGAGCTCGGCGCGTATCCCAAGTACGTCATCGTCATGTCGTCGGATGGACCGGATCGGTTCACGCCCGCCTACGACTTCGTCGCGTGCGGGAAGGCGGCGGTCGAGACGCTGGCGAAGTACCTCGCTTACCGGCTGCGCGGCGAGGGCGTGTGCGTGAACGTGGTGCGCTCTCGCGCGATCAAGACCGATGCATTCACCAGCACGTTCGGCGCGGAGTTCCACGGCTTCCTCCGCCAGTTCGTCCCCGAGGAATGGTTCATGTCAGCGGCGGAGGTGGGCGATGCGGCGTTCGCGCTGTGCAGCGGAATGTTCGACGCGATGACCGGCCAGGTGCTGATGGTCGACCGTGGGAACACGTTCGCCGATGGCATCTCGCTCATCTTCGAGGGACAGCGATGACCGTCGTGTTCATGTTCCCGGGGCAGAGCTCGCGCTACCCGGAGATGATCGAGAAGGTCGCAGCCGAGAAGCCATGCGCCGCGCTGCTCGCGCACGCCTCGCACGTGCTGGGTCGCGATCTGCGCGCGCACTTCCGGAGCGACAACGCGCAGGCGTTCGCCACGAACCGGGACGTGCAGGTCGGCGTGTTCCTCGCAAACCACCTGCACCTCGCGGTGCTCGAGGCGGCGGGCGTGACCTCGCCGTGGTCGCTCGGGCTCTCGCTCGGCGAGTACAACCATCTCGTTCACATCGGCGCGATCGCGTTCGCGGATGCGCTGAGGCTCGTCGAGGCGCGCGGCAGGCTGTACGACGAGGCGCGCGATGGCCTGATGGTCTCGGTGTTCCCACTCGCCGCATCGATCGTGGAGGCTGCGATCGCGAAGCTCGGGGTCGGTGACTGCGCCTGTGTCGGGCTGTACAACTCGCCGCGCCAGCAGGTCATCTCCGGTGAGCGCGGCGCCGTCGAGCGCGTGCTCGCATTCCTCGAGCAGAGCGACTACTTCGACGCGACGGTGATCGAGCCGCGGATCCCGATGCACGCGCCGTGCTTCGCCGCGACCGGCGAGCGGCTCGCCGCGGTGCTCGAGGACGTGGAGATCGTCGAGCCGCGTGGAGCGTACGTGCCGAACGTCCTCGGCCAGCTTGTCGAGCGCGCGACGCCTCGGCAGATCCGCTCGTGCCTCGTGGCGCACGTGCATCGTCCGGTGCGATGGCAGGCGAGCGTGGAGGCGATGGCCGCACGAGTCGCGGCGCCATGGTTCACCGAGGTCGGGCCGCGCGCGGTGCTGCACAACCTGTTCGGGAAGGGCTGGACGCCTGGCCGCCGCGCCACGACGGACGCGACGAGCGAGTGGCCCACCCACCTCGCCATGCTGACCAAGGGGCTGCGCGATGCAGGCTGACGAGCTCGACGTCCTCATGCGCTCGGGTCGCAAGCGCAGGCTGTACACGCCGGAGCCCGCGCATCGCGTGGAGCTCGGCAAGGCCGACGTGGAGCAACTGATCCCGCATCGTGCTCCGTTCCTGTTCGTCGATCGCATCGATGCGGTGGATCGCGCCGGGGCAGCGATCGCGGGCCGGCACTGGCTCGATCCGGCCGATCCCTTGTTCCGCGGGCACTTCCCGGGCGATCCGATCTATCCGGGCGTCCTGCAGATGGAGGCCATCGGGCAACTCGCACTGTGCCTCTACGCGCTCGAGCGCGGTCCCGCCGCCGGTGTGCGCGCCTTGAAAGTTCATCACGCCGCGTTCATGGGCGCGATCCGCCCGGGCGCCGAGCTCGTGCTGCTCGCGCGCTCGCTCGACGCCAGCGACTACACCGGCGTGTGCGCCGGCCAGGTCCTCGTCGGGGACGCGATCTGTTGCCTGGCGGTCATGGAGGTCTACTTTGTCGAAGCCTGAACGCATCGTCATCACTGGAATGGCGATCAACACCCCGCTCGGCGACACGCTGAGCGGCTTTCTCGACGGGCTGCTCGCCGGCACGTCGGCGCTGTCCAACTGGAAGACGATCGATGTCTCCCGCTGCTACTCGAAGGTCGGCGCGGACCTGTCCACGTACGACATCGCGGCCAAGCTGGCAAAGCTCGAGGGAGCGGTGCCGCCGGAGATCTGGCGCAAGGCGCGCAAGCTGATCTCGAAGTCGCCGTGGACGACGAAGCTGACCATCCTGCTCGCCCTCGACGCGTACGTCGACGCGAAGCTCGCCGGCGCGTTCGACTTCGATCGGGTGGCAACGATCGTCGCGGGCCACAACATCAACCTCAACCACCAGTACGAGAACCGCGTCCAGTACGCGGAGGAGCCCGACTTCATGGACTCGCTCCTCGCACTGACGGGGCTCGATACGGATCACGCCGGGGTGATCTCCGAGGTGCTCGGCATCTGCGGGCCGATCTACACCGTCGGTGCCGCGTGCGCGAGCGGCAACACGGCGCTGCGCTGCGCGATCGACGAGGTCCGCTACCACGACATCGACTGCGCGATCGTCATCGGCGCGGTGCTCGACTTCTCGCCGGTCGAGCTGCACGCGATGGCCCTCATGGGCGCGATCACGTTCACCAGCTTCAACGACGAGCCGACCAAGGCATGCCGTCCCTACGACACGCGCCGCGAGGGCTTCGTGCCCGCGCACGGCGGTGGCGCGATCGTGATCGAGACGCTCGCCTCGGCGAAGCGGCGTGGGGCGACGATCTACGCCGAGATCCTGGGGGTCGAGGCCGGCTCCGATGCGAACCACCTGCCGCAGCCCTCCGAGGAGGGTCAGGCGAAGGTGATGACGAAGCTCCTCAAGAAGTGCGGCGTGGCGCCGTCGCAGGTCGACTACATCAGCGCGC
>JBBRBG010000054.1:0-48227 GCA_038206055.1 Haliangiales bacterium
GCTGTCCGATAATGGGGTCCGACCCTATTGTCGGACACTATTGTCGGACATCGCAGAAAGGCGCGACGTCCGCGGCTCGACCGAACCGCTTCACGATCGTGCACGCGCGAGCGAGCGCGCCCGCCGGCGTCGTCGGCACCAGCCGCACGGCTCCGCCGGAGAAGCCGACCACGAGGTTCGTGCCCGCGAACGCGAGCGTGACCGGCGTACCGAGGCCGGCGGGCGCGATCACGAGCAGCGCGGCCTGGTCGCGCGACGGATCCCACAGCCGTACCGTGCCGTCGATGCTCGCCGAGGCGAGGCGCGTTCCGTCGGCGGAGAGAACAGCCGCCGTGATCGCGGCACGATGGCCGGAAAGGCGGCGCTCGCCCTGCGCGTCCTTGACGACCAGCGTGCCCTCGCCCAGCGCGCGCACCTGGCGCTCTGGGGTGCTCACCACGACCCGCCCCTCGAGCGTCGTGCGCGCCGAGAGATCCGCCGCGGCAAGCGCGCGGGTCGTACCGGACGGGCGCACCGCGAAGATCGTGTCGCGCTCGGCGAACAGCGCGGTGTCGCCTTCGTGATCCTCGGGCGTGTCGACGGGATCGGGATCGGGGCGCACGCCGCTCGCCGCGCCGGTCGCCACGAGCCAGGCGCGCGTGGTGCCATCCGTGTGGCTGGAGACCAGCCGCGTCCCGTCGAAGCTGTAGACGAGCGCGGTCACCGGCCCCGCGTCGTGCGCGATCGTGCGATCGCCTTCGCGGAGCTCGCCGCCGAGCGTGCCGACCGCGAGTCGCGCGAGGTCGGGTGACACGGCGAGCGCGGAGATCGGGCTCGCGAACGCCCGATCGTCGACGAGCGTGCCGCTCGGTACCTCGAACGTCCGCACGTGGCCCGCGAGATCGCCGAGCGCGATCCGGTGATGGCCGACCCATACGGCGGCCGTCAGCTCGGCGCTGCCGGGGATCACGGCGAGCGAGCGCCCATCGATCGCGCTCCACACCCGCGCGCTGCCATCGTGCGCAGCCGTGAGGATCATGTCCCCGCGCACGGAGGTCGCCACGATCTCGCCGGAGTGGCCGAGCAGGAGACCGGTCGCGTCGCCGGAGGCGATGTCCCACAGGTACGCCGGGCCATCGCGGCTCGCGGAGGCCAGGCGATCGCCGATGACGAGCGAGGTCGCCTCCATCGCGTGCGCGGGTAGCGGCAGCACGGTGCCGGCGGTCACCACGTCGACGAGCGCGAGCGGACCGAGCCGATCGACCACCGCCCACGCGGACTGGTTCGCCCAGCCAGCGATATTGCCGTCGAGCTCGATGCCCTCGGGATGCGCCGCGTCGATCACGCGCGAATGGCGTACGCCATCGACGTCCCACATGCCGACGCCCACGCGGTCGCCCTCGGGACTGGTCAGCACGGTGGCGAGGTGCGAGCGGTTGTCCTTGAAGATCTCACGCGGCGCGGCCGTTGGATCCACCACCGAGAACGCGCGCACGATCTGGTCGTTGCCGGTGTTGTAGAGCGTTGTGCCCGCGCGATCGAACGCGCTGGTCGCGCCGAGCGGCGCCTTGGTCGCCACGCTCACGGGGGCCGCACCCGGCGCGCGCAGCCACAGCGTGCCGTCGATGGTGGTCACCGCGATGGTGCCGCTTGTCGCGAGCGCGATCGAGCTCGCGCGCGCAGGCAGCGCGAAGGTCTCCACCACCGCCGCCGACACTGGATCGCGCACGGTCACCGAATCCGCGGCGGTGACGAGCCTGCCATCGGACGTGAACGCGCAGCCCGCGAAGTCGACCGCTGCCTCGAAGCGATGATGCGCACCGCTCGCGACCTCGAACACCTCGCCGATCTTGTCGAAGCCGCACACCACCACGCGGATCCCATCCGGTGACACGCGCGGCCGCTCGGGCTGCGGCAGCTCCGACGGATAGCTCGCGATCCGCGCACCGGAACGCGCATCCCAGATCACGACCGCGCGCGCATCGTCGACGCCGATCAGCCTCTCGCCCGCCGCGGCGAACCACTTGATCACGCCGTCGTGACGCAGCGGTACGAGCGGTGGTCCCGCGGTCAGAGCATCGGTGAGTCCTTGCACGGCCTCGGGCACCGGCGTGGCACCGGCGACAAGATCCGGGGCAAGCGCGCGCACGCCGAGGAGGATCGCATCGAGGCGCTGCACCGGATCTGCGGCGCTCCGACTCGCGACGATGCCCTGCGCTCGCCGCAGCTCGCGCTCCGCACGATGCTGGCTATCGGTCGCCCGATCGCGCTCGCGCGAGATCCGCACGAACGCGAACACCGCGAGCGCGATCACCACCGCGGCCGCGACGGCGCTGATGCGGAGCGCGGTGCGATGCTTGCGCATCCAGTGGCGCACCAGCTCGCCAAATGTGTACCGCCGCGACGCCAGCAGCTGCCCGGTCTGATACCGCCGCAGCTCGCTCGCGAGCTCGCGCGCGCTCGAGAGCCGCGCCGTCCGATCGAGCGCCATCGCGTGCGTGACGATATCGACGAGCTCGGGCGGCACATCCGGTGCGAGCTCCGCGATCTGTCTCGGCGGCTTGCGATCCAGGAGCGCGCGCCGGATCTCGCTGGACTCCGCCTTCGCGTACGGGGGCACACCGGCCAGCAGGTGATAGAGCGTGGCGCCCAGCGCGTAGACATCGAAGCACGGCTCGGGCTCGTCTCCCTTTGCCTGCTCCGGCGGCATGTAGTTCGCGGTCCCCACGCCGAACTGCGTGAGCCCATCCACGGGCGGCGCGCGGTACGCACCATCGGGATCGCCGCCGGCGTCGGAGACGTCCTTCGCGAGCCCCCAGTCGATCACCACCGTCTCGCCGAACTGACCGATCAGGATGTTGTCGGGCTTGATGTCGCGGTGGACGATGCCCTGCTCGTGCGCGTACGCGATCGCTTCGGCGACGGTGGTGAGGTTCGCGAGTAGGCCGAGGCGCTCCTCGAGCTTGGTGCGCTTCGCGATCTCGGTGCCCAGCGGGGCGCCGAGGAACAGCGGCATCGCATAGAACGGCTCGCCGCTGTCGAACCGACCGGCCTCGTGGACGCCGACGATCGCCGGGTGCTGCAGCCGCGCGGTCAGCCGCGCCTCGCGCTCGAACCGGCGCACGAGGATCGCGCGATCGCCCTCGGGCAACCCCGACTTCAGCTGCTTGATCGCGACGAACCGGCCGAGCCGGCGGTCGCGAACGCGGAAGATCTGTCCCATGCCGCCGTGCGCATCGGGCAGCGGCGTCCAATCGGTGTAGACCGCATCGTCGACGACGCTCAGCCGATCGAGATCATCGTCGGGCGCCGCCGCCACCTGCATGCCCGCAAGCGACGCGAGCTGGCGGCAGCTCTCGCAGCGCGAGACGTGCGCGATCGCGCTGCCAGCGACGATGTCCTCGAGGGTCGGATGCGCCATGAGATCTACGGCTTCTGCGCGGCGAACCGCGCGACTTTCACTTTCTTGAGGCCCCAGTCCGCGATGTCCTCGACCACCTCGTCCTTCTCGATCTTCCAGCCCGGGAACAGTGCGGCGAGCTCGCCAGGCGCGAAGCCTCCGATGCCCGTGCCTGCCGTCGCCTCGCGACCGAAGAACTCGACCACGAACCAGCCGCCCTTCCGGATGCTCGGCTTGATCCGCTCGATCAGCTCGTGGTTCGAGCCGGCGTAGATCAGCGTGACCAGGTCCCAGCGCTCCTTGCCGAGGTCATACGTGTCGGCGTCGGCCTCGATCGTGGTGAGCTTCGCCTGCTTCGCCAGCGCGGCCTTCTTCGCCATCTCGAGACCGGCGTCGGAGATATCGATCGCGGTGACCTTCCAGCCCTGCGTGGCGAGCCACACGGCGTTGCGGCCCTGACCGGCGGCGAGATCGAGCGCGGCGCCCGGCTTCTTGCCCTTCGCCCAGTCCGCGAGGAACTGATTGACCGTGACCCGGAAGCCGACCTGACGACGAAGCACGGAGTTCCACGACTCGCGCTCCGCCTCGATCCCGCCCGGGCGATAGCTCCACTGCGCGACCTTCCAGGCATTGCCATCGTGGACCCAGGACAGCTCGGTCCACGCGTCGACCTCCGCGCCGGGCGAATCGCCCTCTGCGGGTACGTGCTCGATCGACTCGCCCACGAACACCGCGACGTTGGGCCCGAGGAACACGCGCTCGTCCTTCCAGTCGCGCGAGCGCACCGGTGCGTGGCGGTCGATCCGCGCCTGGATGCCCGATCGCACCCACGCGGCGTCGTACGTGCGGCCGAGCTCGGTGCGCACGAACGCCGGGCCCACCGCATCGGAGAACGCCAGCACATCGGCGCGATCGATAGCCGCGAACAACGCGTGCGTCCTTGCCTTCACTGCCGCTTCGTCCAGCGTGGCCGCGGCGGGAGTGATCGGCGCTGCGGCGATCGGCAACGGGGGATCAGCTGGGACAGTCCCGGGGTGACCCGTGACGCACCCGAGTAACAACAGTAACGAAAGCCACCGCACGGACGCCTACCAGACTAGCCGAGCTGCCACCTGGTGTGGTCTCCAGGGTGGGGTCACGTGAACGCATCACCTTGTAAGAGGCCGTCCTTACAATGGCCGGGCGTTGGCCGGACCCTTGCTCTATCTTCCACGCAATGGGGCGATTCGAACCGACAGGCAGGATCGATGTACCTGGCCTCGAGCATAGCGTCGCGGAGCTCCCCTGGGGCGTGCTTCGCGGGGCCCTCGGTCCCTCGGACGGCACCGCCGGCGCCCTGTCGAACGTCCCCTCCGCGCTCGCGGTGATCCGGCACGCGCCGCTCTACGCCGGGCACCCCGAAGAGATCGATGAAGCGTTCGAGGTCCTCGAGCGCCACGCGATCCGCCACCGCCTCCTCTACCCCGTCGCCGTCACCATCGCCCCGTTCCTGTTCGACTTCATCCGCCGCAGCTCGCCGCTCTCGGCGCGCATCGCGGAGGTCCTCGCCGAGTACGCCGCCGCCGCGGGCACGCTCGAAGATCACCTGCGCGATCGGCTGCACATCCTGATCACCGCGCACGCCACCGAGATCCTCAACTGGACCGGCGTTCACGATCGCGCGCTCGCTTCGATGGCGATCCACGTCGAGGAAATGCGCGGCCCGTACCTCGCGAAGCTCGCCGCGGCGGACGAGGTCTCGCCGTTCGCGCTGCTCGCCCTGATCGAGCTCGGTGTCGCGCCCGGCAAGACCGAGCTGCTCGCCCTCGAGCTCCTCGACGACAAGCAGGCCCACGAGATCGCACGCGCCTGCGCCGCCGCGTTCCTCGCGCGCCACGGCGAGCTCACCCCCGCCCTCCGCGAGCGCATCGACGCCGCACTCTCACCCGCGATGCCCGCGGCCCTCGCGAAGCTCGTCGCTCGTCTCTGGGTCCCCACGATCGCGCGCCCCGTCGTCGCGCCGAAGCTCCACTCGGCCGAGGTCGTGTTCGCCGGCGAGAAGCTCGTGCTCGTGCGCGCCGGATCGCGCAGCGTCACTCTGCCGTGGCAGAACGCGCCGCTCCAGAAGGGCGATCAGATCCAGATCGGCATCACCGCGCACGGCCAGCCGAAGCTCGCGCTCGTGACCGCGCCCGATGGCCGCGTCACGGTCATCGACTTCTGATCGCTCAGTGAGTGATGCCCGCCGCGCGGAGACGCTCGGCGCCGCGCGGGGAGAACCTCGCCTCGCGGAGGTACGCCTTCCGCAACGAGCGCAGTCCGAGCAGCTCGGGAAGCGCGCGGTCGTCGAGCGCGGCATCCTCCAGCGACAGCACCTCGAGATGGGATCCAGGCGCGAACCGAAGCTCGGTCGCCGTCAGCGCGAGCGCATCGGCATAGAGCTCGCGCAGATGCGGAGCTGCGCTCGCCGCCGCAACACACACGGCGGTGACGTGCGTACGAGACAGGTTGATCACCTCGAGCGATCGCGACAGCGCGAGGCCGCGACAGCCCTCGTCGGAGACGGTCGTGTCCTCGATCGAGAGCTGCCCGAGTTGCGGCGCATGCCCCAGCGCCGCGGCTCCGGCATCCGTCAAGCTGCTACCGCGGAGGGTCAGCGTCTCGAGCGCAGGGAGGTTCGCAATCCGCACCGCGTCCTCGTCGGTGACAGACAGGTGGTCGAGCCCGAGCGAGCGGAGGTGCACCAGCGATCGAAGCTGCGCGAGCGTCGCCCCCGTTACCTTCGTGTTCGACAGCTCGAGCTCCTCGAGCAGCGATGACTGGCGGAGGCTCGCTCCGGCCACATCGTCGAACGGCAGGCTTGCCACGTGGAGGATCCGGAGCTTCCGGAGCTTGCCCAGCTGGTCGAGCCCGGAAGCGATCGCGGACCCGGAGAGATATAGCTCCTCGAGCTCGCGACTCGCCGCGATCCGCTGGACGCTGGCGGTCGTCACGTTCGTCCCGGTCAAGTCCAGGACGCGAAGGGCGGTCGTCGAGAGCCGGGCCACGGTTGCATCGGTCACCGTCGTTCGAGCGAGAGCGAGACGCTCGAGCTTTCGCCCCGCCAGCAGGGCGCCGACGGCATCGGTCACGCGCGTGGACGATAGGTCCATCGAGACGAGATGCGCGAGGACACCGAGCCGCAGAGCGTCGTCGTCGCCGATGTCTGCGCCCGCGACGTCGAGCTCCCGCAGCGCCGGATTCGCCACGATCACGTCGATTGCCTCGGCTCGCACACCGAGATGCGCGAGACCGAGGTGCTCGAGAGCGCGGAGGTTGCGGAGCGCGGCGAGATCGCGCGCGATGATATTCGTGTCACCGAGCTCGAGCGAAGTCAGCCCCGTGGCGGCGGCGATGACGTCGAGGGTCCGGGTGCGCACCGCCGTGTGCGAGAGATCGAGGCGCCGCAGAGGCAGCCCGGCCAGCGCGCTGCTGTCGGCAAGGGACGTACGTGCGAGGTTCACATCGTCGAGCTGACGGCATGCGCGAAACAGCGCCGTGGCGCCCGCGTCGTCGATCCGCGTGCCGGCGAGATCGATGCCCGTCAGCGAACACGCGGCGGCAAGTGCCTGCAGCGCCGCACCCGTGATCCGCGTGTTCGAGGCTGCCAGGTAGGTCAGCGACGTTTTCGCGAGGAGCGTCGCGAGTCCAGCATCGGTGATCGCTGTCGCTGCGGCGCTGACCACGAGGAGATGCGGCAGCTCGGCGAGCGCGATCAGCCCCGCGTCGGTGATTTTGGTGTTGTCGATCCGCACGCTCGCGAGCGATCGCCGCCGAGCGAGATCGATGAGCGACGCATCGGTGATCGCCGTCGAGGACAGCCACGCATGCTGCAGTCCGGGCAGGTCCGCGACGGCGCGGACTCCTGCGTCGGTGACCGCCGTCCCCGAGAGATCCACGAACGCGAGTGCGGGAGGACGCTGCGCCAGCGCCGAGATCGACGCGTCGCCGGCAGCGGCCTGCCCGGCGACCGAGATGCCGGCGGCCTGGAGCGCCACCGCGCGGGCGACGAACGCGCGCAGTTGCTCGGCACCGAGGCCGGGCTGCGCCGGACGAACGAACCAGATCCCAGCGTCCGCTCCGGGCCATGCAGTCGGATCCAGATCGACCGTGTGCGCCAGCACGGTCTCGCGACCTCGATCCCATCGCACCACCTCGGTGGCGATCGCCGGCTCAGGCGCGAGCCGTCGGCTCGGCGGCTTCACCACCGGCGTGTGCGCACAACCGATCATCACGGCGAGCGTGGCGATCGCTCTGGCCCCCATCGAGCTACAGTAGACGATCGTCGCCGCGACGACGCGCTCCGACGGTCCCCGCGGGGACTGAAATGACATCGCGCTGACAGCGAGATACAGCGCGCTGCCAACATGGCGCTAGCGCGTACGGCAGCCCTTCGGATCCCAGCAGCTGAGCTGCGGGCCCGCGTTCGGCGCCGCGGTGCGCTGAAAGAAGTACGGGATGGTCGCCGTGGTGAAGGTCTTGCGCGCAGGAAACGCGACGGTCTCGATGGTCTCGCGGATGCAACCATCGATCTGCTTTGCGAGCTTCGTGGCGAGACCCGGCGTCTTGACGTCGAGCGACTCGACGGAGCCGTGACGCGTGACGGTGAGGACGAGCTCGAGCTGCCCGGCGCCGCGGATCTCCGCGGTGCGATCGAGGTAACAGTGCTCGATCTGGTCGGCGAACGGCGCGAGCTGCGACGTGACGTCGGTCGGAGTGAGGGCGCGCGGCTTGGGGTCCGCGACGGCGGTGGAGGCGAGGACGGCGATGACTGCGAGGGCGAGGCGCATGGGTCAGGGAAGTAGCAGCGGCCGTGCCACGCGCAAGTGCCCGACACATCTGGACCGGTGCCCGAGGAACCACACGCGTTGTCTACCTGGATAGACAATGGAAGCCCGACACCGGCATTGTCGGACGGCCTGACAAGGCAGGCGCAACCTCGTGGAATAGGGAGGCCTGGTCGCGGGATCGGGAATTGCTCGGTAACCGACCGATGCGCTCCGCCGACATGGTCGTCCTCGCTCAGCTCCACTCGGCCCTCGATAGCGTTGTCGAGACAGAAGTCGCGCTCGGAGCGATCAAGGAAGCGGGGTTCATGCAGCCAACGCTGCAGCGGCTAGAGCAGCTCGTGACGGAGTCGCGGGAATTACTGCGATCGTTGCTCGCTCGACGTCCGGAGCTCGCTCGGTAGGCGTAGCGTCGGCCGGTGGCGAAGAACACCGTTCCGAAGAGTCTCGCGCAGGTGATGGAAAAGTCTGCGAAGCACGTCGACGGCAAGTACTGCTACGGCCTCCCGCACTACGGGATGAGCAGCAAGCTCAGGTTGAAGCTCGTCGACCTCGGTGACATGGATCTGTTCGAGGAGAACGAGATCGACATCGCCGAGAACCCCGACTGGATGCCGTTCGCGATCCTCAAGGACGAGTCGCAGTTCCTCACGGTGTCGACGGTGGCCCCGCACGCGGTGGGGATGTGGGAGCACGAGAACGGAAAGATCTACGCCGTGTGGGAATCGATCGATGACTTCATCGGTCGCGTCATCGACAAGACCGACAAGACGCCGTTCGAGCAGTTCGAGAAGATCCTCGACAGGGTCGGGGCGCTCGTCGAGAAGGACAAACACGTCGAGGCGCTGAAGCTCATCAAGCCGGCGATCGATGCGCTGCCGATGCCGAAGAACGCGAGCTACGAGGCGGACGACGACCTCGCGCGCGGCTGGAATCTCTATGGCCTCGCGCTCCAGGGCATCAAGAAGTTTCCCGAGGCGCGCGCGGCATTCGAGATGGCCGCGAAGCTCGGGGAGGACTACGCGGTGCTGAACATCCTCGACATCCTCTCCGACGAGGAGAAGAACTTCCCGAGCGTCATCCAGCGCGGTCTCGAGCTGCGCGAGACCCACCTCGACGACTACGCGCGCGTCTGGCTGCGTCGCTACCTGGCGGTGGCGTACCTCGAGACCCACGATGTCGCGAAGGCCGAGGAGGAGCTCCGCGGGATCGTCACCGCGTACGCGATCTCGGATGCCGCGAAGGTGACCGAGGCGCGCACCGGGCTCGAGGAGTACATCGCGGCGAAGCGGCCGAACGCAGCCGCGGCGAAGAGCTACCTCGGCTGGCTGAAGCCAAAGAGCTACGAGGTCACACGGGAGCAGGCGAAGGCGAACACGGCGTGGTGGAAGCGGCTCCCCGAGGCCGCGCGCGGCAAGCTGATGGAGGAGATCAGCAAGGAAGATGAGACGGCGAGCGACGAGGACATCGCGCGCTGCCTCGATGTCGACAACCTCACCCTCGACGAGGACGACGGCACGTTCGCCGGCGCCGATCTCGACGTGTTCCTGCCGCTGCAGAACCTCGAGCGCCTCGGGTTCTACGGCGATCCAGACTCGATCGAGATCCTGCGCAAGCTGCCGAAGCTCGAGCGCCTGACGATCAACAACGACGTCATCAAGAGCTTCCAGTGGCCGTCACGCGCCGATCGAGATCTCTGGGCGGCGGCGGCGAACACAGACAAGAAGGGCATCGAGAAGGCGCTCGCCGCCGGTGCGAATCTGCACTCACGCGGTGACCATGGCGCGACGGCGCTGACGATGGTGGCGCAGGAGCACGACATGGGCCTGTGCACGTTCCTGATCGCCAAGGGCGCCGATCCGTGGGCGGGTAGCCACGGCGAGAGCACCGCGATGTACTTCTTCGGCAACGAGGACAAGGCGAAGCTCGAGGCCGCCGCCGCGAAGGCCGGCATCGTTCACCCCGACAAGGACGCGTATCGCGAGCTCTCGGTCGTGAGGCAACCGAGCTGCGCCACGTTCGACTCGCCCCAGACCGATCTCGAGATCGACGACGGCGAATCGCTCGCCGCGAAGTGGCCCACCGGCGTCGCGCTCCAGATGGAGGCGCCGAAGAAGGACAGCAAGCTCTACGACATGCTTCGTGTGAAGTACGACAACGCGGTCGTCTCCGAGGCGCTCGCGGCCATCCTGCGGCGCGATCCAAACATCGAGCTGCTGCCGGTCACGCTCGTCGATCACGCGGGTAAGCCGCGCCCCGAGAAGTACTTCTATCTGAACCCGCTGGCCGTCGATTGCCTTGCGATCGAGAAGTGTTTCCCCCAGTGGAACCACATCGATCCGGACTCGGCCTCCGAGGTCGCCGCGTTCGTCATCGATCCGGCGCGGGTCGGCGCGCGCACCATGTTTCGCCCGACCATCGTGAACAGCCGCCCGATGATCGTGACGCGTGAGCTCGCCGAGAAGATCAAGGGCTTCACCGGCGTGGGCATCAGCTACCTCAAGCGGTAGTTACGGCGCGGTCGGTATCGCCGAGCCCGACGAATTGCCCCACTTGGGGTACGGTACCGGCATGCGATGCGCCCCTCTCCTCCTGTTCCTCGCGACCGCGTGCGGCGATGGCGGCACCGATGGTCCGCGTCCCACCACGTTCGGCGGCGACCGCCCGGTCGATCTCAAGGCTCCCGCCACACTGACCGCTGGCAAGCTGTACCCGCTCGTCGTCGTGCTCCACGGCTATGGTGCGAGTGGCTTCGTCCAGTCGGCGTACTTCGGCACCTCGATGCTCCCCGGGATGGATGCGGCGCTCGTGATCGCGCCCGACGGTCTGATCGACTCGAGCGGTAAGCAGTTCTGGAACGCCGACCCGGCGTGCTGCGACTTCGGCGGCAAGAACCCCGACGACGTCGGCTACATCGGCAAGCTGATCGACGACGTCATGGCCAGCTGGCCAGTCGATCCCGAGCAGGTGTTTGTCGTCGGTCACTCGAACGGCGGGTACATGGCGTACCGCATGGCGTGCGAGCGCGCCGACGTGATCGCCGCGATCGCACCGCTCGCCGGCCTCGCGTCCTCCGACTCCACGAAATGCAATCCGTCGCGCGCCGTCAACGTGCTGCACATGCACGGCACCGCCGATGACACCGTCCCGTTCGGTCCAATGTCCGCGACCGGCGCCTCGGGCGCGCTCGCCAGCGTGGCGCTGTGGGCGGAGAAGAACGGCTGCGCCACCACGCGCACGCCCAGCGGCGACCTCGATATCGTGCCCGGGCTGGCTGGCTCCGAGACGCATCGCTCGATGGAAGCAGGCTGCCCGGCCAACGGCGCCGTCGAGCTGTGGGCGATCGAGGGCGCCGGCCACGTTCCAGCGTTCGGTTCCAGCTTCCTACCTAGCCTCATGCAGTGGTTCACCGAGCATCGCCGTTCGTGATTGGCCAAGGCGCCACGGCATGTTATCCAGCATCTACCATGTGGTACCTGGGCTCCGTCCCGCACCAGCCTGACGTCGCGGATTGATTACGACGTGTTCGCCGTTTTCTTTCTGTGACTACCAGACTCCGCGAGGCTCCCATGGACACCCAGCTCAAACTGCTCGGCAATCAACCGCCCGAGCTCGAACCGATCAAGCACATCAAGACGACGGTCGATCCGTCGACGCTGCACCACCGCCAGCTCCTCGACGGTGCGTTCTGGCAGAAGATCCCGGCCTACCGGCTCATCGACGAGGCCACCTTCCTCGACCACACGTGGCAGGCGAAGAACTCGATCACGAACCCGGCGAAGCTGCTGCAGGCCGTCCAGGACCTGGTCCCTCAGAGCTTCTATGACGACGTCTCCGCGGGGTTCTCGCTCGCCCCGATGTCGATCCGCGTGTCGCCGTATCTCCTGTCGCTGATCGACTGGTCGAACGCGTACACCGATCCGCTGCGCCGGCAGTTCGTGCCGGTCGCCTCGCGCCTCCTGCCCGATCATCCCAAGCTCACGCTCGACTCGCTGCACGAGCAAGCCGACGCGCCAGTCCCCGGGCTCACGCACCGCTATCCCGACAAGGCGCTGTTCCTCGCGCTCGACACCTGCCCCGTCTACTGTCGATTTTGCACGCGCAGCTACGCGGTCGGCGTGGACACCGACGAGGTCGAGAAGGTCTCGCTCAAGGCTACCGAGGAGCGCTGGGAGCGCGCATTCCGCTACATCTCCGAGCGTCCCGAGCTCGAGGACATCGTCGTCTCCGGTGGTGACAGCTATCAACTCAAGGCGCGCCAGATCACGCTGATCGGCAACAAGCTCCTCGAGCTACCGAACATCCGCCGCATCCGGTTCGCGACCAAGGGTCCCGCCGTGATGCCGATGAAGCTGATCACAGATCACGAGTGGCTCGATGCGCTGACCGCCGTGGTCGAGCGCGGCCGCAAGCTGCACAAGGAGGTCGTTCTCCACACACACTTCAACCACCCGAACGAGATCACCGCGATCACGAAGCGGGCGATGGACAACGTGTTCGAGCGCGGCATCATCACGCGCAACCAGTCGGTGTTGCAGCGCGGCGTCAACGATGGCATCGCGACCATGCAGCTCCTGGTCAAGCGCCTCGGTCACTGCCAGGTCCAGCCGTACTACGTCTACGTGCACGACCTCGTGAAGGGCGTCGAGGACCTGCGCACCACCCTGCAGACGGCGCTCGATATCGAGAAGGCCGTGCGCGGCGTGACCGCCGGGTTCCACACGCCCACGTTCGTCGTCGATGCGCCGGGCGGTGGTGGCAAGCGCGTCGCCCACAGCTTCGAGCACTACGATCGCGAGACTGGAATCTCGGTGTTCGCGGCGCCGTCGGTCAAGCCCGGCTTCTTCATCTACTTCGACCCGGTCGATACGCTGTCGCCGGAGATCCAGGAGAAGTGGAAGGACAAGGCGAAGCAGGACGAGATGATCGCGGACGCCGTCGCGAAGGCGAAGGCGAACCAGGCCGCGAGCGCGCGCGCCTCGTCCGTTCGCTAGTCGCTCGGCGCGCGGGTGCGAGCGCAGTCGCCGCGATCAACGGCGCGACTGGCGGCGTGACGGGGACGCCGTGGATCACGGCGGAGAACCGCCCCGAAGATCCCGAAGGCCCGAAGCAGAAGTAGTTCAACGTCGCGCGTGATCTCGTCGAGACCGCGAGGCGAGGCTCGAAAGAGCCTTCGGGCCTTCGGGACCTTCGGGGCATTCCGGTCTGCACACACGCGGACGTCGCCGCATGAGACGCAGTTCGCGCGCGCCTCGTCCGTTCGCTAACTCTTGCGGCCGAGCTTGATCGGCTTGTCGATCGGCGGCGGCTCGGGGATCGCGAGCGTACTCGTGTCCTTGCACTCGCTGCCGGTGTCGGTCGTGATCTGCGCGCGCAGCGCTTGCGTGTGACCGATCCAGGCGTCCTGAACCTCCGCGACGACGTGATGGTCGGCGAGGGTCTCGCGGAGGACTTGCAGCCGGCGCTCGAAGTGGCCGCCGAAGATCCGGTGCTGTGCGTGCGCGGTGCGCAGTGGGCGGCCGGAGTACGTGATGTTCGGCGCGCCGAGGAAACCTGCGGTGAACTCCCACTCGCGCTGGATCAGCTGCTGCTTGTCCTTGCCCTGGAACATGAAGCCGATCATGACGTCCTTGAACAGGCGGTCGTAGAAGTCCGTCAGTACGGCGCGCAGGGCATCACCGCCGATCTGCTCGAACAGCGCGCCGTCCTTCACGCCTTCGCCACCGTCACCGGCTGACCGGTCAGCGCGCTGGTGCCCGAGAGCTGATCGATCAGCGCGGGATCCACGATGTCGTTGACACTCTCGCCCGGCACGCTCTCCGCCACGCCGAGCCGCGTGCCCTTGCGGTTGTGACCCCAGCCGTGCGGCACGGAGACCACGCCCTGCATCATCGAATCGGTGATCTCGACGGAGAGCACGATCGCCCCCTTCTTCGTCGAGACCTTCGCGGTGCCGCCCTCGGTGAGCCCGCGCTCGGCGGCATCGGCCGGGTGGATGAGCAGCGTGCAGCGATCGGGACCCTTCACGAGCCGCTCGCTGTTGTGCATCCACGAGTTGTTGCTGCGCAGGTGGCGACGCCCGATCAGCACGAGCCCCTGCTTACGCGTCGACGCGTACTTGGCCTCGAGCCGCGGCAGGTCCCCGAGGTACTCGACGGGGGCGAGGTGGACGAGCTTGTCGGCGTGGCCGAGGCGCTTCGGCAGCCGCGGCTCGAGCGGACCGAGATCGATGCCGTGCGGGCTCTTCTTCAGCTTGCGCAGGGACATGCCGCCGCGACCGAACCCGTGCGGGCCAGTTCGCAGCGCGACATCGAGGATCGCCTCGGGGCCGAGCGCGCCGAGGAGCTTGTTCGCGAGCGACTTGCCGAACGGCAGGCCCATCCGCGTCCACAGCGCGAGGCAGATCTCCCAGTCATGGCGCTGGTTGGGGCCGCGCTCGAAGGTGGGCGGTGCGTACTTCGCGATGTTGCGCACGGCGAACGCGTTGAGCGCGAGATCGTAGTGCGAGCGCTCGAGCGGCGAGGTGGGCGGCAGGATGACGTTCGCGAGCCGCGTGGTCTCGTTGAGATACGGATCGATCGAGACCATGAAGTCGAGCGTCCTGATCGCGGCCTCGAGACGCGGACCACCGGGCGACGACAGCACGGGGTTGCCGGCGCTCGTGATGAGCGCGCGGATCTGGACCTTGTCCGCGCCGTTGCCCGGCGTCTCGATCTCCTCGGCGAGCGCGGTCATCGGCAGCTCGCCGCCGAACTCCGGCTTGCCGCTGACGCGCGACTTCCAGCGACCGAAGCCGCCGTCGTAGCCGAGCATCGCGGCGAGGGGCAGCGGATCCACCGCGGGCGTGGTGAACATCAGGCCGCCGGGCTCGTCGAGGTGACCGGTCAACGCGTTGATCGCGTAACACAGCCAGGCGGCGAGTCCGCCGAACTCCTGCGTGCACACGCCGATACGGCCATAGAGCACGGCGCGCGGCGTGCTGGCGAGGGCGCGGGCGAGCCCGCGGATCGTCTCGACGGCAATGCCGGTGATCGGCGCGGCCCTCTCCGGAGTCCATGCCTTCGCGGCCGCCTCGAGCTCGGGCAGCCCGCTGACGGCGAGCCGCCCGCGCACGAGCTTCTCGGTGAACAGCACCTGGGCCATCGCGAGGAGCAACACGGCGTCGGTGCCGGGGCGGATGAAGTGGTGCTCGTCGGCTTTGTCCGCGGTCTCGGTGCGGCGCGGATCGAGCACGATCACCTTGCCGCCGCGATCGCGGATCGCCTTGAGCCGGCCCTTCATATCGGGCGCGGTCATGATGCTGCCGTTCGAGGCGAGCGGATTCGCGCCGAGGCAGATGAACAGATCGCTGCGCTCGATATCGGGCACCGGCATCAGGATCTGATTGCCGAACATCAGCAGCGCCGCGAGCATGTGCGGGAGCTGATCGAGCGACGTGGCCGAGTACGCGTTCTTCGTGCCGAGCGTGCGCAGCAGCAGCTGGCCGTAGGTCAAGAGGCCGAGGTTGTGCGCGGTGGGGTTACCCTGATAGACGGCGACCGCGTCCACGCCATACGCCTTGCGAATGTTGAGGAGCTTCGTCGCGACGAGATCGAAGGCTTCCTCCCACTCGACTTCACGCCACTCTTCGCCGTCGCGCACCATCGGCCTGGTCAATCGATCGGGATCCTCGTGAAGATCGGCGAGCGCCGTGCCCTTGGGGCAGATGTAACCCTTGCTGAATGGATCGGCGTCGTCGCCGCGCACGCTGAGCACGCGGGGACCTTCGATCTCGATCGCGACGCCGCACGTCGCTTCGCAGAGTGGACAGCTGCGATACACTGTCGTTGGCATGGCGACCTCGACGGGGACCTTAGCAGGGAAACGCGCAGACGAGCCTCTCTCCGCCGAGCAGCTGCTGAAGCTGCATCCGTTTCCGGCCGAGTGGGCGAAGGACAAGCGCGTCGAGCGCCTGTGGACGTTCGATCTGCCGTGCACCCCGGAGCAGATCTGGCCGCACATCGCCGACACCTCGCGCATGAACCGCGCGCTCGGCACCGCCGAGATGGTGTTCGAGGAGCGCGCAGGCAAGCGCTATGGCTCGGCGCGACCGGGCGGCGTGCTGCACGAGTGGTTCGAGGTGCCGTGGAGCTGGGTCGCGAACCAGTGGCTGACGTGTACGCGGATCTACGAGCGCGGGTTCATGAAGGTGATGTACGCGATCCATCGCGTGGATCCCACGCCGACGGGTTGCCGCGTCTACCTGTACTTCGGCGCAATTCCGCGCAGCGCGCTCGGAAGCGCCGCGATGTGGCTCGGGTTCCCGACCCTCGAGAAGGCGTACAAGCGCGTGCTGCCGGCGATCGCCGCGCAGATCGAACGGCTGCGCCCCGGGGCGATGCTGCTGCCTGCGCCGCCGCTCGATGCCGCGGCCGATCAACGGCTGCGTGCACAGCGCGATCTGTTGATCGCCGAGAGTTGCGATGCCGCGTGTGTCGACAAGCTGCTCGACTGGATCCGCACCGGTGATGACATCGATCTTCACCGGATCCAGATCCGCGAACGTGCGCGAACGTGGCAGCTCCCCGAGGACGAGCTCCTCAAGGTGGCGCTGCATGCCACGCGCTCCGGCGTGCTGACGCTGTCGTGGGACACCGTGTGCCCGCACTGCCGCGGCGTGCGCGACGAGAACGGCGCGCTATCGTCGCTGACCGCGACCAGCCACTGCGATCCATGCCAGGTCACGTTCTCCACGGATGCACCGGAGACCGTCGAGGTCACGTTCCGCGTGCACTCGTCGATCCGCGACGTGCCCGATCAGGTGTACTGCAGCGCCGAGCCCGCGAGGAAGGATCACATTCGCGTGAGCTTGACGCTGCCGCCCGCGTCCAGCGCGACGCTCGATCCGAAGCTCAAGCCCGGGCGCTACACCGTGGTCCGCTCGTTCAAGGGCGGCTGGTATCTCGACATCGAGGACTCCGGTGCGTCGAGCGTGAAGTGGGAGCCCGGCCTCGAAGGCACGGTGGTCAAGGCGTCGCCGAACGCGACGATCGAGCTGACCAACGACACCACCGAACCGCAGTCGTTCATGATCGCCGAGGCGCAGTGGCCCGATCACGCGTTGCGCGCCGGCCAGCTCCTGAGCTTCCAGGACTTCCGCGATCTGTTCTCCGAGGAGTACATCGGCGCTGACGTGCAGCTCGGCGTGGGACAGCAGACGCTGCTGTTCACCGACGTCGTGGGATCCACGGCGTTCTACGCAGAGCGGGGGGATCCGGCGGCGTTCATCGAGATCAAGAAGCACTTCGACGAGGTGTTCGCGATCGTCACGGAGTTTCGCGGCGCGATCGTGAAGACCATCGGCGACGCCGTGATGGCGACGTTCACGAACCCGGTGGATGCCGTGCGCGCGTCGCACAAGATCCACACCACCTTCCATCCGCAACGCACCGACACACCGATCCGGCTGCGCATCTCGCTCAACACCGGGCCGTGCATCGCGGTTCGGCTCAACTCGAACGCGGACTTTTTCGGCGGCACCGTGAACATTGCAGCGAAGCTCCAGGCGCTCGCCGAGGGCTATCAGATCGCCATGAGCGAGGCGACGTACCGCTCGGCCGGCGTCGCGGAGCTCATCACCGAGCAGGGCGCCGAGGTCGAGGTGCTCGAGTACACCTCGAAGGCTCTGCCCTCACCAGTCTCGGTGCGGCGCTGGTCGGTCTACACGGTCTAGGCGCTACGGCACGAGCTCTTGCAAGAACGCCATGCCGTCGGCCTTGCCACCGACGAGACCACCGACGAGCTTGCTGGTCTGGCGCGCGAGTGGCGGGCCATCCTTTGCGACCTTCCCGAGCGATGACTCGGTCGCAGTGCGGCCCGCTTCGGTCCGCGCGAGTGTGATGAACGCGGCGGCAACCACGAGGCGCCGCATCGCATTGGTCTCCGAATCGCGCAGGATATCGGCGAGCTTCTCCGGCTCGTTCGTCTTCGCGTACGCGGCGGCGAGCGCGGGGAGCATGGCCACACGCACGTCGTGCGACGGATCATCGAGCAGCGGCTCGAGGAGCTGCAGAGCGAGAGGGGGATCGCGATCGACCAGGCCGATCGCGGCGGCGGCCGCCTGCGCACGCTCGCGTTCGGCGCGCGATCCGAGCGAACGATGGAGACGCGCGACGACGGCATCCTTCTGCGCGACACGCGCGATCGTGGTCAGCGCCAGCTGGCTGAGCTCCGGGTTCGGATCGCGAACGGCGAGGGCGAGGGTGCGATCGAGGACGGCGGCCTCGAGCTTGTCTTTCTGCGCGGCAAGTCGCTCGAGCGCGGCCTTGCGGACCTGCGGATCGGGATCGGCGAGCGCCGCCGACAGCGTGGCGCCTGCGCGGAGGCCGGAGGCGAGCGCCGCATCCACGGCCTCGACACGAACGATCGGCGAGCTATCCGTGACCGCGATGCCGATCAGGTCGCCTGCACCGATCAGCTTGGCGGCGCGCAGCAGCGCGAGCTTCTCCGCCTCATCGCCGCGCTCGAACATCTTCGACATCGTGGCCTGCGCGGTCTTGGGCGCGTCGGCGCCAAGCGCACCGACGGCGCGGATCGCGATCACGCGAACCTCGCGGTCCGGATCATCGAGCATCTTGACCAGGGACTCCCCGACGCTCTTGTTGCCCTTGGCCGCGGACATCGAGAGCACGCGCGCTGCATCGGCGCGGATCTCGCTGCTCTGGTCGCTGATGAGCTTTGCCGCGATCACGGCGCCGTTCTTTGCCGGCTCGGGGCCATCGGCAACGCAGCTCATCACGATCCGCCGCACGTCGACGGAGGGATCATCGGTGGACCGCGCGAGCAACTTGCGCGCCTCGGCGCTGCCGGCGAGCGAGGCGTTGCACAGGCCCTCGACGCCGATCGGATGAAGCGCGGGATCCTCGGGCGTGCGCGCAGCGGTGCTCAGGTACTCGAGCACGGCCGCGGGCTTCTTCCTCGCGAGATGCGCGAACACCTTCGCGGCATCGCGGCGCGGCCGCCCCTTCTCGCGCCAGAGTTGCGAGATGCCACTCACCGCGACACCGACGTTGCCGCCGCTCTCCGCGCTCGCGGCAAGACCCTCGGCGGCGCCGATGCGAACGTTGTAGTTCTCTGCTTTCGCCATCTTGATCAGGCGGTCCTGGTACGAGCGACCGGCTTTGCCCGACGCAGCGGCCGCGGCGGCGCGGACGTCGCTGTCCTCGTCCTTGATCATGCGGTCGAGTGCGTTCTCGGCAGCACCCTTCGCCGTGGGCGCGACCTCGCCCCACGCGTATGCGGCGGCCACGCGGAGGGTCTTGTCGAGCTTCTTGTCCTCGAGCATCGTCGAGAGATCGCCGCCGGCACGCTCGGGATCCGCTTTCGCGTAGAGCGGCAGTGCAGCGGCGCGAACACCGGCGGAGCGGGACGTGAACGCGGAGCGCGCCGCCTCGACGAGGTCGGGCACCTTCGGCAGCGGATCGAGATCGCGGAGCAGGCCGATCGCGTAGATCCGCGCGTCGGCGGGAGCGCGATCCTGCGCGATCAACTTCACGAGCTCGGCGGCCGTGGCGTCAGGTGCAGTCGCAAGCGCGCCGCGGATCTGGGTCTTCGCGCGGTCGCGTAGCGCCGGTGATGCCTCCGCGTCGGAGAGCACCGCGATGGCCTTGGTGGCGGAACCGGGCTCGTCGACGCTGATCGTCGAGACCTCGACGAGGAGCTCGCGGCGCACCGCGGAGTCCGGGTTCGCATCGAGCGCCTTCTGGAACAGCGATCGACCGCGCTCGCCGAGGCTGCGCACCGAAGAGAACGCGATGCGACGGAGCTCGGAATCGGTGGAGATCAGCGTCTGCGCGAGCGTCTCTTGATAGACATCTGCGCGCTGCGCGGCGGCGCCGGCCGCGGCCACCGCGGCGCGCTGCACGGCCGGCGATGGGGTCTTGAGCGCGGCCTCGACGAGCGCGACCTCGGTCGGTCCGCCGCGCGCGATCGGGCGCAGCGCCGTGAGCAGCTCGGCGAGATCTTCAGGATCCTTCGCCGCGGCCTTGAGCGCTTCGAGCGCCTTCTCGTTGCCGGTCGTCGCGTAGTCGACGAGGCCTGCGAGCTGCGGCGCCATCATCCCGGGGATCAGCTCGTCCCAGTCGCCTTTGCTGGCACCGGTATCGTGATTCTCGATCTTCTTCCATGCCTCGGCGGCCACCATCGGGCGCGTCAGGCCGGTGTCGGCGACCTGGTCTCCGAAGCCGCCGGGCAACCAGTGAAAGGCCGAGAGGCCGGCGCGGCCCTTGCGGACGACGATGCGATCGCCTCCGGCCTGCGGCTCGAGGTCGTAGTAGACGCGGCCGCGCATCGCGAACCAGATGATGATCAGAAGGATGATCGGCGTCGCCGCGATCGCGCCGGCGATCATCATGTAGTAGCGCTTGCTGCGATCGAGGACCGCTTGCTCCTCGGGGGTGACCGCCGCGATGCCCTCGTTGCGGAGGGCGCGCAGCTCGCGGAGGTTGAGCCGCTCCTTGTTCTGCGTCTTCGAGCCCAGCAGATCGAATCCGCGCCGCGCCGCGGCACGCGCCGGAGCGGTCAGCTCCTTCACGCGCTGCGTGAGCACCTCGTGCCGCAGGATCCACGTGGTCGCCGCGGGGTCGGCCCGGATGATCACGCCCTTGCTCTCGAGCGTGTTCAGCGCCTGTTGCGCGAACGCCATGTCGAGGTTGATCCGCTTGACCACGCTCTCGGCGGTGCGCGGTACATGGCCGGTCGCCGCGAGCTCGGCGCACAGGCGTAGCGCCGAGCGCTCGTTGCCGGTGGCCTTGCACGCCTCGTGAAGCCACAGAGACTCGAGCTCGGTGGGGCCGCCGATCTTCTGCAGCGCGGCGAGCGTGGTGACGCGCAGGTCGCGCATCGCCATCGCGGAGATCTGGAGATCCGCGGCGAGCAGCGGTTGGCCGCGACTGATGCCCTGGACCACGGCGTCGGCGAGCGGCGGATCCGCGGCGACACCGGAGAGCGAGAGCATGCGATCGAAGATCGAGCTGGCGAGCGAGACCGGAATGCGGGGCAGCTCGTAGCGCGCCGACGGCGGGAACAGCGAGCCGGTGCGCCGCTCGAGGGCGCCGAGGAGGTGCTGGCGCTCGCTCGCGCACACGAACAGGAACCGCGCGCGACCGCCGGAGCGGCTCACCACGCGGGCGAACAGATCGCTGAGCTCGCCGACGGCTTTGTCGTCGGCACACAGCACGTCAATGTCGTCGACGACGAACACGAACTGCTGGCCGGCGACGGCCGCCGAGACCGCGCGCGAGACGAACGCGACCGGTGCTTCATTGCTGTTCGGCTGGATGCCGAACGCCGAGAGGCCGGAGGCGAAGCTCTGCGCGGGTGTGCCGAGGTCCTCGCATGCGAGCGCGACGATGCCGTGGTCGCGGAGGTACGGGATCAGGCCGGCGCGGACCAGCGACGTCTTGCCAACGCCCGGCTCCCCGTAGACCAGGCCCGCGCGGAACCCGTCTGCCGTGACCATCTTCGCGATCTCGTCGCGTTCGGTCTCGCGACCGTGCCAGACGTCGCGCTCGGCCTCCCCGAATGGGTCCAGCCCCCGCAACGGCGACACCGTCCCCGGATACGTCGCGACCGCCACGCCGGCACTATACACATAGATGGAACCTGCCCGCCTGTTCGCGTCGAAGTACACTGGACGCATGGGCAGCCACACCCTGGCGGGACTCGTCGCGCTGGGCGTCGGTATCGGCGCTGTTGTCGCGACCGCGGGCGGAACGCCGTCGCGCACGAAGGTCACGGTGTGGGCCGCACCGGGACCTGCGGCACAGGTCTACGGTGGCCTGTCGTACGGCGGGTATGCGCCGACGACCGGCGCGCTGATCTCGGAACGGCGCGAGATCGATGTCGTCACCGGTGCGGAGATCCGGATCGCGGGTGTGGCGGCGACCGTCGATCCCGCGTCGGTGCAGCTGCGCGACCTCACGGATCCATCGACGACGATCGCGGAGCAGCGGTTCGCGCGCGGAGCGACCACGCCCACCGAGATCCTGCAGCGGCACATCGGTGATCCCATCACGGTCGTGACGGCGAAGGGCGAGCTCGCCGGCGTGCTGCGCTCGGTCGACGAGCAGGTGATCGTGCTCGAGCTCGGCGCGGGAGATCAGCGGCGTCTACAAGTGATGCGGCGCGATGGGTACGTGCAGGACGTTCGCTTGCCCGCGGGCTCCGGAGTGGATCGACCGAGCCTGGTATGGCGCCTCGCCTCGAAGAAGCCCGGCAAGCACGACATCGAGCTGACCTACCGCGCCGATGGCATGACGTGGACCGCGGACTACCTCGCCGTCCTCGACGAGGGCGGTGCCACGGTGGACTTCTCGGCGTGGGCGACGGTGAAGAACACGTCGGGCGCAACGTTCGATAACGCGGAGCTGACGCTCGTCAGCGGTGGGTCGCCCGGCCAGGTGGCATCGGTGAAAGGAGCGCCGGCGCCTGCTCCCGCGCGCTACACGATCGCCACGCCGGTGCATCTCGGCAGCGGGCAATCGGTGCAAGTCGAGCTGTTCCCGACGAAGCAGAACGCGAAGGCGCGCTCGGTCGTGACATACGAAGCGATGCCGGATCCGTCGCTCGGGTTCCAGGCGTATCCGAACACCGACTGCAATCAGTTCAACGGCGTTGGCATGGGCAACGGGCGCGCCGAGGTGGCGATCGAGCTCGATGTGCCGACCAAGGAATCCTTGCCCGATGGCAAGGTGCGGATGTTCCGGCACAGGGCCGATCGGCTCGAGGTCGTCAGCGAGGAGTCGCTGCGGTCGAGCGCCGGCCTCGCGCGCGTGCGGGTCGCGCCGCACACCGAGGTCGTGGGAGAGCGCAAGGCGCTCGCCTGCACGTATGACGAGCGCACGCACACGGTGACCGAGAAGCTCGAGGTCAAGGTCGAGAACAAGTCCAAGCGCGAGGCGCAGATCGTGATCCGCGAGTTCGCGTGGCGGTGGCCGGTGTGGCGGCTCGACGGCGAGGATGCGAAGAGCACGCGCGCCGGTTCACAGACGCTCGAGTACCGGGCGACGGTGCCGCCGAGCGGGAAGAAGACCGTCACGTACTCCCTCGTCTACACATGGTGATCCGCGCTGCGATCGTGATGCTCGCGGTCGGCGCGTGCGGGCCGAAGGTCGTGCGCACCGCGCCCCCATCTCAGGTCGGCGACGAGCTGACGCTGTATCGCGACCGCGCGCTGGTCAAGCAGCGCGTCGAGATCGAGATTCCGCCGGCCGATACGGCGACCGTGACCGTGCGCGTCCCGATCGGCGTCGACGTCGAAGACATGGTGGTGCTCGATCGCGGCGAGCTGAGCGTGTCGGAGCTGCGCGCCATCGAAGTGCCGGGGACAGCGGATCTGAACAAGAAGAAGCGGGTGGAGGTCGTCGAGGATGACGAGGACGCCCCCGCCGAGGAGGAGGACGCGCCGATCGCGCCCGCCGCGGCGACCACGCCGACCGAGGTGACGTTCGTGGTCAGCGGCCCGCACGCGGGGCACTTCTCGCTGTACCTCGGGTACGTCACCGAGCGGATCACGTGGGACGCGGCGTACACGATGACCACCACGCCGGCGCGCGAGCGGGTAACGCTGCGCGGTGCGATCGCGATCCGCAACACCACCGGCATCGGGTTCGCGAAGATCCGTGCGTTCGTCGTGGATACCGAGCTCGGAGCATGGCGAGGACGGCTCGCGGAACAGTTCGGAGCGCAGCTCGCGGGTACGCCGACCAGCCGCAGCACGCCGATCGCTCAGCCGCGGCCACTCGGCGCGATCACGCTCGGCACCGGCGAGACGCGCGTGGAGCTGCTGCCCGGCGATATGCCGCGCAAGATGCACTCGGTGCTGGTCTACGATCCGATCGGTACGAAGCTCGACCACGGCGGCTCGGCGCCGATCCGCGATCCGGCGCTCGGCGTCGTGCCCGTCGCAGACTCGCGCGTCACCGAGAGCTTCGAGGTCCAGCGCGAGCAATCCGCGAGTGTGGGGCTGCCCGGCGGACCGGTGCGCTTGCTCGAGCGCCGGGTCGATGGCTCGCTCGACGTGCTCGGCGAGACGAGGTTGTTCGATGCCGCGACGCGGGTCGCCGGTGTAGATACCGTGGCGATCGGTACCGCGACGGGTGTCGTCGGGAAGCGCGAGCGCCGCGAGCTGACGGTCGATGACGATGGCAAACGGCTCGTCGAGGAGTTCGTGCTGACCGTGAAGAACGAGCGCGCGCTGCCGGTGGAGGTCGTGCTCCGCGAGCACCTCTATCGCGGGCAAAACTGGACCCTCGCCTACCGGTCCGCGCTCGAAGCCGACAAGGAAGGCCCGCAGCAGATCTCGATGCGAACGACCGTGCCCGCACACGGCAGCACCAAGGTGCTCTACGTTGCGGTCTACACCTGGGAGCCAGCGACGAAGTGACCGCGCTCGCGAAGATCGAAAACCTGACGATTCACTACGGCAAGCGACTCGCGGTCGACGGGCTGAGTCTCGAGTTGGGCGCCGGCGAGATCGTGCTGCTGCTCGGGCCAAACGGCGCCGGCAAGAGCACCACGCTGTCGGCGATCGCCGGCTCGATCGTGCCCACCGCGGGCAAGATCATCGTCGGCGCGCAGGACCTCGCAACCGCGCCGCGCTCAGCCCGCGGCAAGGTCGGGTTCGCCGATCAGCCGCCGGCGCTCTACGAGTTCTTCACGGTGCTCGAGCATGTGACCTTCGTCGCCGAAGCGCGTGGCTCCGATCGCGCCGCCGCGGAGGCCGTGCTCAGTTCGCTCGGGCTCGACAAGATCCTCGCGCGGCCGTGTCGCGAGCTGTCGTTCGGCATGCGGCAGCGTGTGGGTCTCGCGGCCGCGCTCGTCGGCAACGTCGATCTCGTGCTCCTCGACGAGACCCTCAACGGCCTCGATCCGCACGCCTCGCGCTCGGCGCGCGCAGCCCTCAAGGCGGCCGCCACGCGTGGCGCCACCGTGCTCATGTCCACGCACCTGCTCGGCGTGGCGGAGCGGATGTGCGATCGAATTCTGATGATGGACAAGGGCAAGCTCGTCGCCGACAAGAGCGGCGAGGAGCTCGCGCAGCTCCTCGCCAAGGGTCCCTCGGCGGTCGAGGACTTCTACGTGTCGCTGATCGCGGACGAAGGCCCGACGTGACCAGCGCCGATCTGATCCGGTGGTCCACGCTCCACGACAAGCGGGCCCGCAGCGGCGCCGCATTCGCGTTCGTGTGGCTCGCCGGCGCGGCCCTGGCCGCCTGGGTGTGGTGGCGCGGCCTTCGCGTCGTCGACGCCTACTCGGACGCGGAGATCGCGGCCGCCGCCGCCGCGGAGCTCGCGAGGAGCAGCCATGCGTGGCTCGCCGGCACGCTCGCCGCCTACGCGTTCGCGTTCATGCGCGTGCCGTTCCACCTCTACTGGCGCGCGGACGCGGCGCTGCTGGCCCAGCTGCCGATCGAAGGCGGTCCGCTCCTCGACGCCGCCCTCTGGCGGTGCGTGAAGTCGGCGCTGTGGACCACCGTCGCGGTCGTGATCGGTGCGGCCCCGCTCGCGCAATACTCGACGGAGCTGTTCCTGCGCCACCTCGCCGCCGCCGGTGCGCTCGGGCTCGCGGCCGCACTGTTCCTCCCCGCGGTCGCCGTGTGGGCCGCCTCCCTCGTCGCCGTCAGTCAGGGCGATCGCGTCCAGGCCCTGCGCGTCGCGACCGGCATCGATCGCGAGCGCCGACCATCGACTGCCACCGTGGCGCCGCCCGCACCGTCGACCGCTGCGCTCGGCGCATTCCCGGGCTTCGCATCGAGCCTGCTCATCGTGGGCATCCTGATCTCGAGCTCGTGGCTCACAGGCGGCTCGCCGAACGTCCCGATGCCCATCGTCCTCGCCGCGATCGGCGCCGTCTCCATGCTCTCGATCCTCGCGACCCGCGCCACCGCGCCGCGCGTGATGGGCACCATCCTTCGCGACGTCTCGGCCCTCGATCGCCAGCGCCTCGCGGTGCTCGAGATCCACCCCCCGAGCGCGATCGAGCGCCTGATCGCCCGCATGATCGGCATCGCCGCTCTTACCTACGCCAAGGACGCGCGCCTGATGCGCCGCCGCTATCCAATGGCCTACGCCCTCGGCGCCCTCATCTTCATCGTCCTCGTCATCGTCGGCATCGCGCGCCCTGCCGACCCCGCCCCGTGGCTCGCCGCCACCCTGGTGGGCGCAGCCATCTACGGAGTCTCCCTCTCCGGCCGCCTCCACCGTCCGCCGATCGAGCTCCCGAAGCTCTCTGCCACCCTCCCGATCAGCGCCGCTTCGCTCCGCCTCGCCAAGCTCGCCTGGATCGTCGGCTGGTGGACGATCTTTGTCCTCGCCCCCGCCCTGTTCTCCGCACTCCGCCAGCCCGTTCCGCTCCCCGGCCTCGCCCTCGCGGGCGTCGGAACCCTGGCCGTCCTGATGGCAGCGGTTGTCCGGTAAGGCGGACACCAAAGGCGCAAAAATGGGGACGGTTTCAACTTACGCAACTTGCGATCGGGAACCCCGCGAAACCTGGTCGGGCACGTTCCGGACCTCCGCGACGCCGTTTCCGCACGACCGTTCGCAAGCAGACGATGCAATTTCACGGTCTTCGAGATCGCAAGTTGCGTAAGTTGAAACCGTCCCCATTCGCAACTGCGCGATCTTCGCGGTGTCTCGATCAGATGCGGGTCTTGCTGCTTGTGGCGTGTCTTGGAGCGTGCGAACGGGCGGAGCCGGAGGCCTCGATCGCCTCGGCGCCCGTCAAGGTGGTCGAGCCGGCGAGGCCGATGCCTGCGCCGGTGGCCGAGCCGCCGAAGGCGGCGGCGTCGCTCCCCGCGCTCGTGGATACACGGACCGGGGTCGAGCGGCCTGAGCCGACGGTCAAGCGGCCGATGCGGAAGAACTGGTTCTCGATGATGTCGTCGGGACAGCAGCGCGACGTACGCGAGATCTGCAAGATCCGGCAGGGCGATCCGTGTGCGGGGATGATGCCGAAGCCGATGCTGGCCGATGGCAGCCGGCCGCCCGAGCGGATCCAGGAGTTGTTCGGCAAGTTCGACGACGAGCAGCGCGAGAAGATCGAGCTGCTGTGTCGCCGGGTGAACGGGAACGTCTGCGATACGCCGCTCGTGCTCGCGTTCGAGGGCGAGCCGATCGAGCTCGTGCCTGCGGCGGCGGAGCGGTTCGCGTTTCGACCGGGTGAGCCTGCGGCGAGCGATTGGCCGAGCGCGCGCACGCCGTGGCTCGCGATCGATCGCGATGGCGATGGCGCGATCACGAGCGGCGCGGAGCTGTTCGGCGATGCGACGCGCCTGCCCACGGGCGCGACCGCGCGCAACGGGTTTGCGGCGCTCGCGCCACTCGATGCCAATGGCGATGGTGTGATCGATCGCCGTGATCCGATGTTCGCCACGCTGCTGCTGTGGACCGATCGCGACGGAGATCATGCGAGCTCTGCGGCCGAGCTGCGGCCGGCAAGCGATGTGGTGATCTCGATTCCCGTTGCTGGACGTGCGGAGCCGCGGTGCGATGCGCGCGGCAACTGCGAGGGGGAGCGCGCGGAGCTGACGTGGCGCGATGCGAGCGGCGCAGTGAGGACGGGCGCGATCGTCGACGTGTACGTGCGATCGAGGCGATAGTTCAGGCCTCGGCGTCGACGATAATTCGGGTCATGCTGGCGGCGCGAGTGGCCGGTTGTCGACGGCAACGTGGGGAGTCTTGACCGCGGTTTCGACGCGCACCACGTGATCTCACGTGCCTGCGCGTCGGCCCGGCGCTTGCTCCACCGGCGGGCATGAAGCACGTCGCGATGGTCGGTGTCCTGCTCGCGCTTGCCCCGGCGTGCCACTCGACCACGGGCAAGGTGGCAGGCGTGGTCGCGCTGAGCGCTCTCACGCTCGGAGTCACGCTCGTGGGTAGCGGATGTCCGAGCAGCGGCCAGGACGAGTGCGCGGCGCTCCACCACATCGGAGGCATCGCCTTGATCGGGCTCGCGAGCGTCGCGGGCATCGTGACGGTGGTCGCCGAGAGCCGGTATCACGCCGAGGCGCCGCAGCCGCTCGCTCGGCAGGCAGAGGCAGCAGCGCCGAGTCCCCGGCCGGTCTCGCTCCGCGAGGATTCGCGCGTCATCGAGCTCTCGACATCGGCGAGTATCGAGGCGTCGCTCGGTCGCTGCGCCACGGTGTCGGTCCTCGGCGCGCAGATCCGCGCTCTCGACAGCAGCTACTACACCAAGGTGTTCCTCACCGACCCCACGATCGCCCGCTGTCGCTAACGCGCGGCGCGATAGGCGTTCGGCGTCATGCCGGTCCACTTGCGGAACGCGCGCGTGAAGTTTGGCAGCTCGCTGTAGCCGAGCTTGGTCGCGATCTCGCCGATCGAGAGGCCGCGGTTGTCGAGGAGCAACAGCGCGCGTTGCCGGCGCTGGTCGTCGCGCAGCGCGGAGAACGTGGTGTCGTGCTCGGCGAGCTTGCGCTTGAGGGTACGCGTCGACATCCGCAGTTGCTTCGCGACGTCGGTGATCGGCGGGAAGTCCGAGCGCGCGGCGAACAGCGCCCGGATCCGCGATGGCAGGCCCGCATCGACGACGTTGGCGAGCTCGCGCTCGAGCTGCGCGGTGGAGATCTTGGTGGCGACCGGATCCGCCGTGACGAACGGAAGGCCGAGCACGCTCGCGGCGAACACCAGCCGGTGGGCCGGGCGCTCGAACCGCAGACGACCGCCGAGCGGCATCGCTGCGGCGTAGTCGGGTTCCGGAAACGCACATTCGGCGTAGCCATCGATCGGGCCACCGGTCAAGGCCTGGCCGAGCTGCCAGATGCCGACGAGCAGCGCGACGACGAGGAACTCGCGCATGTCGCCGAGCGGCGTTCGCTCCTCGATCACCATGCTGGCCGTATCGCCCTCGACGTGGAGCGCGAGCGAGATCGCCGACGTGCGCGTGGACGCGAACTTCGTCGCCAGCTCGAGCGCCTCGCGCACGGTCCCCGCCGTCATCGCCGCGAATCCGAGGAAGCCGTGCGACGACAGCCGCATCTGCGTGCCGACGTGAAACGCGAGCGCGGGCTCGTGGGTGAGTGCGTGCGCGCGCGCGATGATCGCCTCGCAGACCTTGAGCGGAACGCGCGTTGTCGGATCGGCGAGCGCCGCCGCCGTGATCGGCAGGTCGGCGAGCAGGGCGTCGGGCGCCACGCTCCACCGCCCGGTCAGCTCGACGAGGTCGCGGATGTAGGCGCCGGGTAGGTCGAACACGTGGCCCCAAATGATAACCACTCGGCCTGCGCGGACCTAGGGCTGAACGGGCGCAGATCCCAGAGTAAAGGCATGACGATTCCACGCCGCGACGTCGACTTCGGGTTCGATGCCGAGACCGTCCCCCGCGACTGGTGCCACGACGATCCGTTCCAGACCACGTTCCTGAACGCGCTGTCGTTGCTGTTCCCGGAGGGCGAGCGGTTCTTCGTCGAATCGGTCAAGCAGCACAAGCAGTACGTGACCACGCCGGAGCTCGCCGCGGCGGTGAAGGGCTTCATCGGTCAGGAGGCGATGCACGGCAAGGAGCATCGCGCGTTCAACGAGCTGCTCGCCGCGCACGGCTACACGGTGGCGCCGAAGGTCGACCTCCGGCTGCGCGGCTTCTTCAAGCTCGTGCGCAAGGTGCTGTCGCCGAAGTCGCAGCTCGCGGCGACCTGCGCGCTCGAGCACTTCACCGCGATGCTCGCCGAGAGCCTTCTCCGCGACGAGCGCATGCGCAACGAGATCCACGAATCGGTCCGCGGCCTGTGGCTGTGGCACGCGCTCGAGGAGTCCGAGCACAAGGCGGTCGCGTTCGATGTGTATCGCGCGGCGAACGGCGGGTACGTGCGCCGCTCCGCGATCATGCTGCTCACCACGGCGGTGTTCTTCGCCGTGCAGACGCTCACGCACGCACGCCTGATGGCGTCGCGCGGGATCCTGTTTCGACCGTGGAAGTGGCTGCGCGGCATCGGGCGCATGTTCGTGTGGCCCGGTCATCTGACCCGCCTCGTGCCCGCGTACCTCGCGTACTTCCGCCCCGGCTTCCACCCCGACGATCGCGATACGCGCGCGCTGCTCACCGAGTGGGAAGCGCGGCTGTTCGGCAGCGAGGGCGAGCTGCGCGCGAAGCTCGCGCTCGCCGCGTAGAGTAACGGCGCTGCGGCCGGACGGACGGCGACAAATCCACGCGGTCGTGCTTCCAGAAGGAGGAGCCCCGAAGTTCTCGAAGACCCCAAGGAGAGCGCAGGTCTATGACCCTCGCGCTCGCCGCCTAGTTCGCAGCGGCCTGGAACACGTGCAGCGAGCGAACGCCCCTCTGGATCGCCCCCTGCTGAGTCGGCTTCGCGAGGTCGAACAAGCACACGACCTCGGTCTCGAGGCCGGGCGCCACGTTGACGATCAGCGACGCGACGTTCGCGAGCACGAGATAGAGCCCGAGCCCTGCACCATCGGACTCGGTCTTGGGCTGGGGCCGACCGCGCTCGTTGCGCGCGCGTCGCACGTGATCGATGACATCGCGCTGGCTCAGCGCTCCGAACCCGTCGCCGACGGAGATCGCGAGCGTGGCGTCATCCTTGCCCCAGCGGAGCACCGCGCGGTGCATGCCGGTATCGTCGGAATCGCGGAGCGCATTCATCAGCAGCTCGTCGACCACCGACGTGATCCGGTGGATCACCGGCCGCCGGGCGCCGATCGCGTCGGCCCATGCGCAGACCTCGTCGATCGCCTGCCGTTTCTCGGACTCCGAGCGGATCACGCGCTCGCCGACCTTGGTGCCGCTGGCGAGGTACTTCTCGAGCCCGAACACGTCGCCCGAGGCGAGTTTTTCCGTCGTGATGCCGAGGTCGCGGTCGTTCGGATCGCCGACCAGGTGGCTGACCGGCTGCTCGAGCATCAGGGTGATCAGGCCATCGTCGTCCAGATCGTCGCCTACCACGACGACCGGGGCCGACACGTCGTGAAGCTGGGTGCCGGCGGCCTGCCGGGTGGCCCGGTCGACCACGACCACCGCGACATCCACCGTCGAGGACGGCAGCGTCTCGGCATGCTCCACCTCGAGGCCGGCGGAGGCCAGGGCCGCGCCGACGACTCGCCGGACGCCCTCGTCTCGGCTGACGCAGACGGCCCGGCGAGACCTCATCGACCGCGACGGTATCACCAGAAGGGTCGAGTTCTGGCGTCTTTTCACGGGGTCCTGCTACGATCGGCAGTCGCATGGCGGATCCGCCTATCCGTCGGCCGGGGACCAAGCCGCCGCCGATTCCGTATGTCCGCGCGCCGGTAGCACCGTCGCCTGCGAAGACCGACGTCGTGCAGATCGTGCAAGACCCCGACGAGGTCTCGGAGATCACGAGCAGCGTCGCCGCGCCCGATGCCGGCATCCTCGTCGAGCGCATGCTCGGGCTCGTCGCGAGCGAGGCCGAGGCGCTGCTCGCCGGCGACGACGATGGCCGACTCGCGGATCTGAACGTTCGCACCGCGCTCGCGAGCTGGGACGCGCTGCACCAGGCCGACGAGGCGATGCGCTTCCTCGAGCTCGCAGATCGCCACCCCCTCGCGCCACGCCTCCGACTCGCCGCCGCGCTCGCGAACGGCCGCCCCGAGGCGCTCGTCGCTCTCGAGCAGCGGGTCACCGAGGAGGGAGGTGCGCTCGCCATCGAGCTCGCCGAGGCGTGGATGTGGCGCCACAGCCGCGCCGACAAGGCCGCCGAGATCGCGGACTACTTGCTGTCGCTCGGCACGCTACCGACGGTGTGGCGCGCTCACGTGATCGAGCTGGCCGCACTCGCGCACCAGGTCCTCGGCAACTGGGCGCGCGTGATCGAGCTGCGCCGCGCGGAGCTCACGGTGGCCTCGCACCCCGAAGAGGTCGCTGCCACGGCCGCACTGCTGCTCGATCGCACGGGCGATGCGGCCGCCGCGCTCGCCACGTGCTGGGCGAAGCTCGAGCACTATCCGGGCATCGGCGCGCTCGATAACGCCGAGCTCGGCTGGCTCCGCACGTTCGATCTCGCGATCACTGCCGCCACGATCCTCGACGACGAACGGCGCTACGAGATCCTCGACAAGCGCGCCGAGCTCGTCGCTTCGTTCGCCGGCGGCGCCGCCGAAGCGCTCGCCACACGCCACGCGATCGGTGCCGAGCTCGAGCGCGATCGCCAGCACAAGCAGGCAATGGTGCTGTGGATTCAGGTCGCGGAGGATCCCGCGGCGCAGCAGCCGGGAGCCGCACGCCGGATCGCCACGCTCCGCGCCGCATGGAGCGCCGCCGGTGCGGTGGATCGCATGGCCGCACTCGCCGCGCACCGCCGCCTCGCGGGCGATCCGGCGAGCATCGAGGTCGCCGCGACCCACGCCTGGCGGGCCCTCGAGCTCGCGCACGCGACCAGCGATCCCTCGGTCGGCGAGCTCGCCCGCGCCGTGGTCGATACCGTCGATAGCCGCGCCGCCGAGCGCTGGCTCGACGCGATCGAGCACGCCGCGCCGACCGCCGCGACCATGGTCCGCTTCGAGGAACGCGGCGGCTTGTTCCTGCGCTGGGCCGCGACGATCGCCGAGCGGCGCGCCGAGCCCGCGAAGGCGATCCAGCTGTGGCAGCGCGCCACCGCCGAGCCGTCGCTGCCGACCACGCGCGATCACCTGATGCGCCTGTACCGTGGCGGCGACGAGGACAACCTCGCCGAGGTCTACGCGGCGAGCGCGAAGAGCGATCCCGATGCGCGCTGCGCCGCCGCGCTGTGGTGCGCACGCGGCATCGTCGATCTCGCGCGCGGTGACTTCATCGAGGCGGAAGAGTCGCTCCGTCAGGCAGCAGATCGCGGCCCGAAGGATCCGTTCTGCCGGGCCGCGCTCGCGGCCGTCTACCGCGCCGGCAAGCACTACGAACCGCTCGCACGCGTGCTCTCCGAGCTCGCGACCTCGCTGACCAGCATGGACGCGCGTGCGCAAGCTGCCCGCGAGCACGCGGAGCTCCTCGACGAGCACCTCGGCGACCCCGCCGGTGCGCGCGCCGCGCTCGAGCGCCTGATCGAGGAACGACCCGATGACTGGAACGCGATGATCACGCTCGCGCGCCTGTGCGATCGCGATCAGCTGTGGCCGCGCGCGATCGAGCTGCGCCGCAAAGCCGCTGCGCTAGCCACGCCCGTGCGCCAGGGCGAGATCTGGATCGAGATCGCCGCCGCCGAGGAGCGTCGCGGTGACGAGCCCGCCGCGCTCCTGGCGCTCGAGCGCGCCGCCGAGGTCGGCCATCCCGATGCGCTCCGCGATCAGGCGCGATTGCACCGCCAGGCCGGCCGCCTCGACAAGGCGCTCGCGATCGTCCGCGCAGAGATCGCCACCGATCCCCCGCTCGCGCGTCGCATGCAGCTCCAGACCGAGCTCGCGCGCACGCTGACCGAGCTCGATCAGGAGCCAGAGGCCGTGGTCGCCGCGTATCTCGACGTCCTCAGCGTCGAGCCGGATCAGACCGAGGCGTTGATCGGCATCGAGGATCCGGCCCGTGCGCTCGGGCTGTGGGACGAGCTGGCCCGAGCGTTTCGCGGGGCGCCGCAGACGCCGCGCAACGTCGAGGTGCTGGCCGAAGCGCTCGCGAAGATCGCCGAATGGTCCGAGCTCGCCGAGGTCCGCCGCAAGCAGCTCGAAGCCGCGAGCGCACCTGACGAGAAATCGCAGCGCGCCGGCGAGCTCGCAGCACTCTACGAGAACGAGCTCGGCGACACCGACGGTGCGATCCGCATGCTGCTGATCGCGCAGGCGGCCGTCCCCGACGACAAGCGCGAGCAGGACCTGTTGCGGCTCCTCCGCGCCGCGCAGCGCTGGGCCGAAGTCGCCCTCGTACTCGAGCGCGAGCTGCCCACCATCAAGCCCAGCGATATCGAGCGCCAGGTCAACGTGCTGCTCGAGCTCGGCGATCTCCGCGCCACGCGGCTCGGTCGCCAGGCCGATGCAGTGGCCGCCTACGAGGGCGTGCTCGCACTTCGCCCCGACGAGCCCTCCGCGATCAAGGCACTCGAGATCCTCTACGAACAGACCGGCCGTGATCGGGAGCTGGCGCGCATCCTCGAGGCCCGCGCCGAGGCCACGAAGGAGACCACGGCGCGCGCGGGGTTGTTCGCCCGGGTCGCCACGCTGCGATCGAATCGCGGCGACGTCGACGGCGCGCTCGCCGCATACACCGCGGCGTTTGCAGCGGATCCCACGAACCGCGAGGTGTTCACCGCGATGGAGCGCGTCTGCTACAAGGCGGAGCGCTGGGCCGCGGCGATGCAGCTCTACGAGAGCGCGATCGCACACGTCGAGAACGGCGTGTCCCGCGCGTATCGCCTCGGCGACCTGTACTCGCGGCGCGGCAACGTGCAGCTCAACTTCCTCGGTCAGGTCGAAGCCGCCATCGAGTCGTACCAGAAGGTGATCGAGGTCGACTCGCAACCGGCACCCGCGGTGAAGATCCTCGAGCAACTCTGCAACCAGCGCTCCAACTGGCAGCCGCTGATCGACGCCTACGAGAAGCGCGCGGAGACGCAGCGCGATCCGAACCGCAAGACGGAGGCGCTTCGCTCGGCGGCGCAGCTCTCGGCCGAGCATGCGAGCGATGCGCGCCACTCGATGCGCCTGCAGCGCAAGCTGCTCGCCGTGGACCCCGCCGATGCCGGCGCGGCGAACACCCTCGAGCGCTACTACGAGGACGCGCAGGACAAGAGCGGCCTGATCGATGTCCTCAAGATGCGCCTGACGCAGTCCTCGGGCAAGGCCGAGTCCGTCGAGCTGCTCAAGCGCATCGCGCGGGTCTCCGAGGAGGGCGCGCGCGACGTCGACACGGCGACCGAGCACTATCTGAAGATCCTCGAGCTGCAGCCGGAGAACCGCGACGCTCTCGACGCGCTCGGCCGCATCTACGAGTCCACCGAACAGTGGGCGGAGTTCATCGAGGTCACGCGCAAGCTGATCAAGGTCACGAACGATCGCAACACCAAGGCGCTCCTCTACTTCCGCTGCGGCTCCGTGATGGAAGCCAAGTTCGGCCGCGAGCAGGACGCGATTCGCTACTACGACGCGGCGATCAAGACCTCGTCCGCGTGCCTCCCAGCCGTGCACGGCCTCCGAGATCTGTATCGCCGCCGTGAGGAGTGGCCGCGGGTCATCGAGACGCTCGAGCTCGAGGTCAAGCTGTGGCAGGACGACAAGGAGCGCGCGGGCGTGTTCGCGCAGATCGGCCGCATCCTCGAGAAGCAGCTCGGCGACGCCGAGAAGGGGATGCACTACTACGAGAGCGCGATCAGCGTGGATCCGGACTGCTTGCCTGCGAATCAGGCGCTATTCGAGCACTTCTTCGACGCGGGTGAGTGGGACAAGGCCCAGCCGCTCGCCACCGCGCTCGCGCAGAAGGCGATGCGCGACGGTGACCCGAGCACGCGCAGCGATTTTTATCGGCGCCGCGGTGTCGTCGCGAAGATGACCGGCGATCCGCGCGCAGCTGCCGAGAGCTTCATCGTCGCGCTCGAGCTCAAGCCGACGAACGCCGAGGCGCTCGACGACCTGGGCCTTCTCGCGCGCGAGCGTCCCGAGGCGTGGGAGTTCGAGCTGACGTATCGTGAGCTGGACAAGCTGTACCGCCGCCGCGAGGATGCCGGTGCGCTGCTCGCCCGCGTGCACATCGGTCGCGCTGCGATCATCGAGCGCGACGGCGATCTAGATCAAGCCGCCGAGCTGTACCGGCAGGCCGTGGACCTCGCGCCGTCGGACTTCACGGTGCTGTCCGCGCTCGTCGATTTCCACGCCGACGTGCGGCACTGGTCCGAAGCGATCACCGCGATCCAGAAGTTCACGAACACGAACTCCACGCTGCCCATCGACCGCCTCGCCGCCCGCATGCGCCAGGCCACCATCCACGCCGACGGCGAGATGGACGCACCCCGAGCGATCGGCGTGCTTCGCGAGGTGATCAAGACCGATCCGGGTCACCAGGACGCGTACTACATGCTCGCGCAGCAGTACTTCCTGATCGCGAAGTACACCGAGGCTCGCCAGGCGATCGATCGCGTGATCGAGCTGGCGACCGCACCAGGTCAGGGCCTCTCCGCCGCCGCCCTCGCGCGCTACTACTACTACAAGGGCCGCATCCTCGACGCCTCTGGCGATCCGCGCGCCGCCGCGCCGCAGTATCGCCGCGCCAGCGAGTACGATCCCGGATACGCACCTCCCGCGCTGGTGCTCGCGCGCCGCGCCGCCGATGGTGGAGATCAGCGCCAGGCGGAGACGCTGCTCATCGAAGCTGCACACGCCGCGATGGCACACGGCGGCCCGCGCGCCGCGGTTCCACTGCAGCGCGGCCTCGCCCGCATCCTTCTCGCATCTGGCGATCGCCCCGCCGCGATCGAGGCCTATCGCGGCATCCTCAACGTCGAGCCGGATAGCCCGAGTGACCGCGTCGCGCTCGCCGAGATCTACGCGGTCGACGACCCGAAGCGCGCGATCGGCGAGCTCCGCAAGGTGCTCGAGCGCGACATCCACCACGCCCCCGCCTATCGCCTGCTCGCGTCCTTCTATAACCGCACCGGCGACGTCGAGCGCGCGAACCGCGTCCTCACGGCGCTCGACCTGCTCGGGTTCGCCGAGGAGGCCGACCGCACCGCGGCGCAGCGCCTGCGCGCCACCCGCGTGACCGAGGCGATGCGCCGGCCGATCAACGACGAACAACGCGAGCGCCTGCTGATCACGGCGGCCGCCCGCGAGCCGCTCGGCGAGGTATTCGCGGTGTTCGCCGAGCAGCTCTCCAGCCTGGTCGCTCAGCCGAGCCTCGGCGAGAACCTCCTGCCGGCGCAGGGCACCGAGCCGCGACTCGTCCAGCTCGCCGCCGAGCTAGGCTTCCTCTACGAGATCGACGCCGAGGTGTTCGTCGGCGAGAAGGTCCCCGGCCTGTTCGCGGTCACCGCCTACCCGCGCCGCGTTGTCGTGATCGATCGCTCGCTGCTCGCCGAGAGCGACCTCGCGTTGCGGTTCATGTTCGGCTACGCGTTCGAGGCGATCCGCGGCGGCTACGCGGCGCTGCTGCAGCTCGGTGCACGCCACCGCCGCGAGCTCGGCGCCCTGCTCCGCGCACTGCTCGCCTCCGATGCCGAGCTGACCGGCCCCGCCGCCGACCTCGTGAACTCCGCGAACAGCGATGCCCAGAAGGTCCTCGAGTCCCACGCCGGCATCCGCGACGTGGACGCCGGCGCGTGGATGGACGGCATGCTCGCGTGTGCGAAGCGGGCCGGCCTCCTCGCCTGCGACGACTTCGCCGCGGCGATCTGGGCTGTCGCACGCCTCACGGGCGAGCGCCTCCCCAGCCACGACGCGACGGTGGCGCTGGGCTCGGTGCTCGGCGGACCCGATCTCGTGCGGTTCTATCTCTCCGACGACTATCAGCAACTTCGCGACGCGCTGACCGTGGGGTAGCGGCTGACCGTCTGGTCAGGTCGAGATCGGCGACACCCGCCTACACACATGAAGCGCAAATCCCGCGCGCCCTTGCTGGATCCACCGACGAGCGCCGGGCTACACTTTCAAGCGGCAGCTTATGCGGGTGCGTTGTAATAGACCATACCGCCGTTACGTGGCGGAGGTGCGATGAGCCAAAAGTTCCAGGCGTCGGTACAGCACCGAGGAGACGTTAGCTACGTCAAGCTCGGCGGCGTCATCGACGAAGATAACGAGCTGACGGATCTTGTAGACAAGATTCCGGCGGGCACGGCGGTGATCGATCTCGGCGAGGTCGAGCGAATCAACTCGTGCGGTGTGCGCGACTGGGTGAACTGGCTCTCGAAGCTGGAGAACAACGGTACGCGTTCGGTGCTCGTCGAGTGTTCGCCGGCGATCGTCGCGCAGATCAACCTCGTCAACAACTTCACCGGTAGCGGCGTCGTCAAGAGCTTCTACGTCCCGTACTTCTGCCCGGAGTGCGACGAGGAGAAGGTCTTGCTCGTCGAGGCGACGGACATGGGTCCGCCGCCGCACGAGCCGCCGACCTGTCGCTGTGACGAGTGCGATCTCGTCATGGACTTCGACGACATGCCGGACTCCTACTTCGCGTTCCTTTCGAACCAGAAGAAGCTCGCGGAGCCTGACAAGATCAACGGCGCGATGCGCGACCTCGGTCGTGGCTCCGAGCCGGACTCCGGCAAGGGCAAGGTGCGCTCGCGTGCGAGCCAGCCGAACCTGTCGGGCGCGGGCTCGAAGCCGAGCGTTCCGTCATTGCCGTCGATCCAGCGCACGAGCACTCAGCCCGCGAGTGCGCTCTCCGGCGGGCAGAAGGCGCCGAGCAAGCCGCCGAGCCGGCCCCAGCTCGGATCCAAGCCGCCGACGGGTCCCGGTGGCAGCCGGCCTCCCGGTCAGATGCGCGGCTCGGCTTCCGAAGGTCTGCCCGGCAACTCGTTCGGTGGGTTCGCCGCGCAGAGCATGACCACGGGTTCGGTCGCGCCTCCTGGCAAATCGAACGTGCTCGTGTTCGTGCTGATCGCGATCCTGCTCGGTGCGATCGGCGTGCTCGCGTACCTCGTCCTCACGAAGTAGCGCTATGCCGCACGTTGGCGGCGGCGCTCGTGCAGGCGCACCACGGTGCCGCCGACCGGCGCGAGCGTGATGCCGCGGCGGCCGACGCGCGAGGCCTGTCCCATCGGGCGAAGATGCGTGCGCGTCACCACCGTCTCGAGCACGATCCGCATCTCGAACTGCGCGAACGCCATGCCGATGCAGCGCCGGATACCGCCGCCGAATGGCAGCCAGGTGTACGGATCGGGCTTCACGCCGAGCCAGCGGGCCGGATCGAAGCGCTGCGGATCCGGATAGTCCGCGGCGCGCTGCCCCGCGAGGTAGACCGATGGCGCGACCCGCGTCTCCGCCGGCAACAGCCACCTCCCGAGCTGGAACGGCTTCGCCACCACGCGACCGACGAGCGGCACGATCGGACGCACGCGAAGCGTCTCGCGGATCACGGCGTCGAGGTACTCGTCGCGGCCGGCGGCGAGCTCGCTCTGCAGCCGCGCGAGCGTCTCGGGGTTCGCGAGCAACAGGTCAAAGGCCCACGCCAGCGCCGTCGCAGTGGTCTCGTGCCCCGCGAGCAGCAACGTCACCAGCTCGTCGCGGATCTCGACGTCGGTCATCGGCGCGCCTTGCTCGTCTCGCGCTTCGATCATCATCGAGAGCACGTCGTCGCCGCCCGAGGCGCGGCGGCGGTACTCGCGGATCATGGCGTAGAGCGACTCGTCGACCGCGCGCTTGAGCTTCGTGATCGGCAGCCACGAGACCTTGAACGGATCGAGGCCGATCATCCCGGGGAACAGCAGCCACGGGTTCGTGGCCACGGCGAGCAACTCCACGAGCTGCTTGCGCAGCCCGCCGTGCTTGTCGCCGAACACCGTCTGCAGGATCACGTCGAGCGTGATCGCCTGCATCTTCTCGTGCAGCGCGAACGGCCGGTCGGTCGGCCAGGTATCGATCGAGGCGTTGCAGATGTCGCGCATGACGGTCGCATACGCGCGCATGCGATCGCCGTGAAACGCCGGCAGCAGCAACCGGCGCTGTCGCAGATGATCGGCGCCGTCGAGCGTCAGCATCGAGTACTTGCCGAGCATCGGCTCGAGCAGTGCCGCGTTACCCTTGCCGGCGAGCAGCGTCTCCGGATCCGCGGTGAGTACCTGCTTGATCAGCGCAGGATCGGCGACCACCACGAACGAGCCAATGCGGGGAGCGCGCCACGTGAACACGTCGCCAAACCGCCGGTGACAGTCATCGAGCAGGCGCAGGGGATGCACGATCCACCGCGCGACCTGGACGAGCGCTGGAGACCGTGGACCCGGCGGGAGGCTCATCCCGACATTGTGCCGGAGCCACCACCGGAACGTCGTTCTATCCACATGATACAAAGGGAAGTGTTCGGCCTATCCCGGCGCGACTGGGTGTTCGCCGGTGTCGCCTGGCTGGTGCTCGCCGTTGGTGCCCTCGCGCTGGCGATCCTGATGGCGACCACCGAGGGTGCACCCGCGAGCGGTCGGCTGTTCGGGTTCATCGCGGTCGTCATGCTCGGTCCGGCGCTGCTGATCGGAGCGGCATCACTCGCGGTGTTTGGCATTCGTGGCCGGGTCAAGAACGCATGTGGGCTCGCCGGCTTGACCATCGTCGTGATGGTCGTCGCGATGATGCTGATGATGATCCACAGCGGGATGCTGCATGCACCGCGCTACCTCGCGTACGGGAAGCTCTTCGGCACCGTCGCCGAGGTCGCAGACAAGAACGCGGCGTCGGTCGAGATCACGCCTGCGTTCGTCGACATCCGGCGGATTGGCCACGGCCTCGAGACGTCGACGGACAGCGAGGGCCGGACGAGTGCGACGCATCGCTACGTCTCGCCAATCGTCAGCGCCTCTGGAGAACGAGACCTTGCCCAGGCGGACGGCGAGCCGATCGTGCTGTTTCTGTGCGACAGCGACGAGGACAACCTGCGCGCGGCGGCCGAGCGCAGCGGAGCCGTCTCGGGCCGGATGCATCCGGTCGTATCGCGTGCCGAGCGTCTCGCGATCGAGAACGTGCCGAACCTCGTGCGTGGCCCCGGCACTCCGCAGTGCGTGGTCCCGGGCGGCGGCTGGGCTGTGGTCTGGGTGCTGCTGTGGATCCTGTTGATGCTCGTGGTCAGCGTGGGCGGCACCGTGCTGATGGTCGCGGTCCGCATGACGCGGCCATGACGTGCTACTCGAGTGGTGACGGCGGAGCGACCACGACCTCGGTCTTGATCGAGCTCGAGATGAAGCACTGCTCGTGTGCGTGGTGGTGCAGCGTCGTCAGCTCGTCGGCGCTCGGTTGCTTGTCGCCGGCAAACGCGAGCTCCGGATGAAGCGTGATCTTGCTGATCCATGGCACACCGTTCGCCCCCTTGGTCATCACGCCGACGGCCGTGTCGCGATAACTGGTCAACACGAAGCCCTGCTTCGCGGCGAGGTAGAGAAACGTCAGCATGTGGCAGCTCGAGACCGAGGCCACGAACGCCTCCTCCGGATCCACGTGCGCGGCGTTCGACCACGGCACCGGCACCACCGACGGAGAGGAGGATGCGGGGACGGTCACCCCCCCGTCGAATGCCCACGTATGCTCGCGTGTGTACTTGCCGCGCCGGAAGTCCTCTGCGGTTGCCGAGGCTTTCCAGCTGATCGTCGCCTGGTGTTCCGCCATGCGCGGAACGTAGCGTGATCTTCGTGCACGTGCGCGCGCTTGCCGACGCGCTGTGAGTAAGCTCGGCGGATGACCGAGGCGCCCGGGCTACGTGACGACATCATCTCCAAGCTCTACGTCGAGCTTGCAAAGTTCCCGAGCGTCGCCACGCGCAACGATCATTACCTGGCGCTCTCGTTCGCGGTGCGCGACCGGCTGCTCCATCGCTGGGTCGCGTCGGCGCGCTCGGTGCTCGAGAACCGCCACCGCGTGGTCATCTATCTCTCCGCCGAGTATCTGATCGGCCCGCAGCTCGGCTCGAATCTCCTCGCGCTCGGGCTCGAGGACGCGGCGCGCACCGCCCTCGACGAGATGGGCGTGTCCCTCGACGAGCTGATCGAGCACGAGGAGGAGCCGGGCCTCGGCAACGGCGGCCTCGGGCGCCTCGCGGCCTGCTACATGGATTCGCTGGCCACGCTCGACCTCCCCGCGGTCGGCCACGGCCTGCGGTACGAGTTCGGCATCTTCGATCAGGACATCCGCGATGGCTGGCAGGTGGAGCGCACCGATCGCTGGCTGCGCAACGGCAACCCCTGGGAGGTCCGCCGCTACGAGATCGAGCACAAGGTGAAGTTCGGCGGGCATACCGAGCACACCGCCGATGCGCACGGGCGATTGCGCGTGCGGTGGGTCCCCGAGCGCGTGGTCAAGGGCGTGCCGTACGACGTGCCGGTCGCGGGCTACGGCACGCAGACCACCAACTTCCTCCGCCTGTGGTCCGCGGTCGCCGACGAGGAATTCGATCTCGATGCATTCCAGGTCGGCGAGTACTGGCGCGCCGTCGACGCGAAGATCCGCAGCGAGACCCTGACGAAGGTGCTCTACCCGAACGACTCGAGCCCGGCCGGCAAGCAGCTGCGGCTCGAGCAGCAGTACTTCTTCGTGTCGTGCGCCCTCCAAGATTGCATCCGTCTCCTCACATCGCGAGCATCCATCCGCGAGTTCGCCGATACGTTCGCGGTCCAGCTCAACGACACGCACCCGTCGCTCGCGGTGGTCGAGCTCATGCGGCTGTTCATCGACGAGTTCCAGCTCGGCTGGGATGAGGCGTGGGACCTGACCCGTCGCTCGATGGCGTACACGAACCACACGCTGCTCCCCGAGGCGCTCGAGACCTGGCCGCTGCCGCTCATGCAGCGCCTGCTACCGCGCCACGTGGAGATCATCTACGAGATCAATCGCCGCTTCCTCGACGAGGTCCGCGCGCGGTTCCCGGGTGACGAGGCGCGGCTCGCTCGGATGTCGCTGATCGGCGAGCACGGCACCAAGCAGGTGCGAATGGCGCACCTCGCCACCGTGGCGAGCCACCACATCAACGGCGTCGCCGAGCTGCACTCGCGCCTGCTCCGCGAGACGGTGCTGCGCGACTTCGCCGAGCTGTGGCCCGAGCGGTTCACGAACGTGACGAACGGCGTCACCCCGCGCCGGTTCGTGGCGCTCGCGAACCCGCGTCTCGCCGAGCTGATCAGCGATGCGATTGGCGACGGCTGGGTCCGCGATCTCGACCTGCTGCGCGAGCTCGAACCGTACGCCGACGAGCCCGCGTTTCGCGACGACTGGCGCGCCGTGAAACACGCGAACAAGGCAGACCTGGCGACCTGGTTGCGTAACCATCACGGCCTCATCTGCGATCCGGCGTCGCTGTTCGACGCGCACTGCAAGCGCATCCACGAGTACAAGCGGCAGCACCTGAACCTCCTGCACGTGATCGCGCTCTGGGATCGAATCCGCCGCGGCGAACCGCTCGGTGCCCCGCGCACGTTCGTGTTCGCCGGCAAGGCCGCCCCCGCCTACCGCGCCGCGAAGCTGATCATCCGCCTCGCCCACGGGGTGGCCGATGCGATCGCCGCTGATCCGCGCACGCGCGAGCAGCTCCGCGTGATCTTCGTTCCCGACTTCAGCGTGAAGATCGCGCAGCGGATCTATCCCGCCGCCGATCTCTCGGAGCAGATCTCGACGGCCGGCATGGAGGCCTCGGGCACCGGTAACATGAAGTTCACGCTCAACGGCGCGCTGACCATCGGCACCCTCGATGGCGCGAACGTCGAGATCCGCGAGGTGGTCGGCGCCGAGGAGTTCTTCCTGTTCGGCCTCACCGCCGAGGAGGTCGCCGCGAAGAAGCGCGCCGGCTACAACCCGCGCGACGAGCTGGACAGGGATCCCGAGCTCGCTCACGTGATCCAGCTGCTCGCCTCCGGCGCCTTCTCCCCCGGAGATCGCGGCCTGTTCGCACCGCTCGTCCAGGATCTTGTCGATCGCGATCCGTTCCTCGTGCTCGCGGACTTCCGCGCCTACGCGGATTGCCAGCGCTCCGTGGACGTGGCCTGGGCCGACCCGTCGCGCTGGGCACGCTCGTCGATCCTCAACGTGGCGCGCGCCGGGAAGTTCTCGTCGGACCGGTCGATCCGCGAGTACGCCCGCGAGATCTGGCGGATCTCGCCGGTCACTCCGACCCCGTGAGTCTGTCCAAAATCGTGGTGTCCGAAAATGGGGTCCGACCCCATTTTCGGACACGCCCGTCGCTCAGTCTGGCGCGACGACAACGATCGGCGCCATCCGCAGCTGGCCCCAGGAGTCCCGGATCGCGGCGGATGCCGCGCTGATCGGCAAGTTGGTCCAGTTGGGTGCGCGTCCACGGAAGAAGCCGATGTTGATGTCGTAGCGGCCCACGGTCGTCGCGCTCATCGTCACACGGTACTGGCGCGCATGGCTCCGACCATCAGCTCGTTGTTGTCCGACAATGGGGTCGGACCCCATTGTCGGACAGCAGTCGCGTCCGGGATTGGGCCTTTCGAGCAACAGGGCGCGGTACCGGGTGTTCACGCCGGTCATGCTTGGGTCAGCGAGCTTCGTCCACGACGATCGTGGCCAGCCGGAGCTGGCCGTAGGAGTCGCGGATCACAGCGGGCGCGGCGCTGATCGGCAGGTTGGTCCAGCGCGGCGTCAAGCCACGGAAGAAGCCGATGTTGATGGCGTAGCGCCCGGGCAGGGTCGCGGTCATCGTGATGTGATCGACGAGGTAGTCGCCGGGCCGCCACGTCGTCGTCGGGCAACGCCCTTCGAGCGGTTCGTGGTCTCCGTTGATGCGCGTCGGACCATCGAGGTGCACGAACGCTTTCCACGAGCGGTCGAGCGGCTGGAGGACCTTGTAGACCACCGCGAGGTCGATGTCCTTGCCGGCCTGCACGGTGGCCGGCGTGGTCCAGCCGACGAGCTCGATGCGATCGTCCCAGACCACGCGCGCCGCTGGCCGCGATCCGATCGCCTGTGGCTCAGTGCGCGTGCGATCGCGGACGGCGTCGTCGCCACCACAGGTGCTGCGATCCATCGCGATCGCCACGGTGTTACCCGCCGGGCCGCTCGTTCCGGATCCCGTCCTGCGTGAGCACGGCGATGGTGTACGTGCCGGCGGCGAGGCCGGTGATCCGGAACGCTCCGGTCGCAGCCGTGATCGCCTGCGGCAGCGCGGCCCAGCGATGGGCATCGCGATCCACGTACAGTTGCACACTCGCATCGGCGATCTGCGCGCCGGCGAGATCTGCAACCGTGCCGGAGATCGCGAGGTCCGATCGCTCGACGACGAGTCGCACGCCGTCGACGACCGCAACGGAATCGCGCAGCTCGATCGCCGGAGGCGGGACGGCGAACCGCAGCGGGAGCCGCATCACCGACGAGCTCGACGCGAGGCGCCGCAGCCAGGCTGCGTGCGAAAGGAGATGCGCAGGATCGTGCAACGTCACGATCCATACATGCAGTCGACGGCTCCACGTTGGACGAAATCGTCCTCGGCGCGTCGAAGCCGCCTGCTATCCTGCCGCCATGTCCGATCCGGTCGCCAAGCGGCCCGCCACCTATCAGGATGTGCTGGACGCCCCGGAGCATCGGGTCGCCGAGATCATCAGTGGAGAGCTGCGCGTGTCGCCGCGCCCTGGCATGCCGTCGACGACCGTGGCGTCACTCCTCGGGGCCGAGCTCATCACGCCCTTCGGCCGCGGTCGCGGCGGGCCCGGCGGATGGGTCATCTTGGTCGAGCCCGAGCTGCACCTCGGCAAAGACGTGCTCGTACCCGATCTGGCCGGATGGCATCGCTCTCGGCTCCCGGCCATCCTCGAGACCGCCTTCCTCACCGTTCCACCCGACTGGGTGTGCGAGGTCCTCTCGCCCTCGACGGAGCGCACGGATCGCATCGAGAAGCTGCCGATCTACGCAGCGCATGGCATCGGTCACGCGTGGCTCGTGCACCCGCGCCGTCGCACCGTCGAGGTGTTCCGCCTTCACGAAGGCAAGTGGCTCGCCGTTGCGGCCTTCCAGGACGACGTCACGGCTCGGATCGAGCCGTTCGATGCGATCGAGATCGATCTCGCGGCGCTATGGACCGATGCCGCTGTCCCGACACGCGCCTCCGAAGAAGCCGCCGAGTACGGTTACCTCTAGCAACCGGTCGAGACAGCGAGCGCGTCTTCGGCCATCCAGCCGAAGCGCTTCGCGCCATCCGACGCGGTGACGTAGCCGTAGAAGAACCGCATCTCGCCCGACTGCTTCGTGTAGTGGCCGTTCGTGGCCTTGACCCACAGCGGGATCGTGATCGACGGCTTGCCCTCGAACGTCGGCACGTCGACGCGCTGGAACTTCGTGCCCGCGACGAAGTGATCGGTGGTCGCGCCGCCGAGGCCGAAGCCCGGCACGCTGAACACGAGGTTCGCGGAGCGCACGCCGTTCGCGCGCGGCAGCGGCAGGTAGTCGCCGGCGCGCTCGTGGGCGGCCGTCGAGTCGCGCACGACCTTCTTGAGCTCGATGCTCGCGTCGTGCGAGTTGCGGATCTCGTAGCAGGCCATCGGTCCGCGGCCCGGGTCTCTGCCGTTGACCTCGCCCATCTTCTCGCGGAACGAGGCCTCACCCTTGATCGCGCTGATCGGATACCAGCCCGCGCTGCTGTTCGAAGTGCTCAGCGCGAGCGCGTGCGCCTTGCCCGCGAGGAACCGCGTCTGCCCGTAGTTGAACGTGAGGTGCGTCCCGACCTCGGTGCGGAGCGCCGTGCCGTTGCCGTCGCGGACCTGTGCTCCGGGTGTCACGGCCCAGGACTCGTCGCCGGCGTTGGTCAGCACGCGCGAGCTGCCCGGGTGAAAGCGACAGTTGAACGTGCTGGCGATGCACTGGTTGCTGTTGACGCCCGCCACGTAGCGGTTCGCCGCGATGAAGTCCCCCTCGCCGTCACCCTCGCCTTCGTACTCTTCTTCCTCACCGACCATGCACGAGGCGGTGGTCGCGAGCAGCAGCAGCAACGGGATGGCTTTCATGTAGGCCGTAGCAAGTGCAGCGGGTGTGCCTGCGGTGGTCAGTGAGAGGTGAGCGGGTTTCGCCACGCAACCTCGCGAACCGCCGTCGACGCACCGCGTGGAACGGCCCACAGCCGTGCGCACTCACCGGGGCGCAGCCCCGCGCCATCGTGTGGGCACGAGCGAGGTCTAGCGAGCGAGAATGACTGCGAGCTGCAGCTCGTCGTCCCCGAACGCGCCGCGGAGCGCCGCGTGCACGCCGGCCGGGACATCCGCCGGCGCGAGGTACGAGCACGCCGCCGCTTCCTCGAGCGTGTACTGCGAGCCATTGCAGTACGCCTGCCGGTAGGCACCGTCGAGCTTCACCTTCACCTCGCCCTTGAGGCGCGCTTCTTCGTGGGCCGTCAGGTCCGCGAGCGTGGGCAAGTTCGCGCGCTCGGGGCTGACCCCGGCGTCGGAGTTCGTGACGTCGTGATCGAAGCCATGCTCGAACGAATCGTTCTTGATCTCCGCGCTGACCTCGGGCGAATCCCGATCGAACCGGATGCGGAGCGCGCTCACGTAGTGACCCGTGCGCTCGAGCGCCTCGTAGTTGAACGACCGCGGCACGTCGCGATAGCGCGTCACCGCCTTCTGCACCGTGCGATAGGCGGTGCGGTACTTCGTCACGGTCCGGTAGCGCGTCTCCGACGAGTACACCGTCTCCGGGTGGGTCTCGGTGCAGCTCGTGTCGCCGCATGGATGCGTCTCGGTCCTGTTCTCCGTGTGCGGCACCTGCTCGGAGTAGCTCTCCTGATCCGTGTAGGGCTCCTGGTACGACTCCTGCGCATCCTCGTACGCGGTGTACGGCACCTGCTCGGTCCAGTTCGCCGTCTTCGCGACGGTGTGCGCCTCGAACGTCGCCGCCATCTTGCCGCCGAGTAGCGCGTGCGCACCCTTCGGCGCATCGGGCGAGAACCACACGCTCTCGCGGAACGCGCTCGCGATCGTGGTGCGGATCCGCGACGTGTCCTCGGCCGGAATGCCGACCACCGATCCCTCGACGACGAGCCCGGTGCGGAGGTTCGCGCGCGTCAGGACCTTGACCTCCGTACCGTCGAAGTGCCGGCAGTAGCTCGCCACGACCCAGCTCCAGTACGGCGTGGTCGCGCGCGGCACGAGCGCATCGCACTTCGTGCGTCCAACGCCGTGCACCGAGTCCTCGATCTCGCGGCGCCAGTTGTGGAAGTCGACGTGCGCGAGCAGCGGTGCGTAGTGCGCGGCGAGCAGCTCCGCCGAGAGCGGGCCGCGGCCGGTCGCGGTCGCCGTCACCGCGGTCGCGATCGCCGAGCCTGCGGCCACGATCTCGACGGTCAGCTCCTTCGCCGCCTGCCCTTCCAGCTTCATCGCCCAGCTATCGCGGCGCACGAGCAGCTCCGCGAGCGTCGTCGTCGCGGCATCGAGCTTTCCCGCCACGCGCGCACGAGCCGTCGCCGCGAGGAGCTCGCGCAGCGCTTCGGTCCGCGCCTGG
>JBBRBG010000055.1:0-47487 GCA_038206055.1 Haliangiales bacterium
CGTGGTGCTCGAACGCGACGGTGCCGAACGCGCGGGCTTTCCAGTAACGCTCGAGCTCGTCGTTCGGGACCGCGCCGTGAATCACGGAGTCGCGCGGGACATCGAGGACGAGCAGCCACGCGGACCGCGCGCCCCACGCACTGCGCTGCGCGAACTGGATCGGATCACCGCCGCGCGTGCCGATCGGCGTGGTGCACGCAAACACGTGCGACTCCACACCAGTCGCTTCGTGCGCCCACGGCCGCGGCGACGGCAACAGGCCCTTGTCGAACACGCTCGCGAGCAGCGCGCGGTCGCCGCCGGTACCGTGGAACAGGATCACGCGACCGTCTCCAGGATCCGCGCCGCATCGTGGAAGTCGCGCTCGATCAGCGCCGCGACCGCCGCGTGCGCCGGCGTCGTCTTCACGAACGTCGCGAAGAACATCGGATCGATCTCCCCGGTGTCGGCCCATAGCGGCGCTTCGACGACCTGCCCGGTGCGGAAGTGCTCGAACGTGCAGTCACCACCGTGCTCGTTCGTATCCCAGTCGGGATCCAGCGTGCCCGCACGGTAGTGCTTCATCAGCATGCGCCGCGTCGCGAGGAAGTCCGCGATCGCCGTGCGCACCTCGGTCGCGCGCTGCAGGATCCGCTCCACGGGCCGAGGCTATCAGCTGCGGCCGGCCGAGAAGTACTGACTCTTCGGGTGAGCGAAGTACAGGCCCGACACCGAGGCGGTCGGGTGCATCGCGAAGCTCTCGGTCAGGATCACCGAGTGGAAGTCGGCGTTGTCGAGTAGCGTGAACAGCGTGCCCTTCGGCGCGTGGTCCGGGCACGCTGGATAGCCGAACGCCGGGCGAATGCCGCGGTAGGTCTCGGCGAGGATCTGGTCCCTCGTCAGATTTTCGGTCAACCCGTACTGCCACTCGCGGCGCACGCGCCCGTGCAGCCACTCGGCGCCGGCCTCGGCGAGGCGGTCGGCGAGCGCCTTCGTCATGATCGCGTTGTAGTCGTCGTGATCAGCTTCGAAGACCGCGGCGAGCGCATCGGTACCGATGCCCGCGGTGACGATGAACGCGCCGAGGTGGTCAGGGGTCGGGTTGCCGACGGGGGCGATGAAGTCGGCGAGCGAGTACGCGATCTCCTTGTCCTCGTGCTGGCGCGGCATCGGGAACGCGGCGATCTCGGTGCGCGGCGCGGCGGGGTCGTAGACGTGGATGACGTCGTCGGGCGTGGTGGCGGCTGGGAAGAAGCCGTACGTGGCGCGCGCCACGAGCAGCTTCTCGGCGACGATGCGCTTCAGCAGCGCCTGGCCATCGGCGAACACCTTGCGCGCGGCATCGCCCTTCTTCGGATCGTCGAGGATCGCGGGGTAGCGGCCGGAGAGCTCCCAGGTGTGGAAGAACGGGGACCAGTCGATCCACGGCACGAGCTCGGTCAGCGGGATCTCGACGTTGCGCGTGCCGAGGAACGCGGGCGTCGGGATCTCGGTGGCCGTGAACGGCAGCGCGAGCTTGCGGCGGCGCGCTTCGTCGTCGGAGATCATCGGGCGCTTCTGCGTGTTCGCGTGCGCGATGCGCACCGAGTCCTGCTTGGCCTGGACCTCGGTGATGTACTTCGCCTTCTCCGAAGACAGCAGCTTGCCCATCACGCCGACGGCGAGCGACGCATCCGGCACGTGGACGGTGGGGCCGGAGTACGCCGGCGCGACCTTGACCGCGGTGTGCTTGCCCGAGGTGGTGGCGCCGCCGATCAGGAGCGGCATGGTCATCCCGCGCCGGGTCATCTCGGTGGCGACGGAGATCATCTCGTCGAGCGACGGCGTGATCAGGCCCGAGAGTCCGACCATGTCGACGCCGAGCTCGACGGCGGTATCGAGAATCTTGTGCTGCGGGACCATGACGCCGAGGTCGGTGACCTCGTAGCCGTTGCAGCGGAGCACCACGGCGACGATGTTCTTGCCGATGTCGTGGACGTCGCCTTTGACGGTGGCGATCACCATCTTGCCCTTGGCGGTGGTGACGCCGGAGGCGCGCTTCTCGGCGTCCATCAGGGGCTCGAGGATCGCGACGGCCTTCTTCATCACACGCGCGGACTTCACGACCTGCGGCAGGAACATCTTGCCGGCGCCGAACAGCTCGCCGACGACGTTCATGCCGTCCATCAGCGGACCCTCGATGATGTCGAGGGGCTTGGGATAGGTGGCGAGGGCCTCGGCGACGTCCTCGTCGATGAAGTCGGTGACGCCGTTGACGAGCGCGTGCGCCATGCGCTTGCCGAGCGGCTCCTTACGCCACAGGAGCTCGTCCTCCTTGCGCACGGTCGTACCGGAGAACGAGGCGGCGAGGACGAGCAAGCGCTCGGTGGCGTCGGCGCGGCGGTTGAGGACGAGATCCTCGACGTGCTCGCGGAGGACGGGATCGATGTCGTCGTAGACGGCGAGCTGACCGGCGTTGACGATCGCCATGTCGAGGCCGGCTTTGATCGCGTGGTAGAGGAACACCGCGTGCATCGCCTCGCGCACGCGCGGCGACGTGCGGAACGAGAACGACAGGTTCGAGACACCGCCCGAGACCTTGGTGCCGGGCAGCTCGACCTTGATCCGGCGAACGGCGTCGATGAAGTTGACGGCGTACGCGTCGTGCTCCTCGATGCCGGTGCCGATGGTGAGGATGTTCGGATCGAAGATGATGTCCTCGGCCGGGAAGCCGACTTGCTCGGTGAGGATCTTGTAGGCGCGGTGCGCGATCTGGAGACGGTGGTCGACGCTGGTGGCCTGACCGGTCTCGTCGAACGCCATCACGACGACCGCGGCACCGAACCGGCGCACGATGCGCGCCTGGCGGATGAACGACTCCTCACCTTCCTTGAGCGAGATCGAGTTGACGACGCCCTTGCCCTGCAGGCACTCGAGGCCGGCCTCGATGACGGAGAACTTCGACGAGTCCACCATCACCGGGATCTTGGCGATGTCTGGCTCGGCGGCGATCAGGTTGATGAAGCGGCGCATGGCCGCGACGCCGTCGAGCATGCCCTCGTCCATGCACACATCGAGGATGTTCGCGCCGCCCTCGACCTGCTGGCGCGCCACCGCGACGGCCTCGTCGTACTTGTCGTCCTTGATCAGCCGGCGGAACACGGCGGAGCCGGTGACGTTCGTGCGCTCGCCGACGACGACGAAGTTGGTCTCGGGCGTGATCGTGAGCGGTTCGAGACCGGAGAGGCGCATGTAACGCGCCGGCGTGACGATCGTTCGCCGCGGCACGTCGGAGACGACCTTCGCGATCGCCGCGATGTGCTCCGGGCGTGTTCCGCAGCAGCCTCCGACGAGGTTCAGCATGCCCTCGCGCGCGAAGCTGCCGAGGACCTTCGCCATGTGCTCGGGGGTGTCGTCGTAGCCGCCGAACTCGTTCGGGAGGCCGGCGTTCGGATAGCATGCGACGCGCATGCCGGCGGAGCGTGCGAGCTCGGCCACGTGCGGGCGCATGTCATCGGCGCCGAGCGCGCAGTTGATCGAGACCGCGAACAGATTCGCGTGCGAGACCGAGTTGTAGAACGCCTCGACGGTTTGCCCCGAGAGCGTGCGGCCCGAGCGATCGGGGATCGTGACGCTCGCGATCACCGGGACCCTGCGCACGCCCTCCGCGAACAGCTCCTCGAACGCGTACAGCGCCGCCTTGCAGTTGAGCGTGTCGATGTGGGTCTCGGTCAGGATCAGATCGACGCCCCCCTCGATCAGCGCGCGCGCCTGCTCGGCGAACGCATCGACGAGCTGGCGGAACGTGACCGCGCGCGCACCGGGATCGTTGACATCGGGCGACAGCGACGCGGTCTTCGTGGTGGGGCCGATCGATCCCGCGACCCAGCGCGGCTTGCCATCGGCCTTCTCGGCCCGATCGGCGGCGCGGCGCGCGGCAAGGGCGCCGGCGATGTTGATGTCGCGCACGTCGTTCTCGAGGCCGTAGTCCGCGAGCGCGAGCGACGTGCCGGTGAACGTGTTGGTCTCGACGATATCGGCGCCGGCGAGCAGGAACGCGAGGTGGATGTCCTCGATGGCCTGCGGCTGGGTCAGCGCCAGAAGATCACTGCAGCCCTTGAGCGAGTGGGTGTGATCGCGGAACCGCTCGCCACGCCACTGTGCCTCGTCCTTGAGCTCGAGCGCCTGGATCATCGTGCCCATCGCGCCGTCCAGCACGACGATGCGACGATCGAGGGTCTCGACGAGGCGGTCCACGGACGACATCGGGCGTGATTACCACCCTTTGGGCTATCTCGCTACGTCATGGCGAGAGCCGCTCGTACAGGTTCTGCCCGATCGCAGCATCGGGAAGCGCGACCAGGTTGAACTGGCTGCCGTTGTCGAGCGACAGGACGAGGTGGGTACCGTCGACAATATAGCTGCCGGTGGCGGTCAGGGGCGAGCCGCCCGTGAAGGTCAAGGACAGGCTGAGGTCGGCTCGCAGCTCGATGACCCGGGATGTGTCGTCATTCCCGAAGTCGTCATGCGCGGTCCAGGTACCGACAACGCCCGAGATCGTGCCGCTCGGGATGAAGGCGCCCGTGACCAGGCGAGTCGCGTTGACGAAGTAGTAGCCCGACTCGGGGAACGAACCTTCTCTCGTGTGCAGGCGACCATCGGCCAGGATGTCCCACGTGCCGGTGAACGTGTGATCGGAAAACGTGTGAACGAGCTGATGGTTCGCGCGGAGGTCGAGCTCGGGCTTGAAGCGGCCCGTCGGGGCGCTCGGGTCGTAGTAGCGCCAATCGCCGACCACGGGGAGATCCGGCCCATCGGGAGCCGCGTCGACGGAGACAGCATCGGGCGCCGCATCGATGAGACGGGCGGCATCTGGAGCGCCGGCCCCATCGTCACCACACCCGGCGGCCAGCGCGAGCGCGGAAATCTGTAGGCACGTCATCAGAACGTGGGAGTAGTTCATGCGAAGGGGTAGTGGCCTGCCATCCGGCAGATGTGACGAACTATTCCCCTGTCCTCGGCCGGCAGGTCGACCGCGGATGCCGGCTTGTGCCAGAGTGCGCGCGATGTCCGAGCAGATCTTCGACTCCATTCTCGACACCACGGGCCACACGCCGCTCGTTCGGCTCTCGCGCATCGGCAAGGGGTTGCCGGGCGAGTTGCTCGGCAAGTGCGAGTTCATGAACCCCGGTGGCTCGATCAAGGACCGCATCGGCGTCAGGATGGTGCTCGATGCGGAGAAGAGTGGCCGCATCAAGCCGGGCGATACGCTGATCGAGCCGACCAGCGGCAACACCGGCATCGGTATCGCGATGGCGGCGGCCGCCCGCGGCTATCGCGTGATCATCACGCTGCCGGAGAAGATGTCGCAGGAGAAGGTGGTGGTGCTCGAGGCGCTCGGCGCCGAGATCATCCGCACGCCGACCGAGGCCGCGTGGGATTCGCCGGAGAGCCACATCGGCGTCGCGAAGCGGCTCAAGGAGATCATCCCGAACTCGCACATCCTCGATCAGTACTCGAACCCGAGTAACCCGCTCGCCCACGAGGAGGGCACCGGCCGCGAGATCATCGACCAATGCGGCGGCAAGCTCGATGCGATCGTGATGACCGCGGGCACCGGCGGCACGATCACCGGTGTCGCCCGCGTGATCAAGCGCGAGGTCCCGGGCTGCATGGTGGTCGGCGTCGACCCCGAGGGCTCCATCCTCGCCGGCCCCGGCGAGATCAAGAGCTACAAGGTCGAAGGCATCGGCTACGACTTCATCCCCGATGTCCTCGACCGCCGGCTCGTCGACAAATGGGTCAAGTCCAACGACCGCGACTCGTTTCTCGTCGCGCGCCAGCTGATCCGCCAGGAGGGTCTGCTGTGCGGTGGCTCGTCGGGCTCGGCGGTGTGGGCCGCGATGCAGATCTCGCGCGACCTCGGTCCGGGCAAGCGCGTGGTCGTCATCCTGCCGGACTCGATCCGCAACTACCTCTCGAAGTTCGTCGATGACAAGTGGATGCGCCAGCAGGGGTTCGTCAAGGGCGACTGGGAGGTCGGCACGGTCGGCGACGTCGTGCGCGCGCTGCCGCGTCGCGAGGTCATCTCGCTGGATCTCAACGACAAGCTCGGTCGCGCGACCGAGGTGTTCAAGGAGCACGGCATCTCGCAGATGCCCGTGCTCGATCAGGGCAAGCTCGCTGGCATCCTCACGGAGAGCGATCTCTTGCACCACCTCGTCTCCGGTCGCGTGACGAAGGACACGATCGCGGCCGAGATCATGGAGCGCAAGGTCGTGACCGTGGGTCTCAACGCGAGCTCGAGTGAGCTCCCGCGGATCTTCGAGCGTGGTGAGGTCGCGATCGTCGTCGACGATCAGCGCGCGGTGATCGGCATCGTGACGAAGATGGATCTGATCGAGATGCTCGCGGCGCGCAAGAACCAGATGCCGTAGCGGTGGCTACTGGATGACCACGGCCTGCGTCCACTGCGCGATGTGGTTCGCGGAGTCGACCGACTGGAACGGCACGCGGAACGCCGCGCCCGACGGGTCCTGGCCCGCGACCGCGCGCGCCGGGAAGAACGGGGTCATCCAGATCTGGGGGCGACCTCCACTGGGGATGCGCACGCCGAACGGGCGTTTCGTCGAGAACGTCAGATAGAACATCTGCTCGTTGGCCGTGCCGAACGTCTGCGCGAACGGCACCCAGCGCGCCCACGAGTTCGTGAGCCCGCCGCCGAGGTTCGCGGTCGCGAGCTGCACGGGCGGCTGCGAACCATCCGCCTTGACCACCCAGGTCTGGGCGTTGCCGTCGTTGTACGAGCCGCCTGACGTGCGCGTGAACACGATCCACTGCCCGTCGGGCGAGTACGACGGATAGAAGTTGGACTCGCCGGTGGTCGTGTTCAGCGGCACGAGCACCGTCGGTGTACCGAACGTGTTCGTGGTGGTATCGAACGTGCGCGTGACGATCGTTCCGCCGCTCGCCGAGTAGTCGGCGCCGCCCGTGAACTCGACGTTGGCGAGGTGCGAGTCATCCGGCGAGATCTCTGGATGCGTCGCGGACGGACCCACCAGGTTCGGAATCGGGCTCGCCAGCAGCAGCGTGCCAGCGAGATCGCGCAGCCGCATGACCCCGCTCTCGACGGTGAGGAGCTTCGTCGCCTTCGAGTCGAACGTCGCGAAGTCCCAGACGATGGGCGCATTGGTGAAGTCGTTGGTTGGCATGCGGTCGGCGACGTTGAACACGGCCCCGCGGCCAAATGCACCGTCGAGCGTCATCGCGATCTTGGTGCCGTCGCGCGACAGCGCGTGGCAACCCATGCAGCTCGACGGTCGGGCGTTGCTGGGGAAGTACGCCTCCGGGGGCTGCGACGGCTTCGCCACGTCGTAGCGCCAGATCGACGCTTCCGGTGAGGTCGTCCAGTAGTAGATGCCGCCCTGTGCATTCTCGTTCGTGACGTCGACCTTCTGCGCGGCTGTGGTGCCCTTCGTTGCAGGTGCGGCGGTATCGAGCCCGGCGACCTTCAGATCGAGCTGCTGGCGCGAGCTCGCGATCGGGTACCAGACGAGCGGCTGGAACAGCGTCCAGAACGGTTGCGGGTTCTGCGCATCGAGGCCCGTGGTGTAGAGGCGAACGTCGACGTATTCGTTCGACATCGTCACCTGGAACAGGTTGTTCGACGTGCTCGTCGCCGTGTTCTGCCAGTGGACATCGAACTGGCCGAGGTTCGGCGGCACGAGGATGTGATCGAGCGGATACGCGATCGTCGGCGCGAGCGCGGGGTTCTCGGTGGCCGCATTGAACAGGCCCTCGGCGTTCGGCGGCGCCGTGGGATCGATGATCGCCTGCTTCACGTAGACGATCAGCGTGGTGTCGCCGGTCGTGTCCGCTGCGATCGCATAGACCTTCACCGGGCCTGCGCCCTGACCGCTGACCTTGACGGTGTCGCCCGAGAACGCGCCGTAGTTCGCGTCGATCTGGAAGGTCGTCTCGGCGGTGACGTCGGTCTTGTGACCGTTCGGCGCGACGAGCGTGGCCGTGTACGCCTGTGTAACAGGTTGACCATTGACGATCGTCACCATGACGTCGGGTGGTTCGACCAATAGCTGGATGCCCGGGGCGTCGGCCAGGTGATGAACGCCATCGTCACCGCACGCTGCGAGAATCAAAGCACACATCGCAAATAGCGTTCTCATCGTCGAGGAATGTAGCAGTCCATTGCCATCGACGACAGTAATCCCGCTCACGCGTTTCCGTCGCTGTGCGCACGAACGTGCGCGATGTTCGTGCTGGCACTATTGGCGTGACTTCGTTATAGGGAGTTCGGTTTCACCATGGCGCGGGCGACGGTCTTCGAGAGAATTGGCGAGTACCGGATCGAGAAGCTGCTCGTTCGCACGACGACGTGCATCGAGTATCTCGCCGAGCACCTCGTGCTGCCGCGTCGTGCGGTGTTGAAGGTCCTCGCGCCGAACGTCGCCGCACTGCCCGTGCTGCGCGAGGCATGCATGCTCGAAGCGCTGCACCACCCCGGTGTGGTGCGCGTGTACGAATCAGGTCTGTTGCCCGATCGCCGGCCGTGGTTCGCGCGCGAGCTCGTCGAGGGCACGTTGGTGTCGAGCTCGCTCGCGCCCGGTGCGATCGATCGCATCGACACCCTCGCGCTGCTCCGCGATCTCGCCGAGGTGCTCGGCCACGCGCACTACCGCGGGATCGTTCACGCGAACCTGCGACCCGACAAGATCATGCTGACCGGACGCGCGCGGGGCTATCCCGTGTGCATCACCGATTGGAGCGATGCGCGTGCTCATGACTCGGCCGCTGCACCACATACCCCGTCGGCGGCGTCCTGGTACTACACGGCGCCCGAGGTGGCGAACGGCGACGCGCTTGATGATCGCGCCGACGTGTTCTCGCTCGGCGTGATCGCGTATCGCCTGCTCACCGGCGTGCTGCCGTTCGAAGGTCTGATCGCAACCGCGGCCGATGGGAGCACGCAGCACCCGCCGACCGAGGTGCGCTGCACGGATGCGCCGCGCGAGCTGACGACGATGGTCGATCAGATGCTCGCGTACGATCGCTGGGACCGCCCGAGCGCGAGCGAGGTCCACCAGGATCTGACGTGGCTCTGCGAGGCGCTCGCGATCCCGATGCGCGGCCTGCGCATCCGGCGCCCCCGATGGACGCCGTCGCTCGACTTCACGCCGCACGACCGTCAGCGCGATCCCGACCTCGAGGTCGATCCGATCGTCGAGACCGACGAGTAGAGGGCGGCTGCTGCGGCGAGGGGAGCCTCGTCGGCGATATTCTCGGCCAACCGGGCCGGGATGCAGTGGTCGCCGATCGCGAACGCGGCGACCCCACCAGGCCGACCCAGCTGGTCACGCGGGCCGATTGTCCACGAAACTGTCCTCCAAAGGCTCGACGCGGGGTGATAGGTTGGCGGCCACTCGGGGGTAGTTGCATGCACAAGCTCGTCCTGTTGGGCCTCGTTCTGTTCGCCGCGTGTGGCGATGATGGAAATACGTCGGGGATCCCCGACGAGTGCAATCCGATGGGCGGCGAAGGCTGCCTGATGCCGTGGCCCTCGGCGACCTATCTCAAGACCGACTCGGCGTCGGTGACCGGGTTCCGTGTCGATCTCCCGACCGCGGCAATGCCGACGAACGAGGACGGTCAGGCGGTCGAGCCGGATGGCTTCAATCGATTCGACGGCTTCACGCTGAGCGGGTCGATGCTGGTCGCGTTTCCGACCGGCGTGTCGGCGACGGGCCTGCCGAGCTTCAAGAATCCAGACGAGTCGCTCGCAGCGACCTCACCGATCGCGCTGATCGACATCGACCGCGGCGAGCGCACGCCGTTCTTCGCCGAGATCGATCAGAACACGCCCGACGTGAACAAGCGTGACCTGATCATCCGTCCGCTCGCGCGGCTCAAGCCGGGCACCCGCTACGTCGTCGCGATCAAGAAGGGCGTCAAGGCCGCCGATGGTGGCGAGTTGACCTCGCCGAAGGGCTTCGCCGCGCTTCGCGACGGCACCGACTTCGGCCATCCGCGGTTCGCGGAGATCAAGAAGCGGTGGCCGGCGATCTTCGACAAGCTCGGCACGCTGGGCATCGCGAAGGAGGACCTCGTCCTCGCGTGGGACTTCGTCACGGCCTCCGACGAGTTCATGCGCTCCGACCTGACCTCGATGCGCGAGAAGGCGCTCCCCGCGATCGGCACCAACGGCGCGAACCTCTCGTTCACGATCAAGAGCACCGAACCGAACCTGCCGACGACGTACAAGCGCTACCTCGGAACGTACAAGTCGCCCGACTTCCTCACCGCCGGCGAGACTGATCCATCGATCCTTCGCCGCGGCGCGGATGGGCTCCCCGACATGCAGGGCATGCGCGATGCGCAGTTCGCCGCGATCATTCCGAACTGCGTGACCACGGGCGCCGTGCCGCTACCGCGTCCGACGATCGTGTTCGGTCACGGTCTGTTCGGGTCGGCGAAGGAGTACCTCTCGGATGACTTCGTCGGGAAGCTCGCGGAGCAGGACTGCTTCGTGATCATCGCCGGCGACTTCATCGGCCTGACCTCGCGGCAGCTGCAGCTCGCGCCGCTCGCCGTCAACGACATGAACCGTGGTCGCCAGATCAGCGAGAAGCTCGCCCAGTCGATCGTCGACTTCATCTCGCTCGAGAGTGCGACGCGCGGCCCGATGGCGAACGCCGCCGAGTTCAAGTTCAACGGCCAGCAGGTCATCGATCCGGCGAACACGTTCTACGTCGGCGGCTCGCTCGGCGGGATCATGGGCAACACGCTGATGGCGTACGACCCGAACTTCAAGAAGGGCGTGCTCGCCGTTCCCGGTGGCATCTGGTCGATGTTGCTCGAGCGCTCTGCTGCGTGGTTCGCGCTGCTCGGCGCGGCGCAGGGTAGCTACAAGGATCCCGCGGTGTATCAGCTGATCGTCGCGTCGCTCGGCTGGGCGATGGAGCCGTACGATCCGATCACCACGGCGGCGCACGTCATCAAGGATCCTCTGTTCGGTCAGGCCGCGAAGGACATCCTGATCTGGTACACGATCGGCGACTGCCTCGTGACGAACATCTCGACGGAGATCATCGCGCGAGAGATGGGCATCAAGGTGCTGGCCCCTTCGGTGAAGGAACCGTGGCACCTGACACCCACCGCCGGTCCGTTGACCAGCGGCGTCAACATCTACAATGCGCATCCCACGCCGCTACCGCCGGATACGAACCAGCCGCCGTCCCAGGACAACGGCACGCACTCCGGGATCAACAAGAAGCCGCCGGCCCTGCGCCAGATCAAGGACTTCCTGTTCCAGAACCAGATCATCCCCGAGTGCAAGGTGAACGATCAACCCGTGCCGTGTGACTGCGCCGTCGCCGGCGCCTGCGACTGAGGTCTCCCATGCGTCATTCACTCGTCTGCCTCGTGCTGGTCATCGCCGCTTGCGGACCGTCGTCGCGCCATACCGGTGATGACGACGACGCGGTAGTCGCCGAGTGCACCCTCGGCAACCATCGCTGCAACTCCAGCACGTACGAGGTTTGCTCGAATGGCACCTGGCTGACCCAGGAGGAATGCGCGGTCGCGTGCAACGACACGCTCGGCTGCGTTTCGTGCACTCCGGGTGTGAACGTGTGCATGGACGGCGACGTTCACGCCTGCGATCCCGCTGGCAACGTCGGTGGCGTGGTCACCGCGTGTACCGGTTCGAACATCTGTCAGGGCGGCGCTTGCGTGGATGCGTGCGCCGATGCGGCGATGAAGCGCAGCTACACCGGCTGCGAGTACTGGTCGGCGGATCTCGACAACGCCGTCGAGGTGGTCGGTACGCCGAGCGGGATCTTCGGCTGCTCGCTGGCCGCCACGGGCTCGGTCCAGCGCACGCTGAGTGTGTGCACGATGGGCACGACGCTCGCGGGCCTGTGCGATCCGCCGGGCAACACCTGCCCGAGCGGCTTCGCCTGCACGTCGACGTCGGTCTGCGTTCTTGATGCGCAGCACTCGCCGTTCGCGATCGTCGTGTCGAACCCGCAGCCGCGCGCGGTGGACGTCACGGTCACCGCTGGCAGCGGGCAGACGTTCACGAAGACGATCGCCGCGGGGCAGGTCCTCGCGCTGGTGCCGCAGATGAACGGTATCCCGGACGCATCCCTCGACGGCACGGCGACCGAGCACAAGGCCTACAAGGTCGTGTCCACGCTCCCGATCATCGCCTACCAGTTCAACCCACTCGATAACGTGAACGTGTTCTCGAACGACGCGTCGCTGCTCGTTCCGCGCGCCGCGTTCGACATCGAGTACTACGCGATGAGCTTCGCGACCTCGAACCGCCGCACGCCCGCGCCCGGCAATCACAACTATCACGGCTACCTCAGCATCGTGGCCTGGGAGGACAACACCCAGGTCGAGGTCACGCCGACCGCCGCCGTCGAGGCGAGTGCCACGCAGCCCTCGATCGCCGCGGGCACGCCGACGATGTTCACGCTCAACGCGTTCGACGTGCTCACGCTGCAGGCCGTTGTCGGTGGGGACCTCAGCGGTAGCAAGATCCGCTCGGTCAACAGCACGAGCACGTTCGGCGTGTTCGGCGGCCACGAGGCGATGGGCTTCGGCGAGTCGACGCCGCCCGACGCGACCCACTCCGCCGGCCCATGCTGCGCCGATCACATCGAGGAGATGATGTTCGGGACCTCGACGTGGGGGAAGACGTTCGCGATCGCGCGCAGCCAGGACCGCGGCGCGCACGAGCCCGACATGCTGCGGATCATGGCGCAGAAGCCGGGCACGATGATCACGTTCAATCCGGTCGTCGCCGGCGCGAGCTGCTCGAACCTCGGGCCAGGTCAGTTCTGTCAGGTCAAGATCAACGCCGATACGTCGATCCAGTCGAACGAGCCGGTGCTGATCGGTCATTATCTGGAGTCTGCGATCTGGCAGGACCCGTTGTTCGGCGGCGCGGTCGGCCAAGGCGATCCGTCGATGGCAATCGCGGTGCCGACCGAGCAGTACCGCGCCGACTACACGGTGCTCGTGCCGAGCGCGTACGCGAAGAACTTCCTGTCGATCTCGTCGGGCTCGACGGGCGCGGTGCTGGTCGATGGTCAGCCCGTGACGATGACGCCGTTCGCGGGCGGGGCCTACCGTGCGAACCGCACCATGGTGGCGGCGGGACAGCACAAGATCACGTGCCCGGCGACCTGCGGCGTCGAGGTCTACGGCTACGGGGACGCGGTCTCGTACATGTTCGCCGGTGGCCTCGATCTCAAGCAGATCGTCATCAACTAGCCAGATCCGATACACTGGAGGCGTGCGTGCGCTTCTCGTGCTCGGCGTGATGGCCGGCTGCTTCTCGCCGACCCCGGCCGAGGGCCTGCCGTGCAGCGACACCGGCGCGTGCCCGGGTGCGCAGCGCTGCGACGTCGATGGCAAGTGCCGCAGCACACCCCTCGGCGGCGGCGGCGATGCCCCCATCGACGTGCCGGGCGACTCGATGAGCGACGCGATGATCGATGGCAACGCCGCCTGCGGAACCCACGACAAGGATGGCGACGGAATCAACGATGGTTGCGACAACTGTCCGAACATCGCGAACCCGACGCAGGCGCACATCCTGGACGCGGATGCAGTCGGTGACGCCTGCGATCCCGATAACTCCCGCTTCGATACCCAGATCCTGTTCGAGGGCTTCTACACGGCACCGATGAGCTGGGTGCTGCCGAACGGCTGGAGCGTCAACAACGGTACGCTCGTCGGCGTCTCGAGCGGCACGACCATCGCGTATCGCGATGTCGCACTGCCGGCGGACGTGACCGTCGTGACGGGAGGTTCGCTAACCGTGACGTCGGGCGGGGCACCGAACATCGCGGTGGTCGCGCGGCAGACCAACGGCGGCGATTACTATCGCTGCTCGGCGCTCGACGTCCGAGGCGAGCTCGCGAAGTCCGTCGGCGGCGTGTCGACGCAGCTCGACCTGAGGGACATGACTGCCGATCTCTCGAACGTCACCATCGGTTACAACCTGACGGGTTCGAGCCATTTCTGCTACGTACAGGCGGGTCAGACCGTGACACCGAACGCCGTGGATGGATCGATCACGGGTGACCTTGCGGGGCTACGCGTGCGCGGTGGCACCGGTACGTTCGACTACTTCCTGGTCTACTCGCACTAGGCGATCGTCCTCGCGGCCGCCTCGATCGCCGCGGCCATCGTCGCAGCGTCGGGATAGCGATCCGCCTGCTGCTTTGCGAGGGCGATCCGCATGACCGCATCGAGCGCGGGCGGCACCGCATCGTCGACGGGCGGCGGGTCGTGGCTGAGGTGAGCTTCGACGAGCTCGAAGTCATCGACCTGCTCGAACGGCGGCGCCCCCATCAGGAGCTCGTAGAACATGATGCCCACGGAGTAGAGATCGCTGCGGGCGTCGACCTGCTCGCCGCGTAGCCGCTCGGGAGCGATGTAGCGCAGGCTGCCGACGACGGTGCCCTGCTGCGTGAGCTTCGCGCTGCCCTCGACGCTCGCGAAGCCGAAATCGATCAGCACCACGCGCTCGACCGGACCGGGCGACGGCTCGAGCATGATGTTCGCAGGCTTGAGATCGCGGTGGAGGATGCCGGCACCGTGCACCGCGGACAGGCCCTGGAGCATCTGCCACGCGTAGCTCGCGGCGCGCTTCACCCCGACGCGGCCCTCTTCCTTGATGACGCCGCGCAGGGTCTTGCCGCGGAGGAGCTCGACGACGATGTACGGCTGCTCGGTGTGGGTGACTCCCGTGGCGAGCAAGTGGGCGACGTTGTTGTGCCGCACGCGCGCCTGGACCTCTGCCTCGCGGACGAACCGTTGCTTGATCGCGGGATCTCCTGCGACGCTGGTGCGGAGGATCTTCAGCGCGACGAAGGCGGCGGTCTGGAGATCGAGGGCCCGATAGACCTCGGCCATCGCCCCTTTGCCGATCCGGGCGTCGATCCTCCAGCGCTGTCCCAGGACCTGGCCCACGGCGGTGGGTTGTGCCGACACCAGGGCAACACTAGCACTTCGCTTCTGCTATATGAGGGACGTGCCGCGCCACCTGGTGAGCATCGCCGATCTGGACGCCACCGAGATCAATGCGATCCTCGACCACGGCGATCGTTACTGGCCGCTCGGCGACGAGCCGATCAAGAAGCTGACCACGTTGCGCGGGCGCACCGTGATCAACCTATTCTTCGAGAACTCGACGCGCACCCGCACCTCGTTCGAGCTCGCGGCGAAGCGGCTATCGGCCGAGGCCATCAACATCTCGGGCTCGGCGTCGTCGACGACCAAGGGCGAGACGCTGATCGATACCGCGCGCAATCTGATGGCGATGGGCCCCGATGCGATCGTGGTCCGCCACTCGTACGGCGGCGCGGCCGCGCAGATCGCGAAGACCGTCAAGGCGTCGGTGATCAACGCCGGTGATGGCCAGCACGAGCACCCCACGCAGGCGCTCCTCGACGCCGCCACGATCCGCCGCCACAAGGGCAAGATCGAAGGGCTCGAGGTCGTCATCGTCGGCGATCTGGCGCACTCGCGGGTCGCGCGCTCGAACATCCTCTGCCTCGCCAAGCTCGGCGCTCGGATCCGGTTGTGCGCCCCGCGAACGCTCGTGCCGCGTGGCATCGAGGAGATCGGCGGAGATCTCACGCGCGAGCGCGTCCAGGTGGTCCATCGGCTCGAGGAAGGTCTCGAGAACGCGGACGTGGTGATGATGCTGCGCGTGCAGACCGAGCGGTTCGACGGCGAGGCTTGCCGGTTCCCGAACGCGCGCGAGCTGTCGCGAACGTTCGGCCTCTCGGAGCGCACGCTCGCCTACGCGAAGCCCGACGCGATCGTGCTGCACCCGGGGCCGATGAACCGGGGCGTCGAGATCTCGCCGCAGGTCGCCGACGGTCCGCGCGCCGTGATCCTCCAGCAAGTGTCGTGGGGCGTGGCGATCCGCATGGCCGTGCTCGAGCGTGCCGTGCTCGGGGATGCGCCACCACCATGAGCAGCCCAGCGCTCGTCGTCGACGGGATCACCAAGGTCTTCGGGAATCACGTCGCCGTCGACAAGGTCTCGTTCGAGGTGCCGCGCGGCGTGGTCTACGGGATCCTCGGTCCGAACGGTGCCGGCAAGACGACGACGCTGCGGATGATCAACGACATCATCGCGCCCGACTCGGGAAAGATCACGATCCTCGACGGGATGTCGCCGGGCAGCGCCGCGGCGCGCAAGATCGGCTACCTGCCCGAGGAGCGCGGCCTGTATCCGAAGATGAAGGTCGGCGAGATCATCGAGTTCATGGGTGAGCTGCGCGGCCTCAGCCGCAAGGAGTCCCGCACGCGCGGCGGGAAATGGCTCGAGCGCCTCGGCCTGGGCAAGTGGACCGACAACAAGGTCCAGGATCTGTCGAAAGGCATGCAGCAGAAGGTGCAGTTTGCAGCGGCGCTGCTGCACGAGCCCGACATCGTCATCCTCGACGAGCCGTGGAGCGGCCTCGATCCGATCAACGCGGACGTGCTGCGCGAGACGGTCTCCGAGATCCGCGACGCCGGCCGCACGGTGCTGTTCTCGACGCACCAGATGGAGCAGGCGGAGAAGGTGGTCGACTCGCTGTGCATCATCGCGCGCGGCAAGAAGATCCTCGATGGCAACCTGCGCGACATCAAGCGGAGCTGGCAGAACGCCGGCTGGATCGCGCTCCGCTATGCCGAGGATGCGAAGGAGGCAGTGACGAAGCTGCTCGCCGATCGCGCGCTCGTGGCGGAGCAGCGCGAGCCACAGGACAGCGAGGACGACACCGAGCTCCGGCCCGCGGACGGTGTACCCGCGCAGCAGATCCTCACCACGTTGATCGGCGCGGGCGTGACGCTCCGCAAGTTCGAGATCCGCACACCGTCCCTGCACGAGATCTTTGTCGAGAAGGTGGGACCCGAGGCCGCGGTGGCCGAACGGCGCGACGAGGGTGAGGCCGCATGAGCCCAGGACTTCGCGACACGCTGGTGATCGCGCGGCGCGAGTTTCTCGAGCGAGTGAAGACCAAGTGGTTCCTCGCGATGACGCTGTTCGGTCCCGTGTTCATGGTGGCGCTGATCGTGATCCCCGCGGTGATCCAGACGAAAGGCGGGAAGGGCGCGCGGATCGAGATCGTCGACAAGACCCACGAGCTTGCCGCTCCGCTGATCAAGATGGCCACGGCGTTCTCGTGGACGGCAGTCGAGGTTCCATCGACCACGCCCGACGAGGTCGAGCAGGCGCGCGTCGACGCCGATCAGATCAACGGCTGGCTGGCGTTCCCGGCAGATGCGCTGGACGGCGGCGAGATCGTCTACCGCGGCGATAACTCGTCGAACCAGGTGTTCAAGGCGCTACTCACCCAGGCCCTCAACCGGACGGTGTACGAGCGACGTGCGGCAAAGCTTCACATCGACGAATCGCAAGTCAGAGGGATCCTCGCGCAAGTCAATTTCAGTCCGCAGCAGGCCGCGGGTGGCTCGGGCACAGGTGCGTACCTGATCGCGTACATCCTCGCATTCATCCTCTACATGGTCATCACGCTGTACGGCGTCGCCGTGATGCGCTCGGTCGTTCAGGAAAAGACCAGCCGCGTGATGGAGTTCCTCGTCGCGGCGGTCAAGCCAAGCGCCCTGATGGGCGGAAAGATCGTCGGCGTCGGCGGGGCCGCGCTGGTCCAGATCGTCGTGTGGCTCGGGATCGGCGCGCTGGCACTCGCCTACCGCGAACAAGTGCTCGGCTTGTTCGGGATCACTGGCGCAGGTTCCGCGGAGTTGCCTCCGCTCGCCGGCGTCGAGCTCACCGTCATCCTTCTGTTCTTCATCCTCGGCTACTTCTTCTACTCCGCGATGTATGCCGCGGTGGGAGCGATGGTCTCGTCGGAGCAGGACACACAGCAAGTTCAGATGCCGGTGACGATGCTGCTCGTCATTGGCGTGATGTGCCTGAATCTGGTCTCCAACGCGCCCAGAGGGTCCACGACCGCGATCATGACCATGGTGCCCCTGTGGTCGCCGATCCTGATGCCCATGCGGTTCGTGCTCGGAGGTGCGACCATTGCGGAGGTAGGTATCTCGCTCGGGATCCTCCTGGTGTCGACGGTGCTGGTGACGCGCGCAGCCGCGAAGATCTACCGGGTGGGAGTGCTTCTATATGGCAAGCGCCCTTCCATCCGCGAGCTGATCCGTTGGCTCCGCTATTGAAGTCACATGTACTGGAATTCACCCGCCGTTGCCCCGTACACTTTCGGTAATGCGTCGCTGGTGGGGACTCGGAACTATCCTGATCACGGTGGTCGCGTCGTCGGTGGCCTCCGCGCAGCCCGCGGATGTCCCGGCGAGTGCCACTGAACCGGATGAGCCCGCGCCTGCTGCGGCGATCGGCTATGGTGCGATGCCGGGAGGGCTGCACGCACCGGCCGCGGTGACGCTCCCGAAGGGCGCAGTCGAAGTTGCGATGCTCGGCGGCTTTGGCCAGCGCGGCGGTCTCCTCGGCACCGGTACCAAGCTCGATCGCGGCATCGGCAACATCGCCATCGGCTTCGCGCCGCACGAGCTGATCACGATCGCGCTGTCGCTCGACGGCCGCTACGACAAGCACTCTCCCGGAAGCGATGACGGCTACGTGGGGGATCCCCACCTGCTGGTTCGCGCCGCGAAGGCCGCCGGCAACCTCCGGTTCGGCGGTCAGCTCGGTATCTGGGTGCCGGGCAAGGACGCGCCGTCGGTCGCCGGTTCGGCGATCTCCGTCGATGCCCGCGCGCTGCTCTCGCTGAAGGCCGGCCCGGGCTTGCTGTCGTTCAGCGCCGGCTTTCGCCTCGATAACAGCGCGAAGTCCGCGGATCCGATGAAGCTCTCGGTCCAGGATCGCGTCTCGCTCGGCGTCTCCGAGTTCCACGCAGTGCTGGCAGGCGCGAGCCTGTCGGTTCCGAGCGGCAAGCTGTTCTTCGGTGCCGAGGCGAGCGTCGACGTGTTCGTCGGCAAGGGCAACACCCCGACCGGCTCCACCATGGCGCACGATGCGCCGGGGCCGCTGGTCCGGTTCGGCGCGAACGCCGGCTATCACATCACGCCGGAGTGGTCGGTGCTGGTGTTCGTCGAGGGCGCGAAGGTCCCGCACATCAGCGCGGCGGAGCTCGCGGCGAACGACGTGCGGTTGATCGCGTACGAGCCGACCGTCACGGGCGGCCTCGGGATCAGCGGCCAGTTCGGCGGCCCGAAGAAGACCAGCAACAACATCACCGCCCATGATCCCGTCGACATCACGGTGGTCGAGACCGCCGATGTCAGCGGCGAGGTCGTCGACGAGACCGGCAAGCCGGTGGTCGGCGCGAAGGTCGAGGTCAAGGCGAAGAACAACACCGGGACCGCCGTCACCGACGACAAGGGCGCGTGGACCGTGTCCAAGCTGCCGATCGGCAAGACCGAGAAGGGCGTCACCACGCTCGACGACACAGGTGTCGAGGTCAGCGTGACGGTCGACGGCAAGAAGCCCGGCAAGACCACGATGACCCTCGTGAAGGGTGCGAACACGATCGCCAAGCTCACCCTGGAGTCGGTGCTGCCGCCGGGTCAGCTGCGTGGTGTGATCCGCTCGGTCGTCACCGGCAAGCCGCTGCCCGGCGCGACCATCAAGATCGAGCCCGGTGGCAAGACGGCCACGTCGGGCGCCGACGGTACGTTCGAGGTGGACCTCCAGCCCGGCACGTACAAGATCAAGGCGAGCGCGGGTGGCCTGGCCGACCAGGATCTCGACGTCACGATCGATCCCAACGGCGTCGCGATCAAGAACATCGAACTTCACAAGTAGATCCATTGCCTCGCGTTCTCCTGCTCCTACTCGCAACGCTGCTCGCCTTCGGCTGCGGCGGGAAGAAGGGCAGCGCGATCGCGAAGCTGACGAAGGCGGACGGCCCCGTCGATCGCCAGCAGGCCACATCCGACTGGAAGCAGGCCGAGATCGGCACGGAGTTCTTCATCGGCGATGCTGCGCGGACCGCGGACGGAAGTGCGGGACTCGAGGTCATCGGCGGCGCGCAGATCGCGATGCAGCCGCACACGGTCCTGCGGTTTGGCGGCAAGGACGGCAACAGCAAGATCAACGTCGAGCTCGGCGCGATCGATCTGACTGGCTCCGGTAACTACGCTCTCGACGGCGGCGACGTGAAGCTGTCCAGAGGCACCGTTCGCATCAGTGCGAAGGCCGGCGGCAAGAACACGATCGAGCTGACGATCGGCGAAGCAACCGTGTCGAACGTCGACGGCGGATCGATCAACCTCGAGGTCGGCAAGCTCATCGATCTCGGTCTCGACGTCAAGGTCACCACCATCGACGCGGGCGTCGCGGACGCCGCGGTGCTCGTCGATGCGCCGATCGATGCACCCGAGGTCGCGCAGGGCGACGATGCGACGATCACCGTCACGGGAAAGAAGGCCGAGATCCGGGCACCGGGCCAGACGACGTGGAATCCGCTCCCCGCAGGCGCCGGCGTACTGGCGAAGGGATCGACCGTGCGGATGGGCAACGGCACCACGGCAACCTTGTTGGCGCGAGGGACCTCGCTCGAGATGGCGGGCGGTTCGCGCGCCCGGCTGACCGACGAGAGCGTGTTCTCGATCGAATCCGGTGTGGTGCGTGCGATCGCCGCGGCGAAGTCCGAGGGGAAGGTTGCGATTCCCGGCGGCGGGGTCGCACTCAAGACCACCACCACGGGCTCGGAGATTCGCGTCGACGTCAACACGCGCGAAGCGAAGGTCACCGATACGCGCGGCGCAGCGAAGCTCACGGGCTCCGGCGGTGGCGAGCTCGAGATGAACCGCGGCGAGACGGCGACGCTCGCGAAGAACGGAACGATCCGCGTGATCGAGGCGATCCCGAGCTACTTCGACTTCCAGCTCTCGGTCGGCGAGACCGTGACGATCCACGACCCGAAGGGCGCCGCTGCCGTCCAGTTCTCGTTCGGTGGCAAGTGCAGCGAGGGCGGCTTCGTCGAGATGGATCACGACGCACGGTTCCGTACCGCGAAGGTCTCCGGCGGCAAGGATCAGGCGAACCTGTCCGTCGGTTCGGGAAGCTGGGCCTATCGCCTGCGCTGCACCACGGCGAGTGGCGATAGCGCGGCCGTGGGCTCGGGCCGCATCGTGCTGGTTCGCGATGCGGGGACGCGCACGCTGCTCAAGCCGGTGACCAACGACATCGACACCGACGGCCGCAACTACAGCCTCGGTTACCAGAGCTCGATCCCGAACTTCGCCGTGCGCATCAAGGGCGAGGGCGGACCGTTCGTGCTGCACATGGCGACCGGCGGCGCCGAGGAGACGTTCCCCGGGCCCGGTCCGAAGATCACCGTGCCCGGCGAGAAGCTGAAGGAGGGTACGTATTCGTACTGGATCGACCGCAACGGCGTGAAGGATCCGAAGGTCTCGACGTTGAAGATCTACTTCGACAACACGGCGCCGCAGGTCTACATCCAGTCGCCGCAGTACGGGAAGCCGTGGGGCGAGGGCGATATCGAGGTGCGCGGCGCGGTGCTGCCCGGATGGCAAGCCGCCGTCGAGGGCGTGGCGATCCCGATGGACAAGCAACTGCGGTTCATCGCGAAGGTCGCGAAGCCTTCGGGCCAGGCGCTCGCGATCAAGCTGTCGCACCCGAAACGCGGCACGCACTACTACCTCCGGCGCGGGAAATAGGGCCGCTCGGCTGACCCTCGTGGGGTAGAGTGCCGGCGTGCGCTGGCTGTCCCGCCTCGTGAGCATTGGAGTCACGGTCTCCGTGCTGGGGCTGCTGTTCCTGTGGATGCGGTCGCGGGTTCCGGACCAGAAGCTCGGAGGCGGGTTCATCACGTACGCGCGGTTCCGCGATGGCTCGCACCTCGCGATCGGCTCGCCGGTCGTGGTCGCGGGCGTCCGGATCGGCGACATCACCGACCTCAAGATCGAAGGCCGGTTCGCGCGCGTCGACATGAATCTGCAGGCGAACATCCAGATCCCCGTCGACGCGTTCGTCACGCGGCGGGCCGACTCGCTGCTCGGCGACAGCTACCTCGAGGTGATCTTCAGCGGCCAGGAGGACGGCGCGGCACCCGTGAGGTTGCTCGCATCGGGCGAGCCGATCACGCACGTCATCGAGGGCGCGTCGACTGATGCGGTGCTGCGCGGCGTGGAGCGCACGTTGCCGCGGATCGAGACCGCGCTCGACCTCCTGCACAAGGCGGTCGGCAACGGCCGCAAGGCGGTCAACGGCGACGTCGTCGAGCGCATCGTCGGCGCGGATAGCTGGCTGGCGTCGGGCCGGATCGAGAGTCCGCTGTCGAAGACGCGCAATGCGATCGAGCGCATCGACAATCTGACCGCCGCCGGTGCTTCCGCGCTCTCGGACATCGCACCCGCGACGATCAAGACCATCGATCGTATCGATCGCGCCGTCGTGACCGCGCGTGAGGGCATCCGCAACGCTCGGGGCCAGCTGATCACGGCGCTTCAAGATGCGCGCGCCGGACTCGAAGGCGCGGATCCGCAGATCGAAGAAGTCGCCGAGGTGCTCGGTGCGATCAACGAGGGCAAGGGCAACGACTGGAAGGGCACGCTCGGCACGCTGATCAACAGTCCCGAGCTCGCTGATACCCTCGAGGACGCGGCCGCGAGTGGCGAGGAGGCGCTGTCGAGCTACAGCCGGTTCAAGTCGTATCTCGGCATGCGCGTCGAGTGGAACCTCAACGCGAAGTCGGCGCGCCTCTACGCCACCGCCGAGATCCGGACCCGTCACGACAAGTTTTATCTGATCGAGCTCGAGAGCAGCGCGGCCGGGGGGTTCCCCTCCGACGGGCTCTCCGACGCAGCGAACACGTCCCAGTACACGCGCCGCCAGGAGATCAAGAACACGCTGCGGTTCACCGCGCAGTTCGGCAAGCAGCTCGGCGTGATGCAGTACCGCGCAGGAATCAAGGACTCCACGTTCGGCGCCGGGGCGGATCTGCTGCTGATGAAGGGTCGCCTGCGGTTCTCCACCGACGTGTTCGGCAGCTTCGATCGGATACCGCGCGTCAAGGTCGCCGCCGCGTTCGCCGTGTTCAAGTCGATCTACATCCTCGCCGGCGTCGACGACGCGCTCAATCCGCCGGGCACACTGAAGATCATCACCGGCAACTCGCCCGTACCGCAATCGCTGAGCGAGGTGCACTACGGCCGCGACTACTTCCTCGGCGCTTCGCTGTATCTCGACGAGGCCGACCTCGCGACGCTCCTCCGCGTCTACGGCGCGCTGCTCGTCGGCGCGCTGGTTCGCTGACTACGGCGTCGGCGCTTTGCCGTCGCACTCGCAGGCGTAGTAGTGGCTGTTGCCGCACTGATCGTCGTCGAGCTGACCATTCGACAGGATGCGCGCGCAGTCCTCGGTTCCGCCGCCGTTGTCGGGCTCGCCCGATGCCCACGGACGCTGATCCGGCGTCTCGTTCGTGACGTTGACGAACGTGCCCTCGGTGATGCGATCGGAGAGGCCGACCCAGCCGGGCTCGGTCGAGGCGATCTGGACCTCCGCGGTATTCGACAGCACGACCAGGTGGGTCGCGCCGACCACGTCGTTCGCGCAGTCCGCCTCGGCGTTGAGCCAGCTCGCCGGGTTCGGCGGGAGGCGGTAGTAGTTGCCGTTGCTCGCCGGGTCGTAGCCGGCGGTCATGCACATCGCGAGTTGCGCTGGAAAGTTGTTGGCGTCGGGCGTCAACGCGGCATCCGTGCCCCCGACCGCTGCATCGGTAGGCGTCTGGGGGGCATCGACCGAGTTGCCGCCGGCACTGCCGACCACGCAGTAGCCGCCCTCGCACGTCCGCCCGGTCTCGCAATCCGCGGTGACCCGGCACGCGTACGCATCCGACGGGGTCGGGAAGTCGCATGCTGCAAAGGCCACGAGGGCGAGGACGTACCTCATCTCGTAGACACTGGTGCACGGGGCGTGCCTCACGCCACGGATGTAGATCCTGTGAGTTAGCTGACGTCGATCGGGGACTCAGCCCCCCGCGAGCGGGGCCAGAAGATAGATCTCGTCGCCATCCACCACCACGCGGTCCGTGTTCTCGGTGAACGGACAGCGCTCGCCATTGATCATCATCGTGTCGGTCAGGTGCGGACTGTTCTGCAGCGCTTCGGTGAGCGGGACGCCGGAGGCATCGGCGATCTCGACCAGCCGGCCGAGCGTCGTGCCGACGGGAACGCGCATGTACTGGTCGACGTCGCGCCAGGTGTCGCCGATCCGACCCTTGATCAGGATGTGGACCTTCGCGCTGCCGCCGCGGTGCTTGTCGAAGATCCCCATCAGTCAGTGTACCCGTCGAGGATCTCCGCCATCCCGAGCTCCTGTGCCCGAGCCTTCGCGAGGTGACCCGTCGTGGTGTTCCACTTCATGTTGCCGTAGTAGTCGTCCTTGAGCATCGGCAGCGCGACGCGCACGCCCTTGAGCGGACCCGCGTTCAGGTTGCCATCGCCTTCGCCGAGCATCCGGTGGTGCGGCTTGAAGTCCGCCGGCACGATGCCCTCGCGCCGGTTGAACGCCGCGCGCAGGTTCTGGATCCGCTCGCCGCACACGAGGAGCTCCGCATCGCTGAGCCCCCAACCCGTCGCGGCGTCGAGGAGATCCGCCCACGGGAGCGCGCCGGTGAGCATCGTGAACATGCACAGACCGAGGCCGTTCATCACCTGATGCGCGTTCGAGTGGAGCGCCTGCGCCTTGCCCTTGCCCTCGGTGCCCTTCCACTTCACGTTCCAGTCCTTCTTCTCGGCCGCCTTCGGCAACGAGAAGCCCGCACCGAACGTCTCGTTCCACGAGGCGGACCCGGCGGTGTGCCGACCCGGCGTGGGATCGGCGATGTACGTCACGCCCATCAACGAGGTGAAGCGCGTGTCGTGATACGCGGGCTCGCCGCCGTGCACGTGCACCGCGAACTCCTCGGTGCCTTTGCCGACGTGCTCCGCAGCGCGCTTGATGCCGTGGCCGAGCCACGCACCGCAGCCCTCGCCAGTGCCCATCTTGATCGTGAGGAGCAGCGCGCCTTCTCCGCTACCCCACTTCATGTCGACACCGTCGAGATCGGCCTGCGAGAGCAGGCCCTTCTCGACCGCCTCGCACACCCACGCGAGCGTCGCCGACGAGCTGACCGCATCGATGCCGTAGCGGTTGCATGCATCGTGGCACGCGGTGACGAGCTCGATGTCGTCGTTGACGAGGTTCGCGCCGAACCCGACGATCGTCTCGTAGTCGGGTCGCCGCACGTCGGTCAGGTTGCGCGACTTGACCTTGACGATGCCCTTGCACGGCATCGGGCAATCGCCGCAGGACAGCTTCTTGGTGATGTACTTGTCGACGGCGCCACCGTCGAGCTTCATGCCCTTCTTCGCGAGGGGGAAGTCGCGCGATCCCACGCCCGTCCAGTTCTTGATCGGTGCGTCACCGTTCTCGATCGACAGCGCCACCGCCGCCGTGGTTCCGCGCTGCGACCACATCCGGCGCATCGCCGCCGTCGGCGCCTGCACCTTCATGCCGAGCCTCGTCATCAGCCGGTACATCCAGCCGAGCCAGCTCTTCGGCTTTCCCATGTACGCCATGAACCGCGCGACGATGCCGAGATCGGACTTGTACTCGTCGGTGATCGCCTTGCAGATCTTCTTGAACTGGTCGGGCTTCGCGAGCGGAATCTCGCCGGTGCCCGAGACCACGATCGCCTTCAGATTCTTGCTGCCGTAGATCGCACCGAAGCCCTGACGGCCGAACGCGTGGTAGCGATCGTTCATCACGCTCGCGATCCGCTGCAGCTTCTCGCCGGCGGGACCGATCGCGGACACACCGACGTCGCGCTTGCCGCCGAACCGCGTCTTGATCGCGTCGAAGGTCTCGGGGATCTCCTGTCCCCACAACTCGCCGGCGGGCTCGAACGTCACCTCGCTGTCCTTGATCACGAGCAACGTCGGCACCGCCGCCTTGCCGCGCACCATCACGGCGTCATAGCCGGCGGCGCGGAGGTGACTGCACACGCTGCCGCCGGAGTTCGAATCGGCCCACGTGCCGGTGAGCGGCGACTTGCCGACAATCTGGATGCGGCCGGAGAACGGCGTCTTCAGCCCGGTCAGCATGCCGGAGGAGATCGCGAAGCAGGCCTCGGGAGCGAACGCGTCGGTGCCCGCGGGGAAATGCTTCCACATCAGCCATGCGCCGAGGCCGTAGCCGCCGAGGTAGCTCCGATAGACCGCCTCGTCGATCTGCTCGACCCAGTGTTTCTGTTCGGAGAGGTCCACGAACAAGACCTTGCCGCGGTGGCCGTACCGGGGGGCCGTAAGCGCCGAATCACCCATGTTCGAAGCATACCCAGGGATTGCGGACCCATCGTCCCGAGTCCCCAGATCATGTGGGGACAGGCTCCACCACCCCTCGTGATCCCCATGTAAACCCCCTGTAATCACTCGATCTAGGACAGCCGGATCATGGCCTGGCTACTGCACAATCCACCAACATGCGCTCCACTCTCGCCCTCGTGACGGCACTGGTCGTGGCTGGCTGCGTCGGTGACATCCCCCCGGATACGGGCGGGACGCACCCCGACGCTGGTACGACCACCGGCTCGATGGCGCGGACGATGTACAAGAACAACGTCCACTCCATCACGAACCGCTGCACGGGCGCCGCCTGCCACAGCGTGACCGGCGCGGCCGGTGGTGGCACGTCACGGTTCTCCGACTCGAACGCCGATACCTCCTACGACGCGATCGTTCGCGCTCCGCTCACGGTCGGGTCGTTCACCGCGGCATCCGCGGGCATGCTCACGAAGATCGCGGCCACGCACAACGGGATCACGTACACGACCGGCGACATCAGCTCGATCACCAACTGGCTCAACCAGGAGAAGACCGAGCGCAACAACGGCACCAACCCGCCGCCGGTCGATCCGATCGAGGTGCTGAAGAAGTGGTCGGGCTGCATGACGATCGCGAACTTCAACACGGCGCAGATGTCCCAGAAGTGGGGCTCGCTCGCGGCCAGCAACACCCAGAAGTGCCTGAACTGCCATGGCGGCGGTCTCTATGGCTTCGTGCTCAGCGACGTCCCGGCCACGTTCTTCGGCGCCATCTCGACGCAGAAGGATTATCTGCTCAAGTACTTCACGGTCGATGGCACCGGCAAGGTCATCATCAACCTCTCCTCGTTCACGAACGCCGGCGTGACCCTCCCCACGCATCCGCACTTCGACCCGATGAACAACCTCGGCATGCCGGCACTGCAGACGTTCTACGACTCGACGCTCGCCGCGCAGACCGCGGGCACCTGTGGCCCTTCGACGCTGATGCCGTGACTCAGGCTGCAGGCGCAGCGGGGGCCACGCGGAGCAGCAGCGCGGGACCATCCACGGCCACCGCCGGATAAGCTTCGGGCTCGAACTCGGTCGCGGTCAACCGCCGCCCATCGGGCACGCCGACCATGTCGCCGGGCTCGAGACGCTCGCCATCCGCCAGCGTCGCGGCGACATCGCGAAGGAGCAGCGCGGCCTCGGTCGCGGTCTCCTGGGTGATGTCGAGCAGGACGAGATCGGGACGGCCGAACTTGCGCAACCCCAGCGACCACGCCGCGAGCGTGCCTCCCGGCAGCTCCTCGAAGAACAGCGTGACCTCGTGCATGACGTCGAACCTGCGCTCCGGGCGGAGTGCGGCGACCTCGCTGCCGAGATGCGCCCGCGCCGCATAGACATCGATCACTACCGCCGCACCTTCTTCGCACACGCACTTCGCGAGTGCCCACGCGGCCTGGACGTGCCCGAGGTCATCCGGGTCGTCGACCTGTGCTTCGATCACGTAGGCGTGCTCTGCGGTCAGCGCGGTCGCCGCCGCCGAGGGGCCGAGATCGGTGGCAATCAACTCGGTGAACGGGGCGAGCACTTGCTCTGCGAACCACGCCGGATCCTCGGAGCGGTCCTTCGCGACGATCGCGATCGAATCGGGACCCTCGCCCTCGTCGGGCATGCCGTGCTGCTTGCGCGACACGGGGAGCGGGTCGGGCAGCTTCACCGACGACAGCGCGATGAGCGCGATCTGCGCTGCACCGCCGCCGGCGACGTAGCTCTCGCGGATCCAGGGCGCGGTCACTCGGAGGCGTCCAGGTACATCGCCTCGATCTCCGACGCGTACATCTGGGCCACGACCTTGCGCTTGATCTTCATCGTCGGCGTGAGCTCGCCGGTATCGATGCCGAACGGCTTCGGGAGGATCGCGAACTTCTTCACCTGCTCGACGCGCGCGAGCGATGCGTTGACCTGATCGATCTGCGCCTGGATCTGCACACGGATCTGCGTCCGGTCCTCGACCTTCGCCGCTGCATCGCCAAGCGTCACGAGCGCCGTGAGGAACTTGCGGCGATCGCCGATCACCACGGCCTCGCCGACGAGCGGCGATTGCTTGATCGCAGCCTCGATATTCTTCGGCGCGATGTTCTTGCCGCCCGCGGTGATGATGATCTCCTTCTTGCGACCGGTGATCGTCAGGAAGCCATCGCGGTCGAACTGTCCGAGGTCACCCGAGCACAACCAGCCATCCTTGAGGCTCTCGGCCGTGGCCTCGGGCTCCTTGAAGTAGCCGAGGAACACGTTTGGACCGCGGATCAGGATCTCGCCATCGTCGCCGATCTTGCACTCGAGGCCGGGCAGGGCAGGGCCCACGCTGCCGATCTTCGTGCGACCCGGCAGGTTGAACGACGTCGGGCCGGTGTCCTCGGACTGTCCGTAGATCTCGCGGATCGGGAGATCGATGCTCGCGAAGAACTCGAGCACGTCGGGCGCGATCGGCGCGGCACCGGAGATCAGCGTGCGCGCGCGATCGAAGCCGAGCGCGGTCTTGAGCTTGCCGATGACGAGCTTGTGCGCGAGGCGGTACTGGAGATCGAGCACGCGTGACGGCGGCAGGTCGCGATCGCGCTTCGCGTTGACCTCGGTGCACACCTTGCGCGCCCAGGCGATCAGCTTCGCCTTGCCGCCTTTGACGTCGCCGAGCTTGCCGGCGAGCACCGCGTGGAACTTCTCCCAGATCCGCGGCACGCCGAAGAACACGGTCGGGCGGCTCTCCTTGAGATTGTCCGGGACCTTCTCGATCGACTCCGAGAAGTACACGGTCGAGCCGGCGGTCGCCGGCATATGGATCGTCGCCATCTGCTCCGCGATGTGCGAGAGCGGCAGGTACGACAGCGAGACATCCGTGTCGACGCCGCCGCCGATGTCGCTCAGCACGCGTGCGGTCCACGCGAGGTTCCCGTGCGAGAGCATCACGCCCTTCGGCGGGCCGGTGGTGCCGGAGGTGTAGATCAGGGTCGCGAGGTCGGCGAGCTGGATCGCATCGATCCGTTGATCGAGCTGCTGATCGGGCGTGCCCTCGGCCTTCGCGAGGAAGTCGTCCCAGGTCAGGACGTCGTCGCCGGTCGCCGTGGCGCCGCGCATCATCACGATCCACTTGCACAGTGGCATCTCGGAGCGCTTCGCCTTGATCTTCGCGAGCTGCGCGGCGTCCTCGACGAGGACCACCAGCGCTTCGGAGTGGTGAACGATGTACTGGACCTCCTCGGCCGAGGACGTCGTGTAGATGCCGGCGGCCGCGCCGCCCGCCATCATCGCGGCGTGATCGAGGATCACCCACTCCGGGCGATTGAAACCGAGGATCGCGACCTTCGCGCCGCGTTGAAATCCAAGCGCCATCAAGGCGCGCGCCGCGGCGCGCACCTGATCGGCGTACCCGCGCCACGTCGTCGGTTGCCAGCGTCCGTTCACCTTCGCCTGGTAGGCAACGTGCGATGGACGATCGAGCGCCTGGCGAAGCAGGCGTCCGGGGATATGCTCTCGACTCGGTTCGCGGGTCGCCATGCGCTAGTTCTTCGCCCTGCTGCCGGCGAAGTAGGTCGTGGAGCGCTTCTTACCCTTGGCCTTCAGCGAGCCATCGGCGATCAGCTTGCGGATCGGCAGCGCGAGATCCTTCGTCGTCGTGCCGAGCTGCTTGTTGATCTGCTCGATACGCAGACCGGGGTTCTTGCCGACGAAGGACAGGAAATCATCCTGCATCTTCTCGAGCTCGTTTGCCGTTCGCTTCGCGCCACGCCCACGTCCTCGCCCCAACCTCGCCACCGCGCCACCCCTCGAGCCGCTGCGCGACAGTGCTTGCTCCAGGCCCTCGACGGCGGCCTTGCGTGCGAGCTCGGTGAGCTGGTGCACGAAGCCGTCGACGAGACGCTGGATATCAGATTGGAGATTGGCCATTTCGATTCATCCTCGCTTTGCTGAAATAGGAAATTACGCGGGGCGGAATGAATCACACTATGGGCGCAAGTTCAACGCGGTGCGAAGGCAGCGACAACGTCGCTGAGCGTGATGTAGACGACTGGACCCTGATGGCTGCTGGCCAGCCGCTGGTCTGCATACTTGAGGAAGCCGTCGACGCGGCGGTATTCGGACTCCGAGAACGATGTCGAGGGGTGAAAGCCCATCATCAACGTCTTCGGCGCCATCAGCGTCTGGCCTTTCCAGTTGGAGTCAAAGATTCCGTTCATCTCGACCAGCGAGACGTAGTCGATCATCACGCCATTGTCCGGAACCTCCAGGATCGGCATGGTCGGGGTGGTGCTGGAGAGTACGTTCGCCTGATTCGGGTAGTACGGCTGGCTCGTGTCGTTGATCGGAGCCCAGTTCTCCATGTTCCAGCGGAACAGCTCGGCCATGCCCCACTCCTCGATGCGCGCCCAGTTGAGCGCGCTCGTGTCGGCCACGTAGCCCTTGTCGGCGAGCGCCTGCACGGTCTCGAGCGTCGCGGTCCAGCCGCCGGCGCGGAACGTCTTCGGAGCGTTGAGGCCGTGCTGCTCGAACAGCGTCTTTGCGTGGTCGAGGAGGATTCCCATGTTCGTGCGTCCGTAGGCGCCGAGCTTGATCGTGTAGCCGGTGGTGTCGCCGGCGGGCATCGTGGTCGATTGATCTGTGACGCAGGACAATCCGGCACTCGTCACGAAGTGACACCACGGGTGGATGTGCAGGCCGATCTCGTCGTGGAAGTGGTCGCGTTTGTCGACAAGCCAGGTCACGATCTCCTGCTGGCGCGCGGGCGTGACGACCGGATCGGTGAAGGTGTACGGACCCACGAAGTGCGTGATTCGCACCTCCGGATGGGTCGTGTGCATCGCATCTTGATACGTAATGGCCTTGGTGCCGGGATCGGAAAAGTCCCAGTCGGTGGTGACGAGCACGTAGTACGGCGCGGTCCGGTGGAGCGGGAGTTTCGCGAATGCGGTCGCCTTGCCGTTCGCCGCGAGCAGGATGTCGTGATCGCCGAGCGCCAGATCGGTGACCATGAGCTGCGCGCCGAGCTTGCCATCGCCAACATCGTCGAGGCGGACCACAGGGAGGTCGCCGACCCAGACGTCGATGTAGTCGGTGCCGCCGGGCGGATCGACGATGATGGTCATCAGATCGTCGGTGGTCGGCGTTGCCGCATTCGCGACAATCCACCACGGCTGCGCCCCCGTGATGGTGTATGCCGGATCGTTGTCGGCGGGCGCGGTCGGTGGAGTCGGACTCGGATCCGGAAACCCGCCGCACGCAGAGAGCATGATAGTCACGAACGCGATCGTCCTGGCCCGCATTGCCGCGGACCCTATCACGCCGGCTTTCCGGCCAACCATGATAGTTTCTCGTCGCAAATGCGTCGCATTTCCGTGGTGATCGGACTCCTGGCTTCGGCCTGTGCAGGCGTGACCGCCGAGGCACCGCTCACGCTCAAGCTTGGAGTTGATCGGGCTCACACGACGGCCGACCTCAAGGCGCACAAGTTCTGCCACAAGGAGGATGGCGGAACCCAGCCAAACCCGGAGACCTATCCGCGGTGCGCGCGCACCGGCGCCGAGTGGGGCGAGTCGTGGGTCAGCGCGCGGTTCGACAAGGATCTGCTGATCGAGATCAAGCGGTACGAGCGGTTCAGCGACGACAACCGTGCAGTCGAGCGCTGGAACCAGCTCGTCGGGGACCGGCTGAAGCTCCACCCCGACGCGCCCGATGCGATCACCGAGCTACAGGTCAAGGGCCTCGAGCCCGGCACGCGCAGCATGAAGGCATGGCGGCTCGACGCGAACACCGTCGTCGGCGTCTACCTCCTCACGCCCACCGCCCCCGAAAATGCGAGCATCCTCGAGTCGATCATCAGCCTACCGAAGCAGGCGACCGACATCGAGGTAGTTCACTGAGACGACCTCAGCGCGGGCCGGCGTCGATCAGCTTGGTCGCCGAGAGCGCGGCCAGACCGGTGAGCGTCGTGCCGTTCTTCTGAACGGGCGCCGCACCGTCGAACCAGCTGCCGGTGAAGTCGCCGGAGACGCCCGAGCCGGGCGTGACGTCGACGTCGATCTGGTTGCCGTACCAGTTGTTGGCCGTGAAGATGGCGCCCGTGCCGGCATAGAACATCAGGCCATACGGCGTGGTGCCGACATTGGAGTGCGTCACCTTGATCGTGTTGCCGGTGCCGCCGAAGTGCATGTCGCAGTGCGTGGTGTCCCCGGTCGCGTTCTCGGCGAGGCCGATCATCGAGTACGAGACGTCGACGTTGCCGCCGTTCATGACGAGGAAGTCGCCACTGGCCTTCGCCATCGTCGAGTCGACGATCACGGCCTTGCCGCCGCTGGTGGAGATGCCACCGCCGGTCTGATTGACGAACGCGTACTTGATCTCCCCGCCGGTCGGGATCGACAGGCCGCTCCAGAATCCACCGGCCAGCTCCGGGCCCATCGTGACCGGGCTCGCCTTGGTGCCCTGGGCGTCGATGATGCCGCCGACCGTGATCGACATGCCGGCCTTCACCTTGACGGTGGAACCTGCGGCGATCGTGAGCGTGATTCCGGGGTCGACCGTCGTGTTCTCGGACACGGTGACCGGGCCCGTCCAGGTGGTGTTCGCGATGATGTGGCCGGCCGTGCCGCCGCCGCCGCCACCACCACCTCCGCCGCCGCCGCCGCCACCGCCACCGGTGCCGTCATCGCCGCTCATCTGATCGGTCCCGACGACGCACGCCATGAGCGGCAAGGAGAGGGCTACGGCGAGGAGCTTGTTCATGACAGGAATGTAAAGCAACGCATGTGCCCAGAATGGGCGGCCGCGGCTGCGCGTGACGTGCAAGATCATTGGGTTCCTGGGGATGTAGGGAAACTGCCCCGATCTCGGATCGGGGGCTCTGCCCCCAGGGCGCTGGTGGATCCAGTCCTCAGTGGGTGGGGAACAGGAACCGCAGGAACCGCCACGTCCGTGCTTTCCACGCGAGCTCGTCGTGGGTCGCGCCGGGCTCGAAGTAGTAGCAGAGCGCGTTCGCGCCTGGCGTGCAGCTCGGCGAGTCCGAGCGCTGCCAGCCGAGACCGATCATCAGATCTCGCACCTCGACGGAGTCCGCTGCGCCATCACTGTTCTGCGCGACGTTTCCGCCGTGATCGATGTAGATCGCGAGCGGCTGCTTACCAAACGTCGGGATCCGATCCCGCAGCGCGGTGCCGTTGTCCTGTCCCGGCCAGAACGCGCCCGATAGTGCGGCTGCCGCACCATACGTCTGCGGATACGTCAGCGCGAGGTGCATCGCGACGAGGCCGCCGAGCGAGCTTCCGGCGACGGCGAGCTTGCCGTGATCCCAGCGCACCTGCGCGAGCGCCTGCGGCTGCAGCTCGGTCACTTGAAACTGCATGAACGTGGCGAGCTTCGCGGGTGACAGGCCGTACTCGTCGTTGCGCGCGTTCGTGCTCGCGGCGCCGATCACGACGATCGGAGCGACGCGGCCCGCAGCGATCTCGGTGTCGAGCGCGACGTTGGTCTCCCAGCCGGTGTGACCGAAGCAGCAATCGTGGTCGTCCCAGATGTTCTGTCCGTCGTGCATGAACAGCACGGGATAGGTCTTCGCGTCGTTGGCCGGCGCCGTGTAGCCGGCCGGGTAGTACGCCGTCACGGCGCGACAGTTCCCGAGTGCGGTCGAGCAGGCCTGCGCGAGCTTCACGATGTGCCCGCGTCCCGAGTCCGGCGTGTTGATGATGCTGTTCATCCCGTCGGGGTTGCCGCCGAAGTCGTCGTACGCGAACCCGGGATCGTGCGGATCGAGCTTCCACGTCTGACCATCGAACAGCTTGTAGGGCCAGTAGCCGCGCGCGACGGGGCCGACGGCGACGACGAGATCCGTTCCGCACACGGCGCTCGAGGTCAGCGCGGTCTGCGACCAGCCGTTGAACTCGCCGGCGACGTGCGTGACGTCATCGGTGCGAAACAGCGCGCGACCCGTGGCCCACAGCGGCCCCAGGTCCTTGCGCTCGTCGAGCTCGGCGCGGAGGTTCGCGACCACGGCCATGTCACAACCCTGCGCCTGGTCGTACAGCGCGAGGATGCACGGCGCCCCGGCGAGACCGGCCGGGCAGCCCGTATCGGCGTCGGGCGCGGCGCCATCGGGGTTCGAACCCGCGTCAGGCTGATCGGCCGTCGGGGCGTGCATGCCGCAAGCGGCGAGGAACAGGGCGAAGGCGAGGGTGCGCATGTTGTGGATCGCAACGCGGATCGACGGAAGTACGTGATGCCGCGTGCGCGCGCGCGTCAGGAGCAAGCCTTGTGCCCTGGCGGGTCTGCAGCGACGATCCGCGGTCCGTGATTGCACGTGTTCGCTGGTTCAGAGAGCCCCAAAGGCCCCGAAGGTCCCAAAGAAGAGGCTATCCGGGCGCGACGCGGATCCGGCCGGAGAACGCGCGGTCTCGACGGGCGCTCGCATCCAGGCCGATCGGATTTCTTCATCGGGCCTTCGGGCCCTTTGGGGCTGGTCTCTGTACGAGTGCTGGTCGCAGCCGGCGTGTTATGCCGAGCCGTGGCGATCGAGGAGGAGAAGGAGCGCGCGATCGAGGCGGTGCTCGCATCCTCGCGCAAGCGCCTCTCGTCGCCGCGGTGGCTCTGGATCACCGCATCGCTGATCGGCCTCGGCTGCGCGATCGCCTTCGTCGTCGCCATGGTTCGCGGAGGTGATGCGGCTTCGGGCCAACCGTCGCCCAGCCCGGCGAGCGGCAGCGGGTTTCCCACCGGGCTCGCGCTCGGCGTCGGCGTCGGCATCGCGATCGGCTGGTTCGCCGCGCGGCGCGGTCAGTCGTCGGCGACGGGCACGGAGGCCGCGGGCCATTCGTCGCGCAGCAGGCCGTAGAGCACCACGTCGTGGAGCTTCTTGCCCTTCTTGATGTGCGAGCGCTTCGCTCCCTCACGGGTCATGCCGAGCTTCTCGAGCACGTGCTCCGAGCCTGTGTTGCCCGCGAGCACCTGCGCGTAGATCCGCGCGAGGTCGAGCTCGCGGAACCCGAAGTCGACGACCGCGCGGCAGGCTTCCGTCGCGAAGCCGAAGTTCCACGCGTTGTGCGATAGCCAGTAGCCGAGCTCGGCACGTCGATCGCGCGCGAACCTGCGGAGGCTCACGGTACCGAGGAGCTGGCGGGTCTGCGTGCGGCGCGTGATCGCGAGCGTGACGCCGCGGCCTTCGTCCCACCACCCGATGCGCGCGGTAACCCAGCGACGCGCGAGCGCGATCGGGTAGGGAGTGGGCACCTGGATGAGGTACTTCGCCACCCGCTTGTCCCCGGCGCCTTCGGCGACGGCGTTGGCGTCGTCGAGGCGGAGCTCGCGCAACGAGAGACGCGCGGTCGCGAGCGTGGGTGCGCCGCGGGTTACCGCGGGGGACGCGTGCCGTTGTAGTCCTGATAGCTCAGACACCCGTGGACCTGCGTGCAGTCGGAGTTCCCGTTATCGGCGGCGCGGTAGTCGATCTCGCCGACCAGCGCGTCGCCGTTCAGTGTACCGCTGATCGTCGAGTTGAAGGTGTACGTGCAGTTGCCCGACGTGTTGGCCTTGGTGCCGATCGATTCCACGCTGAACCCGTCGCCATCGACACCGCCAGCGTACACGTTGCCGCCCCCGCCGAGGAGGCCGACCAGCGAGAGGCCGGCGAGGCCCTCGACGGTGACCGTCAGCTTCGATGCGTTCTGCGTGATCGTCACGGCGACGCCGCTCGTCATGGTGCCCGGGGTGAAGTTGGCAATGTTGCAGCCGTTATCGCGGTTGGTCAGCGCGACCGAGTAGTTGCCCGCGACGTTCGCATCACTGGTGCAGGCGCCGAGCAGGGAAGCCAAGACGAGGAGGATCGAGCCCTTCATGGCGCGAGGATAGCCTATGGTCGGGGCCGTCCTGCAAAAGATGCCCTGGCTGCCACGACATGCCTACACTCTCGCCCTAGCCGCGTTCGTGGCGGGGATCGCCGTGCAGGACGTTCACACCCATCGCCTCGACAACGGACTGACGCTCCACATCGCCCCGGGTCACCCGGCGCCGGTGGTCGCGGTTCAGGCCTGGGTCGGGGTCGGCTCGGCGGACGAGACGCCACCGATGGCCGGGGTCGCGCACGTGGTCGAGCACATGCTGTTCAAGGGCAGCTCGGACTACGGCCTCGGCGAGCTGACCCGGGCGATCGAGCGCGGTGGCGGCGAGATCAATGCCTGGACCGCGTTCGACCACACCGTTTATCACGCAGTCCTCGGGCGCGATCACACCGCCGGCGCGATCGATGCGATCGGCGATGCACTGCTCGCCCCGCGCGTGGACCCCGAGGAGCTCGCCCGCGAGCGCGAGGTCATCCTCGAGGAGATTCGCCAGGGCACCGACGACCCGGCGCGGTCGGTGGCGCAGAGCCTGTTCGCGACCGCGTTCGCAGCGCACCCGTATCGCCGGCCGGTGATCGGCACGGCCGAGAGCGTGAAGCGCCTCGGCGAGCGCGAGCTCGTGGAGTTTTTCCGCAGCTACTACGTCGCCGATAACCTGACGTTGGTCGTCGCCGGCGATGTCGATCCGCAGCGCGTGAAGGCGCTCGTCGAGCGCCGGTTCCGGACGATGCCGACCGGCCGCCCGACGCGCTGTGTGACCGTCGAGCCTGCGCAGACGGCACCGCGCGCGAGCTGCCAGCTCCGCGATGTCAGCGAGGCGTATCTCTCCGTCGGCTTCCACGTTCCCGCCGCACGTCATCCGGATCTCGCGGCGCTCGACGTGGCCGCGATCCTCCTCGGCCAGAACGAATCGGCGCGCTTGCCGCGCTTGCTGCGCGATCGCGATCAGCTCGCGACGAGCGCCTACGCGAATGTCCACGCACTGCGCGATCCGGGGTTGCTCGTGCTCTCGGCCACCGCGAAGAGCGGCGACGCGAACGCCGTGATCGGTGCGCTCGTCGACCGCAGCCTCGAGCTCTCTGCGGAGCTCTCGACCGAGGAGCTCGACAAGGCGAGGATCGCGGCGGAGACCGCGTTCGTCCGCCAGCTCGAGACGGCGCAGGGCCGCGCTCGTTCCCTCGGCTGGCACGCCACGGTCGCGGGTGATCCGCAGTTCGGACACGTCTATCTCGATCGGATTCGCGCGGTGCGCCGGCACGACGTGGCGAACGTGATGCGCCGCTATCTCCAGCCCGCGAACGCGAGCATCGCCGCGATCCTTCCTCGCCCGCGCACGGCGGCGCGTGCCGCCAGCGCGCCGCGAACGTTCGCGCGCCAGGCCGAGCAGAGGGTGCGGAAGTCCCTCGCGACCGTCCCGGCGGCGTCCGTCCCCGTCGAGAAGCGCGTCGCGCTCCCGAACGGCATGGTACTGCTCGTCCGCCGCGATGCCTCGGTGCCCGTGGTCGCGATGCGCGCGGTGTGGAAAGGCGGGCAGCGCGTCGAGGACGCGAAGACAGCGGGCGCCACCACGCTGCTCGCGCGCATGGTCACGCGCGGCTGCAGCTCGCTCGATGCGAGCCAGGTCGCCGACCGCATCGATCGCCTCGGTGGTGCGCTCGGCGGCGTCGCGGGGCGCAACAGCTTCGGCGTCGCGGCCGAGTGGCTCGCGCGGACCTGGAAGCCGGGGCTCGAGCTGCTCGCCGATTGCATCATCGATCCTCGCCTCGCGCAGGGCGAGCTCGTCCGCGAGCGGCGCATGCTGCTCGACGATCAGGTCGCGCAGGCCGATAGCCCGAGCCAGGTCGCGTTCCGGGTGTTCAGCGTGGCGCTCTACGGCGAGCACCCGTACGCGCGCGATGCGCTGGGCACACCCGAGGCAGTCAGCGCGCTGTCGCGGACGCAGCTCTCTGCATTCTATGCCGAGCGCTATCCGGTCTCGGGTCTGACGCTCGCGATCGTCGGCGACGTCGAGATCGACGAGGTGATCGCCGCGGTCAAGGCGCGGTTCGGTGGCGTCGCGAAGGTCGCCCCGAAGCTGCCCGCGGTCGCACCGCTCGTCATCGACGGCCGCAGCGCGAACGATCGCGAGGTCTACCGCTATCTCGATCGCCAGCAAGCGCATCTGGTGATCGGCTTCCCGGGCGCGACCGTCGACGCGAAGGATCGGTTCGCACTCGAGGTCTTGATCTCGATCCTCGGCGGCCAGAGCGGCCGGCTGTTCGCCGAGCTGCGCGAGAAGCAGGCACTCGCGTATCGGGTGTCCGCGCATTCCGTCGAGGGTATCGACCCCGGGTTCGTCGCCGTCTACCTGTCCTGCTCGCCGCCGAAGCTGCCCGCCGCGATCGCCGCCGTCCGCAGCGAGCTCGAGCGCGTGCGCACCGGCGGCGTGACCACCGACGAGGTCGAGCGCGCGCGCAGCTACCTGATCGGCAGCCACCAGATCGCGATGCAGCGCCGCGCCGCGGTCGCCAACGCGATGGCCTATCACGAGGCCTACGGGCTCGGCTGGCAGAGCTGGGCCGGCTACGACGACGCGATCCGCGCGGTCCGGTTGGCTGACATTGCCGCCGCAGCGGCGACGTACCTGCGCGCCGATCGCGCGATCACGGCCACCGTGCAGCCACCTTCGGCGAGCCCCGGGGCGAAGCGCCGCTCGAAGCTACCCGAGCAAACGAAGCCCGCATCGCCAAAGGCGAAGAGTCCCGCGCGCGTGCGTCCACGCGGAAACGTATGACCCGGAAGTCCAGCAAGCCCGCTCGGCCCGTCCCGCGCTCGTCGCTCATCTCGACGGGGCATGGCGAGCTCGCCGCGAGCCTCGTGCTGATCTTTCCGCTGCTGCTCGCGTACGAGGTCGGCGTCCTGTTCGCCGGCCACGTCAACGGCGCCGATGTGGTCACCCGGTCGCTCTACGGCGCGGTTGGTAGTCGTGGCGGGTATCTCCTGATCCACGCGGTGTTCGCGCTCGCGTTCCTCTTGTGGGTACGGCGCGATCGCCGGTGGACCACGCTCTCCGTCGAGATCGCCGCCCCGGTCATCCTCGAGGCTGCGGTGTATGCGCTGACGCTCGGCGCGCTCGGAGCGCTGATCGTCGAGCGCCTCCTCGGGCTCGGGATCAGCGGCTCGGAGATCGTCTCGGCGCTCGGCGCTGGGGTGCACGAGGAGCTGGTGTTTCGGCTCGGGGTGATGGCCGGGCTGGTCGCGCTTCTCGCGCGGAGCTCGCTCGATCGGCGCGTCTCGATCGCGCTCGCACTCGTCTGCTCCTCGGTGCTGTTCGCCGCGGCGCACCACCTGGGCAGCCACGGCGAGCCGTACACGGCCCACGCGTTCGCCTTCCGCTGCGTCGCGGGGCTGGTGTTCGGCAGTGTGTTCTGGTTCCGCTCGCTCGCGCACGCGGTGTACGCGCACGCGCTCTACGATCTCGTCGTCGCGCTGAGCTAGCTACTCGAGACCGAGGCCGCCCTTGCCGTCGATGTCCATGGTGCCAATCAGGAGGTCGAACTTCGCGCGCTTGATCTGATCGGAGTTCGCCGTCGACGGCATCATCTTGAAGTCGAAGAGACCAACGTGGTCGAGCTGGATGGTGAACAGCGTGCGGCCCCGTGGGTCCTTGAACATCAGCGAGCCGTTCTTCTGGACCGAGGGGTCCGACGCTCCCTTGTCGATCGATTGCTCGCGCCACTTGTGGATCGCGTCGCAGTAGCCCATCGCGAGCGTGCCCGTGAGGTGCGGGAACTCGATCTTCGTCGGAACGAGCTCGGGCAGCGTCTCGTGGCCCGTGTACAGCTTCTTGACGCCCTGCTTGATCGTGAACGAGTCGATCTTGTTCGTGAACTTGAACTCGGGGATGTCGTGGATCTCGAGCTCGAACTGCGACGCCGACCACAGCTTCTGCTTGAGACCAGGATCTCCGCCAACACGCTCGCCCTTGCCGCCGACCTTCTTCGTCGAGATCCGCTCGGGCTGGATCTTGACCTTGAGGTAGGCCGACTCCTTCGCTGCTCCGTCGAGCGTCGGGAACGTGGTCTCGGTAAGCAGGGCGTCGAAGAACTCGTGCTCGAACGTCTTGTAGAGGTCGAAATCGGCGTGGGTGATCTGACCCTGGTGGCGCTGGGGATCCTTCCGCCACGAGGCCTGGATCCACTTCAGAACGTCGTCGGCACCGGCCAGGCCGAACTCGATCGAGAACGGCTCGATCTCGGCGACCGAGGTGTGCTTGATGCGAACATTCTCGTGGCCCATCGGTTCTTCGACCACGGCTCGCTTCATATAGCCGCCATCGACTGCCTTCAGGTAGGCGGTCGAGACCTGGCCATCGATCTTGAGCTCGAAGTGACCAGCGGTAGTTGGAACATTGCCTAGTGTCATGGGCGAGCCTCAGCTTATCGCGGATCCTCTTACGCTCGCTGGCGTCTGGATCCCCCCGACGAGGGCAAACAGTCCCAGGCAGATCGTGTGCTGACCTACACGTCCACACAGCCAAGCATCCGAGATCACGTGCGGGTGGAGATCAGGCACGAGCCTTGTACAATAGGTGCTCATGAGGGTGCACGTTCGTCTCCTCGCCCTGCTGCTTGGCCTCGCGGCCTGGCCGTCCATCGGTCACGCCGAGAAGGTGAGGACCAACGCGAACGCGAAGGTCTACAACCGCGCCGGCGAGCAGGGCAAGGTCGTCGTCAAGGTCAAGGAGGGTCAGCAGATGACCGTCCTTGCGAAGGAGGGCCGCTGGCTCAAGGTCCGGGTCTCCGGCCGCACGGGGTTCATTCCGCGCAGCAAGGTCGACATGCCCGAGGGTGACGACGAGATCACGCGCAACACGCGACGACGCCCGTTCGTCGATGGCCGCGGTACCAAGCGCGGGTTCGGCGGCGAGGCGGGTCCCGATGACCGGATCGGGGCGGACGCCACGGGTGACAACGCGCCTTCGGGCGACGACGGTGGCGATGAAGGCGACGGTGGCGACGACGGCGACGACACCGCCAAGAAGCCGCCGAAGGGCGGCAAGAAGCCCCCCAAGGCCGACAAGAAGCCGCCCAAGGGCGGGGACGACAGCGGCGATGACGAGGACCCGGTCGCGAGCAAGGGCGGCAAATCCGGCAAGGGCGGCAAAGCCGGCAAGGTTGACAAGGGCGACGGCGACGGCGACGACGAGCCCGCGGACGACGAGCCCACCGACGACTCCGAGCCCACCGACGATCGCGTGAAGGCGACCGTGTCGGCCAGGACCGTCGCGTACGCCGAGCCTTCGAAGGAGTCCGAGGAGTCGTTCAAGGCCAAGCCGAGCGACACGTTGTTCGTCGAGAGCACGAAGGGGAAGTGGACCGAGGTCTCCGTCGAGGACGGCGACATTGGCTGGATCCTGACCTCGAAGCTCGAGATCGACGGCCACGACGACGGCGGAGACGAGGGCGGTGGCCCACGTGGCCGCATGATCGACGTGCGCGCGCGGCTCGGCTTCACGCTCGTCAGTCAATCACTCAGCTCGGCCGGCGGCGGCACCACGAAGTGGCCCGACAAGTACACGGTCGGTAGCTCGTCGGTAGCGATCATGCTCTCGGGCGGCGTGCTGTTCCCGTTCAAGAAGCAGTACCTCCTCGGTGGCGAGCTGACCTACGACATCTCGAAGGCGATCCCGGGCATCGCGTTCGATCCCGATGGTGGCGGTCCGAACGGAGGCCCGATGCCGTCGCAGACCACCGGATTCACCATTCACAACGTCAACGCACGCGGCGTGTTCGGTTACCCGTTCAAGGGCAGCAAGCGCGGGACGGTGCTGTTCGGGCGGCTCGGCTACCACTACGAGGCGTTCCGGGTCGACGACGTCACGAATCTCACGAAGAACAACGCGAAGCTGCCCTCCGAGAATATCGCGGGCCCGATGCTTGGCGTCGCGATCGCGGTGCCGCTGCTGACCGAGAAGCTCGGCATGCGGATCAGCCTCGATGCGATCCTGATCGGCGGCAGCGTCACCCAGACGAAGAACCTCGAGGACGGCGCGAACCCCAAGGTCACGAAGTTCACGCTCGGTGCCGGCGCCACCTATCGCTGGAAGCCGGGCCTCGACCTCTCGGCCGGCTACGACCTCAATTACGCGAGCCTGAAGTTCGGCGCCCCGGTCATGAATTCGATGCGCGGCCATACGGGGATGAGTGTCTCGCGCAAGGACACCAATCACACTGTCGCCATCGGCATCGCCAAGGCATTCTAGGCGCGTGATCGAAGACCTGCCGGGGCGCTACGACGAGTACCTCGCGCGCTGTACGTCCAAGCTCGGCGAGCTAGCGGCCGGCGCGTTCGTGAAGTTCAGCGGGAAGCTGATCAAGAAGCTCACGTTCGAGGAGTTCACGCCCGCGTACCTCGAGTACACCGAGCTCCTCGACCGCTACACCGAGAGCCTCGAGCGCGGCGACACGATCAACGACCTCGTGCTCCGCATGGTGCGCGAGAAGGCCGCGGGCCTCGTCCTCGACCCGCCGGCCTAGGCTCGGCTTACTGACGAGGCGTGCCGAGCTTGTCGAGATCGATCTGCGAGAGCGCGAGGCGGATCAGCTGCGACTTGTTCGCCTTGGTCCAGCCGCGACGCTTGAGCTCGGCGACCTTCGCGTCGAGCTCCTCAAGATCGCGCGTATACATCGAGATGCAGATGACCTTGTAGTGCGTCGGCCGCAGCTTGCCCGTCGGGTCAGCGGTGCCGGCGCGGGCTCGCTTGCGCGGAGCCTCGGTGCCGTCGGTGCGACGGCCGTAGTATTCCTCGCTGAGGATCGCATCGGCGTCGCTCAGAGGGTCGTGTCCCATCAACTTCTCTTCTTTCATATGACCTCTCATGCAACCGCCGGGGCGGTGGTCTCGGTGGTGGTGGTGGTGGCGGTGGTGGTACGGAGCTCGGAGGTGGCCGCGCTGGTCGCGAGCATCCAGTCGACGACGCGGTTGTAGTCGGCCGCGCCGTGGCTGACCGGCGCGTATTCGAAGATGGTCTTCTTGTGGCTCGGCGCTTCGGCGAGGCGCGTGTTGTGCCGCACGGGCTCGAGGCACTTGTGCTTGAAGTGACCCTGCAGCGTCTCGAGCACCTCGCGAGCGAGGCGCGTACGGCCGTCGTAGAACGTGGGCAGCACAGCAGAAATGCGAACGGCGTGACCGAGGTGACGCTCGACGTCCTTGACCGTCTTCAGCACCTGCTTCACGCCGACGAGCGCGAGGTAGTCGCAGGTCACAGGGATGATGACCTCGTCGACATACGACAGCGCGTTCTGGTTGAGGAGGTTGAGCGACGGACCGCAGTCGATGATCACGTAGTCGTAGCGGCGGGAGACTTGCTGGAGGTTCAAGCGCTTCGTCAGCATCTTGCTGCGCGCATCCGTACTCTGGCGCGCGAGCCAGATCTCCGCGGCGGCGAGCGTGGAGTCGCTCGTGATCACGTCGAGGTGCTTGCGAACCGGGACGCTCGCCTCGGTTGGATCTGCCCCCTCGACGAGCACGTGGTAGAGCGACCTTTCACCTGCCACGCCGAGCGACACGCCGACGTTTCCCTGCGCGTCGGTATCGATCAAGAGAACTTCGTTCTCGCGTTCGGCGAGGCCGGCCGCGAGGTTGACGGCGGTGGTGGTCTTACCGGTTCCGCCTTTCTGGTTGAGGATCGCGATCCGCCGCGCCCGCTTGGCGCGGAACGCTTCGGCGCCGAGCGACTCCTTCCGGCACTCGAGCGAACAGAAGTGGCTCTTCTCGCCACTCGAGCTCACCGCGATCTGAAACACGAAGGCCGGCCGGAACGCCTGCCCACACGCGCTGCACGTCTTCTCCATGCCCTTATCGAAGCGGCATCGACGGAGTCGGGGCAACTTTTCGGCCCGCCGGAGCTATAGTTATGAGCGATGGACGGGATCGCAAGGCAGGTGGTGGCGAGTGGAACGGACGCGACAGAGGTCGCGAACAAGATCGCCTCCGGGCTCGCAGGTCCAAACCTGCGCCTCGCGTTCGTGTTCGCCGACTGGAGGCTCGATGCCGCGGCGATCGCGGGTGTCACGTATCGCGCGCTCGAGGCGCCGGTGATCGGTGGCACCACGCTCGGCGTGATCGGGAAGGGCGCACCGATCGACGGCATCTCCGCAGTGGGCCTGGGCCTCTACGGGGACTGGCTGAAGGTCGGGCTCGGCGTTGCGCCGGACCTCCCGAAATCGCCGCTCACCCGCAGCCGCGACGCGGTCAACCACGCGGCGGCGGCGCTCGGCACCACCGCGAGTGCGCTCGATTCGTCACGGCATGTCGCGATCACGCTGTTCGACGGCACGTGCGGCCACGAGGAAGCGTTCTGCATCGGCTCGGCTGCCGCCGCTCCGCAGATTCGATTCGTCGGTGGTTGCGCCGCGACCGAGATCGGCAACGGCCGTCGCGCACTGATCTGGGTCAACGGCGAGGTGATGAGCGACGCCGGTGTGATCGCGGTGCTCGACAGTGACCTGCCGTTCTACCCCCTGCTGTCGTCACACCAGGTCCCGACCGAGATCAAGACGGTGGTCACCGCAGCGTCGGGACGGATCGTCGACGAGCTCGATGGCTACCCCGCGGCAACGCGCCTGCGCAGCTTGCTCGCATCGATCGGCGACGAGGTCAACGAGGTCCGTCCGACCCACTCGTTCGCGCGCTACATCGACGGCGTCCCGTACGTGCGGTCGCTGATCCGCATCGAAGGCGAGCGGCTCCACCTCGCGACGGCGGTCGAGAACGGGCACGTTCTCCGTGTCATGCGCCCGGGCGACCTGATCGGCACGACAACGAGCGATCTCGCGATCGCCGCCGAGAAGGTGGGCGGCAGCGTCGCGGCGATGCTGCTGTTCTCGTGCCTCAATCGCCACTGGGATGCGTCATCGCGCGGCCTCGAGCGCGCGCTCGCGGGCGCATACTCGACCTATCCGACGGTGGGCCTGCAGACGCACGGCGAGGAGATGGGCATGTTGCTCGTCAATCACACGCTGACCGGCCTCGCGATCGGCCGCCACCGTGCGGGTGACCGATGACCCCACCACCGTCGACCGACCCACGGATCTCGGAGCTCGAGAGCGAGCTTGCGGCGGCGCAGCGCACGATCGATGTCCTCGTCGCGAGGCTCGAGCGCGCCGGGACCACGACGCCAACGCAGGCCGAGTTGTTCGACGCAGCCGTGCGTCTCGGCAACGTGCTCGAAGAGCGCACGCACGAGGTCGAGGACGCTCGCGCCGAGTTCCGCGCCCTCCGAGCAAACCTCGACCAGATCGTCCGCCAGCGCACGCGCGCACTCGCCGAGTCCGAGGCGCAGCTCCGCGCGAAGAACACCGAGCTCGAGCGCCAGCACAAGATCAAGAGCGAGTTCATCTCGATCGCCGCGCACGAGCTGCGAACTCCGCTGACGAGCATCGTGGGCTACCTGGATCTGTTCTCCGAGGGCAGGTTCGGCGAGCTGCCGCCGATGCTCGAACGACCGATCAGCTCGGTACGCCGCAACGCGCACCGCCTGAAGCGCCTCGTCGACGAGATGCTCGAAGTTCGCCGCCTCGAGGACGGCAAGATCATGCTGCGGCGCGAGCCGGTCGAGCTCGGCGACGTGGTGCACAACGTGGTCACCGAGCTCTTGCCCCTCGCGAACGCGCGCCAGCAAACGGTGGAGACCAACATCACCTCGATCAGCCGGATCGATGCCGATCGCGACAAGCTGCATCAGATCGTCGTAAATCTGCTGTCGAACGCGATCCGCTACACGCCGGAGCAGGGACAGATCACCATCAAGGTCGACGAAGCGCCCCACGATCGCTACCCGGGCGGCTGGGCGCGCCTCCGCGTGCGCGACAACGGCGTCGGCATCAACGAGGAGGATCGCCAGCGGATCTTCGACCCGTTCATCCATGCGCAGCCCGCGAAGCACCACACCTCCGCTGGGCCCGACTCGGCGGGCCTCGGGCTCTACATCGCGCGCGGCCTGATCGAGCTGCACGGCGGGCTGATCACGGTCGACTCCCAGCCCGACGTGTTCACCGAGTTCACGGTGCTGCTCCCGTTCAAGCACCAGGTCGGGCGCGCGAGCGAACCGCCGGCCCGATAAGGCGTCCGCCCCGGTTCCGTGCCCTGAACTCCGCCGCAGACACCCGGAGCCCGCAGAGCGGCCGTCGTTACTTTTTCTTCTTCGCGGGCTTCTTGGCCGGTTTTGCAGCGGCCTTCTTCGCGGGCTTGGCAGCGGGCTTCTTCGCAGCCGGCTTCTTCGCGGGCTTCGCAGCCTTTGCCGGCTTGGCCGCCTTGACGGGCTTCGCAGCGGCCTTGGCAGGCTTCGCAGCGGGCTTTGCCGCCACGGCCTTGGCAACGGCCGCCTTCGCGGCTGGAGCGGCCTTGGCGGCAGGAGCGCCCTTCGCAGGGGCAACGCCCTTCGCTGGGGCCGCGCCCTTGGCAACGGCAGCAGGTACTGCCTTCGCCGGGGCAGGGGCCTTCGGGGCCTTGCCCTTGCCACCGGCCGCGGAAGCGGCCGGTTTGTTGCGCTTCGCGTCGGCCTTGAGCTTGTCGGCGCGCTCGTCCGAGGTCTTCGACGCCTCGTCCATGCGGACCTGCGCAGCGGTGCGTGCGCGCACCACGGCAGCCTCGACCTCGGCCTTGGAGCGCACGGCAAGCGGCGCCGCCACGGCGTCCGGTTTCTTCGCGCGCTTCTTCTTCTTCGCCTCGCGCGGGACGGGAATCTCGCTGATGTCCGGCATCCGTGAGGCGAGATCGCCGCGGTTGTGGACCAGGATGCGAGAGCCGCCGTCGCGGAAGATGACCTCGACCTTGTTATCGGGCAGGAGCTCGATCACAAAGCCAATGTCGAACACCGGGTGGTGCACGACGTCGCCTTCCTCGTAGGCATCGCGAATCGAGTACGGCCGGCAGTTCGCGAGGTCGCCCTCGGTGGCGCGGGCCATGGCGTCGTCCCAGGTGGCTCGCTTGGCAGCGGCCTTCTTGGCTCCGTCCGCACCGCCTTCCTCCGTGCCATCACCCCGCGGCTTGCGGTACGCATGTACCTCGCCGCAGACCACGCACTGGACCCGGCGAACCTCGTCCTCGTACATGCTGATGATGGTGTGGGTCGTATCCGCCTTGCACCGTGGGGACGGGCAATACGCCTCGATCTCTCCCCCAACCTCATCTGCGTCTTCTTCGAAGATGGAATCCATCGAAGTCCTCTTCTGGACGAGCTAACTGTCCGAAACCACATCCATTCCGGTAATCCGGATTAGAATGTGCATTAGTCAGCCGTCTAACACATCTTCCAGTACGCTA
>JBBRBG010000056.1:0-47382 GCA_038206055.1 Haliangiales bacterium
CGCCGCGTCGCCGCTCGGCATCTCGGCCTACGAGCTCGACGGCACCTCGGGTGCGGGATGTCAGGAGTACGTCGAGGGCCCCACGCCCGGGAGCGGCGCGTGGAAGCTGATCGATCGCAACCGGATCACCAGCGGCAGCAAGCTCGCAAGCGACTACGAGGTGTGCCCGCAGCGCGAGATGCGGCAGCCCTCGATCGGTGTCTCGCTCGCCACGTCGCGGCTGCGTAACCTCGGCGCGGAGGTCGGCTATCGCCGCACGTGGTCCGAGACCGTCGGCGTGTTCGGTGACCCAGATCGTTACATGTACGTCGATCGCGGCCTGTACCCGAACGATGTCGGGCAGGCGCCTGCCTCCGGCGTCAACGAGGAGCGGCTCTACGCACGCGTTCACGGGGCTGCGACCGCGGGTTCGATCCTGTTGCGGCCCTACGCGAATCTCCGCTACTCGCTGCTCCACGCTGCCGTCGATCGCGCGGACGCGGGCGTGCGGCTCGAGCGCGGCAAGCATTCGCTCGAGCCCTCCGTGGAGTACTTCCTGCCGACATTCGACGGCGATTCGATCTTCAACGTGTTCTCCATCGAGCCCACCACCGATGTGCGGCTCGGCTACCAGTACGCCGGTCCGATCCGTATGCGCGCGAGCGCGTGGCTTCGCCGCTATGCCCACGAGGACGCGACGTCGTCGGTCTCTGCCGGCGGCGAAGCCGGCATCGAGCGCGCGCTCGGGAGGACGCTGCGCGGGCGTGTCGATGGTCTCTACGATGACGGCTATGGTGGTCGACGCGTGGGCGGCACGGGCGAGGTTGCATGGCGCGCGCGCGACGATTTCTGGCTGCGCGGTCGCGCCGCGGTGCTCGGCGTGCGCCCCGACGATCGCGCAAGGTTCGTCACGGTCTCCGGCGTGGTCTCGGGCTCGCTGCAGATCGCCGAATCCGTCGGCTTCCACGTCATCGCCGAGGCCGACCACGATGACATCTACCGGCTGTCCACTCGCATGATCGGCGTCATCGATCTCGCCTTCGCACCCGAGCAATGAAGTACCTCCGATATCTACCGCTTCTCGTGATCGCCCTCGGGCTCGGCACCGCCGTGCTCGCGGAGCAGGGCACCGGCTGGTCGCCGATCGTGTATCCCGAGCAGCGCCTGCCGCTGGCGTTCTCCCACGCGAAGCACCTCGCGCGCGGCGCCACGTGCACGACCTGCCATCCGAGCGCCACGACCTCGCGTTCCGCCGTCGACAACCTGATCCCCACGGAGGCCGCGTGTCGTGCGTGCCACCCGATCGATCGCGCGGACGTGACGAAGACAGTCGCTGGTGCACCGCCGGCGGCGTGCGTTGCGTGCCATCCGGCGTTCGTGCCGGGCCAGCCCGTCGAGCGCGTGTCCCTCACGCCGACGCCGCTCAAGTTCGATCACGCCGCGCACGTGAAGACGTCGTGCCTGAGCTGCCATGGCGACATGACGAAGGTCGACATGGCGAGCGACAAGCAGCTCCCGACGATGGCGTCGTGCCTGAGCTGCCATAGCCGCGGCACCGAGGAGCGGCACTGCGCCGACTGCCACCTGACGAAGCTCGGTGGCCTGATCGAGACGCAGTTCCAGCACGGCAACCTCGTGCCGCTCACCACGGGACTCGGTGATGGTCACGGCCCGGGCTTCGCGAAGAACCACAAGCAGGAGGCGCGGCAGGTCGGCGCCACGTGCACGGCCTGCCACGATCGCTCCGAGTGTGTCGCGTGCCACCAAGGTGTGACGAAGCCGATGGACTTCCACCCCGGCAACTACATCGTCTCGCACGGCGTCGAAGCGCGCCGCGGTACCCCCGATTGCTCCGCCTGTCATCGCGCGCAATCGTTCTGCGTCGCGTGCCACGAGCGCACGGGCATGACCACACGCAACGAGAGCGCGTTCGATGCCACGCAGCCCGGTGGCGCGTTCCATCCTTCGGGCTGGGCCACCGCCGGCGTCGGACCGAACCGCCACGCCGCCGAGGCGCGACGAAATATCTCGAGCTGCGCTTCGTGCCACCGTGAAGAGGACTGCCTGACCTGCCACACCGCCGAGCCGGGCAAGCTCGACGCCTCGCCGCACCCGAAGGGCTTGCGCGGTAGCGCGCGGTGCAAGGCACTCGACAAGGGCAACCGCCGCATGTGCCTCCGCTGTCACATCACGCAGGACGAGCTCGGCTGCGACTGGTCCGCACCGTAGGGGCTTAAACGTCGCGTACGCTTGCACGGTGAGCACCACGCCCGATGGACGCGTGGATCAAGCGGCTCCTCGGGTCGGGTGCTCGTGACGCGAGGCTCGCGGAGGCGCGCTCCTCGATCGTCGAGCGGCTCGCCCGTATAGATCTCCAGCTCGCGCCGGTGAGAACGAACCGATCACGTGTAGACGAGCGGGCACTCGACGCCGACGATATCGTTGGGCATGTAGACGGTGCCCTTGCCGTCGCTCATCTGAATCCAGCACCTCGTCGTGGTCGGCGGGTCGTAGGGACCCATCCCTGGGTTGTCTCCGCCCGCGGCGCGGCGCAGGTCAGTGGTCGAGAGCTCCTTGATAGCGGTGGTACGTGTACGTGGTTTCTTCATGCTCCGGTGGTATCGCGGCCGCTCACGGTTGCCGACATCAGCCCGACATCACCGGCGTTGGCCCGACGCTGTGGGGTCCACGCCAACGACTGTGTCGGGTTCGACGAATGTTGTAAGCCGCCGTTCACGCGGTGGATGTTCGACGTCGTATCGGGTTGAAATCGCGGGGTTCCGGTCTTGGTGTGTGGCTTGCGTGGGGGAATCCCGGATGCAACATCGAATCGCCTGGAGGGCGACGTTTCTGTTCGCAGCGGTCCATGTGGGTGCGGTGGTCGGCGTTGCCATCCTGGGGGTCTCGCGGTCGGGCATCGCGCTCGCGGCTGGCCTCTACGCGCTACGCATGTTCGCGCTCACTGCGGGGGTGCATCGCTACTTCGCGCACCGAACGTTCAAGACCACCCGCGCGTTCCAGTTCGTGCTCGCGGTGGTCGCGACGGCGAGCGCGCAACTCGGCGTCCTGTGGTGGGCCTCTCAACACCGCCTGCATCACAGGCATACGGAGCAGGAAGCCGATCCCCACTCGCGTGCGAAAGGCTTCTGGTGGGCGCACGCCGGGTGGTTCCTCGTGCACACGCACGACGAGACCGAGTGGCAACAGATTCCAGACTTCGCCGACAACCCCGAGCTCCGCTGGCTCGATCGCAACTACTTCGTGCCGGTGCTCGCCCTGATCGGCGCGCTGTTCGTGTTCGGTGGACTGCCGGCCGTTGTCTGGGGCTTCTGTGTTTCGACCGTATTCCTTTGGCACGCGATGTTCTCGCTCAACTCGGTCGGTCACTCGATCGGACAGCGCCGTTACGACACGCGCGACCACAGCCGCAACAACCTGATCGTCGCGCTCGCGACCTTTGGTGAGGGCTGGCACAACAACCATCACTTCTATCCAGGCTCGGCGCGCAATGGCTTCTACTGGTGGGAGATCGACCTGAGCTACTACGTTTTGCGGGGGCTCGCCGTGCTTGGCCTCGTCTGGGATCTCCGCGTGGTCCCCGAGCATGTTCGCGAACGGCATGCCGAGGACGAGCTGGAGAGCGCGGCCATCTCGAGAGCCTGATGCCACTGCCCGAGACCTGGACATCGATCGCGAGCGCCTTCGCCGCCCGAGTGCGGAGGGGGCCCGATGCGATCGCGCTCTTCGATCTCGATCGTCGGATGACCTACGCCGAGCTCGATGCGCGGTCGACCGGGCTGGCGCGCGGCTTGTCGCGACAGGGCATCGCGCTCGGCGATCATGTCGGCGTTGCACTCGATCGGTCGATCGATCTGGTCGCGGTCATGCTCGCGGTGTTCCGGATCGGCGCCGTGCTCGTCCCGATCGATCCCGCATGGCCCGCCGAGCGGCGCTTGAAGGTCGCCGCAGACGCGCGGCTCGCGTGCACGATCGCGATCGTGCCTGGTGGCGATCGTGTGATCACGCTCGAGATGCTTGAGCTGCACGGCGAGCTCGTCGAGCCGAAGGTCGAAGCCGATGCGATCGCACTGGCGCTCTACACGTCTGGTTCGACGGGCGATCCCAAAGCCGTGTTGCTCGGCCATCGCGCGCTCCTGTGGCGCTTGCACGCGCTCGCGATCGCGGTGCCGTTCGAGCCGAACGAGGTGGCTTGTCACCGCACCCCGCCGACGTTCATCGACGCCTACGCCGAGGTGTTCGGGCCGTTGTTACACGGCGTTCCGACATGCGTGCTCCCGCATCCGTTGGCGATCCACGATCTCGTGCGCGCGCTCGAGACCGAGCAGATCACGCGCCTGCTCCTCGTGCCGTCGGTGCTCGCGCTCGTCCTCGATGCGTGTCCGGATCTGGCCGCGCACGCTCCGGCGTTGCGAGTCGTCATGACCAGCGGGGAGACCCTGCACGAAGCGCTCGCTCGCCGGTGTCAGCTCGCCGCCCCGGGCGTTCGCTTGATCAACATCTACGGCTCGACGGAGGTCGCGGGCGACGCGACGTACGCCGAAATTCCGTCGCCGGCCCCCGAACGAATCCCGATCGGTCGCGCACTCGAAGGTGTCGCCGTGCGCCTGGTGGATGGCGAGATCGTCGTGAGCGGGCCGGTCGTCGCTGCGGGTTACTGGAATCGACCCGAGCTGACCTCGTCGCGGTTTGTTCGTGATGCCGCCACCGGCGAGATGAGCTTTCGCACGGGCGATCTCGCGCGCTGGCTTCCCGATGGTCAGCTCGAGCTCGTCGGGCGCGTCGACGACCAGGTCAAGATCGGTGGCGTCCGGATCGAGCTCGGCGAGATCGAGCGCGCACTGCTCGCGCATTCGTCGGTGACTGCGGCCGCGGCGGCTTGCCACGAAGTCGATGGGCGCGCGCGACTGGTCGCAGGGATCGTGTGCGATGGCGATCTCGCGACCGTGCGGGCACATCTCCTCGACACGCTCCCCTCGGCCGCCGTACCCAGCTTGCTCGCACGGCTGACCACGATTCCGACGAACAGCCACGGCAAGATCGATCGCCGTGCCGTTTGCGCCGCCGTGGTCGCGGCCGCGACGTCCGCGGTCGCACCCCCCGACGACGAGCTGGTCGCCCGCAGCGCCGCCTGGTTCACCGAGGTCACCGGACAGCCCGCGAATGCAACGGACGAGCTCGAAGCGGTCGGTGGTGACTCGCTCGCGCGCCTGGGCTTGTTGATCCGCCTCGAGCGCGATGGGTTTCATCTCGAACACTCCGACTTGCCGCGCCCCTTGACGCCACATCGCCTTGCGGATCGATTGCGCGAGATCGGGCAACGCCGAGCCGGAGAAGCCACGCCAGCCGAGGATCATCCCCTCACGGACTTTCAGCGCGTGATGGTGCTCGAGAGTCTCGCCAACCGGGGGACAGCGATGTGGGTCGACCAGCTCGCCTACACGTTCACCGGGCCGCTCGACTTCGAACGGTTCGTCGTGGCATGGCGGGAGACCATCGCGGCCGAGCCGGCGCTGCGGACATCCATCGTGTTCCATGGCGACGACCTGCGACAGGTCGCGAAGCCCGACGTGCCGCTCGTCCTCGCACGCCTCGAGCTCCGCGAGCTCGATCAGGAAGCCTATCGCTTGCGCGTGCTCGCGGAGGAATGGACGCGGCTCTCGATCACGTTCGCGCTCGATCGCGCGCCGCTCTTCGAGCTGTGCTTGCTCGAAGGGCCCGGGTCACGAGCCGATCTGATCTTCACGTATCACCACGCGATCCTCGATGGGGAATCCGCTCGCCGCGTGTTGCGCGCGGTGCTCGCCCGCTCTGCAGGCCGATTCGCGGCGCGCGGCTCCACGTTCGTGGCGCGGACGCGAGCGGCTCCGATGCAGCGGTGGCGCGAGATGTTCAGTGGCTATGTGCATCCGCCGGAGATCGAGCCACCGCGAGCGACTGGCTTCGGCGACTTTGTCTGGCGAATGTTTCATCGCCTGATCGCGTTTCGGGCGCGAGCGGCAGTGGCACGAGTCCGCCGGCGCACGAAGCGCGCGAAGCTGCGCGGCCTGCTCGCGGCCGCGAGCCTGACACCGTCGGTGTACGCGGGTGGTGACATCGCGAGCCAACCACTCTCGACGGCGCTCGCGCGTTCGCTGCGAGCGTGGGCCAGGAGCCATCGCACCACGCCGGCGGCGATCTGGGCGGCGGCGTTCGCGCTGCACCTCGCGCGCGAGCGGAACACGCGAGACGTCGTGTTCGGCGTGATCGTATCGGGGCGCGACGGACGTTCCGCCGAGACAATCGGGATGCTCGCGAACTGTCTCCCGCTGCGCGTACGGGCCGATCCGGCCGCGTCGATCGAAGCGTTCGTCGGATCGGTCGGGCACGGTCTCGACGTGCTCGAGCAGCTCGCGCACACACCGCTGCTCGCGTTGCAGGCAGAGATCGGACTCGATCCACGCGCCTTTCTCGACACGCAGTTCGTCTCGTGGGGATTTCCGGTCGCTGCCGATTGGCAACCGCCCGATGGCGTGGAGATTCGCGGTGGCCGCGGCGTGACGCTCACCGCACCGCGCACCGCGCTGATCGTTTCGGGGGACAACGAGGTCGCGGTCGGCGCCCGGGCGTTTCATCGGACGGATCGAATTCGCCGCGAGATTCTCGCGATCGTCGATCTGATGCTCGACGCACCGAGCGACACGCCGCTGGCGCGACTCCTCGGGGCCGCCTCGCACGAAGGTGGGATGTCGGTCGGCCTACCGGACTTGTGAGGGGTCACCGAGCTCGATCGACGCACTTCGCGTGCCCCCAGATCGAGCGCCCCGATGGCCCGAAGCTGCCCGAAGCAGAGTGTTGTTGGCGCTGCGCGCCCCCACCCTCAGTTCAATCGATGTCGTCGAGCGCTCGCGACCGGAGAGAATAGCCTCCTTCGGGCAGCTTCGAGTCTTCGGGGCGCTCGATCTGGGGCACGCGAAGTGCGGGCTACTCGTCGTTCAACCGCGTCCGAACATGTAGCCCGCAGTTGCGGTGCCCGAGCTCGATCGCCTCTGTGTCGCCGACGACGAGGGCCTCGGAGAGCAGCCACTTCGAGATCGCGTGCGACATCGAGTACTCCTGGAACGAGTTCCATAACCACGCAGCCATGTTGCTGCCGGTGGTGAACGCGTGCGGGAACGCGAGGCGGCGCAGGTCAAGGCCGCCGGCCGTGACGGCATCGGTGTACGCGGCACGCAGCGCGATGAACTCGCGCCACTCGTCGATCGGCGTGCGCTTCGCTCCGAGATTCCGGCCGTGGGTGTGGTCGTCCTTGCGGGCGGCCCAGGCGGAGAAGCCGGCCTCGAGAGCGTCGAGGCGACCGTGGCGTAGTCGGCGACCGAGGGCATCGCCGATCGGGCCGTGCGAGGCAGGCGAGCCGAGGCGTGCGGCGTCGGCGATCCGCGCGAGGTCATCGGTGACGATCAGCGTGATCTCGCGGAGCGCGCGATCCACGGCGCCGAGCGGGGCATCGAGCTCGAGTGCACGCTTCGCGAGCCATGAGTGGGTGGCGCCATCGGAGAGGGCCGCGTCCCACGCGCGCACGGCGGCATCGAGCGCGACCGGCGAAGGCTGTGCGCGCTGCGCGACGACGAGGTGCGCGGAGATCGCGCGGGGGAGGGGCGCCTTCTCCGGAGGCGCGACGGGCTCGGTCTCGGGCTCACTCGAGCCCATCGCCGGCTCGGGCAGCGGCGGGATGGCGTCGTCGCGGAGCGCGCGGGTGCGGCGGCGGTGGGGCGCGGCGAGCCAGCGGCTCCACAGCTCGAGCTCGCTCGGCGCGCCCGCGGCGCCGACCTTGCGGGTGGCGACGCCCTCGAGGAAGTACGTCAGCGGCGTCGCCGGCCATGCGGCCGCGTAGCTGTCGTCGGCGATCTCCTTCCACGCGCCGCGCTCGGCCGCGTCGCACGCGCACCACTCGCCCGCGAGCTCGCGGATGAACGGGTGCTCCTCGGCGAGCATCAGGGTGGAGCGCATCAGCGGTCGCGCGATGTCGATGTCGCCGCGCGCGGCGGCGATCAGTGCGGTGGTGATGACCTCGGCGTCGCCGAGCGGAACACGTGCATCGCGACGCGACGCGATCCACGCCTCGCCGGCGCCGGTGCGGTCGTACGACAGCGCCCACGCCGCCACGCACATCGCGTACGCGGTGGGGTCCTTACCGGGGCGACTGACGAGTGCCGTGTAGTACGCGAGCCGGTACGCGCCGAACCTCACGAGCACGTGGCGGATCATCCACGCCGAGACCAGCGGGACGAGCGCGATGCTGATGACGACGCCCGAGACGATCCACAGCTTGAGATACAGCGTGAACGCCACGAACATCCCGAGCACGATCAGGAGAACGGCGGTGCACAGCGCGGAAACCGCGGTCCACATCAGGTGGTGCCAGGTCCGGCGCTTGCGGCGCGCATCGATCGCGAGGCGCTGCAAGCGGAACAGCAGGACGAACGGAAGCGCGAACATCAGCGCCCCCAGCCGAGCGCGCGGCGCAGCCCGGGCCGTGCGGTGGACGATGTGGGCGGTGGGGGCTCGGCCGGGCGGGGCGGTGGAGCGTGGCGCGCCCACAGCTCGGCGAGCAGCCGGCGATACGGATCGCGAAGCGCTGCCACACCGGCGCGCACGAGCTCGGCAGTGCGCGGGCGCGGACCGACAGGCGTCTGGTACGTCTGCACGTCGACGAAACCGAGCTCGAGCATGCCGAGCAGCTTCTGCGCCTCGCGTTCGATCTCGATGCGGCTGGCGTCGGTGGCGACGCCGAGGACGAAGAACGGATTGTCCTCGAGCTTCAGCTCGTGCATCTCACCGCACCCCGGAGTCGTATGCCTTCTTGCGCGCCTCGCTGTCCTCGGGGAGCAGCGCCCACAGCGCCTTCACCACCCGACGGAGCTCGGTGGTGTCACCGCGCGCGATGGCGGCCTTGCCCTCCGCGACGAGCTTGTTCGACCTCGGCATGTCGGTACTGCGGCTGATCTCCGACGCCGCGTCCTCGAAGTAGAGCTCCCACGCCTCGGGCGTGCGGTTGAACGCGGCGCCGGAGAGCCGCGACGCGAGGCGCATCTGGCGTTCGAGCTCGGCGGCGTCCTTGTCCTTGCGCGCCTTGTCCATCGCGGCGAGCACCTCCTGGAGGAGGCCGCGCTCGGCGTCAGTGCCGTGGTTCGAGACGGTGGCCGAGGCGGAGATCGCCACGCGTCGCGCCTCGTTGTCGAGCTCGGGCCACTTCTTCGCGAGGTCCGCGTCGGCCATCGTGCCGTCGATGTCGAGCAAGGCTCGCCGCGCGCGCTGGGCCGCATCCGCATCGCCGCCGTGCGCAGCGTCGATGTCGCGCTCGGCCTCGCTCATCCGCGCCTCGAGGCGATCGAGCTTCTCGATCACGTGACCGAGGCCGTGGCGGAATGCATCGGCGCGGAGATCCATGAGCTGCCGGCGGAGGTCGCGCAGCGCTGCATCGAGGGCTTCGGGGGCCGCGTCGGGAACGAGCAGGTGCGCGACGTGCTCGAACACCTGGCCGATCGCCGGGATCAACGCGCGCGCAGACAGCCGGCCACCGCGATCGAGCTCGATCGTGACCTCGATCGCCGAGCCGGTCGGTACGGTGTCCTTGACCTTGTCGCCCCCAATGTCGAGCGTGCCGACGAGGCGGCACAGGTCCGCCTGATCCATCTCGCCCTGGACGATCGGGATCCGCAGGATCGATTCGGAGGTGCCCTTGGCGACGGTCTCGACGGTGTGGTGCGTGAACGTGCGGCGCGCGGGCAGGGGGGCGCCGCGCTCGAGATAGACCTGAACGTGGCCGTTCGCGAGCGCCACGCCGAGCGTGCGCGACAGCGGCGGATCTCCGATCGTCAGGCCCTGCACGATGGTCAGCGCCGACGGCGTGACCGCGACGATCTGCCCGGTCTCGGAGCGCGCCTCGATCTCGAACGTGCATGCGCGCCGCGGGAGCAGCGTGACGCTCGTGAGGAACGTGCCGTCGCTGGCGACCGAGGCCTCGATGCTCGACCACGCGCCGTCGTTGCGCACGAGCTTGACCTTCGCGGGCGGGCTGTCGCCGACGAACTTGCCGATGACATGCGGCGTGAGATCCGCCGACACCGCCGGGTACTGCAGCCACACCTGACGGCCCGTGGGCACGGAGACCGATGCGGCGCGCCCATCGAGTCCGGCGGTCGCGGCGTACAGCGCGGCGCCTTGCGCGACGAGCGTCATCGGATCGTGACCCTCGGCGATCGGTGCTTCGAGCCGCGCTGCCACCCGCTGGCGGACCATCGGCATCACGGTGGGGCCACCGACGAGCACCAGCTTGCCCATGCGGCCGGGCGCGATGCCGTTCGCCGTCAGCAGGCGCATGCAGACATCGAGCGCGCGATCGACGAGCGGGGTGCACAGTGCCTCGACCGTGGAGCGCGTCAGCTCGAGATCGACATCGACGTTCTTCCCGTCGATGACGAGCGGCTGCGCGAGCGTGACCTGCGCTTTGTCGCCGCGAGACAGCTCGATCTTCGCGTCCTCGGCAGCGAGTCGGAGCGAGCGCAGCGCGGAGGCGTGTTCGGGGTTGTTGCGGCGCGGCACCACCGACAGGCGCGATGCGAGGTGCTCCGTGATCGCCCAGTCGAAGTCGCGGCCGCCGAGGAAGTTGTCGCCATCGTGGCCGACCACGCGCAGCAGGCCATCGCGGGTCTCGAGGAGCGAGGCATCGAACGTGCCGCCCCCGAGATCGAACACGAGCCAGCTCCCGGCGCCATCGTCGTCGGCGCGCCAGCCGGCCGCGAGCGCGGAGGCGATCGGCTCCTGGAGCAGCTCGACCCGCTGGAACCCGGCGAGGCGCGCGGCCTCGGAGGTCGCGGAGCTCTGCGGTAGCTCGAACAGCGCGGGAACGGAGATCACCGCGCGCTCGATCGTGACGCCGAGCTGATCAGTGATGTCCTGGCGGAGCGCCTTCAGGACCTCGGCCGAGAGCTCCTCCGGCTTTCGCGTGGTGCCGGCGGCTGGGAACTCGATCGCCTTCTCGGTGCCCATCAGCCGCTTGAACTCCGCGGCGGTGTTCGCGGGGTCCTGCTCCACGAACCGGCGCGCGCGGGTGCCGACCGTGACCCGGCCTTGCTTGTCGAGGCGGACGACCGACGGGGTGACCGTGGCCCCCTGCGCGTTGCGGATGACGCTCACGCGTTCGCCGTCGAAGACGGCAGCAGCGGAGTTCGTCGTTCCTAGGTCGATTCCGACGTACAGCGGCGTGTCAGCCATCGACCGAACGGTAGCACCGGCTAGTTGTTAGCGCTGACGATAGACAATAAAGCCGCGGGTCGGGTCGTAGGGCGAAACGGCGACGGTGACGCGGTCACCGAGCACCACGCGAATGCGGTGGCGGCGGACCTTGCCGGCCAGCTTCGCGAGCACCTCGTGGCCGTTGTCGAGCTTGACGCGAAAGTTGCCGCCTTTCGCGATCAAGATGACCTCGCCATCGAGGTGGACTAGCTCTTCTTTGCTCACAATGCTTCCTGGTCCCCGGGTTGGGGAGGGCCACTCGATAGCACTAACTGGTGGCCAGGAAAAGCGCTCCGGAGCCAAGGCTGATCTACCCTAGGTACGTGGATCGCCTGCCGCCTCGCGCTACCAGCGACGAGATCGATCTCTACATCCGGACCTACTACTCGCTGCTCCGGTCGAGCGGTGACGTGCGCGTGCGTGCGTTCGAGGAGGCCCACCTGTTCTCGCGCTCGAGCCTGCATCTCGGCGCCGAGGAAGCGGATCCCGACCTCGCCGCGTTCGCGTACAGCGCCGGTCGGCTCCCCGACTGCATGCCGCGGATCCGGCACGTCGTGCTCGGCCAGAGCCTCGCGCAGTTCGAGGCCGCCGGATACCGGATCGATACCTGGCAAGCCGCCCGGACCCGCGGCCGCCGGCGCCCCCTGCGCTGGAACGGCGGCGACACGCTCGCGGTGTTCGTCGCGTCTGCCTCGGATATCGACGACCTGGTCCCGATCCTGACCGCGTATCAGATCGAGTGGAACAAGCTGCGCGAGCGCCTGCTCTCCGCGCGAATCTCGAATGTCGCCGATGACGAGGCGCTGGCGCAGGCACTCGGTGCCGCCGAGCCCGTGCTGCGCCTGCGCGGTGCGCTGGGGCCGCGCTCGAACGACGTCCTCCACGACATGATCTCGCACGACTGCGATCTGTTCGTGCGCTTGCTCGACGGCTCGTTCCGCGAGTACCAGCGCTCCGCGCAGCGCTGGTTCCAGGCCATCGCGCCCGCGATCCCGCAGGGCCGCCCGGTCTACTTCATCTCGTCGAACAGCCACTCGATCGCGAACCTCCTCGGCGGCTACGCGCGGGCGCATCGCCAGGAGATCGTCGACTTCCTGCATCGCCATAACCCGGAGGATCTGGCGCCGCGCTACGACGAGGCGCTGTCCAAGGGCGATCACGCGCTCGCCACGAACATCCTCTACTACTCGCTCCGCGCGTTCATCCACGAGCCGGGCAGCGAGGCAGGCGGCCGGATGGCGCAGGTGCAGGAGTCCGATGCGGCGTCGGGCATCCGCGCCATCGCATCGCCCGGCAAGATCGATGTCGACGCGCAGGTCATCGAGCTGTCGATGCTGCGGCCCGAGAACCTCGATCCGCGCGTGCACTTCCCCGGCATCGAGCGGATCAGCGAGAGCCCCGCGGTGCTCGTCAACATCGACTACCCGCTCGGCATGGCGGCGTATCACCACCTGACCTCGGTCGCGCTCGGCGTCGAGGATCTGCGCGGCATCTACATCATGGGCAAGGCGGCCACGCTGAACGGCCGCGTCGGCGACGTGATGATCAGCAAGGTCATCCACGACGAGCACAGCGCGAACACGTACATGTTCCGCAACGCGCTGACCGCTGCCGACGTGCAGCCGTTCATGAAGCACGGCACGGTGCTCGACAATCAGAAGGCGCTGACCGTGCGCTCCGCGTTCCTCCAGAACCGCGAGTACCTGGACGTGTTCTATCGCGAGGGCTACACCGTGATGGAGATGGAGTCCGGGCCCTACCTCTCGGCGGCGTACGAGACGGCGGAGCCACGGCGCCATCCCAAGGACGAGCTGGTGTCGCTCGTCGACCAGAGCTCGTTCGAGCTCGGCGTCATCCACTACGCATCGGATACGCCGTACTCGCGGCGCCAGAGCCTGCTCTCCAAGTCGATGTCGTACTTCGGCATGGAGAGCACGTACGGCTGCGCGCTCGCGATCACGCGCAGGATCTTCCAGAGCGAGCTGGCTCGCCTGCCGTGACGACCGAGTCCGCCGACATCGTGGTGATCGGCGCCGGCGCGTCTGGGCTGTCGTTCGCGAACTGGTATCGCCGGCTCCATCCGGCGGCGAAGGTCCTCGTGCTCGAGGCCGATGCCGAGCCCGGCGGCTACTGCAAGACCGTCGTGCAGGGCGGGTTTGTGTGGGATTACTCGGGGCACTTCTTCCACTTCAAGGATCCGTCGATCGAGCAGTGGCTGCGCGAGCGCATGCCCGGTCAGGAGATCAAGACGGTCGTGAAGCGGAGCACGATCCGCTACGCGGGCCTCGATATCGACTTCCCGTTCCAGAAGCACATCCACCAGCTCCCGAAGGACGAGTTCCTCGAGTGTCTCGTCGATCTCTACTTCCGGCCCAAGCCGAGGGCGGATGGGCCCACCTCGTTCGGCGACATGCTGTACGAGCGGCTCGGGACCTCGATCACCGAGAAGTTCCTGCGCCCCTACAACGAGAAGCTCTACGCCACCGATCTCGAGCGGCTCGATCCCGATGCGATGGGGCGGTTCTTCCCGCACGCCGACATTGCCGACATCATCGCGAACATGCGGCCGAAGCCGCCGGGCATCACCTCCGACGGCGGGTACAACGCCACGTTCACCTATCCTGCCGGCGGCGCGATCCAGTACATCCACGCCCTGCTCGCCGATCTCCCGCCCGACAGCGTGAGCTGCGGCGAACCGGTGACGCAGATCGATCTCGGCGCGCGCGAAGTGGTCACGCCGAAGCGCCGGATCCATTTCGGCAAGGTCGTCAGCTCGGCGCCGCTGCCTGCGCTCGCGCGGATGACCGGCATGGTGCACGACGCGAGCGTGTTCACCTCGAACAAGGTGCTCGTGTTCAACCTCGGCTTCGATCGCAAGGGTCCGCGTGACGTGCACTGGATGTACTTCCCGGATCCCACGCTGTCGTTCTACCGGGTCGGGTTCTACGACAACATCTTCGATACGGATCGGATGAGCCTGTACGTCGAGATCGGCGCCACGCACAACGCGGCCGTGGATCCAGACGCGCTGCGTGCGCGCGTGATGAACGACCTCGTGCGCGAGGGCATCGTCGACGATCACCAGCTCCTCGAACATCACCACGTCGTCCTCGATCCGGCGTACGTACACATCACCAAGGCCTCGCTCGCCGAGACGCAGCGGGTCCGCGATGGGCTCGCGCTCGCCGGCGTGCACTCGGTCGGGCGCTACGGCGGTTGGACGTACTGCTCGATCGAGGACAACATGGTCGAGACCCGGGCGCTCGCCCGTACGATCTGAGCGGCGAGTAACTACACTCTAGAGCGGCAGGCGCACGATGACCACGCCGTCCTCTGTCTCGCCGAGCACGTCGATCACCTTGCCGTTCGACGCTGCGAGCGTCGGGGTCATCGCCTTGTCGGTCGTGAAGAACCGAGGCGCGGCGCCCTCGCTCCACACGCCGACCACGCGGCCGCGCGTGCGGATCGCGTGGACCTTGCCGCCCGCGATCGTCGCGATGTTTGTCGGGCGCATCGCGATCAGATCCGCGCCACGGCAGGTGTCGGCGCAGATCGCGTAGTGGGTGCTGTTGTAGCGGTGGAGCAGCGCGCCTTCGGACGTGCAGCCGAGCAGCTCGTGCTCCGGGAGAACGTGCGGCGTGACCCCGGTGGCATCGAACGCGACGAGTTGGTCGCTGCCGGCGATCCAGCCCTTGGTCTCGGTCAGGCAACTCTGCTCCGGAAACCCGGTGCCGAGCTCGCTGACCTTCGGCGGCGTGCCATCGGTGGCGATGAACCCGCGCATCGGGCCGTCTGCCGTGGGCGCCGACCAGGCGACGAGGCCGCGGCCCGCCGGATCGAGGGCGGCCGTGATGCGACCCGGCTCGAACGCCTTGTCGGCGACGAACGCCGCGCCGGTGGAGCGCGCGACCACGAGGTGGTTGCTCGCGGCGTACGCGACGAGGCCGTTCGTCACGGTACCGACGTCGATCAGGACGCGCGCGCCGAGCTCGACAGGGAGCGAGGTCATCGCGCCGAACGCCCCGGCATCGTCGATAGGTCCAATCGCGACTTGCTCGCGCAGACCGGCGGCTCCCCACGCGAGCTGCGGCACGGCACGGAGGGAGCCCGGTGGCAGCTTGCTCACCTTCGGTGCGGCGCCGGGGAGGAGCGTCAGCTGGACCTCGCCCTTGTTCTTCACGGAGCCGAACGCGACGGTGCCGCCGGCCGACGGAATCAGCCACGCAGTCAGCGAACCGACGCGGTCGTTTCCGTCCTTCAGCGTGATGACCTCGGCCGCGGGCAGCGAAGCGGTGACACGGCCGACGTAGGGCTCCATGCCGGCGGCGGCACGCAGCTCGGCGCGCGCTGCCTCCAGCTCGTCGAGCGCAGCGGGGAGCGGCGACTCCGCATGCCGCTTGTCGATGCCCTCACCGTCCGGATCCACGTGCGACGCGAAGGCGTTGGCGGCCTTCGCGGCCGCGCGATCGACGGTCATCCACGCGTGCTCGACCTTCATGAGGCCGGTGTCCTCCGCGATGCCGCGGGAGATCTTCCCGACGAGCTTCGTGCAGTTCGCGCGGTCCCATGGATCGGGCGCGAGCTCGCGTACCGCCAGCGCCTCGCCGGGCTTCGCGGACGCGGGCTTGTCGCCGAACAGGCAGGTGTGGACCGCCGCGACCCGCGTCTCCCAGCCCTCGATCTCGGCTTGCGCGGCGCCGCGCTGCTGGTTGGGCTGGTGGACCTTGAAGAAATAGTAGAGGCCACCGCCCGCGAGCACGAATGCGGCTCCCAGGGTGACTACGACGCCGCGGTTGCCGCTCATCCCCACGGTCTATAGCAGATGGCATAGTCCGCACATGAGCGACATCAAGTGCGATGCTTTCATCGGTGGCCGCTGGGTCGCCGGGGACAAGCGGTTCGCGGTCACCGATCCATTCGATGGCGCGGTCGTCGCCCAGGTCACCGAGGCCACCGAGGTGATGGTGGACTCCGCGGTCGCGGCGGCGGTGACCGCATTCCCTGGATGGAAGAAGACCACCGGTCCGACGCGCGGTGCGCTGCTGCGCAAGGTCGCGGATCGCATGCTCGCGGAGGAGCGCTCGCTCGCCGAGCTGTGCACGCGCGAGAACGGCAAGCCGATCAAGGAATCGATCGCAGAGGTTCGGTACGCGGCGAGCTTCCTGTCGTGGTTCGGCGGTGAGGCGGAGCGGATCTACGGCGAGGTCATCCCGGCGAGTCGTCCCGAGCAACACCTCGTGGCCGTGCGTGAGCCGGTCGGTCCGGTTGCCGTGGTCACACCGTGGAACTTTCCGTACGCGATGCTGACGCGCAAGCTCGGCGCCGCGCTCGCATCCGGCTGCACGGTGGTCGCGAAGCCGGCAGAGCTCACACCGCTCGGAACGCTGGCGATCGCCGAGATCTGCGACGTCGTGGGGATCCCGCCCGGCGTGTTCAACGTGGTGCCGACCACGCGCGCGAAGGACATCGGGGGGCGGTTGCTCGCTCATCCTTCGATCCGGAAGATCAGCTTCACGGGCTCGACCGCCGTGGGGCAGCTGATCGCGAGGAACGCCGCCGACGATCTCAAGCGCGTCTCGCTCGAGCTCGGCGGCAACGGCCCGTTCGTGGTGCTCGACGATGCGGACCTCGATGCCGCGGTCGCCGGCGCGTTGATCGCGAAGTTCCGCAACTCGGGTCAGACCTGCGTGGCGGCGAACCGGTTCATCCTCGAAGCGCCGATCGCCGACGTGTTCACGCAGAAGCTCGTCACCGCCGTCGCCAAGCTCGTGACCGGGCGCGGAAGCGATCCGACGACCGACGTGGGCCCGGTGATCGACGATCGCGCGGTGGCGAAGATCCGTGGCCTCGTCGAGGACGCGATCCACCGCGGTGCGACGCTCCTCCTCGGCAGCGTCCCCGATGGATCGCGGTTGATCCGGCCGATCGTGCTGTCGGGAATCACCGCCGAGATGGCGCTGTGGAAGACCGAGGTCTTCGGGCCGGTGATCGGACTCCGCACGGCGGCGACCGAGGCCGATGCGATCGTGCAGGCGAACGATACCGATGCCGGCTTGATCGCCTACGTGTACACCCGCGATGGCGCGCGTCAGCAGCGGATGGCCGAGGCGATCGAGGCGGGCATGATCGGGATCAACGAGGGACTCGTGTCCACAGCACAAGCTCCGTTCGGCGGGATCAAGCACTCCGGCATCGGCCGCGAAGGCTCGCGCCACGGCATCGATGACTATACGAACTGGAAGTACATCGCGACCCGTATCGGCTAAGGTCGCGGTAATGATCGAAGGTCCTCGTCTCAATCGAGCTGCGCGCGATCCCGCGGCTCCTCTCAAGGGCGCGCATATCGTCGTCGGTGTGACTGGCGGCATCGCCGCGTACAAGGCCGCCGAGCTCGTTCGCCTGCTCGACAAGGCCGGCGCGAAGGTCGACGTCGCGATGACGGCGCGCGCGCAGAAGTTCATCGGTCCGATGACGTTCCAGGCGCTGACGCGACGGCCGGTGTTCACCGATCTATGGAGCCTCACCGAGGAGGCGACGATCGGGCACATCCAGCTCGCCGACTCCGCCGACCTCGTGATCATCGCGCCCGCGACCGCGAACGCGATCGCGCGGCTCGCCGCGGGCCAGGCCGATGACCCGGTCGCGGCCGTCACGCTTGCCACGCGTGCGCCCGTGCTCCTCGCGCCGTCGATGAACGTCAACATGTGGAGCCATCCGCTGACCGAGGCCAACGTGCTCCGGTTGATCGATGTCGCCGGCTATCACGTCGTCGGTCCCGGCGATGGCTTCCTCGCGTGCCGGTGGACCGGTCCGGGTCGCCTTGCGGAGCCCGCGGACATCGTCGAGGCCGCCGCGCACGTGCTGTCCACGCAGGATCTCGCGGGCGTGCGCGTCGTCGTCACCGCGGGCCCGACCTACGAGGCGATCGATCCGGTCCGCTTCGTCGGCAATCGTAGCTCCGGCAAGATGGGCGTGGCGATCGCCGCCGCCGCCCAGCGCCGCGGTGCGCGCGTCACGCTCGTGCTCGGACCGAGCTCGATCCCGCCGCCGGTCGGCGTGACCACGATGAGCGTCGAGAACGCGACCCAGCTGCAATGGGCGCTCGGCGATGCCGTGAAGGACGCGGACGTCGTCGTGATGACCGCTGCCGTGGCGGACTTCCGCCCGGCGAAGGAAGCGAAGCAGAAGCTCAAGCGCGGCGCGATGGGCCCGAACGCCACCATCGAGCTCGTGCAGAACCCGGATCTTCTCGCCGAGCTCGGCAGGGCGCGCGGCACGGCGAAGACCCCGTTGCTCGTCGGCTTCGCCGCCGAGACCGAGGACGTGATCGGCAACGCCGAGAAGAAGCTCGTCACCAAGAAGGTCGACCTCGTCGTGGCGAATGACGTCAGCGAACCGGGCTCCGGCTTCGCGGTCGATACGAACCGCGTCACGCTCGTCGACACGAGCGGTGCGATCGAGGTGCCCGCCGGGACAAAGGCGGAGGTCGCGCACCGAATCCTCGACCACGTGGTGGCGATGCGGGCGGCCGCGGCGGCGGCCCCTGCGCGCGCGGTCAAAGCGGCGAAGTCGAAGTCCAAGGCGAAGCGCCGCTAGACGAGCGGTGCCGCGCTCCTCATGCGGCCGTGCGCCGGACGATTCGTCGCAGAGACTCCGAGTACGCGGAGTAGAGGTTTTCGTCTGCGGCGCGCTCTCGTCAGAGCGACGCGTGCCTCAGATCAGGATGCCGGGAGCCGGGAACTTCGCGCACAGCTCGCTGATCTCCGCGGCGATCTTCTCGTGCAGCGCGGCATTCGTCGGCGCGTTCGCGACCTGATCCATCCAGCCCGCGATCAGCTTCATCTCCGGCTCGCGCATGCCGCGGCTCGTGACGCTCGCGGTGCCGAGGCGCACGCCCGAAGGATCGAACGGCTTGCGCGGATCGAACGGGATCGAGTTGTAGTTGAGCTCCATGCCCGCGACGTCGAGCGCCTTCGCGGCGATCTTGCCGGAGACGTTCTTCGGCGTCATGTCGGCGAGGATCAGGTGGTTGTCACTGCCGCCCGTGATCAGCGACCAGCCCGCCTCGACGAGCGCGGCCGCGAGCGCGCGCGAGTTCGCGACGATCTGATGCGCGTACTTCGTGAACTCCGCGGTCTGCGCTTCCTTGAGCGCGATCGCGATGCCGGCCGTGGTGTGGTTGTGCGGGCCGCCCTGGAGGCCGGGGAACACGGCGCGGTCGATCGCCTTCTGGTGGATGGCCTTGCACATCAGCATGCCGCCGCGCGGACCGCGCAGCGTCTTGTGCGTGGTGGTCGACACGACGTCTGCGACCGGCACCGGCGACGGGTGCGCGCCGGCGGCAACCAGCCCCGAGATGTGCGCGATGTCCGCGACGAAGATCGCGCCGACTTCCTTCGCGATCTCACCGAAGGTGGCGAAGTCGATCGTGCGTGGGATCGCGGTCCCGCCGGCGAATAACAGCTTCGGCTTCTCCTTACGCGCGAGCTCGCGGACCTCGTCGAAATCGATGCGGTGCGTATCCTTGCGCACGCCGTACTGCACGGCGCGGAAGTAGCTACCGGTGATCGAGACGCCCCAGCCGTGCGTGAGATGGCCGCCGGCGGGCAGTCCCATGCCCATCACGGTGTCGCCAGGTTTCAGGAACGCGAAGTACACGGCGAGGTTCGCGGGCGAGCCCGAGTAGGGCTGCACGTTCGCGTGCTCGGCGCCGAACAGCGCCTTCGCGCGATCGATGCACAGCTGCTCGATCTGATCGATGTACTGCTGGCCCTCGTAGTAGCGCTTGCCCGGGTAGCCCTCGCTGTACTTGTTGGTGAGGATCGATCCCGTGGCGGCGAGGACGGCTCCGGACACGTAGTTCTCGGAGGCGATCAGGCGGATCTTGTCGCGCTGACGACGTTCCTCGGCGGCGATCAGCTCCGCGATCTCGGGGTCCACGGCGGCGAGGGTGGCTTGCAGCGCGGGGTGCATGGGCGGCGTTATACCGCGCGCGGGTCACTCGTGTAGTTCTACGCAGGAGCAGGACGTCGATCAGGGTGACAACCAGATCCTCGCCGCCATGCATTCCGCGGTATCACTCGCGCGGATGACTGCCCTCGAGTATGTCGATCATCGACGTGACCCGGCCGCCTGGGCCAGCGACCTCAGCATCTCGCGCGAGGCGGTGGAGCTGTACCTCGCGAGCGATGTCATCGATCTTCACCTCGATACGTTCATCTGGAACCGGATCTTCGGCTACGACCTGACCCGCCGGCACGGCGGCGGGCTGTTCGGCCACCGGTTCTACAGCCAGGTCGATCTGCCGCGGATCCGCGAGGCGCGCATCACCGGCGGCATCTGGGTGATCACCACGAACCCGCTGCGCGAGATGAAGGATCGCCCGCGCGTGTTCGTGGACAACCTCGCGAAGCTCACCGAGATCCTCAGCTCGGTGCCCGACGAGGTCACGCTCGTGCGCACCGCCGCGCAGTACACGGCGGCCGCGGCGGCCGGCAAGCACGCGGCGTTCATCGGTATCCAGGGCGGCAACGCGCTCGACGCGCCCGGCGCGCTCGACGTGCTCGACGATCGCATCGTTCGCATCACACTCGTGCACCTCTCGAAGTCGTCGCTCGGTCAGACCAGCTCGCCGCTCGGCGGCAAGGAAGACACCGGACTGACCGATGCCGGGCGCGCGTATGTGGAGGCGCTCGATGCGAAGAAGATCTTCGTCGACCTCGCGCACATCAGCCGGCGCGGCTTCTTCGATGCGGTGGAGGCCCACGATGCATCCCTGCCGCTGATCGTCACGCACACCGGCGTCTCGGGCGTGCACCCGCACTGGCGCAACCTCGACGACGAGCAGCTGAAGGCGATCGCCGATACCGGCGGCACGATCGGCGTGATGTACGAGTCGAGCTTCCTCGGGCCATCGCGCTGGAAGGGCCGCGCCGCGATGGTCGCCGATCACGTGATGCACATCGTGGAGACCGTCGGCGAGGACCACGCATCGCTCGGCAGCGACTGGGACGGGGCGATCATGCCGCCGCGCGATCTCGTGACGCCGCACGAGCTGCCGCGCGTGGTCCAGCACCTGCTCGATCGTGGGCTGTCGCCCGACGCGATCCAGAAGGTGCTCGCGAAGAACTTCCTGCGCTCGCTGCGCGACCTGCGCGGCTAGACGATCCCCGCGCGCGTCAGCGCCTGCGTGACCTTGTCGGCGAGCATGCGACCCATCGGCGTGGCGAGCAGCGGGAGCATCGGCACGATCATGTCGAGCGCGTCGTCGACGAGGCCGTGGGTGCGCTGTTCGTTCGGGCTGTCGTCGTTGACGTAGACCAGCATCAGCGCCATCTGGAGCAGCCACAGCGCGCGGGTGGCGAGCGGCATCACCTCGGCGGGGACGCTTGCGCCGGCGAGCACGCGCTCGAGGACGGCCATCGCTCGGTCGCGCACCGCACGCGTCTGCGCCGAGAACGCGCCGACCGGGTCGCTCGGATCCACGAGCCGCTGCACGATCGCCGCGAGCATCTTGCGCTGCGGTCGGATGGTCTCGAGCTTGCCGTGGAAGATCGCGCCGAGCTGCTCGCGCAGGGTGCCGGTCGCGGCCGCCGCCACCGCCTCGAGGTCCGCCTGGTTGTCCTCGTAGTAGGCGAACACGAGCGCTTCCTTGGACGGGAAGTAGTAGTAGGCCGCGCCGAGCGACATCCCGGCGGCCTTCGCGATGTCGCGCATCGTCGTCGCCTCGACGCCCTTCCTCTGGAACAGCTTGAGCGCGCGATCGAGCAACCGCTTGCGGGTAGCGTCGCGCTTCTTGGCGGGGGCCTTGGCGGGCATCAGACGTGGGTGGGCTCGGCACCGCGGCGAACGCGGTGGAACACATACAGATTCGCCAGGTGCGCGACGCCGAGCAAGAGCAACAGCATCCCGAGTCGCGTGGTGAGCAGGGCGATCGCATCGGTGGGCGTGTGGACCTGGGCCTCGACCTCGTTCGCGCGGAGGAGGAGCAGGGCCCAGCCGAGGTTGACAAGGTAGAAGCCGATCACGAGGAGCTGGTTGATCGCCGTGGCGAGCGTCGGCTTGTTCGGGAACACGTCGCGGAGGAACACCTCGCCGTGGTGGGACAGCGCGCGCGCGAGCCAGACGGTGAGAGTGATCGCGATGGCGGCGTACGGGACGTAGACGAGAAACAACGGGCTGGTCATGGCAGAAGTCCTTTCAACGGGGGAGGTCAGACGGCGATCGCGACGGGGAGCTCGGCCTCGTCGGGGGTAGTGACGGGGGCGCGGGAGGCCTCGGCGAGCCACCACGTGGCACCTGCGAACAGCACGAAGCCGGCGGGGACCAAGGCGCGGTACTCCCCGCCGATCCACATCATCGGCAGGCCGACGAAGCCGATCAGCAAGCCCTCGATCATCATGACGGCAGCGAGCCTCGTCTCGCTCACCGCGGTTCCCGCCGTGACAAGGAGCCCGCTGAACGCGAGCAACATGATCACGCCCGCCGGTGCAAAGACGACCACGAGGATCGCGCCCCATGCCAGGCCGAGGTAGCTCACGACGCTCGTGGCGGTGAGGCCCTTCGCGATCGCGGTGACGTCCATCTTCCACGCCGCGTTCAGCTGGAACGGCAGGGCCACCACGAGGGGGCACATCGCGAGCGCGAGGAGCGGGTGCGGGCCGCCCACCAGCGCGGCAAGCGCGACGAGCAGGGCGGGGACGGTGAGAAAGCGATGCCAACGCGGCGTGTTGAACATGTTCAAAAACTAGATCCGGATCACCTGCCCGTCAAGGGAGGAAGTGAACATGTTCAAAATGGACCTCAGGGCGCCTTACGTTTCGGGGGCTTGGGCGCCCACGATCTCCGGCGGCACACGGTATAACCGGCAAGATGTTCACCCCGTCGCGCGACGAGTTCATCGCGGCAGCCGGGAAGGGCAATCTGATCCCGGTGTATCGCGAGCTACTCGCGGATGGAGACACGCCGGTGTCTGCGTACGCCGCGCTCGGTGGCGGCGATCACTCGTTCCTGCTCGAGAGCGTCGTCGGCGGCGCGACGTGGGCCGCGTACTCGTTCGTCGGTGTCGCGCCGCGCGCGGTCGTGCGCTGGTCCGCCGGGGTGGCGAGCGTGACCTGGTACGACGTCGACGCGGGCGGACCACCGCGCACGGCCGAATGGCCAACGCCGGATCCCACCGCCGCGCTCGCCGAGGTGCTCGGCGAGCTGGTGCCGGTCGACGTTCCGGGCCTGCCGCGGTTCTGGGGCGGCGCGGTCGGTTGGATCGCCTACGACTGCGTGCGCGCGTTCGAGGAGTTGCCCGCGCGCGCGCGGCCCGGCCTCGATCTGCCGCCGCTGTGCATGGTCATCACCGATACGCTGCTCATCTTCGACAACCTCCGCCAGACGCTCAAGGTCGTCGCCACGCCGTACGTCGCGCGCCCCGAGAAGGCCGAGGCCGCGTACGAGCGTGCGTGCGGCCGGATCGAAGCGATCGTCGCCACCCTGCGGCAGCCGCGCCGTGCACTTCCCGATCTGACGCCGCCCCGTCTCGGCGAAGAGCCGCAGACCAGCGTGCCGAGCTCGTCGTTCACGCAGGACAGCTACTGCGCCGCGGTCGATCGCGTGAAGGAGTACATCCTCGCTGGGGACGCGTTCCAGGTCGTGCTCTCGCAGCGGTTCTCCGAGCCTGCGGCCGGTGCGCGCCCGCTCGACGTGTATCGCGCGCTGCGCGTGATCAATCCGTCCCCGTACATGTTCCACCTCGAGTTCCCCGAGGCGCGCGTGACCGGTGCCTCGCCCGAGACGCTCGTTCGCCTCAGCGAGGGTCGTGTCGAGGTTCGGCCGATCGCCGGCACGCGACCGCGCGGGCGTGGGCCCGCCGAGGACGATCGCCTCGCCGCAGAGTTGCGCGCCGATCCGAAGGAGCTCGCCGAGCACCTGATGTTGATCGATCTCGGGCGCAACGATGTCGGCCGCGTCGCCGAGGTTGGCAGCGTGCAGGTCGCCGAGCAGATGGTGATCGAGCGCTACTCGCACGTCATGCACCTGACCTCGCACGTGGTCGGCAAGCTCGCGGCGGGCAAGACCTGGCTCGATGTCCTGCGCGCCGCGTTCCCGGCCGGCACACTCTCGGGTGCGCCGAAGATCCGGGCGATGGAGATCATCGACGAGCTCGAACCGCACCAGCGCGGCATCTACGGCGGCGCCGTGGGCTACGTCAGCTACACCGGCAACATGGACCTCGCGATCGCGATCCGCACGCTCGTCCACAAGGACGACACGTTCTACGTCCAGGCGGGCGCGGGCCTGGTCGCGGACTCGGTGCCCGAGCTCGAATATCAGGAGTCGGTGAACAAGGCGCGCGCCGTGCTCCGCGCTGTCGCCATGGCCCGCACCGCGGAAGCTCAGTCATGAAGTTGCTGCTGATCGACAACTACGACTCGTTCACCTGGAACCTCGCCCAGTACTTCGGTGAGCTCGGAGCCGACGTCTCCGTCGAGCGCAACGACGCGATCAGCCTCGACCAGATCCGCGAGCGCGCACCCGGCGCGATCGTGATCTCGCCCGGTCCGTGCACGCCGAACGAGGCCGGCATCTCGATGGACGTGATCAAGACGTTCGCCGGATCGATCCCGCTCCTCGGCGTGTGCCTCGGTCATCAGTGCATCGGCCAGGTGTTCGGCGGCAAGGTCGTGCGCGCGCCGCGGATCATGCACGGCAAGACCAGCAAGATCTTTCACGACGAGAAGGGCCTGTATCTCGGCGTCGAGAACCCGTTCGTCGCCACGCGCTATCACTCGCTGGTGATCCAACCGGACTCGATGCCCGACACCCTCGAGGTCACGTCGAAGACCTGGGAGGACGAGATCATGGGCGTGCGGCTCAAGGCGCGCGGCGCCACGCTCGAGGGTGTGCAGTTCCACCCCGAGTCGATCATGACCACCGCCGGCAAGTCGCTGCTCAAGAACTTTCTCCAGATGGCCGCGGCATGACAGCGGTGATCGTCCGTGCGATCCAGGCGGCCTCGACCGGGATTGGTCTGTCGCGCGCCGAGGTCGCCGACGTGATCGGACAGATCATGGACGGCGAGGCCACGCCGGCGCAGATCGGCGGCCTGCTGATCGCGCTCAAGGCGAAAGGCGAGACCGTCGACGAGCTCGTCGGCGCGGCCTCCGCGATGCGGACGCGCGCGCTGCCGCTGACGTGCCCGCGGATCGAGCACTCGATCGATACCTGCGGCACCGGCGGCGATGGGGTAGGGACCATCAACATCTCCACCCTCGCCGCGATCCTGATCGCCGCGTGCGGCGGCATCGTGGCGAAGCACGGTAACCGCGCGCTGTCCTCGAAGTGCGGCTCGGCCGACGTGCTGGAGACGCTCGGCGTGAAGATCGATGCCGAGCCGGCGGAGATCACGCGGTGCATCGAGATCGCGGGCATTGGTTTTGCGTTCGCGCCGCGGTTTCATGCCGCGACGAAGTCCGTCGGCGGGCCGCGCAAGGAGCTCGGCACGCGCACGATCTTCAACCTGCTCGGACCGCTGACCAACCCCGCGCAGGTCAAGCACCAGGTCGTGGGTGTCTACGACCGTCACTGGTGCGAGCCGATGGCGGCCGCGTTCGGCGAGCTCGGGCTCCGGCGCGCGGCGGTGGTCCATGGCGCGGGCGGCATCGACGAGATCGCCGTCTCCGGCGACACCCACGTCGCGATCTTCGACGACGGCGTGGTGCTCGCGCGCACGCTGTCGCCGAAGTCGTTCGGCCTTCCCGCCTGCGATCCGGCGGGGCTCGCGGGCGGTGATGCGGTGCACAACGCGGCGATCCTGCGGAAGGTGCTCGCCGGCCGCGACATCGGCCCGGGGGATCTCTACGAGGCCGTGCTCCGCGCGGCCGCAATGACCGCAGCGCTCGGCCTCGAGCTGCTCGAGAGCGGGACGATGGATCTCGATCGGCTGCCGGATCAATACGTGCGCGCTGCCACGGTCGCGCGCGACGGAGCGGCTCGGCTCGTACTGCACAAGTGGGTGCAGGCGAGCCTGGCAGCACCCGGTGACGACCTCACCGGACTCTTGACGAAGACGGCCGCCGAGTTCGAGGGCGTCGAGTGAGCATCCTCGAGACCATCCTCGCGACCAAGCGTGAGGAGGTCGCCGCCGCGAAGCGGGCCGTGACCCTCGACCAGCTCGAAGCGCTCGCGAGCTCCGCCGGTCCGCTGCGCCCCTTCAAGGCGGCCTTGACCCGGGTGCCGGGCACGCCTGTCCACGTGCTCGCCGAGATCAAGCGCGCGTCACCGTCCGCGGGTGCGATCTGCGCAGGCGCCGATCCGGCGGTGATCGCCGCGGCGTACGCGGAGGCGGGCGCGTCCGCGATCTCGGTGCTCACCGATCGCAAGTACTTCGATGGCGACCTCGAGTTCCTCCGGCGTGTCCGCGACCGCGTGGCGCTGCCGCTCCTGCGCAAGGACTTCCTGATCGATCCGTACCAGGTTGCCGAGGCACGGGCCGCCGGCGCCGATGCCGTCCTCCTGATCGTCGCGGCGCTGTCGCCGGCGCAGCTTTCGGAGCTCCTCGCGGCGGCGCACACCTACCAGCTCGACGCGCTCGTCGAGGTCCACACCGCGCACGAGGCGGAGATCGCGCTGGCAGCCGGCACCGCGCTACTGGGGGTCAATCACCGCGACCTCAAGACGTTCTCGATCGACATGTACCTCACCTCGCTCGTTGCACCGATGCTGCCGCCCGACGTGATCCTCGTCGCCGAGAGCGGGATCAAGACCGCTGACGACGTGCAACTGCTCGGGGCGGTCGGCGCGCACGCGGTCCTGGTCGGCGAGCAACTGATGCGGGCGCCGGATCCGGCACGTGCGCTCCGTGCACTCCGCGGCATGCCATGACGAAGATCAAGATCTGCGGCATCACGTTGCCCGACGATGCGGCGCGGGTCGCCGCCGCCGGCGTCGACTACATTGGCCTCAACTTCTGGCCGAAGTCGAAGCGCTACCTCGCCGTCGAGCGCGCACCGCTGATCGCCGGCATCGCGCGATCCTCCGGCGCGGCGAAGATCGTCGGCGTGTTCGTCGATGCGGACCTCGAGGAGATCGTGGAGGTCACAGCGGCCGTTCAGCTCGACGCGATCCAGCTTCACGGCGACGAGTACCCGGAGGACCTCGCGGCGATCGCCGAGGCGACGCGCATCCCGGTCTGGAAGGCCATCCCGACCGGCGCCGACAAGGACATCGCGAACCTCGATCAGTGGCGCACCGAGATGATCCTGCTCGACACGCCGTCCGCCGGCCGCGGCGGCGCAGGCAGGCCCTTCGACTGGGCGCTCGCGCGGAAGGCGCGTGCCGCGTTCCCGCAGCAGCAGATCATGCTCGCGGGTGGTCTCGATCCTGCGAACGTCGCCACCGCGATCGCGCAGGTCGCGCCGTTCGCCGTCGACGTGGCCACCGGTGTCGAGGTCGCGCCCGGCGTGAAAGATCCAGACAAGCTCGCGGCGTTCGTGGCGGCCGTTCGGGGCTAGTGGCTGCGGCGGCGGATGATCACGTTGCCCTTCTTGGTCGGCAGGTGCTCCTGCGCGAACATCGGAAGCTCCTCACGCCAGCGTGCGAGGATCTCGCGCTCCTCCGTGGCGACCACATCGAGGAGGAACGTGCTGCGCGCGGAGAGCCGCGGCGCGAGCAGCGGCAGCGAGGCATAGCGCAGCATCGTCCCGGCGATCCGCGGCGGGCCATCGTCGACGACGAGGTCGATGCGGCCGAGGCCTGCGAGGGCGCGGGTCGAGTACCAGTGGTAGGGGCGGCCGCCGATCATCACGGGCTCGAGTGGCGCGTCGATGACCGTCGCGTAGGCCGAGAGGCCGTGCAGCGCGATCAGCGCGCGGGTCTTCTCCGCGTATGCGGGCTCGTGCTCGAGCGCGATCACGCGACCGCGGCCAAGCCGCTGTAGCGCGTAGCCGAGCACGAGCGTGGACACGCCAGAGCCGGTCTCGACGATCAGCTCCGGCTTCTCGTCGGCAACGAGCTGCGCGAGCAGGACCGCGCAATCGGGTGCGATCGCGTAACCGGTCATCGCGGGCAGTGGCCGGCGGGTCGGTAGCATCCGCTCGAGCTGGAGCAGCGGCTGGACCTGCGAGATGTCGGCGGCGATGTCCTCGAGCGTGCGGGACAGGCTGGCCTTGACCCGCGACAGCTCGAACACGACGGCCGCGGCGCCGGCGGCGATCGCCACGGCGGGCGCGAGCGGCGGAGCGATCAGGTACGCCGCGGCACCTGCCGCGAGGGTCGCGGCGCCGGCGCGCAAGGCGATCTTGACGCCATGGGGGACCCGCGAGCGCAGCGGCACGGTCGGCGCCCACCCGCGCGGCAGCGCACCCGCGGCGACGCGGTCGGGGACGACGAACAGCTCGATCTGGGCGGGCTCGGTGCGCAGGCTAACCATGGCCGCGAACCCAGCACGCGGGCTGCCAGGGCCGGTCCCGCAATATCCATGACTTCGCGCGCTCCCGACGCGCGCCCACGCTCGGCGCACGGTGGTGGTTTCGCAACCGGACCGGTGAGATCGTTGTCCAGCTTCCGATGCGCGCCCTGACCATGGTCACCCTCCTCGTCGGCTGCGCGCACCCCAAGGCGCCGCCGGTCATCGGGCCAGCAACGCGGCCCGCGCCGATCTCGGTCGCCGCCCCGAAGCCCGAGTCGCCTTGGCCCGTGCCGATGCGGGTCATGGTGTGGACGCCGGATGGCACGCAGCAGATCGGGGTGCTGCCGGATTCGCCCCCCGCCACGCCACCGACCCAGCCGTGGTTCGTCGAGCCCACGCGTTCGCTCGACCAGCGCACGTTCGCCAAGACGATCGCTGCGGTGCGCTCCGAGCACGTGCCCGGGCTCTCGTTGCAGGGCCAACCGATCGAGGCGTGGCTCGGAGAGCTCGTCGAGCTGCCGGAGCTGACCGCGCTGATTCTCGACGACACCGCGGTCAATGCCGCGGCGCTCGCCGCGATCGACGCCCCCCTCGAGCGCCTCTACCTCGCGCGCACGCCGATCGACGACCTCGCGATCGCCGCGCTGGTCGCCAAGCCGGCGTTCGCGAACCTCTACGTCCTCGACGTCGAAGACTGCTCGATCACCGACCAGAGCATGAAGGGCATCGCGAGCCTCGCGAACCTGCACGGGCTCAACCTGTCGGGCACGCTGATCACCGACGCCGGGGGCGCGCAGCTCGGCGCGCTCGCCAAGCTCGCGTTCATCGACCTCGGCGGCACGAAGGTCGCGGCGCGCACCGTGGTCGCGCTGCGTCCGCTGCCGCTGTACGAGGTGTTCCTCGATCAGACGTTCGTCGGCAAGGAGATCGCCACGCTCGGCGGCTTCGCGCCCGGCCTCACGCGGTTCGACGTGTCGGCGCTGCAAGTGTACAAGCCGACCGACGCCGACCTCGCGTGGCTCGCCAGCGCGCCAAACCTCACGGAGGTCGGTCTCTCCGGGGCGAAGGTTCACGATCGGCTCGTGCAGCAGCTCGCGGCGCTGCCCGGCCTACGCAAGCTGCGCGTGGCCGGTACGCTGATCACGCTGCCGACCGTCCAGGCGATCGCGCGCCGGGTTCAGCTCGAGGAGGTCGACCTCGCGCAGACGCCGGTCGACGATGCAAGTGCATCGGCGCTGCTCGCGATGCCGAACATGCGCATCCTCCGCCTCGATCGCACCGCGATCGGCGATGCGTCGCTGCGCGTGACGCCGAGCGCGGCGCTTGTCGAGCTCTACCTCTCGAAGACCCAGATCACCGACGCGGGCCTCGTGATCCTCGACCAGCTTCCCAAGCTCGAGGCGCTCGGCCTCGGCGAGCTGCGGGTCGGCGATCTCACCATCGGCCGGATCACGAAGATGCCGGAGCTCCGCACCCTCGTGCTCACGCAGGCCACCGCGAGCAACGGCGGCCTCGCCACGCTCGGCACGCTGCGCGAGCTCGAGCGCCTCTACCTCGACAACACGGGCGCCGACGACGTCACCCTCGTCGGCCTCGCGCCGCTGCACGAGCTGCGCACGCTCCACCTCGCGAACTCGCAGGTCTCCGAGGATGGCCTCCCGATCCTGCGCACGTTCGCGCAGCTCGACGAGCTGACGATCGGCGACACGCGCATGCGGACCGGCATCGCGGACCTCGCGTCCTGGCCGCACCTGCGCACGCTGACGCTCACGGGTCTCGAGCTCGGCGACGCTACGCTCGCCACCATCGCGCAGCGCACGACGCTCGTGACGCTCGATCTCTCAGCGACAGAGATCCACGACATCACGCCGCTGGTCCATCTCACGCACCTGCGCACGCTCGGCCTGGTCGGCGCGAAGCTCGATCCGGCCGGCATCGCCGCGATGAAGAAGCTCGCGGCGCGCGGCGTCGAGATCGTGAAGTAACTAGCGGCGAAAGCCGATCACGAGGTCGAACGCGAGGAACGGCGTGGTCGCGCGCAGCGTGCCGCCCGCGGTGCGGATGTCGTAGTGAACGAGTTGCGCGCCGAATCCGAACCGCAGGTCGATGCTCGGCGTCGCGCGGAACGCCTGACCGACGGTGATGCCGGCCGCCGTCGCGACCCCATGCCCGCGCTCGCCGGTCTCCTTCTCTCCGCCGACGTGCGCGAGGCGAAAGAACGGCGTCACGAACAGCCCGCGCCCATCGCGCTCGGCGAACCACGTGCCGCGCACGCCTGCGCCCGCTCCCCAGGTCGCGACGCCGCCACCCGCGAGAGGCAGGTAGAAGGTGGAGAAGCCGATCGCCTCCATCTGCAGCGCAAGGTGAGACGCGACCGGCGATTCGAGGCCGAGGCCGGCGACCGCGATACCGAGGTCGATCTGGATCTGCTGTGCGGGCCGCGGCTCCGCGACGGCGGTCGACGCGAGCAGTGACAGCGCCACGACGAACGTCGTTCGACTCACAGCCGGTAGCCAACGTCGAGATCGAGGGCGAGGAACGGCGTCGACGACGTCTGCTTGCCGGCGTCGGTCTCGATGCGCTGGTAGATGTACTGCGCGCCAACGCCGATGCGCACGTCGAGCTTCGAGCCGATGCCGAGTGCCCACCCGGCGAACGCGCCGGCAGAGAACCCCGGACCCGTGCCGTCCATGCCGTCGTGCTTGCCGCTCACACGGTGCGCGCGGATGTACGGCGCCACGTAGAACCCGTGCCCGGTCTCGCGCGCGAACCACGTTCCGCGTACGCCGCCGCCGACGCCGATCACGTTGTCGCCGAGATCGAACCAGGGCAAGAAGTACGTACCGAACACGCCGGCGGTCACGGCGACAGCGAAGTGACGCCCGATCGGGTGCTCGTAGCCGGCCTGGATGACAGAGAGGCCGAGGTCGGCCACGATCTCGGCATGGCGCTGAACAGGTGCGGCACAAGGACGCGGGTCGCACTCCTTCGTGTCGACGTCGTCCGCGGCCGCGGGCGTTGCCGCCGCGAGGATCAGCGCTAGCATTGCCAACCGCTGCACGTCGCGGTCGTACCATGATACCGAGGAGCTGATGTCGACCGCGGACGAGATCGCTCGGCTCGCCGAGCCCACTGGCGGAAGGTTTGGAGAGTTCGGCGGGCAGTACGTCGCCGAGACGCTGATGCCCGCGATCGGCGAGCTCGAGACAGCGTGGCGCCACGCCCGCGCCGACGCTACGTTCTGGACCGAGGTCGATGGCTTGCTCCACGACTACGTCGGCCGGCCGTCGCGGCTGTATCACGCGGCGCGGCTCTCCGCGGATGTCGGCGCGCAGGTCTACCTCAAGCGCGAGGACCTCAATCACACTGGCGCACACAAGATCAACAACTGCATCGGCCAGGCGGTGCTCGCGCGCCGCATGGGCAAGCGCCGGTTGATTGCGGAGACCGGGGCAGGGCAGCACGGCGTGGCCACCGCCACGGTCGCCGCGCTGTTCGGCCTGCCGTGCGAGATCTACATGGGGGCCGAGGACGTGGTGCGGCAGTCGCTCAACGTCGAGCGAATGCGGCTGCTCGGTGCGCAGGTCCACGCGGTCGAGAGCGGCACGCGCACGCTCAAGGACGCGATGAACGAAGCGATGCGGGACTGGGTGACGAATGTCGGCGACACGTTCTACCTGATCGGTTCCGTCGCGGGCCCGCACCCGTATCCGTGGATGGTCCGCGATCTCCAGAGCGTGATCGGCCGCGAGGCGAAGGCGCAGCTCCATGCTGTCGCGGGCCGGCTGCCCGATGCGCTCGTCGCATGCGTCGGCGGCGGCAGCAATGCGGCGGGGCTGTTCGCGCCGTTCGTCGCCGATGCGAGCGTCAAGCTCGTCGGCGTTGAGGCCGCGGGTGATGGCATCGCTACCGGCCGGCACGCGGCCACGCTGGGATCGGGGCGCGTCGGCGTGCTCCACGGCAGCAAGAGCTACGTGCTCACGCACGAGGATGATGCGCGCATGGGCCAGATCGCGCACGCGCACTCGATCAGCGCGGGCCTCGACTATCCCGGCGTCGGACCCGAGCACGCTGCGTGGAAGGTCTCCGGCCGCGCGACGTACATCTCGCGCACCGATGATCAAGCGCTCGCCGCTCTCGAGCGGCTGGCGCGCAGCGAGGGCATTCTCTGCGCGCTCGAGACTGCGCACGCGATCGCGGCGCTCGACGAGGTCGCGACCGTCGTCGGCAAGAGCGGCATCATCATCGTCGGCCTCTCCGGTCGTGGCGACAAGGACATGGTCACCGTCGCGAACCACCGCGCCGGCAAGCGGAGCCACTCGTGACCGCGCGCCTTCGCGCCGCCTTCGAGCGCACGGCTCAGCACAAGCGCGCCGCGCTCGTCGCGTATCTGACGTTCGGCGATCCCGATGTGCAGACCTCGATCGCCGTCGTCGACGCCGCCGCGCGCGCCGGCGCCGACGTGATCGAGCTGGGCGTGCCGTTCAGCGATCCATCGGCCGATGGTCCCTCGATCCAGCGTGCGATGGAGCGCGCGCTCGAGCGCGGTGCCAGCCTGCCGAGCGCGCTGGATGCGGTCGCCGAGCTGCGCCGTCGCGGCATCGAGACGCCGATCGTGCTGTTCGGTTACTACAACCCGATCTACGTCATGGGCGCCGAGAGGTTCGCGGCGCGCGCGGCCGCCGCCGGCGTAGATGCCGTGCTCACCGTGGATCTCCCGATCGATGAGCTCGCGGAGCTCGCCACGCCGCTCGCGGCGCACGGCGTCTCCGTGATCCCGCTCGTCGCGCCGACCTCGACGCCCCAGCGCATCGCTCGGCTTGCTCAGTTCGCCGCGCCGTTCGTCTACTACATCTCGCTCACGGGGGTGACGGGCGCCAAGGCCGCCGCGGTCGTGGATCCGGCGCGGATCGCGCAGATCCGTACCGCGGCGAAGGCACCGGTCGCCGTTGGCTTCGGCATCCGCACACCGGCCGATGCCGCGCGATTCGCCGCGGTCGCCGATGGCGTCGTCGTCGGCACCGCGCTCGTCGATCGCGTCGCCGCGGGGGATGCCGCCGGCGCACCGGCCCGCGTGGCCGCGCTGATCGCCGATCTCGCGAGCGCGCTCGGCCGCTAAGGCGTCGGCTTCGCGCAGAACACGTCGCCGTTGAACCCAGGCTCCGCGGTCATCGGCCCGCTGCCGCCATAGGTCTCGCGCTGCTTCGTCGTGAGCGTGCGCGACTTCGCGAGCTCTCCGAGGAGCGTGGCGCCCTCGGAGGCGGTGCGCCCGTAGGTCGTGTAGTCGACCGTGTAGAGGCCGAAGCGTGGGCCGAAGCCCTCGGCCCACTCGAAGTTGTCGGTGAGGCTCCAGTGGTAGTAGCCGCGAAGATCGACGCCCGCTTCGCGCGCGCGCTCCATCGATTCGATGTTGCGCACGATGTTCTCCGCGCGCCGCTTGCCGGCCTCGGTCGAGATGCCGGCCTCGGTGACCACCAGCGGCATGCCTGGATAGCGCTTCGAGAACTCGATGAGGATGTCGCCGAGCCCATCGGTGTAGCCCTCGTAGCCCATCTTCGGAACGCAGTAGGTGGGATCGGGCGCGGGCAGGCACGAGCCGGTGTCGAGGCCGCCGATGCACGCGGTCAACGACGCCGGGGCGGGGAACAGCGGGCGATCCGCGGAGACGCCGGCGCGGAAGTAGTACTGCAGGCCGAGCCAGTCGAGCGTGCCGGTCCACTCGGGGTGCTGCTCGTCAGAGGTGCCATCGAGGTTCGAGTCAAAGGTGCCGTTGATGATCGAATCAACGAACACGTAGTGGAACAGGTAGACGAGCCGGTCGCGCGCGGTGATGTCGTCGGGGTTCGTCGACTTCTCGTTCTTGCGCGCGGGCTGCCAGTCGGCGACCGCCATCGACATACCGACTTCGGCCGCGATGCCATCGCCATCTGCGTCGATCGTGTCCGCCGCCTTGATCGCCTTGTACATCGCCGCATGCATCGCGATGTAGTCGCGGATCACGGCGACGAACTCGGTGGTCAGCCGGTTGAACGTGACCTTGCCCGGCGGGAACTGCCCGAGGCCATATGCCGCGAGCAGGTAGTTGATCGGCTCGTTGACGGTGCCCCAGTCATCGACCAGGTCGCCGAAGCGCTGCGCGACGAGCGTGGCGTGCTGCGCCATCTCGGCGACGATCATCGGACCGCCGGGGCTACCGAACCCGCACAGATTCGTCGCCGTTGGACCGCCGGTACAACCAAGGTCGCGCGGATCGGCGACCCACACCGGGTTCGAGAAGTGATGGAGCGTGACGAGTGGATGGATCCCCATCGCCTTCATCGCCTCGAGCTGTATCCGGTAGTGCGTGATCGCCGCTTCGTCGATCACGTCCTTCGTCGGCTCGATGCGCGCCCACTCGATCGAGAACCGGTAGCTGTCGACCCCGAGCTCCTTGACGAGCCCGAGGTCCTCGATGTTCTTCGAGTAGCCCTTCGTCGCGTCGCCGACGAACGTGCCCTTGCCGAGGCCGCCCTGCGCGATCGGCTGGGTCCACAAGTACCAGTCCGTGTGGATGTTCTGGTCCTCGATCTGGGCAGCAGCCGTGGCCACGCCGAAGCGCCACGAGCCCTTGCCGGCGTCGCCGCTGAGCGGGCCATACGCGCCGTAGGTCAGCGGGGTGGGCGGATCGTCACCACACCCGGCGAAGACGAGCGCGAGGGCGAGGAGCGCGGCCTGCTGCACGCGGGCATCGTGCCGGAATTCGCCTGGCTTGACACTCGGGATCGCATTCCTATACTGCCCGGCTTCGTCATGGCCAAGCCGCCCCCCTATGCCGTCCTCCTGCGCGACATCCCCGTGCACAAGACGTTCGACGTGCCCGGGGAGATCGTGGCCGACTGGATCAAGGGTCTGCCGATGCGCGACGCGCTCGGCGCGCCCGACGCCGATCCGAACGCGGGCCACGGCCACGCGGATCTCGAGCTGTACTCCGAGGGCGAGCATGTGTTCGCCGTCGGCACGTTCAAGGGCCACATCCACGTCGCGTGTGGCCGCTGCGTCTCCGACGTGAAGCTCGAGATCGATGATCGCCTCCACGTCACGTTCCTCCCCAAGGCCGAGATGCCGTCCGATGATGCCGAGGGCGAGGATGGCGCCGAGGTCGCCGAGGACGATCTCGACGTGTTCGCCTACGAGGGCGACTGGGTGGACCTCGAACCCTTGTTCCGCGAGGAGTTCGTCCTGGCCATTCCCTACGCGCCGCTGTGCCGGGAGGACTGCAAAGGGCTGTGCCCGCAGTGCGGTATCGACCGGAATTCAGGTACCTGCGTCTGCGAGAAACCGATCGATCCTCGCCTGGCGCCACTCAAGGGCTTGAAACTTCCTTCCTGAGCTGGCACATAAGCCCCCCGGAGTTATCGACCATGGCCCTACAGAAACGACGTCGCGGCCCCGCCCGCACCGCCCAGCAGCGCTCGGCGTGGATGAAGAAGTCTGGCGAGAACCACATGATGGTTCAAGCCTGCCCCAACTGCCAGGCCCCGAAGATCTCGCACCGCGTGTGCATGAGCTGCGGCCAGTACAAGGGCGAGCAGATCATCGTCACGAAGACGGCGGAAGAGTAACGACTCCGCGTCGAGGCGGCCATGAGGGTCGTTGTCGATGCGATGGGAAGTGATCGAGCGCCTGGCCCGGAAGTGGCTGGTGCGCTCCGTGCGGCGCGTGCGTACGACATCGACGTCACGCTCGTCGGCGATGCCGCGCTGCTCGATGCAGAGCTCGCGCGTGCGGGCCGCACCGAGAGCGACCGTGTTCGCGTTCACCACGCCAGCGAGGTGATCACGATGCACGATCACCCCGGGCAGGCATTTCGCAGCAAGCCCGACTCGTCGATGCGCGTCGCCGTGCAGCTCGTCCACACGGGCGACGGCGATGCCGTGGTGTCCGCCGGCAACAGCGGCGCGCTGCTCGCCTGCGCGATGCTCGTGCTCGGTCGGTTGCCCGGCGTGGATCGGCCGGCGATCGTCACCGTGCTGCCGACGCCGGCCGGCCCCCTCGTCCTCTGCGACGCCGGCGCGAACACCGAGCCCAAGGCTGCACAGCTCGCACAGTTCGCGCTGCTCGGGGCCGCCTACGACCGCGCGGTGCACGGCCGCATGCCCCGCGTGGGTTTGCTGTCGAACGGCGCCGAGCCGGGCAAGGGCACGCCGCTGACGCGCGAGGCGCACGCACTCCTGTCGACCGTCAAAGGTGCGTTCCAGTACATCGGCTACGTCGAGGGCTCGGACCTGTTTCGCGGCGTGGTCGACGTCATCGCCACCGACGGCTTCACCGGCAACATCGTCCTCAAGACCTGCGAGGGCATCGCCGAGGGCATGTTCGGCCTGGTCAAGCAGGAGCTCGACAAGACCGCCCTCGCGCGCCTCGGCTCCGCGCTGGTGGCGCCCGCGCTTCGTGGTCTGGCGAAGCGAATCGACTACACCGAGATCGGCGGCGCGTTGCTCGCGGGCGTCACCCAGCCTGCTGTGATCGCGCATGGCCGCTCCGATGCGAACGCCATCGCCTCCGCCATCCGTGCCGGCGCCCAGTTCGCGGAGCGATCGCTCCCGGGACAGCTCGCCGCCGCGATCAGCGCCCTGGGATAGGATGCACCCGATGGCGAGTGCTGAGCCGAAGCTGATCAAGGTCTGCCTGACGAACCAGGGCGAGGACACCGAGACTCCGTGGGCGCACGACCTCGGTCCAGCGCCCGGTGCCGCCGCCGGGGCGCGCAAGGTGAAGCTCGTCAACGTTCCCTTCATGCACGCGAAGCCGACGTGGGGCGACACCATCGTGGTCACGCCCGTCGCCGATACGTTTCCCACCTGGGATCGCGGCGGCGTGAAGTGGAACGAGATCAGCTCGAAGATCGTCGAGGACGGCGGTCGCTGGGCGATGATCCTCGATTACCGTCCGCACGACGACGTCACCGCGAACGATGCGATCTCGGCGCTCGCCCGTGTCTGCGATGTCGAGCGCATCGTGTGCGAAGGCGCCTGGGCACCGCGCGAAACGGACCCGGGCCGCGCGTACCTCGCGGTCCCCAAGGACACGAACGTCAACGCCCTGATGGATCGGCTGTCCACCGCCGGCCTGCCGATGCACCTGATCCTCGTGCACCCCGAGCTCAAGAAGCCGCGCGCCGGGACGGTCGTCGGCGTCTCGGCCGCTACGCCGCGCAAGCCGGCGCGCCCGAAGACCGAGAAGCCGATCGACGAGGAGCTCGAGTCGGCGCCCCCCGCGCCGCGCCCTCGCGCGACGACGGAGCCCGCGGCTGCGCAGCCGAAGGGGAAGGGCAAGAAGGCGGCGCCCGTGGCGAAGGCGCCCCCCGCACCGGCGACGAATGCGAGGCCGGCGAAGGCTGCCCCCGCCGCGAAGGCGGTACCGGCCGCGAAGGCGCCGCTTGCCCCCGTGAAGAAGGCGGCGCCCCCGAAGGCGGTACCTGCCGGCGGAAAGAAGGGCGCGCCCGCAAAGGCGACGCCCCCGACCGCGAAGAAGGCGGCGGCTACGCCCGCGAAGAAGGCGGCGGCTACGCCCGCGAAGAAGGCGGCGGCTGCGCCCGCGAAGAAGGCGGCGGCTGCGCCCGCGAAGAAGGCGGCGCCTGCGAAGAAGGCGATGCCCGCGAAGAAACGCTGATCGGAAGAAGAATTCGCCGCAAGGACTCGGAGGCCTCCGAGCAGAGCGCTTTCTTTCGCGAGGCGCGAATGAAAGCCTCTTCCTCAGCGGTCTCCGAGTCTCTGCGGCAAATCATCCGGGCCGCCAGACAGCAACCGCCAGACAGCAACGCGAAGCGCAACGCGAAGCGCGAACGAGAGGCTCTTCTCAGCGGTCTCCGAGTCTCTGCGGCACATCATCCGGGCACCGTGCAGACCGGCTCGTCGGGTTGGCGTTCGTGGGATCGGTGCGGTCACCGTCGGTGGCTACCGCCTCGTCACTTGATGGCATCGGTGCAGACCTTGTACGCGGCGCAATCCGACGTCTTCTTCGCGCAGTCGGCCTCCTTCGCGAAGTGCGCTGCCATCTCCTTGGCCGCCGGGTCGGTATCGGAGTCGGCGGCCATGCAGAACCCCTGGGCGAGGTCGTGGGTGATGTCCTTCTCGGACGCGGGGTAATCGCCGCATTTCACCTCCATGTCCGCGTACTTCTCGCAGGTGGACTTTCCGCAGGCGGGGGCGACGAGCAGGGCGGCAAGGACGAGCGCGATTCGCATGTTGGCAGTACGGACGGACGCCGCACTGCATCAGTCGCAGCTGCGCACGGACCTGCGCAGTGCATCAGTGGTTTCGCATACCTGGATCTGTTCGGGCCCCCTTCCCAGAGGCGGTGGGCCGTGCGAAGAACCAGCCCGATGAAGACGGCGCTCCTCTTCCCCGGCCAGGGCTCGCAAAGGGTGGGCATGGGCAAAGAGCTCGCGCTTGCGGTCGACGTCGCCCGCCGGACGTACGAGGAAGCGGACGAGGCGCTCGGGTTCTCGATCTCGAAGCTATGCTTCGAAGGTCCCGAGGACGACCTGACGCTCACGAAGTACACGCAGCCGGCGATCCTGACCACGTCGATCGCCGTGTTCCGCGCGCTCGTGGACAAGGGCCTGACGTTCGACATCGTCGCCGGTCACTCGCTCGGCGAGTGGTCCGCGCTGGTCGCCGCCGGGGCGCACACCCTGCGCGACGCCGTCAAGCTCACGCACCTCCGCGGCACGTACATGCAGGACGCCGTGCCGATCGGGCAGGGCGGTATGGCCGCGCTGATGGGCCTCGACCTCGAGAAGGTGAAGGGGTTGTGTGCCGCGGCGAGCAAGCCCGGCGAGATCGTCGAGCCCGCGAACCTGAACGGTGCCGGGCAGATCGTGATCTCCGGTCACACCGATGCCGTCGATCGCGCGATCGAGCTCGCGAAGCCCGCCGGCGCGAAGATCGCGAAGAAGCTCACGGTCAGTGCCCCGTTCCATTGCTCGATGATGAAGCCCGCCGCCGATCAGCTCGCGGCCGCGCTTGCCGACGTCGTGATCGGAACGCCGAGCGTGCCGGTGGTCGCGAACGTCACCGCCGAGCCCACGCAGGACCCGGAGCAGATCAAGAAGCTCCTCGTGCAGCAGGTCACCGCCCCGGTACGTTGGGAAGAGTCGGTGCTGTCCATCGCGAAGCTCGGCGTCACCGTCGCGTACGAGCTTGGCTCGGGCGCCGTGCTGAAGGGCCTCGTCGGCCGGACCGCGAAGTCGATCGCAGTGACGACCATCGGCGAGCCCCACGAAGTGGCGGCGTTCACGGCGTAGGAGCCGGGGAGACAGACGAACATGGCGATCAACGACAAGGCTCTCGCAGGAAAGGTCGCGCTGGTGACCGGCGGTTCGCGCGGTATCGGTCGCGGGATCTGCGCGGCGCTCGGTCGTCGCGGCGCCAAGGTGATCATCAACTACGCGTCGCGCGAAGAAGCCGCGCGCGAGTGCGCGGCCGAGGTCGAGGGCGCCGGCGGGCAGGCCGTGATCTCGAAGTTCGACGTCGGCAACTCCGCGCAGGTCACCGAGACCATCAAGCAGCTCGGCAAGGACGTCGGCAACATCGACATCCTCGTCAACAACGCCGGCGTCGCCATCAACGGCATGCTGATGCGGTTCTCCGACGAGCAGTGGAAATCCGTGATGGACATCAACCTCGGCGGCGCGTTCCACTGCCTGCGCGCGGCATCGCTGATGATCCTGAAGGCGAAGGCCTCCGGCCGGATCATCAACATCACGTCGGTCGTCGGAGAGAGCGGAAACGCCGGGCAGCTCGCGTACTCGGCCTCGAAGGCGGGCCTGATCGGGCTCACGATGTCGACCGCACGGGAGCTCGCGAGCCGCGGCGTGACGTGCAATGCCGTGTCGCCCGGGTTCATCGAGACCGACATGACGGCCGAGCACCTCCCCGAGGCCCAGCGCGCCAAGCTGATGGAGGCGATCCCCCTCGGGCGGATCGGCCGCACCGAAGACGTCGCGGACGCCGTCGCCTTCCTGGCCGGCCCCGAGGCGTCTTACATCACCGGCCAGGTCCTGCGGGTCAACGGCGGGATGTTGATGTAACTGCCGTTCTGGTCTATTGACCTGCGCAACGCTTCGCGTTGCTGCGCGCCCCACGTTCGTGGAGCTTGCTATTTTACCCCCCCCAACGCGCTGCACCCCGTACGAAAGAGAACGTCCATGTCGCCTGATGAGATCGAGAGCAAGGTCAAGGAAATCATCTGCAATCAGCTCGAGGTCTCGGCCGAGCAGCTGCGCCCCGAGGCGTCGTTCATCGACGATCTGAAGGCGGACTCGCTCGCGGTGGTCGAGCTCGTGCTCGCGTTCGAGCAGGAGTTCAAGATCACGATCCCCGAGGAAGACACCGAGCAGATCAAGACCGTCAAAGACGCGGTCAACTACATCAAGACTCACGCCAAGGGCTGAGAAGCGCACCCGCCTGGGTGCGGTAAGGAGTCGCCATGCGTCGCGTCGTCATCACGGGCATCGGTCTCATCACGCCGATCGGCAACGATCTCGAGACCACGTGGTCGTCCTTGCTTGCGGGCAAGAGCGGCGCGGGGCCGATCACGCAGTTCGATGTGACGAACTACGCGACGAAGTTCGGCTGCGAGGTCAAGAACTGGGAGCCGTCCAAGTTCTTCGACAAGCGCGAGCTCAAGCACATCGACCGGTTCCTCCAGTTCGGCGTGGGTGCGGCGATGATGGCGATGGAGGACGCGGGCCTCGGTGGCAAGGTTCCCGCCGGTCAGGAAGACCGCTGGGGCTGCTACATCGGCTCCGGCCTCGGCGGCGTGCGGACGATCGAGGACACCTACGTGGCGACCCAGCAGAAGGGTCCGCGCTACGGGTTCTCGCCGTACTTCGTCACCGACATCATCATCAACGAGGCACCCGGCATGGTGTGCATTCGCACCGGCGCGACGGGAGCGAACTTCTCCCACGTCTCGGCGTGCGCGACCGGCGCGCATTCGATCGGCGAGGCGATGCGTGCGATCCGCCACGGCTACGCTGACGCGATGATCGCGGGCGGGACCGAGGCAACGGTCTCGATCCTCGGCGTCGGCGGCTTCAACGCGATGCGCGCGATGTCGACGAACAACGCGGACCCGATGCATGCGAGCCGCCCGTTCGACAAGGAGCGCGATGGCTTCGTGATCGGCGAAGGTGCGGGCGTGGTCATCCTCGAGGAGCTCGAGATGGCGAAGAAGCGCGGCGCACGGATCTATGCCGAGCTCACCGGCTACGCGGCGAATAGCGATGCTCACCACGTTGCGGCGCCTGCGCCCGAGCACAAGGGCGCGCAGGCGTGCTTCCGGACCGCGTTCAAGGACGCGAAGATCGATGGTTCGGCCATCCAGTACGTCAACGCGCACGGCACCTCGACGGACCTCAACGACAAGAACGAGACGATCGCGATGAAGGTCGTGTTCGGCGATCACGCGAAGAAGCTCCAGATCTCGTCGACCAAGTCGATGACCGGCCACACCCTCGGCGCGGCGGGCGGCATCGAGGCGGGCATCACGGCGCTCGCGATCGCGCGCGGCGTGCTGCCGCCGACCACGAACTACGAGTTCCCCGATCCCGAGTGCGACCTCGACTACATCCCGAACGCCGCCCGCGAGCAGCGCGTCGATGTCGCGATGTCGAACAGCTTTGGCTTCGGCGGCACGAATGCGGCCCTCATCCTCCAGCGTTACAAGGGCGACTGATGAAGTGGTACGCCGGCTGTGACCACGCGGGTCTGGTGCTGAAGAAGCACCTGGTCGGCGTGCTGCGCGAGCTCGGCGACGAAGTCATCGACGTCGGCACCAACGACGAGGCTTCGGTCGACTATCCGAGCTTCGGCGCCGAGGTCGGCAAGCGGGTCGCGGGCGATGCACAGGCCCTGGGCCTGGTGGTCTGCGGCTCCGGCATTGGTATCAGCATCGCGGCTAACAAGGTGCCCGGCGTGCGCTGCGCGCTCGTGCACGATGCCTTCACCGCCGAGGTCGCGCGCCTGCATAACGACGCGAACATCATCGCGCTCGGCGCTCGCGTGCTCGGGCTCGGCGTCGCGGAGCACGCACTGAAGGCGTTCCGTGCCACGGCGTTCGAGGGCGGCCGCCACCAGCGCCGCGTCGACATGCTGACCGCACTGGACCAGCGCTAGCCATGCGCTGCCCGTTCTGCGCCGTCTACGAGGACAAGGTCATCGAGACGCGCGTGTCCAAGGACGGGAACGAGATCCGTCGCCGCCGCGAGTGCGAAGGCTGCACGCGTCGCTACACCACGTACGAGCGCATCGAGGAATCGATGCCGATGGTCGTCAAGAGCGACGGCCGCCGCGAGCCGTTCGACCGGACCAAGATCGAGCGCGGCCTGCAGGCCTCGGTCGCGAAGCGCCCGGTCTCGCGCCAGAAGGTCACGGCGCTCGCGCTCGAGGTCGAGCGCGAGGTCGAAGGACTCGGCGTCAGCGAGATCAAGGCGCGCGCCATCGGCGAGCTCGTGCTGCCGCGGCTCAAGGCCGTGGATCAGGTCGCGTACGTCCGGTTCGCGTCGATCTATCGCGACTTCCGCGACCTCGAGGGCTTCCACAAGGAGCTCGAGACGCTGCGCCAGGAAGACACCGGCAAGCACTCGATCCCCGCGCTCGCGGTGGAAGATGCGCCGAAGGACACCATCGACGAAGTGCCGGCAGAGACGGTGGAGCGCACCGGGTGAAGCTGTCCGCGGCGGCGCGAGGCGAGCGCGACCGCACTCACATGGCGCGCTGCCTCGAGCTCGCGGCGAAGCATCGCGGGCGGACGTCGCCGAATCCGATCGTCGGCTGCGTCGTCGTCGACAAGCGCGGCGAGGTGATCGCCGAGGGCGCGCATGCCGGCCCGGGCAAGGACCACGCAGAGCGCGCTGCGCTGCGCCGGATCAAGAACACGGCGCCGGGCGCCACGCTCTACGTCAACCTCGAGCCCTGCAATCACCACGGCCGCACGCCTCCCTGCGCGCCGCTGGTGCGTGATAGCGGCGTCGCGCGTGTGGTCATCGGCTGCGTCGATCCGATCCGCGACCACAGCGGCGGCATCCTGGTGCTGCGCAAGGCAAAGATCGAGGTCACCACCGGTGTGCTGCGCGAGGCGTGCGAACGCGCGAACCTGCCGTTCTTCACGTGGGCGCGCGAGCACCGGCCGGCATTCACGCTGAAGACGGCGATCACGCTCGATGGAAAGATCGCCACGGTCGGCGGCGAGTCGAAGTGGATCACCGGCGCGGCCGCCCGCGAGGACGTGATGCGGCTGCGCAACGGCCACGACGCGATCCTCGTCGGCCTCGGCACCGTGCTCGCCGATGATCCGAAGCTGACGGCACGGATGAAGGGCGGGCGCGATCCGATCCGCATCGTGCTCGACCGCGAGCTGCGCACGCCACCGACCGCCGCGCTGCTGCCGCGCGCGACCGGACCCCGCACGATCATCGTCGCGGCTGCGGTCGACGACGGCAACGCTGCGGTCCATGCCCGGGCGGCGGAGCTGACGCGCGCGGGCGCCGAGGTGTGGTTCCTCGCGCCCGATGCGCAGGGCCGGCCGGACCTGGCGACGCTCGCCACGAGACTCGGCGCCGAGGGGATGACGTCGGTACTGGTCGAGGGCGGTGGGCAGGTGCACGCGGCGCTGCTCGCGGCCAGGCTCGTTGATCAGCTCGTGGTCTACGTCGCGCCGAAGCTCGTCGGTGGCCCGGCGCCTTCATGGGTCGGCGGCGTCGGCCTGGCGACGCTCGCCGACGCCCACGGCTTCGTGTTCGACGAGCACGTGGCGTTCATCGGCGGCGACCTCCGGTTGACGGCCACGCCTGTCCGCTAATGTGTCCGATAATGGGGTCGGACCCCATTATCGGACAAGCGGGCGGCGGCGCAGCAGCGGGATGGCGAGCAGCGCGAGCACGATGCCCCCAGCGCCGGAGGAGGTCGTGCAGCCACCGCCGTCGGAGGGCGGCGCGGCGGGGATCGTGAACGTCGTGACGTTGTCCGCGGGCGTCAGCTCGTCCACGCCGAGTGCGCTCGCCGTGACCGTCATGTGGGTCTCGCCATCGCCGAGCGCCGCCACGAACGACATGTCCGCCGCCTCGTTCGGTGCGAGCGCGTGATCGAGCATGCAGATGTCGCCGAAGCACGTGACCGGGGCGTCGCCCGTGATCGGCTCGAACTTCGCGTCTCCCTCGACGCGGAAGTTCGGCACCACGGTCGCCGGCCCGTGGTTCACCAGGTGGAAGCTCATCGAGGTCTGGCGTGGATCGTCGCCGTGGCGCTGCCCGGACCCGGCGGTTGCCGTCAGGTCCATCATGTTCGCCAACGCGATGCCAAGTAGCGCCATGAAGCTCCCTCCGAGACAGTCTTGCACAGGGACAGGAGAGCGGCTGGCCGATCCGCAGGACACCCGCTGACCCTGCGCAACGCGCGCGGGGAGTGGTACACCGCCGGAATGTTCACCGGCCTGATCGAGGACATGGGCACCGTCGCACGCGCCGAGCGGCGCAGCGATGCGCTCGTCCTGGCGATCCGCCCGGGCCGGATGCCGCTCGCGGAGCTCGTGCTCGGCGAATCGGTCTGCCACGACGGCACCTGCCTGACGGTGACCGAGATCGGGCGCGACACGTTCACCGTGCTCGCCGGCGCCGAGACGCTCGCGCGGACCACGCTCGGGAACCTACGCATCGGCAAGCGCGTGAACCTCGAGCGCGCGATGAAGGTCGGCGATCGCCTCGGCGGTCACTGGGTCACCGGCCACATCGATGGCACCGGCGAGCTGCACATCCGCCGCGACATGGGCGCGAACCTCGTGCTCGCGTTTCGCACGCCGCCGGCGTTGTTGCGCTACATCGTCGAGAAGGGCTCGATCGCGGTCGCGGGCGTCTCGCTCACGGTCAACGCGGTCGATGCGGAGACGTTCTCGATCGCGATCATCCCGCACACGCGGGACCACACCACGCTCGGGGACCTCGCGATCGGTGATCGCGTGAACCTCGAGGTCGATATCCTGGCCAAGCACGTCGAGAAGCTACTCGGGAGGTCTGTATGAGCTCGATCGAACGCGTCACCCGTGCACTCGATGAGATCCGCGCCGGCAAGATGGTGATCCTCGTCGATGACGAAGATCGAGAGAACGAGGGCGACCTCGTGTTTGCCGCCGAGCTCGTCACGCCGGAGAGCATCAACTTCATGGCGACCCACGCGCGCGGCCTGATCTGTCTCGCGATGGACGACGCGATGATCGACAAGCTCGAGCTGCCGATGATGGTGCGCGACAACCAGGCATCGCTTGGCACCGCGTTCACGGTCTCGATCGAGGCGCGCCACGGCGTGTCGACCGGCATCTCCGCCCGCGATCGTGCCACCACGATTCGCGCGGCGATCGCCGACGACGCCGGCCCGCACATGGTCGTCTCGCCGGGCCACATCTTCCCGCTGCGTGCGCGCAAGGGCGGGGTGCTCGTGCGCACCGGCCAGACCGAGGGCTCGGTCGATCTCGCGCGGCTCGCCGGCCTCAAGCCTGCGGGCGTGATCTGCGAGATCATGCGGGAGGACGGCGAGATGGCGCGCCGCCCCGAGCTCGAGGAGTTCGCAACGAAGCACGGCCTCTTGCTGCTCAGCGTCGCCGACATGATCGCCTATCGCCTCCAGCGCGAGGCCATCGTGCGGCGCCAGGGCGTGGGTGCGATGCGCCCGGGCAGCCTGCCGCCCGGCGATCCGTTCACGGCCTACTACTACGACACCGAGGTCGAGGACACCGAGTACCTCGCGCTCGTGCGCGGCGACGTGGCGGGAATCTCCGCCGCAGGAGGCACCGTGCTCGTGCGCGTGGCCGCGATGGAGCCACTCGCCGATCCGTTCGCGCTGCGCCCGGACCTCGATGCCGCGCTCAAGGCGATCGATGACGCGGGCGTCGGCGTGTTGCTCTACGTCATCAACCGCACCCGGATGAAGCTCAAGACCTCGTTCGAGCGGATGATCCTCCAGCAGCAGTCGGCCTCGCGCGATTCGTTCACCTCGGCAGCGTCGTCGAGCGAGGTGCTTCGCGACTTCGGCCTCGGCGCGCAGGTCCTCGCGGATCTCGGGCTCAAGAAGATCAAGCTGATGATCCACTCGGACCGCCGGATCGCGGCGATCGAGGGCTTCGGGATCGAGGTTGTCGAGCGGATTTCGATTCCGCGCGGAACGTTCCGCCGGCGCGAAGCGCAGTCCTGATCGACCCGCCTGATGGTGTATACACGGGCGGCATGCCCACCATCGAAGGCACCCTCTCGGCCACGGGTCTCCGCTTCGCGATCGTCGCCAGCCGGTTCAATGGCCTGATCGTCGAGCCGTTGATCGCGGGGGCGATGGACGCGATCGTGCGCTCCGGCGGCAAGGCCGATGACGTCACGCTCGTGCGCTGCCCCGGCGCGTGGGAGCTGCCGGCGGTGGTTCGCAAGGTCGCCGATCGCGGCGGCATCGATGCGGTGATCGCGCTGGGCGCGGTGATCCGCGGCTCCACGCCGCACTTCGATTACGTCGCCGGCGAGGCCGCGAAGGGCATCGCACAGGTCGCGATGACCTCCGACGTCGCGATCAGCTTCGGCGTGCTGACCACCGATACGATCGAGCAGGCGCTCGAGCGTGCCGGCACCAAGGCCGGCAACAAGGGCTTCGATGCCGCGCTCGCCGCGATCGAGGTCGCCACGCTGTATA
>JBBRBG010000057.1:0-46928 GCA_038206055.1 Haliangiales bacterium
AGAGGCTTTCTCCTGCTGGAGAAGACTCTGCTTCGGGACCTTCGGGGCCTTTGGGGCTCACCTGAACCAGCGGACTCCGGTTCGCATCCGGCACTGCGGATTGCCGAGCGCGCAGGTCTATGACCTACGCGCTCCTAGGGCTACTTCGTCGCGGCGGAGCCGCTGCCAGCGGGCACGGCCGGAGCCGCAGGCGCCGCGCCGGGCTTGATGCGCTCGGGCGTGATCGTGTCGCGCGCCGTGATCGCGCACTTGCGCGTGACCTCGTTGTCGGTCTGGCTCGCGCCGCCCTTCACCGCGAGGATGCACTTCGTATCCACGTCGAAGAACCGGTACACGTAGACGTCGAACGCGCCGACCATCACCGTCTGGCGGCACGCATAGCTACCCATCGAGTCGTCGTCGGCTTCCTTGCGCGTCGCGCACTTCTTGCGGAACCGATCCGGGTCCTCGATCGTCCAGCAGAACGCGCTGATGTTGCAGATCTCGTCGCCGGGAATCACGCCGAGCCGGCCGTCCTTCTTGAGCTTTGCCTGCTGCTCGGCCTCCGTCATCTTCTTGCCGCCGCGCACGAGCGAGCAGCTCGCCGCCGCCTCGGGCTCGTTCTTGCCGACGTCCTTGATCACCATCGGCTCGATCTCGCCCATCGACTCCTGGTACTTCGCGACATCGAGCAGCTGCTCGCACGGGATGTGCGTCTCGCCCGGCACCGGCGGCGACATCTTCTTCGCCGGCTCGCCTCGGGCCTCCTTGGCCTTCTGCTCGGCGTCGGCGGCTTTCTTCGCCTCCTCGGCTCCGGCGTTCTCGCCTTTAGAGCAGGCGGCAACGAGACTTACGGCACTCACGAGGATCGCGATGGCGGTGCGCATGATCGGCCGGAAACCTAACACGGCGCCGCCCTACGACGGCACTTGATGGAGACACCGCTCTGCGTCAGAGTGCCGGTTCCGACGGCGACCCCGTCATGCGCCCATAGCTCAGTTGGATCAGAGCACGAACCTTCTAAGTTCGGGGCCGCAGGTTCGAGCCCTGCTGGGCGCACTCGAGGTGGCACGATGACTGCTGACGAAATTGCCGTGGCTACCGAAACCATTCCCCAGCACCCGCCCGGGGGCATCGTGGGTGAGCGCGGGCGCACAGTGGAGAAGCCGCGCACGGGCTGGCTGCCGATCCGGTTCCTGAAGGCCCTGGGCAGCGCGGTCTACCAGGACAACATCGACGACGCGGGCGCCATGATGGCGTACTACGCGGTGCTCGCGCTGTTCCCGATGCTCGTGTTCATCGTGACGCTCGCGCTGCTCGTGATCGATCCGACCACGATCCACCAGGGCGTGCTGATGGCGACCTCGGCGATGCCCGAGGCGATGCGCGTGTTCATCTCGCAGCAGGTCACGCAGCTGATCGACAACGCCGGGACGGGCTTCGCGATCGGCACCGCGCTGTTCGCGCTGTGGGGCGCATCGCGCGGCGCATCTGCCCTCGGCGGCGCGCTCAACCGCATGCTCGGCAAGGAAGAGACGCGCCACTTCTTCAAGCGCCAGCTGATCTCGATCGCGGTGACGTTCGGGGTCGCGCTCCTCGTCATCGTCGCCCTCGGCCTGCTGGTCGTCGGGCCGACGCTCGGTCACTACTTCGGCGATCGGTTCGGCCTCGGCGACGCGTTCGATACCGCGTGGAACATCGGACGCTGGGTCGGCGCGGGCGTGCTCGTGATGTTCGTGTGGGCCCTGATGTACAAGTGGCTGCCGAACACCAACGCACCACTCCGGGTGTTCACGCCGGGCGCGTTCGTCGGCGTGCTGCTGTGGCTGGGCACCTCGGCGCTGTTCGGCTTCTATCTGAGCAACTGGGGCAGCTACGACGCGACGTATGGCGCGCTCGGGGGCGCCATTGCGTTTCTTACGTGGTTGTGGCTTTCGAACATTGCACTTCTGTTCGGTGCCGAGGTGAACGATGTGCTTGCGGATTTCCGAAAGCATCGGAGTGCGGCAGCGGCACAACTGGCCGACGAACACGAACAGCCCCCGGCGTAGAGCCGAAATCGGTGTGGGGTTGCATACGCTCGCTGCGCCGGGCACGTGACGGGATCCACGCGACAGTGCTTCCCACCTGCGCCTCCTCGCCGAAGTGGATCCGGTGTGTATACTGCCGCTCCTTCGACTATTGAGGAAAAGCATGCACAAGAGTTTGCTGGCCTGGCTCGTACCGGGCCTCCTGATCGGCGCCGCCGGTTGTCCTGATATCAAAGTTGATTCTGGTGAGGGCGTGAGTGGACCCGTCGTGGAATTCGATCCCGCGCACAAGGTCCTTCCGTTCCCCAGTAATCTGACGCTCGATCCTGCGACCGGGAAGGTCAACCTCCCGGAGCAGTGCAACGAGAGCGCGGCCAGCGCTGCGACGCGGACGAAGGTCCTCAACGCACTCGATGGCTTTGGCACGTTCGAGCTGCCGATGCAGGCGACGTTCTCCGAGGCGTTCGACGAGGCCAGCCTCGCGGGCAAGGTCGTGCTGTACAAGCGCGCCTCCGGCGGCACGGCGATCGATCCCGCGACCGCGACTGCGATCCCGGTCAGGATCATCAAGGGCACGACCATCCGCTACGGCAACCAGACCGACATCAAGGCCTGCACCGATCCGCAGATGGTCAATTCGATCTCGATGGTGCCGCTGGTGCCGCTCGATCAAAAGTCGACGTACGTCGCCGCGATCCTCAAGGGCGTGAAGACTGCGGGCGGCGCGGAGTTCGCGAGCTCATTCACGTGGTCGCTGCTGCTCCAGGATGCAAATCCGATCACGCTCGATGCGAGCGGCAACGTGCTCGTCAATCGCACGCCGCTGTCGCCTACCGATCCGGCGCAGCTCGCGCAGATCCAGGGCATCGATCTCCTCTACAAGGCGCACACGCCGGTGCTCGCATTCCTCGCGAAGAAGCACGCGAAGGCGGACATCCTTGTCGCCTGGGAGTTCAACACCCAGACGGTGACCGACCCACTCGATCCGACGGTCGCGGGTAGCCTCGCCGCGAAGGTGAGCACGGCGCCGCTGTTCGGTACGGCGACAATCCTCCCGGGCGGCGTCACTGCGGAGCAGTTCCTGCAATCCCGGCTGCCGCCTGGCTCGTGCACCGTCGACGGTGGCTCGCTCCCCTGCAATGCGGTGGGCGACATCGTCGGTGGCCTGCTCAACTCGAACAACTACCAGGTCCAGCTCCCCGCGAAGGTGACGACCACCACGACGAACCCGAACGACGGCGGACCGATTCCGGGGCCGTTCACGGCCCCGGTCAACGCCGTGCAGCAGGGGACGAATCCGATCGCTGTGTTCGGGATGATCCCGGCGTCGGCGCCGCCGGCGAACGGCTATCCCGTCATCGTCTACGGTCACGGCCTCGGCAGCTCCAAGACCACGCTTGTCGCCATCGGATCGCAGCTCGCTGGGCTCGGCTACGCCTCGGTCGCGATCGACTTCGTCGCTCACGATAGCCGCGCCGTGCTCGTCACCAGGGACGCGACGCTCGGCTGCGGCGGCACGCCCACGACGGCGACGGCGCCACAGTGCTTCGCGCCGTTCCTGTCATCGGATCTCGCCGCGACGCGCGACAACATCCGCCAGAGCATCCTCGACCTCCACGGCCTCGTCAGCGCGCTCAAGGCCTGCGGCTCGGCCGGCTGCGGTCCGCTCAAGGTCGATGTCACCAACATCTCGTACGTCGGCATCTCGCTCGGCGGCATCATGGGCTCGACCGCGGTCGCAACGAAGCCGGACTTCCGCTCCGCCGTGCTCAACGTCCCGGGCGTTGGCTGGGCCGACGTCCTCGAGAACTCGCAGACCAACGCGATCAAGTGCCCGCTCGTCGACGCGTTGATCGACGCGAAGATCCTCACCGGCGAGAAGTGGAATCCCGCGGTCACGCCGAACACCGGTCTGTGCACCACCGACGCGTGGAAGGCGCAGCCGGGCTACGGTCAGTTCGCCACCATCGGCCGCTGGGTGCTCGACCCCGCCGACGGCGCGAACTTCGCCAGCAAGCTCGCGACCCGCAAGTTCCTGATCCAGGAGGTCGTCAACGACCAGGTGGTTCCGAACGTCGCCACGGACAACGAGGCGAAGCTCGTGGGTCTGTTCGCGATGGCGGCGATGGCGGATCCGGCGTTCCCGCCGGTGAGCGCCTCGGCGGCGATCACCACGAACCCGACCACGAACAAGTTCGTCAAGTACGCCAACCTGCCGCCGAACGTCGGCAACGGCTTCCCGGGGAACACGTTCGAGCATCCGTCGTTGCTCAGGCCCGCTCCGTCGCCAGGCACCGCCACCGTCGGCAACGACGGTCGCCTCGGCACCGCGCGGCTCCAGACCGACGCGTTCACGTTCCTTCTCGCCAACAAGGCACCCTGATTCATGCGCAACCTCAGCAACAGCCTCTTCATCCTCGTAGGCCTGGGCGGCGCTGCCTCGGCCAACGGCTTCTACATCAACGAGCACGACGCGAAGGTCACGGGGCGTGCAGGCGCCTCGGTCGCGACCGATACCGATCCGTCGTCGATCGTGTTCAACCCGGGTGGCATCGCGGTCGGCGAGGGCACGGCGTTCTCGGTCGGCGCGTCGCTGATCTCGGCGCAGGCCACGTACACGGATCCCAACGACAACAAGACCGATACGAACGGCTCTCCGGCGGTGCTGCCGCAGGCGATGATCACCCACCGCATCAACGACATGTTCGCCGTCGGCGTGGCGTTCCACCTGCCGTTCGGTCTCGCGGTGTCGTGGCCGGATAGCTCGCCGCAGGCGGGCATCGTGACGAAGCAGAGCCTGCGCACGTACTTCATCACGCCGAGCGTCGGCGTGAACCTCGACAAGCAGGTACCGGGCCTGTCGATCGGCGCGGGTCTCGATCTCGTGCCGGCGACGGTGCAGCTCGAGCAGAACATCTACTTCGGCAGCGAGTCCGGCCACGCCGTGCTCGGTGGTACGGCGTTCGGCATCGGCGCCCGCTTCGGTGTGATGTACCGCCCCGAGGCCGAGAAGCGGCTGTCGTTCGGCCTGACCTACAAGAGCCAGGTCAACCTCGCGTTCGACGGCAAGGGCGACTTCGACATGGCCGAGCCGTATCGCGCGCAGCTGCCGCCCGATGGCGACATCTCGACGACGCTGCACCTGCCGATGTCGATCGCAGGCGGTGTCGCGTTCCGGCCGAACGAGAAGCTCGAGGTCGAGGCGAACGTGGTGTGGATCAACTGGAAGAAGTTCGAGACGATCGACATCACGCTCCCTGACGGTTCGCACTCGGTGCAGCCGCAGGACTACAAGGACACGTTCACCCTGCGGCTCGGTGGCGAGTACAAGATCAACCCGAAGGCGGCCGTCCGCGCGGGCTACATCTACGATCCGACGCCGGTGCCGGGGACGACCCTGTCTGCGCGCCTCCCCGACATCAACCGGCACGACGTCACCGTCGGTGGCAGCTACTCGGTGACCCCGAAGGTCGACGTGCACCTCGCCGGTCTGCTCGTGATCCCCGGCTCGAACGAAGCGAGCACGAAGGATCAGTACATGCCGACGTTCAAGGGCACGTACGACGTGACGGCGATCGTGATCTCGCTCGGCCTCACCGGCCGGATGTAAGACCGGTCGAGAAGGTCAATCGACGAGCTTCGGCTCGATCAGATCGATCTTCTTCCACGCTCCGCTCCTGAAGCGGAGTGCGAACGCCGTGGCGAGGAGCGCCATGTAGCCTGCGAGGCACAGCATGGCGCCCAGCGGTCCGCCTCCGTACCAGCGGACCACGATGAACGCGGCGGGCATGAACACCGCCCACGCGAGGATCAGGCGCGCGGCCGCCGTCCAGAACGTGTCTCCGGCGGCGCGTAGCGTCTCTGCGAGCGTCATCGCGGTTGCGTCGAACACCTGCCACGCCGCGCTCAGCGCGAGCATGCCGGTGCCGATCGCGACGAGGTTCCCGGACTTGCCGGGCTCCTCGAACTGCGACAGCACCCAGTGCGGCGCGATCAGGTAGAGCGCACCCATGAGGCCCGTCCACGCGCACGTGCACGCGAGCGTGACCTTGAGCTGGGGCCACACCGCCGCGCGGTCGCCGCGACCGATCGCCTGGCCCGCGAGGATCGCGCCGGCCGAGGCGAGGCCGAACGCCGGCATGAACGAGATCGAGTTCACGGCGATCACCACGTTGAGCGCGGCGACCGTCTCGTCACCCAGGCTCGCGAGCACGCCGTTGACGAACAGCTGGAACGCGGCGAACTCGAGGAACCAGTTCATGCCGTTGGGTAGGCCGAACCGGATCACGCGCCGCAGCTCTGCGATCGAGAGACCGAGCTTGCCTGCAGGGCGCGGCGCGTTGCCCCAGCGGCGCCAGAATGCCACGGCGAGAAACGCGAGGCCGGCGTAGCTCGCGATCACGCTGCCCCAGGCGGCGCCGGCGACGCCCAGCGCGGGTGCGCCGAGGTGACCATCGATCAGCAACCAGTTGAAGAACACCGCGGACACCATCGAGATCACGCCCGCGACCATCGCCATCCAGGTGTTGCCGAGGCCGCCGTACCAGTTCCCGAGCGCCTCGACGGCGACGACCGCGCCGACCGAGAGGATTCGGATCTCCATGTAGTGGCTCATCTCGGCCTTCACGCCGGGCGAGTAGCCGGTGAGGCCGAGCGCCGGCTCGATCAGCGGGATCATCGCGACGGAGACCACGGCGGCGATCGCAGCGATCGCGAGCCCGTACCACGCGTAGCGCGGGGCCTCGTCGCGCGCACCGCGGCCGACGAGCTGGGCCACGAAGCTCTGCACGATGAACACGGTGCCCATCGGCAGGATCACGAAGCCGACCACGTTGAGGCCGCCGGTGGCGGTGGCCGCCAGCGCGCCGGAACCGAGGTGCTTGACCTGGAGCGCATCGGCGAACGTGATCACCGCCTGGGTGGCACGCGCGAGCACCATCGGCATCGCAAGCGCCAGCAACAGCTTCAGGCGCGCGGCCAACGGCATGGGTAGGGCACCATGAAGTCTGAGGGCCACTCGTGCAAGGATCGGGGCGTGGCGAAGACGACGAAAGAGATCCTCGTGCTCGACGGCCACGAGGTGACCGTGTCGAACCCGGAGAAGATCTACTTCCCGAAGGCGGGGATCACGAAGCTCGAGCTCGTGCAGTACTACCTCGCGGTCGCCGAGGGCGCGCTGCGCGGTGTGGCGCGGCGACCGATGATCCTCAAGCGGTTCGTCAACGGGATCGAGGAGGAGCCGTTCTATCAGAAGCGCGCGCCGGTCAAGCGCCCCGACTGGATCGACATCGCGACGTTCACGTTCCCGTCTGGTCGCCACGCCGACGAGATCGCCGTGTCGACCCGCGCGCAGCTCGTGTACGTGGTCAACCTCGGCTGCGTCGATCTCAACCCCCACGCCGTGCGCGCCGAGGACATGGATCGTCCGGACGAGCTCCGCGTCGATCTCGATCCCGTCCCGGGTGTGGAGTGGCCGCAGATCGTGGAGGTGGCGCGCGTCGCGAAGGAGGTGCTCGAGGAGCACGGGCTCGTCGGCTGGCCGAAGACCAGCGGCTCGCGCGGCGTGCACGTGTGGGCGCGGATCGCGCCGCGCTGGCCATTCAAGGAGGTTCGCCGTGCAGCGCTCGCATTCGCACGCGAGGTCGAGCGGCGCGCGCCTTCCATCGCGACCGCGAAGTGGTGGAAGGAGGAGCGCAGCGGCGTGTTCATCGACTACAACCAGAACGCCCGCGATCGCACCACGGCGAGTGCGTACTCGGTGCGCGCGAAGGACGATGCGCGCGTGTCGATGCCGCTGTCGTGGGACGAGCTGTTCGTCTGCGACCCGGCCGCGTACACGCTGCGCACGGTGCCGGCGATGGTCGCGGCCCGCGGCGACGCACATGCCGGCATCGATGACGCGGTTGGATCGATCGAGAGTCTCCTCGCGCTCGCGGATCGCCAGAAGGCGGAGGGCGAGGTCGATGCGCCGTGGCCGCCGCACTTCGCGAAGGAAGCAGACGAGGCGCCGCGCGTTGCGCCTTCGAAGGCGGCCAAGGTGACCGGAAAGCGCACGCCGAAGGTACCGGTGCTCGTGATCTCCCAGGCGAAGCAGAAGGCCGATGCCCTCGCCGGCCTCGAGCGATGGAAGCAGCGCTATCCCGAGGTCGTCGCGAAGCTCGTGCCGGCGGATGTGCTCGTCGATACCAATCGCGGTCGCGCGACCGCATGGTACCGGGTGCGGGTCAGCCTCAAGAACGTGCCGCCCGAGGAGCATCCACCGCAGGAACCTCCCGATCCCGACTACGACTGGAAGACGGAGTGGACCGGCGAAAGCTGACCGACAGCGCTTACGTCTTCGTCCCGAAGATCTGCGTGATCAGGAACGGCGGCGATTCCTCGAGCTGCTCGTACGTGCACTCCGTGTACGGCTTGTCGGGCCGCCAGCGCTGCAAGTGGGTCGCATGGCGAAACCGCGTGCCTTGCATGTGGTCGTAGCTGACCTCCGCGACGAGCCCGAGCTGGATCGGTTCCCACGAGAGATCTTTCCCGCGGTTCCATCGGCTGGTCGCACCTGGCAGCCGCTGCGTGGTCTCCTGGTCCTGCCACTCCGCCCACTCCTTCCACGGGTGGACCTCGCGCGCGCCCTCGGTGAGCGGCTTGAGCCTCTCCGCGAGGTTCGCGCGCTCCGTCGCCTTGAACGATGACGCGACGCCGACGTGGTGCAACTTGCCTTCGGCGTCGTACAGCCCGAGCAGCAGCGAGCCGACGAGGGTGCCCTTGCCGCCCTTGTACCAGCGGAACCCGGCGACCACGCAGTCCGCGGTGCGCTGGTGCTTGATCTTCAGCATCGCGCGCTTGCCCGGCTGGTACGGGGCGTCGATCGGCTTCGCCATCACGCCGTCGAGGCCGGCGCCCTCGAAGTCCTCGAACCAGCTCTGCGCGATCGCGCGATCGCGGGTGGCGGGCGTGACGTGCACCGGTGGCTTGCAGCCGGCGAGCGCGCGCTCGAGCCGGCGGCGGCGCTCCTCCTGCGGCAGTGCGCGCAGGTCGTCGTCGCCCTCCGCGAGCAGATCCCACGCGACGAACGACGATGGCTTCTCCTCGGCGAGCATCTTCACGCGCGTCGCGGCGGGGTGGATGCGAATGAGGAGTGCGTCGAAGTCGAGGCGGTCTCCGGTGGCGATCACGATCTCTCCATCGAGCACGCAGCGATCGGGCAGCTCGCGGCGCAGTGTGACCTCGAGCTCGGGGAAGTAACGGCCGAGTGGCTTCTCGTCGCGCGACTGCAGATACACGTCGTCGCCGCTCTTCCAGACCAGCGCGCGGAAGCCGTCCCACTTCGGCTCGTAGATCCAGCCATCTCCTTCGGGGAGCCCGCTGGAGAGCTTCGCGAGCATCGGCGGAACGGGCGGCTGAAACGGCGACTGCAGCGGCACGCTCGGCAGGCTACACTGGACGGAGGTGCGTGCGCTGGCGATCGCGGTGATGGTGATGGGCCTCTCGGGCCCCGCGGCGGCCGACCGCGATCTGTGCGCACCGGGCACCCGGTTTCGGGGCACGCCGCTCGATCTCGACGTCAAGGCCGCGGACATCCGCGACGTGTTTCGGCTGCTCGCCGACGTCGGCCGGGTCAATCTGGTGGTCGACGACAAGGTCGACGGCAAGGTCACGCTGCAGCTCAAGCGCGTACCGTGGGATCAGATCGCGTGCACCGTCGCCGCCGTGCACAAGCTGCGGATCGTGGTCCAGGACTCGATCCTGATGGTCACGAGGCGCTAGAACCAGGCATGCGCACCCTCGCCTGTCTCGCATCAGTGGTCTGGCTCGCCGGCGTCGCGGCCGCGTCGCCGCGGTACGACATCGATGGCGACGATTTCGACGACGCGGCGCTGGACAGTCGCCTGCTGTACTTCGGGAGCGCGAAGGGCCTCGTCGCCGGAACCGCGCCGGCGTTTCCGCGCGCGAAGCCGAACCAGCCCGTGCTGTTCTTCGCGCTGGAGGTGGTCGGCGACGTCAACGGCGACGGCTTTGCAGACGTCGTGCTCGGCGATCCGGCGTGCCCGCCGTACGCGCTCGATATGCCGGCGTGCGAGATCGGCGCGGTGCATCTGTTCCTCGGCGGGCCGAAGCGGCTCGCGGCGAGGCCCGTGCAGACGATCACCGCGAAGACCAAGGACTCCCAGCTCGGCATGCGCGTGATCGCGCTCGGCGACATCGATGGCGACAAGCTCGCCGACGTGGCGCTACCCGATCGCACCGGCGTCCACATCTACCGCGGCACGAAGACCGGCCTCTCGGCCACGCCGATCGATCTACCAGGGGCGCAGCTGCAACCCATCGGCGATCTCGACGGCGACGGCAAGATCGATCTGCTCGCGGTCGGTCCGCAGAGCGCGACCATCTACTACGGCGGTGATCTGAAGCGCACGCTCGCGCTGCCACTGGGCGGCGACGCGGAGTTCTACGGCGCTGCCGGCTCCGGCGACTTCGACGGCGATGGCTTCGGCGACCTCGCGATCACCGTGGAGCCCAGCTCGCCGACCGGCAACCTCGTCGCGAACGACGTCTTGATCTACCGCGGCAGTGCGAAGGGCCTCATCACCGCGAAGAAGACGCGGTTCACCCGCGACCACGTGCGCGCCGAGTTCGGCGGTATGTTCGCGTCGGTCGGCGACCTCGACGGCGACAAGCGTGACGACCTCGTGATCGTCGCAACCTGCAGCGCCTTCGACAACAAGGCGAGCTCGTGCAATGCCGGCGCGGCGTACGTCTACCTCGGCGGCGCGAAGGGTTTGACCGGCAAGCCGGTGGCCACGCTGATGCCGAAGCGCACGAACATGGGCATCGGCGGCAACTCGCTCACCGTGCTCGGCGATATCGACGGCGACAAGCGCCCCGACTTCGCATACAGCGCCTACGTCTACCGGGGCGCGAAGGGCGGCCTCGCGAGTACGACGCCGCCGTCGTTGTAGCTACTCCTTCAGCGGCAGCGGTTCGCCCGCCGCGACGAACAGCATCGAGACCGAGTTCAGGCAGTAACGGAGGTGCGTCGGCGCGGGGCCATCGTCGAACACGTGGCCCAGGTGGGCATCGCAGCGCTGGCAACGGATCTCGACCCGTCGCATGCCGTGGGTGACGTCGCTGATCTCCTTGACGTGTGCCTCGTCGAACGGCTTTCCGAAGCTCGGCCAGCCAGTTCCGGACTCGAACTTCGCGGCGGATTCGAACAGCGGCAGGCCGCAGAGGCGGCACGTGTAGACGCCCTTCTGCTTGTTATCCAGGAACAGGCCGCAGAAGGGCCGTTCGGTGCCCTGGTGCAAGATGACGTGCTTCTCCTCCGCGGTGAAACCTTCGGCGAGAGCCTGGATCCGCTCGCTGCTGAGCGGCGTCACATCGAAGCCGGTGCGGGATGTAGTCATAGGCACTGCATACGCCGGAATGGCCACGTCGGTTACGCTCCGAAAACGAAAACCGAGACGGTCATCGACCGTCTCGGCATGGCTCACTTTCTAGGCTGGCCGGCGGTGACTAGTAGCTCCACGAAGCCGAGGCGCTGAAGCCCGGGCTGACGCTCTGCTGATAGGACGCGTCGCCGTAATCGTGGTGGTCGTGGTCGCAGTCGTCGTCGTCGTCGTCGTTCCCATAGGTGTTGCCGTAGGTGTTGCCGTAGGTGTTGCCGTAGGTGTTGTCGTAGGACGTATTGTAGGTATTGTCGTTGTAGTTCTGGTCGACGTCGTAGTGGCCCGCCACCCAGATCCACTCGTAGCCGTTCCAGCTCCACTGACCCGCGGTCCAGATGTAGCCGGGGACCGCGTCGTAGTTCTCGGCGACCAGCGCCGGGCGGCTGTAGTAGTCGCGATAGCGGACGTTGATCACCGGGCGGTTGTACGTGCGATACGTGCCGCCGCTGAAGTAGAACCGATTGTTGCGGAACTGCGGGCGCTCGCGCACCACACGAACGCGGCTGTCGTAGCGGCGGTTGTCGTTGCCACGCCAACGGTTATCGTTGCCGCGCCAACGGTTGTCACCGCGGTCGTTGTTACGGAAGACCGGGCGGTCGTTCCGATGGTCCCGAATCTCCGAGTGTCCGCCGCGTCCGCCGTGAAACCGATCCGCGAGGGCTACGCCGCCTGAGAGGCCAAGGGCGATTGCCGTCAAGGTTATGATTCGCTTCATGAGGGGATATGAAGCATCCGGCGTGCCGAGTTGGCGTCTAGCGATTCAAGGTACTTGCATGGACAAAACAGTGCCTTCTGCAGGATCCGCAGTCACACCTCTGCATAAGCTGCAGGCCGCGAGCGGGAGGGCTCGAAACGGCTCATTCGACCCCGTACTTCTTCAGCCGGTCGTAGAGCGTCCGTTCGCCGATCCCGAGCATCTCGGCGGCCTTCCGGCGGTTGCCGCTGACCACCTCGAGCGCGTGGAGGATCGCCTCCTTCTCGAGCTCCGCGAGCGGTCGCACCTCGTTGCCGCTCGCCCCGACGGCGGCGGCGGGCTTCGCGGAGGCGTCCTCGAGCCAGATGTGACTCGCGTCGATCTGCTCGCCGTCCGCGAGGATCGCGGCGCGTTCGAGCGTGTTTGCGAGCTCGCGCACGTTGCCGCGCCAGCTCGCCGCCGACAGCCGCTTCTCGGCGGCGGGCGTCAGGCGCGGCAGCGAGCGCTTGAGATCGCGCGCGATTCGCTCGAGCAGGTGGCGCGCCAGGGGCAACACGTCGGACGGGCGGTCGCGCAGCGGCGGTAGCTTGATCGGGAACACGGCCAGGCGGTGATAGAGATCCTCGCGGAACCGGCCGTCGTCGATCATCGCGCGTAGATCGCGGTTCGTCGCGGCAACCCAGCGCACGTCGACCTCCAGCGTGCGGCTGCCACCGACGCGCTCGAACCGGCGCTCCTGTAGCACGCGGAGCAGCTTCGCTTGCAGCTCGAGCTTGAGCTCACCGACCTCGTCGAGGAAGAACGTCCCGCCATCGGCCAGCTCGAGGCGGCCACGTTTTCGCTCGGTGGCGCCGGTGAACGAGCCCTTCTCGTGGCCGAACAGCTCACTCTCGAGCAGCGTGTCGGTGAGCGCGGCGCAGTTGATCGCCATGAACGGCTTCGTCGCGCGCGGGCTCTTCATGTGGATCGCACGGGCCGCGACCTCCTTGCCGGTCCCGCTCTCGCCGAGCAACAGCACGGTGGCCGAGGTGCGCGCGACCTTCTCGATCGCTTCGACGACCGGATCCATTGCCGGATCTCCGTAGGTGAGCGGTGGACCACCGCCGCCCTCGATGTGCCGTTCGGTGCCTTCGGTGCGGTCCTTGAGGCCGCGGCGCTCGACCGCGCGCGCGACCAGCAGGCGAAGCTCGTCGGGTCCGGAGATCGGCTTCTGGAGGTACTCGAACGCGCCGAGCTTCATCGCCTCGACGGCATTTTCGACGCTGCCGTGCGCGGTCATCATGATGACCTCGACCTCGGGCTGCTCTGCGCGGATCTTTCGGAGGAGCGTCATGCCATCCATGCCCGGCATCTTGAGATCCGTGAGCAGGAGATCGAAGCCGCGCTCCTCGAGGATCTTCGCCGCTTCCTTGCCGTCCTTCGCGGAGACCACGGTGTGGTCGTCGAGCTCCAGCGAGTCCGTGATGAACTCGCGGAGACCAGCTTCGTCGTCGGCGACCAGGATGCGTGCCATATCAGGACTCCGGGATCTCGGCGCGGAACAGTGCGCCACCGCTCGGTGCAGACAGAACCAAGAGCGTACCCCCATGCGACTCCACCACGCGACGGGCCACGGCAAGTCCGAGGCCCGTGCCCTGCGTCTTTCCCGTGTGGAACGGCTCGAAGATCTTCTCGCGATCGTCCTCGGGTACGCCGGAACCGTGATCCGAGACCTCGATGACGAGCCGCTTGCCCTCGGTCCGGACGGTCGCCGCCACGGGCGCACCGGCGGCGACGGCGTTGTCGACGAGGTTGACGACCACCTCGCGGATGCGGCCGGCGTCGAGTGACCACGTCGCGGGAGCCTTCTCGGTGTCCACCGTGACCTCGCCGGGCACGCTCCCCGCTGCTTCGCGGACGAGCGCGCCGGGATCGATCTGCTGGCGCTGGATCGCGCCCGTGCGCACGAACTTGAGCAGATCGTTCGTGAGCTGCTCGAGCCGCACGGCCTCGTCGACGACGCGCTCCGCCTTGGCGCGCGGCTTGTCGCCCTCGGGGAGGGACTTCGCGAGCATCTGCGAGAGGAGCTGCGCGTTACCCTTGAGCGACGCGAGCGGATTCTTGATCTCGTGCGCGAGTACGGCCGACATCTCGCCGAGGTGAGCGAGGCGGCGCTCGCGCTCGCGCGTGCGCTCGTCTGCATTGCGGCGCGCCTCGCGGCGCACGAGCACGATCGCCACAGCGAGCAGGCTCGCGGCGGCAAGCGCGCCGATGCCAAGCGTCCACGCCGCCTGGTCGCGGAGCTCGTTCGCCTGCACGGGCTCGATCTCCACGATGTAGCGGGCCGCACGACCGCCGGCTTTCATCCGGCGCAACGCACGTAACGTCATGCGGATCCGGCCGTCCACGCTCTGCATCGTGCGCGTCGGACCCACGGTCTCATCGGTCGAATCGCCGACGGCCTCACCGGCCGCCGCCACGATCCGACCGCGCCCTTCGAGCATGCCGATGTAACGCAGACCTTCAGCGGCATGATCCCGCAGGATCGCCGCGAGATCCGCCTGCGACGGCACGGCCTCGAGATCGGCGATATCCGCACGAACCGCTCGCTCGATGGCGAGTGCCTGACCGTCACGGAGAGCATCCGACGCGTCGATCACCGATGACCGCGTCGACCACACGGTCGCGACCAGCGCGACTCCGATCAACACGAACGCCGCCACGATCGACCAGCCGGCGAGTGGCGTCGTGGCGCGGGGGGGCGGCATCGCCGGCAGCATAGCCTATGCCCTACTGGCGGCCGCGGAACCCACCGCGACGACCATCACGACGACCATGGCGGCCCTGGTGACCCTTGTGGTGCTGACCCGCCTTGAACTCGTCCAGGCTGAGCTTGCCGTCGCCGTCCTTGTCGAGACGGGCGAACTGCTCTGCCGCGCGAGCTGCATGCGCCGCCGTCTTCTCCGCGTCGTCGAGCTTCCCGTCCTTGTTCGTGTCGAACTTGGCGAGCATCTCGGCCTTCTTCTGCGCATGCATCGCCTTCATCGCGTCCTTCATCGGCCCGCGCTCGGCGTCGTCGATCTTTCCGTCCTTGTTCGTGTCGAACTTCGCCTTCATTGCCGGGCGATCAGGGCCGCCACGGCCGTCGGCAGCGGCGAATCCGGCGACGCCACCGACGAGGGCGACTGTGGTAGCGAGAGCGAGCTTGAATTTCGTCAACATCTGGATGACCTCCTTGGTCTGGTGAGGGTCATCGCAACGAACGTGCCGGTCCCAAGTAGGCGAACGCACGCGGAGTCGCGCGTATGGCGCTGCGGAACCGGCAGCACATCATGCAAATCCCGCTTGCCCTCACGTGGCGTGAGCGTTTCATGGTGCACGTACGAGGTCAGATCAGATGGCGTTCACGGTAGGCGAGCTCGCGAAGCTCACGGGCATCACGGTGCGCACGCTGCACCACTACGACGAGATCGGTCTGTGCCGGCCGTCGCAGCGGACACGAGCGGGCTATCGCGTGTACGACGATCGCGACGTGCTACGGCTCCAGCAGGTGCTGGTGTTCCGCGAGCTCGGGCTTCCGCTCGTCGAGAAGCGCGGCAAGCTCGACGCGATGCTCGCGGCCGTGGACTCCGCCCTGGATCGCCTCGCAGGAGCAATCACCATGCAAGACGACGATGTGAAGCAGATGTTCGAAGGGTTCGATCCGGCGCAGTACGACGCCGAGGTCAGGGCGCGATGGGGAACCACCGCGGCGTACAAGGAGTCCGCGCGCCGGACCCAGGGATATTCGAAGGCCGACTGGGATCGGTACAAGGCCGAAGCCGCGGCAAACGGCGAGAAGCGCGCAGCGTTGATGCGCGCGGGTACGCCGGTGACCGATCCCGCGGTCCAGGCCGCGGTGACCGAGCATCGGATGCTCATCGATCGCTGGTTTTACTCGTGCTCGACTGAGATGCACAAAGCGCTCGGTTCGATGTACGTGACCGATGTTCGGTTCACCGAAAACCTCGACAAGCTCGGTGCGGGATACGCGCAGTACCTGAGCGACGCGATCGCCGCGAGCTAGTATCTTACCGGGGTGACGAGCAATGCCGACGAGCTGGGGCGGACGGCGACCGCGCTACCGTCCTCGCCGCTGGCACCTGCCGAGCCGGTGGGCCCGAAGATCGGCCGCTATCTCCTCGAGCGCGAGCTCGGCGCGGGCGGCATGGGCGTGGTCCACCTCGCGTTCGATCCGGACCTCGAGCGGCGCGTCGCGCTCAAGGTGCTGCGCGCGCAGACCGGCGCGGATGCGGCGAAGCGGCTGCAGCGCGAGGCGCGTGCAATGGCGCGACTCAACCATCCGAACGTCGTCACCGTGCACGAGGTCGGCACGGCCTCGGGCCGCGACTACGTGGCGATGGAGCTGATCGAGGGCGAATCGCTCGCGGAGTGGCTGCGGGAGAACGAGCACGCGCCCCACGAGATCATCCAGGCGTTCCTCGCGGCGGGGCGCGGGCTTGCGGCCGCGCACCACGCGGGCATCGTGCATCGCGACTTCAAGCCGCACAACGTGCTGCGCAGCCACGATGGCCGCGTGTGCGTGACGGACTTCGGGCTCGCGCGCGAGGCGTCGGCTGCCGCGGATCCGCTGGCGACCACCGCTGCGCAAGGATCGTCTTCGCAGAGTGCGCTGTCGGGGCTGACGGTCAGCGGCAGCGTGCTCGGCACGCCGGCATACATGGCGCCCGAGCAGTGGAACGGCGGGGAGGTCACGCCGGCGACTGATCAATTCGGCTACTGCGTGGCGCTGTGGGAAGCGCTGACGGGTGAGCGCCCTTACCGCGGGCGGACCGCCGATGAGCTGAAGCAACAGGTCGCTGCGGGACCGCAGGCGCTCGATGCCTCGGGCGTGCCGCGCCGCGTGCGCGCGATCCTGCGGCGCGGTCTCGATCCGGATCCGAGCAGGCGCTGGCGCAGCATGGACGAGCTGCTGCAGCGGCTCGCACGCGCGGAGCGCAAGCCGTGGATGGTGTTCGCGGCGATCGGCGCGGCGCTGATCGCCGCTGCGGTGCTCGCGTTCGTGCTCGGTGGCAAGCAGAGCGCGAGCGCATGCGCGAGGCCGGCGCTCGATCCGGCGGCGGTGTGGTCCGACGGCGCCGTCGCGGCGGTGGTCGCGGCAGGGCAGGCGCCGGCCGCGAAGCTGCTCGCAGCGGATCACCAGCAGTGGAAGGTGCTGCGCGGCAACGCGTGTGCGCTCGATCCAGCAACGCGCGGGGCGGCGCTCGCCTGCTTCGACGGCGTGCTCGCGCGATTCGATGCGGTCGCGCGGGCGGCGACGCAGCCGGGCGCTGCGCCGCTCGACGTCGGCGGCATGCTGATCGATCCGGCCGTGTGCAGCCGGCCGTCCGTGCCTCGGCTCGCGGTGACCAGCTCGCCGCAGTTCCAGGAGGTGGTCGCGACCCGGCTGCGCGACGAGGCGCTCGACGAGGCGGTCGATCCGAAGAAGGTAGCGGCGCTTGCCGAGCGGATCACGGGCGATCCGTGCGCCGAGGCGCTGGCGCAGGCATACCTGTCCGACGTCGCGAAGCAGGCGCCTGTTCGCGAGCGCGCGCAGGAGCTCGCCGAGCAGGCGGCCGAAAGCTGCGGCGATGACCGGATCCGCGCCGAGCTCGCGGTCGGAGCCGTCGGGCGCACGCTGCGCACGGAGTACGTCGGCGTGGCGTTCGCGAGCCGCCTCGCGCGCGCACAGGTCGCGGTGCAGCGCGTGGCCCAGGCCGATCTCGACGGGCAGCTCGCGCTGTTCCGCCTGCACCTCGACTCGCGAAGCGATCGCATCGACGACGCGATCAAGGACGGCGAAGCGGCCGCAGCAGGCTTCGCGAAGCGCGGGCGGATCTCGGCGGAGATCGGTGCCGCGCAGACCGTGATCTACGTGCGGCAAGGCCGCGCCAGCGCGGCGGACCTGGTCGCGATCGCGAGCCTGGTCACCCGGATGCGCGCGGTCGCGACCGCCGAGCTCGGGCCCACGCATCCGGCGATGCGCACGCTCGCGTTCCTCGACGCCGCGTTGTTGTGGTCGGGAGGCAAGGTCGTGGAGGCACATCAGCGGTTCGACGCAATGCGCCAGGCGCGTCCGATCGTGGGCGCGATCTCGCTCTCCGGCACCGTCGTCGACGAGCGCGGCGAGCCGGTCGCAGGCGCCATGGTCGTCGCGGGCAAGGATCTCTCCGGCGATGGCGTCTCGATCGTGATGCCGTTCGTGCAGGAGCCTGGCTCGCTGCGCTGGGCAACCACGAAGGCCGATGGGACCTTCGTGATGGCGGACGTGGTCCCCGAGGGCCTCGTGGTCGCGCAGCTCGGTGATCGCCGCACGCCGCCGGTCGCCGTGGCGCCCTCGGTGCGCCTCGTGATCGCGCCGACAAGCCGGTTGACGGGACACGTCGATCTTCACGAGGTTCCGGCGTCGAAGGCGGTGGTCGCGGTGGTCCGCCACGCCGATCCGCGCGAGCTGCGCTACGCCACCGTCACGCCGGTCCTGCCCGATGGATCGTTCTCGCTCGACGGCGCACCGCGCGGCGAGGTCGATCTCGAGGTTGTCGTGCAGGAGATCAGTGGCTCGAACCTGACCGTCGTGAAGCGCGTGATCGATGCGCCGGTCGTCGACGGGATCATGCTCGCGGTGCCGACCTCGCGGCACACCGTCAGCGTGCTCGTCCGCAGCACCGTGGGCGTCGCCCCGGGCAACGCGCAGGTGATCATCATGCCCGGCGAGCACCCGGCGAAGCTGACCGCGCAGGATCTGATCGATCAATTCGGCTCGCTCGGCGGCTTCAATTCCCGGCTCGCGCGACCGTTCGACGCGGACGTCAAGGCGGCCGGCGTGGACGGCAAGCCCGGCGATCTCGTGGTCATCGGCATGGGTGTGCCCGACGGTGCCGCGAGCGCGTGCGCGATCGGCTTGCCGACCGACGTCGCGGATCCGGGCTTCGTGAAGGCGATCACGCAGCAGCAGAAGCGGATCGAGGTCCGCTGCGCTTCGATCGCCGCGGACGCGAAGGTGGTCGTCATCGAGGTGCCGCCGTGGCCTCGGTTCGACTAGGATGCGCGCACCGTGACTCCAGAGATCGTGCGCGTCGGCAGCCTGCTCGGCATCAAGACCTCGGCGCTGATGCCGCGCCTCGCGCCGCTGGCAGATGACCTCGCCCGCAATCTCGTGATCACCGTGCCGCACGGCTTCGATGCGTTATCGGTCTCGACCCACGTCGCTCGCGCCACCGCCCTCGCGATGTGCGGATCCTGGCTGGACGCCCTTCCCGGTGACGAGCTCGATCTCGAGGTCTCGGCGACCGCAATCACCGCGCGCTCCGACGAAGCCGCGCTGCCGCCCGGTGCGCCGGAGCTGTTCGCCGCGCTCGGCGAGCTCGCCGCCGTCGCCTGGGACGGCACGCTGTGGACCTACGTGCTCGAGCACGGGAACACCGACGACGCCGAGCGCGATGCGACCGCCGTCTGGATCGACCGCGTGGCCGAGAGCCTCGGCGTCTCCGAGGCGCAGCGCAAGATCGCCGGTGGCCTCCACCGGTCGCTCGCGCGCGGGATGCCGATTCGTGCGTCGGTCCGCTCGCGCGACAACGCGGTCGAGCCGGCTCTCACCATCGCGTGGGATCGCGTCGAGTGGCAGCCGATCCAGAGCATGCTCGGCGGCTTCTACCCACGCGGCAACGGCGTCGACAAGATCGGTCGCCTCGCGCGCGCCATCGACGCGGACACCGCTACCGTCGAGCTCGTACTCGGGCCCACCGATCCGCCGGGCGTTCGGTTCGCGTTCCGATTGGTCTAGTTGTTGCGAGGCACGGCGCACGTGCCGTCGGGGGCGCAGCGTCCGGTCAGGCGTAGACGATTCGCCGCGAACAGCCTGTAGCAGAGGCGCAACAGGTGCGAGATGCCGGGTAGCCGCGACATGGCGACCAGCACGCGAAATCCGATGGCGGCGTAGAGCTGCCGGAACACCTCCACGCCCTCGATCCACGTGCCATCCGCGAGCCGACCGTGGATCCGCTCCATGAACGAGGCGTGGGTCCGGCCATAGTGGCTCGCGTCGAAGTCAGGTGCCGCAATGTCGGTGAACTGGATCTTCGCGTCGCGATCCTTGCGCTGGAGCATACGGATCTCGCGCATGCACAGCGGGCAATCGCCGTCGTAGAACACTTCGACCGTCTTGCCGGGAGACATGCCGCTTGGGTGTCGGTCGAGCCCTGCGCGTTACGTGGAATCGCTAGCGGAGGTCCGCGCCGTCGACGATCTTGTCGGATTCGGGCGCCTCGCCGATGCGGATCAGCGCGGACGCCAGCACGTCCCCGGTGGTCGAGCGGAAGCGGTCGCGCAGCTTCTTGCCGCCGAACACGCCGGCGACCGCGAGGAGCCCATCGCCGAGCACCGCGGCGGTCGACTCGCCGATCCGGCTCTCGTCGCGCTCGCCGGTGATGATCGAAGGACGCGCGATCACCCAGGGCAGGCCCGAGGCCATCACGACGTCCTCAGCCTTGCCGCGAGCAGCGAGGTACGCGGAGCTCGCCGTGGCCTTGGCACCGACGCTCGAGAGATAGACGAGACGCGGTCGGCTCTCGCTCGCCTTGACCGCATCGACCGCGATCTGCGTGAGGCCGAGGTCGACCTTCTCGTAGATGTTGCCGTCGATCGCGTCGGCCTTCGCCTTGCCGCGCGTGGTGCCGATGCAGATGTAGACCTGACCTGCGCCGCGCGCGAACAGCTCGCGGAACCGCGCCGCCATCGCCGCGGCGTCCCACGCGGTGGTGTCGACGGTGGCGCCCAGCTCGCCGAACGACTTCTGCCAGTCGGCGAGCTTGCCCGAATCGGGCCGCACGTGGGCGTACGGTCGGGCCCCGCGGACACACAGCTGACGGACGACCTCGCGACCGACGAAACCCGTCGCACCGAGCACGAACGCGGTCATGGCAGCTTCGCGAGCGCGGCCTGCATGCGCACCTTGAGAGGTTCGACGACGGCCGGATCCTTGATGTTGACCACGGGCTCGGTGTCGTACTGCTCGTAGAACACGCTGTCCTTGGCTTCGGCGGGGACGCCGAGGGCCTCGCGGATGCGTTTGAAGTCGGGGATGAACGCGCGATCGATCAACGGGAGGATCGTGCCGGTGATCGTCCCGGTGAGACCGCAGATGTAGATCAGGACGTTCTGTGGCGTGAAGCCGCCCTTGGGCAGCCCGAGCCGGTGCTCGAGATCGTCGAGCCGCGCGCCCTCGAAGTACGCCTCGACCCGGCCCGTGTCGCCCTTCCAGTGGGGCGCTTCCTTCGGACGGGACACGGTGCCGTAGTACTTGAGGCCGTTGGCCTCGACGTACTTCATCAGCTCGTCGCGGTAACCGAGGTCGGCGGGATAGGACGCCCCGTGGAGCAGCACGTACTTCGAAAGATCCGCGTTCGGATTCCGCCGCAGCTCGCTGCGCACCATGCTGACGAACGGCGCGGAACCGGTGCCGGCGGCGACCATGACCTTGATCCGCGAGTCGGCGAGGCCAACGGTGTCCTTGATGGTGAACACGCCCGCGGCCACGGGGCGCATGTACATGCGATCGCCGGCCTTGAGCTTCCACAACAGGTGCGTCAACGGATTCTCGGACTCGGGCTTCGAGACGAAGCGCACGTAGAACTCCACCGGGCCGTCATCCTCGGGCGCAGAGGCGATCGACATCGACCTCCGCACCGAGCCGAGCTCTGGCTTCTCGGCGTTGTTCGCGCCGAGCACGCAGTACTGGCCGGGGGTGAACCACGGCTTCTCGGCCGGCGGGTGATCGGGCTGGACCCGAAACAACGTGAGCGCGTCGGTAACATCGACGCGCTCGATCAGAGTTGCGTTGTACTCGAGAAGCTTCGCCATCGACCTCGGACGCTAACACGCCTCAGCGCATGGAGGTGCATCGTCCAGCCGCTGCATCGCCTCCCCTTGCGCTTGCTGTATCGTCTGTAAATGCGGTGGTTCAGCGCCTTGTTCGTGGTGATGTTCGCGGTCGGAAGCGTGGACGCACAGCCGACACTCACTGACGAGGAAGCCGACGTCCTCGCGAGCGGAGAGATCGGCGTCGGCCGGTGGATCACCGGCGGGGTTCTCGCGAGCACGATCGGCTTCGGCATCGGTCAGGCGGTGCAGCATCGCTGGCGCTACACCGGCTGGATCTTCACCCTCGGCGAGGGCGGCTCGCTGCTGGCGGTCGGATATGCAGGCATCGACATGGCGCTGAACTCGGACCACCGCGGCAAGAGCGACTTCCAGCCTTACGTCCTCATCGGCGGCTTGATCCTGTTCGGCGGCCTCAAGATCTGGGACGGCATCGACGGGTGGGTCGGCCCGCCGCGCCAGAACAGGCGCTATCGCGAGCTGCGCGAGCGCACCGGGCGCAAGCCGGGCTTGATCGATCGGCTCAAGCCGTTCGTCGGGGCCCCGGTTCACGGCGGCGGGATCGTCGGCGGCCTCGCGTTCGATCTCTGATCGCTACGCGGGGCGATGAAGGAGCAGTGCCTTGAACTCGTGCGGCACGAGGCCCATCAGTCGATCCTCGATGCGGTCCCAGCGGAGCTCGCCGATTCGCGCGAGGTCGAGCTTGTCGCCGACGGTCTGCGCGAGCATCTCCGGCGTGTAGCCGATCTTCGGAAGGTCGAGATCGACGGCGGCCGCGAGAGCGCGCAGCGCCCGGAAGTGGCTGCGCGTCGTGGCGAGGCCCTTCTGATCGCGATCGAAGTCGAGCAGATCGATCACGAACTCGATGGTCGCCTCGAGGCCGCCCGCCTTCGCGAGCTGGTGGAGCTGGCCGAAGTGCGTCGAGAACTCGGGGTGGTCGAGGTGCGTCGACAGCTTGGGCCACGCGGACTGATCGCCGAACTCGGTGACGACCGCGTTCCCGCCGGGCGCGAGCCACGTTCCGATCCGCTCGATCAGCTCGAACGCGCCGGTCATCAAGTACATCGGGTCCGGCGCGTCGTTCAGGTTGACCTCGCGATCGGCGGCGAGCTTCGAGTACGCGGCGAGCTTCTCGCGATCGACGATGCCTTGATCCGGCTCGAGGCCGATGTCGTGGCGCGTGAGCTGGAGCGCCGGCAGGTCGCCGGCCATCTCGTTCGACAGGATCAGATCGAAGCTCGCTGCGGGAAGCTCGAGCGCGAGCACGTCGCCCATCACCCAGGTCGCCGCCTTCGCACCGATTCGCTCCTGCTGCGCCTTCGCAAGCGCAGGCGCGAGCTCGACGATCGTGTACTCGACGGTGCGCCCCGAAGCGGCGAGCGCCGCGATCATGTCGCGCGCCACGTAGCCGAGGCCTGCGCCGATCTCCAGCACGCGCACCTTGCCCTCGGGCACCTTGCCGCGCGCGACGAGGACCTCGGTGAGCTTCTGCCCGTAGGTCTTGCCGCCGAGCGCCGGGTGCGGCACGCGCAACAGGTGCGAGAGCGTGGTCTCCTGATGATCGAACTGCGCGTCGGCGTCGGTAACGTCCTCCTTGTAGTACTCGGTCGGCGAGATGAAGTTCATGCTCGCGCGCGGATCGCCGGCGGCGGCCTCGCGGGAGCCGGGCGCGCGCGTGCCGGGTTTCCATCGCGGATAGGGCATCGTCGAGATCAGATAAGGGGGAGCCATCGCCGGGCGCTTCGCGTACACCGACCACGGCATCACCGAGAGCTTGAGCGCCTGCACGTCGGAGTGCGTCAGCTTGCGCACGAGCGACGCGATCGTCGCGTTGTCGTGATGATGACGGAGCTCGATCAGGCGCTTCGTGCCGTCGAACGCGTCCCAGATCGCGGTCTCGGCGGCATCGAGAAGGATCTGCTGCACGGGACTCTCGCCCCAAGCGGTCCAGAACGTCAGCCGATCGTCCTTGCGGCTCCACACGTTCCACTTGCCGTGGATCGGCACCATCGCCCAGATGCCCTCGACCTCGTCCTCGGCCGGATCGACGAGCACCGCGTGACCCACGAGCGTGTCGACGAACTGCCCCGGATCCGCGTCGCCGAACTTGCCCTGGTAGTAGGCGATCGTCTCCTGGGTATCGACGCCACCATCGAAGCTCTCGATCATCTCGGCGATGTCGGGGCTCATCTCCATCAAGTACCCGTAGAGGTCGTGGAACAGGTACACGGCGCCCATGTGGCCGAACCACGAGATGTAACGCGAACGACGCAGGCGAGCCGGAATAGCCGGAGCGGACGACATGCTCCTTCGTATCACTTATGCGTATCCTCGCGCCTGCATGCCCTACCTGTTCGAGACCGAGGACCACGCCGCCATTCGTGCGAGCGCCCGCCGCTTCGCGCAGACCCACATCGCTCCCCACAGCGCGGAGTGGGAGGAGGACGAGGAGTTTCCGATCGAGCTGTATCGCACCGCATGCGCGGCTGGTGTGGTCGGGCTCGGCTACCCGGAAGCCGTGGGTGGGCAGGGCGGCGACCTCGGCCACGTGCTCGCCGGGAGCGAAGAGATGTTGCTCGCCGGGCGCTCGGTGGGAACGCTCGTCGGACTCGGCAGCCACGGCATCGCGCTACCGCCGATCATCCGGTTCGGAACGCCCGAGCAGCAGCGTGCGTTCGTCACGCCGTGCTTGAAGGACGGCAAGATCTCCGCGCTCGCGATCACGGAGCCGGGCGGAGGTAGCGATGTCGCCTCGCTCGCGACGAAGGCCGTGCGCGATGGCGATCACTACATCGTGAGCGGCGCGAAGACCTTCATCACCTCGGGGACCCGCGCCCACTTCATCACCACCGCGGTGCGCACCGGCGGTCCGGGGCACGGCGGTGTGTCGCTGCTCGTGATCGAATCGGGCACGCCGGGCTTCACGGTGTCGAAGAAGTTGAAGAAGACCGGGTGGTGGGCGAGCGACACCGCGGAGCTTCACTTCGACGAGTGCCGCGTTCCAGTCACGAACCGGATCGGTGTGGAGAACGGGGCGTTCCCGATGATCATGATGAACTTCGCGAGCGAGCGGTTGATGCTCGCGGGTCAGTGCGTCGCGATCGCGGAGCTCGCGTATCGCGAAGCGGTGGCGTACGCCCGAGAGCGTCACGCGTTCGGCAAGGCGCTCACCGGCTTCCAGGTCACGCGGCACAAGCTGGCCGACATGGCCACACGCCTCGCGGCGGCGCGCGCGCTGACCGGAGAATGCGTTCAGCGCGTGCTCGCGCCCGGCGGAGATCTGAAGTCCGCGGGGCTCGCGGCGATGGCGAAGAACACGGCGACCGATATGTGCAGCTTCGTGTGCGATCAGGCCGTGCAGATCCACGGCGGCTACGGCTACATGCGCGAGACGCTCGTCGAGCGACTGTATCGCGATGCGCGCCTGTATCCGATCGGCGGCGGCACGCGGGAGATCATGAACGAGGTCATCGCGAAGACCGAGGGATACTAGGAAAACCTCGCGGGCCGGGACCTCGGCTGGCCGACGCTAGTGTGCTATGCCGACCCATGGTTCACCTGAGCGAGGTGCTCGCGGCGCGTCAATCCGAGGTGATGGAATTCTGGCTGGACGAAGTCCGCGGCACGCTTCACCCCGAGGCGATGCCACGCATCGAGCTGGTCGACCACCTTCCGGACTTCCTGAGGAATGTGATCGCGAGCCTGCGCCACGCGGAGGCCGTCGAGGATCAGGAGACCGCCGCCGAGGAGCACGGCAGCCAGCGCCTCGCGCTCGGCTTCAGCCTCGATGCGGTGGTCCGCGAATACGGTGCGATGCGCACCGCGATCGTGCATGTCGTGAGCAGCGCTGGCGTCGAGCTCTCAGCCCGTGATCTCCAGGTCATCTTCGACTGCGTGATCAACGGCATCGCGGGCGCCGTCTCCGAGTACAGCCGGCAACGCGATGCCGAGATGCAGCGCCAGGCCACGGAGCACTTCGCGTTTGTTGCGCACGAGCTTCGGAATCCTCTGTCCTCCGCGATTCTCGCGCTCACCTCGCTCGAGAGCCGCGGTGCACTTCCGATCAACGATCGCACCGTCGCCGCACTCGATCGCGGGCTGCGCTCGATGCACGAGATGATCGACCACTCGCTCCGGCTCGCGCGCATCGGCTCGGGCGTCGACATCAACTGCGAGCCCGTGAAGGCGCGCGCGCTGCTCGAGGAGACGGTGGCCGCGGTCGCGGTGAATGCCGACGAGAAGCAGATCCGGGTCGAGGTCCAGCTCGAAGGCGATCCGGAGCTCCTCGTCGATGTGCGGCTCGTGCGGTCCGCCCTGTCGAACCTCGTGCGCAACGCGATCAAGTTCACGCATCTGGCGGGGAAGGTCACGCTGCGCGGCAAGATGGTCGGCACGCGCGCCTCGATCGAGATCGAGGACGGATGCGGCGGCTTGCCGTCCGACGACCTCGAGAAGGTGTTCTCGCCGTTCGTTCAGCTCGGGAACAAAGGCAGCTCGGGATTTGGTCTCGGGCTCGCGATCGCGCGGCAGGCCGTCGACGCGCACGGCGGAACGCTGCGGGTCCAGAACGTCCCGAACCACGGCTGCATCTTCGTGCTCGAGCTGCCGACGACCGAGACCGCTAGCGCGCCGGCTTGAACCGCACGTGCAGGTGGTCGGCGTGGCGCGGCCAGTGCCGGACGATGCCGGCGAGCGTGTCCTTGCCTCGCGGGTACTGGAAGATCGCCGCGAGTTCCTCGTCGGGCGTGCCGCGCTGCTTCGCGAACTTGTAGAGGCGGGCCTGCACGTCGTAGTCGAGGAAGATCATCTGCACGCCGGTCTCGAGGTCCGAGGTCCGGATGAACGAGGTGAGCAGCGCCCACGTCGCCTGAAGGTCGAGCTCGCTGTTCGCCGCGACGAACGCATCCGGATAGCCGTCGGGCACACGCGTGAAGTAGAAGCCGACATCGACGTCGAGGCCCGATTGGTGCGAAAGGTGATCGCCGATCTTGCCGCCGCCGCGCTGCGAGAGATCGCCGATCGCGAGCGTGTGGACATCCGGATACAGCGCCCGGACCTCGCCGATGGCGTGCTGCAGATGCTCGACGACGTGGCTCGCGCCGAACGCCCGCTGCGGCCTGCGGAGCTGGTAGCCCTCGCCGCGCGGCATGCGCTCGCCGTTGACCAGCTTGCCGTTCCACGGCTGGCCGACGCTCTCGGTCGGGCCATCGGTCTCCTCGGCCGGCTCGATCACATCCGCGGCGCGCGCCGTCTTGACCACGCTCGCACCATCGATCACCGCCAGCGCAGCCTCGGCCTTCGCCTCGGGGCTCGTCGCCCGCTGCCTCGCACGCGCCTTCACGTTGCCCGTGGGAATCCGCACGACGACGCCCGCCCTGACCAGCGTGGTCTTGACGTTGTTCGCCTTCATCAGCGCCTCGGTCGAGCAGCCGTAGAACCGGGCGACGTGCTCGAGCGTCTCGCCGCGCTCCATGACATGCGTGTCCGCGGAGGCGGAGCCAGCGAACAGCGCGAGGATCACCAGAGGACGCACGCACCGATGTTCCCGCGCGCGCCCGGGGCCGGGCCAGTTTTCAGCCGATCTCGGCGATCACGGCGGCGAGGTCGGGCGCCGCCAGCCGCGAGTTGTTGGTGAGCTGCAGGACCGTCTCGTCCTTGTCACCTTCCTTGGTCTCGAGGTAGGCGACGACGCACGCTGGGTGCAAGTACCCGGCGCCCGACTGCACCGAGGCGCCGACCTCGATCTCGCGCTCCACGGCGACGCGGAACGAGTCCTTCGCGATCGGCTCGTGGCACTGCATGCACTTCGCGCGGCCCGTGGGTGCGCGGTCGGCGTACGGCATGCCGCCCGGCTTCGCGTTGCCCTTCGCGTAGGCCTCCGCCATCACGGTCTCGAGCTCGGCCTTGTTCGGCACGTCGCCCGGGTACGCGGCCAGCGCCTCCTTCAGCTCGGCGGGCAGCTTCTGAGCGGCGCACAGAACGTGGTGCCACTGCATGCTCGGCGTGTCGCCGAACGCGTTCGCTGCTTCGACGCCGAGGCGGAGTGCGCCCTTGTCGATCGTCTTCTTGCACGTCCTGCAGCTCGCGCGGCCCGACTTCGCTTCCTCGATGTGGTTCGCCATCCACGGCAATCTAGTACATTCGCCGCGTGTCAGGCGCCGAACAGTCCTATCCGGTGATTCAGTCGAAGGTGGATCGCAGGACCGAGGAGTTCCGCGGGAACGACTCCACCAATCGCGCCGCCGTCGAGAAGCTGTCGGCCGCGCTCGCCTCTGCCACGCAGGGCGGCGGCGAGAAGTACACGAACCGGCACAAGGCGGCGGGCAAGCTGCTCCCGCGCGAGCGCGTCGAGATGATCCTCGATCGCGACTCGTACTTCCTCGAGCTGTGCGCGCTCGCCGGCAAGGACGTGCCGGGCCACATGCCGGGTGCGTCGCTGATCGGAGGCATCGGCAAGGTCTCGGGCGTGGAGTGCCTGATCACGGCGAGCGAGTCGACCGTGAAGGGCGGCGCGATCAGTGAGATGAGTGCGTGGAAGAGCGGGCGGCTCAGCGACATCGCCGAGCACAACCGGCTGCCGGCGATCTCGATGATCGAGAGCGCGGGTGCCGATCTGCCGAATCAGTCGAAGATCTTCGTCCCGGGCGGGCGCGGGTTTCGCGATCTGACGCGGCGCTCGGAGCAGAAGATCCCCACCATCTGTCTCGTGTTCGGCAGCTCCACCGCCGGCGGCGCGTACATCCCCGGGATGAGCGACTACGTCGTGATGGTGGAGAAGCAGGCGCAGGTCTATCTCGCGGGCCCGCCGCTGGTGAAGATGGCGACCGGCGAGGACACCGACCACGAGGAGCTCGGCGGAGCGGAGATGCACTCGCGGATCTCCGGCGTGTCGGACTACCTGGCGCGCGACGAGCGCGACGCGATCCGGCTCGGCCGCGAGATCGTGGCGCACCTCAACTGGCGCAAGGGCGCGCATCCGCTCCCGCGCCCGATCGAGGAGCCGCGCTATCCCGCCGAGGATCTGCTCGGCATCGCGTCCCCCGATGTGAAGGTGCCGTTCGATCAGCGCGAGGTGATCGCGCGCATCGTCGATGGCTCGCGGTTCTCCGAGTTCAAGCCGCTCTACGGCTCGACGCTCGTATGTGGCTGGGCACACCTTCATGGCTTTCCCGTCGGCATCCTCGCGAACAACGGCGTGCTGCTCTCGGAGAGCTCGCAGAAGGGCGCGCAGTTCATCGAGCTTTGCAACCAGTCCGACGTGCCGCTCCTGTTCCTGCAGAACATCACCGGCTTCATGGTCGGCAAGAAGGTCGAGCAGGAAGGCATCATCAAGCACGGCGCGAAGCTCATCAACGCCGTCTCGAACTCGAAGGTCCCCGCGATCACGATCATGACCGGCGCGAGCTACGGCGCCGGCAACTACGCCATGAGTGGCCGGGCCTACGCGCCGCGCTTCCTGTTCACGTGGCCCAACCACCGCATCGCCGTGATGGGGGGCAAGCAGCTCGCGGGAGTGCTGGACATCATCCAGCGCGACGCGGCGGCAAAGCGCGGCGAGACGGTCGACGAACAGAAGCTCAATGTCATGAAAGCCATGACCGAGGCGATGATCGACAAGGAGTCCGATCCCTACTTCGCGACGGCGCGGATGTGGGATGACGGGATCATCGACCCGCGGGACACCCGCACGGTGGTCGCGATTGCGTTGTCGGCGGCTTATTCCAGGGCGTTCGAGGGCACGACGAGCTGGGGCGTCTTTCGTCATTAGTTGTTGCGAAGCCGGGAATTGGTTTCACGCTTGGTTTGTAGGAAACCGGTGGCCCAGGATCCGGATGTTCGCCGCGTAGGATCGGTCGTCGCGGGGGTGCTCTGCGCATGCGGGCAACCCAGCGAGGATGGGATCGCGCGCGCCAACGCCGGCCTGTCGGCGCTCGGGCGACCGGCGCTGGTCGAGACCGATGCGACGGGCGAGACCCCCGAGACGCTCGCGCCGTTGATCCCGGAGTCGATGCGCGCCGGGCTGCTCGAGCTGCTCTACGTGCTCGCCGGCGACGAGCCGATCGCGCGCCGGCTCGCCGATGCCTACGCCGGCTTATGGCATGCGGAAGCTCCCGCTCCGGCCGAGAAGCGCACGGGGTCGCCGATGGTGCGCTGGCTCGTCGGGCAGCTCCCGCGACATCAGATTGGTAGTGCTCCGAAGGAGGACGACATGGTCGAGATCAGCAACGGTCCGTATCGCGAGGTCGAAGTTCCCGAGGCCGTGCCGACTCAGCGCACACCGCTGCGCGTGCGCGTCGAACGGATCCGTGAGGAGTTCATTCGCGTGGTCGATGCCGTGGAGCAGGTGATCATCGGCAAGCGCGACGTGATCGAGCGCGTGCTGACGGCGATGGCGGCGAAGGGCCACGTGCTGCTGGTCGACGTGCCCGGCGTCGGCAAGACGCAGCTGTGCAAGGCGATCGCCGCGGTGATCGAGACCCGGTTCGGACGCATCCAGTTCACGCCCGATCTCCTGCCGATGGATGTCACCGGTGCGAACATCTTCGACCCGCGCGACAAGCAGTTCTACTTCCGTCCCGGGCCGATCTTCACGCACGTCCTCCTCGCCGACGAGATCAACCGCGCCACGCCGAAGACGCAGTCGGCACTGCTCGAGGTGATGGAGGAGCGCTGCTGCACGGTCGATGGCGTGACGCACCGGCTCGAAGAGCCGTTCCAGGTGCTCGCGACGATGAACCCGATCGACCACCAGGGCACGTACGAGCTGCCGGCCGCGCAGATCGATCGCTTCATGGTGATGCTCGACATCGGCTATCCCACCGCCGACGACGAGGTGAAGGTCCTCGACTACCACCTCGGCGCGACGTCACCCCTCGCGGCGCTGACGCCGGTGATCTCGCGGGCCGCGTTCATCGAGTGGCGCGAGACCGTGCCGCAGATCCACGTCACGCCGGAGCTCAAGCGCACGGCGGTCGAGTACATCCACCGGCTGCGCAAGGGCGCCGAAGATGGCCAGTCGATCAGCCCGCGCGCGACGCTGTCCTGGGTGCGCGCCGCGCAGTCAAAGGCGATGCTCTCCGGGCGCGAGTTCGTGACCATGGAGGACTTGCTCCACGTCGCCCCCGACGTGCTTCGCCACCGGCTGTGGACGGATGCGGCCACGGTGCGCGAACGGCTGCGTGCCGTCGCGGTCACGGGAGCGCGCTAGTCATGGCGTCGCGTCTGCTGCGGATCTCGACGCTGGTCGTGCCACCGGCACTCGCCGCCATGCTCGCGGTGCGAGCCGACCGCGAGCCGCTCCTTCACACGGTAGCGCCGGTGCTGGTGATGATGTGGATCTTCATGATCGGCACGCTGGTCATGCGCTACGTCGAGGGCCTCGAGCATCGCGGGCCGTACACCACGTCGCACTGGGAGCACGTCGACGTGCTGACCTCGAGCGGCTCGGCCGTGATGTGGCTGTCGTCCGCCGCGCTGCTCGCATCGCGCGCGACCGGCTGGGCGAGCCTCAGCGTGATCGGCATCCTCGGGTTCGGCACGGTGTTCGTGATCGTGGCGTGGACCGCGATCGCGGCGGGCGGCCTGGACCGATGGCGGACCGCAAAGGTCAAGCGCACGGTGATTCCGGAGATCTCGATCGAAGGCGACGAGCTGCGCGAGGAAGTCCAGCTCGATGGCGTGAGCATCCCGATCGGCACGCGCCTGTTCGCGACCGGTCAGGCGATGCGACACGGCGCGATCACGCGCTACACCGTCGGTGCGGAGGGCTCGCGCGCGTGTCTCAAGCTCGAGAGCGATCTCGGCCCGGCGATGCGCGGCGAGCACCACGCTCCGCCGCTCCGCATGTGGCTCGGCGATGTCCTCGGCCTCACGCGGACACCGAACGTGATGCGCGGCGAGACCACGTTCACGGTGATGCCGCGCACACGTGTCGTCGAGGGAGCGAAGTGCCTGCTCGATCTCGGCGGCGACGACGCCAGCTCGCGCCAGGCGAACCAGCTCCCCACCGAGGGCACGTTCAAGATCCGCAACTACGTCCCGGGCGACGACACGCGCCGGATCCACTGGGTCCGCTCGGCTCAGCAGGAGCAGCTCGTGGTCCGGCTCCCCGACGAACTACCGCCCGCGGCGCCGTTCGTGCGCGTCATCCTCGACAACGATCTGCTCGCGGTCGACTCGCTGACCACGCGCGCGCCCGATGACCTTCTCGATGCGCTCGTGCGCGTGTGGATCGGTGTTGGCCGCGCTCTCGCCGATCAGGGCACGCGGGTCACGCTCGTCACCGCACTGCCGCACGATGGAACGTTTCGCTCCGTCGAGCGCAAGCTACGCATGCGCGCGCAGCGCGACGACCAGCGCCTCGGTGCAAGGGTGGCGTGGCAGTCCTCGGTGGGGCTGGATCAGTTGATCGGGCGTACGAAGGCCCGCTGCATCGTGATCTCGGCGCGCCCGCGCCGGATTCACCACGCCGACTCGGTCGGGTGGGTGATCGTCCCCGAATCTGCGTGGACGCAGCCCGAGGATCTCGTGCGCAGCGATAGCGGGCTGACGCACCTGTACCCGTCGGGAAGTCCCGAGAACCGGGCCAGCCGACGCAAACGCGAGGCGCAGCGTCTCGAGCGGCAATGGCAGGACCGCAACGTGTTCAGCCAGGTCGCGTGCTGGACGGACTGGCGCAGCTACGCCGGTCATCACATCGCACGGCCGAGCGGCGAAGGCATCGCGCTGGCGGTGATCCCGTGAAGCGCCTCCATCTCTCCGCAGGCGTGCTGCTCGTCTACTGGCTGATGCTGGTCGGCGGTCTCGCGCTGTTCACGTTCAACCGGCTCGAGGATGCGCATGCGCTCCAGGGCATCTGGCTCGGCATGCTCACCGGTACCGGCATCGGGCACCTGCTCGCGATCCGCGACGTCCGGTGGGGTGGGTCGTTCGTGATCCTCCTGCTGGCGGCGGGCTGGTTCGTCGCGATCATCCCGCCCGATGTCGCGGGTGGTCTGTTCGCGAAGGTGTTCGTCGCGGCGGGGCTGTGTGCGTACTGGAGCCTCGGCGATCGCGGCTCCCTCGCCGCGTTCTGGTTCCCGACGATGATCTGGATGCTCACGATCCTCGATCGCACGGGCGCCGCGTCGCTCCCCGATCGCACGGGCGTGATCCTGCTCGGCGCACTCGCGCTGTTGTTCGTGGTGTTCCTGCGCGCACGCGAGGCGCGGCGGGTCCAGCTGTGGCGCACGGTCGCGTTCCAGCCGCTTGCGCGCCCGAAGGCGGCGACGATTCTCAAGGAGCATCCGGGTGGCCAGATCGCGCGTGCCTCGTGGATGCTGCTCGTCGGTGCCGGCGCATTCGCGATGACCGCGTGGCTCGCGCCGAAGCTGTGGCAGACCGAGATGAGCGATGGCGCTCCGGTGATCTTCGAAGGGCCGCAGCACGCGGGGCTGCCGTGTTGCCCGGTGGAACAGACCGAGACCAAGCGGCTGCGCGTGAAGGAGTACCTCGACGTCGGCCTCGGTCACGACGTGGCCGATCCGGATCAGCATCGCCCGGGCATCGATTGCCAGGTCTGCGACGGCAGCAGCGAGTACGCCTCCGGCTACGGCGGCAACTACACGACGCCGACCCAGGACTACGTGCCGAGCGGCGCGGTCGAGGTCACCGGGACCATCCCGGCGGGTACGTACTACGACACGCCCGGTTGGATCCGGACGGTCGACGCAGCGGGCACCACCACGTGGACGCGCACCGGCGACACCGCACCAGCGGGCGGAACGTCGTACCCGTCGCAGGGCGGCACGTACCCGGCGCAGGCAGGAGGCACGACGACGTACACACCGAGCACGGCGTACACGCCGAGCACGGGATACGCGCCGAGCACCACGTACACGCCGAGCACGACGCACACGCCGAGCGCGCCGTCATCGGCTGTGCCGCCGCCGCCGGTGCCGCCCGCGGCGATCCAACCGCCCGCGCCGCCGGTCGCGAACCCGCCTCCGCCCGCACCGTCGCCGCCGATCGCATCGGCACCGCAGCCGCCTTCGTCGCCGATCGCGAATCACAAGCCGGCGACGACGATCGCGCCATCGCACTCGAGCGAAGGTCTCGGTAGCGGGATCCTGCGCTGGCTGCTGGTGCTCGTGTGCTGCGGGTTTGCGTTGCAGCTCGTCGCACTGGTGCTGCGTCCGCTGCGCCGCATGGTCACGCTGCGCCACCTTCGCAGGCCGTACTGGACCGAGACGGTCGATCAGCGGATCTCGAACTCGTGGCAGCTCGCGCTGGTCGGTCTCCGCGATGCCGGCTGGCGCGCGTCCTCGTCGGAGGCCCCGCGCGAGTTCGCGGCCCGCGTCAACGTCGAGGGCCTCGAGCGCTGCGCGACCATCCTCGAGCGCGCTCGCCACGGCCTCGGCGTCGATGCCGATGATCTCGCCGAGATGAGCGCGTCGGCCGACGCGGCCTACGCCTCGGCACGCGAACCACTCGGTACGGTCGCCCGCGCCGGCGCCGCGATCCGCTGGCCGCTGACGTAGACCGCAGCCCCGGTTCGGGCGTTCCTACCCGGGATGAACAAGCTAGGGGTCTGTCTCGGGGCCGCCGCGTACGTCGCGGCGGTCGGTGGAGCTGCGCACGCGTTCTGCGGCTTCTACGTCAGCGGATCGGGCGCGAAGCTGTCGAACGACGCGACGCAGGTCGTGCTGATGCGCGAGGGCACACGCACCGTGCTGTCGATGCAGAACGACTACAAGGGTCCGCTCGAGGACTTCGCGATGGTCGTTCCCGTGCCGGTCGTCCTCAAGGAGTCGGAGGTCAAGACGCTGCCGCGCACCGTGTTCTCGAACACGGACTCGCTCGGCTCGCCGCGTCTGGTCGAGTACTGGGAGGAGGACCCATGCCCGGTGCCGCGGCCGATGAGGGAGAGGGAGGGCCGGGCCTACGGCGCGAAGAGCATGGCGTTCGACTCGGACGAGATCGAGGGCGACATGAAGAAGCCGACGGTGAAGATCGAGGCGAAGTTCGATGTCGGCGAGTACAAGATCCTGATCCTCTCGGCCACGGAGGCCGCGGGACTCGAGACCTGGCTCAAGGACAACAAGTACAAGATCCCCGACGGCGCGGAGCCGCTGCTGCGCCCCTACGTCGAAGCCGGCAGCAAGTTCTTCGTCGCGAAGGTCGATCCGAAGAAGGTCACGATGGAGGGCAATCACGCGGCGTTGTCGCCGCTGCGCTTCCACTACGATAGCGAGGACTTCGCGCTGCCGATTCGCCTCGGCATGGCGAACTCGTCGGGCAAGCAGGACCTGATCGTCAACATCATCTCCGCGGACAAGCGGTTCGAGGTCGCGAACTACAAGAACGTGTTCATCCCGACCAACTTCGACGTCAAGCCGGCCGTGAAGACCCGGTTCGCCGAGTTCTACGCCGCGCTGTTCGACAAGACGATCGAGGCGAACCCGGGTGCGGTCGTCACCGAGTACGCGTGGACCGCGGTGCCGAACTACCACTGCGATCCGTGCACGGACGCCGATATCTCGAACCCCGACCTGATCACGCTCGGCGGCGACGTCATCGGTGGTCAGATCGCCGGTGGCAACTTCGTGTTGACGCGGCTCCACGCGCGCTACGGCAAGACCGACATGAAGGATGATCTTCGCTTCCGCGAGGCGAAGCCGGTGACCGGCGGTCGCGAGCAGTGGACGAAGCAGGGCATCGAGTACGGTGCCGCCCCGTCGCAGCAGAACTTCTTCCAGGCACGCTATGCGATGCGCCACTGGTGGACCGGCGCGATCAAGTGCAAGAACCCGCAGCGCGGCGTGTGGGGCGGTCCGCCCGACGGCAACTACCAGCCGACGATCGCTGCGGGGAAGCTGGCGTTCGCGCCGCGCGGCAAGATCGCGGTGGCCAGCATGGTCGGCCGCGACCTGTGGGAGATCGGACTCAAGAAGCAGCGGCCCGCACCGCCTGTCGCGCCGACGCCGACCACGCCCGCGAAGTCGACGGGCGTCAAGGCGATGGGCTTTGGCGCAGTCGGCAGCCTGCTGCTGCTCGGCCTCGGCATCACGATCGCGCGCAGACGCCGGGACGCGTAGGCGCCAGTGTTGTAGCGTCGGGGCACGTGGCTGCCATCGACAAGGTCCTGATCGCGAACCGCGGAGAGATCGCCCTGCGTGTGATGCGCACGTGCAAGGCGATGGGCATCGCGACCGTCGCCGTGTTCTCCGATGCCGACGCCGACGCGCCGTTCGTACGGTTCGCCGATGAAGCGGTGCGCATCGGTCCAGCGCCTGCGCGCGAGAGCTACCTCGTGATCAACGCGCTGCTCGACGCCGCGCGCGTCACCGGTGCGAATGCGATCCACCCCGGCTACGGGTTCTTGTCGGAGAACGCGGCATTCGCCGAGGCGGTGGCCGACGCGGGCCTCGTGTTCATCGGTCCGCCGGCACCGGTGATCGCGAAGCTCGGCAGCAAGCAGCAGGCGAAGCGGATCGCGCAGGCGGCCGGCGTGCCGACGGTTCCCGGCTACGAGGGCGATGATCAGTCCAACGCCGCGATGATCGCGGCCGCGAAGACCATCGGCTATCCGCTGCTCGTCAAGGCGAGCGCGGGCGGTGGTGGCAAGGGCATGCGCGTGGTGCGCGCCGATGGCGAGCTGGCCGAGGCGCTCGATCGCGCGCGCGGCGAGGCGAAGTCCGCGTTCGGTGACGACACGCTGCTGCTCGAGCGCTACGTCGATCGGCCGCGCCACATCGAGATCCAGATCCTCGGCGATCAGCACGGCAACGTCGTGCACCTGTGGGAGCGCGAGTGCTCGATCCAGCGACGGCACCAGAAGGTGATCGAGGAAGCGCCGTCGGTCGCGCTCGATGCGGCGAAGCGCGCCGCGATGGGCAAGGCCGCCGTCGAGCTCGGCACCGCCGTGGGCTACGTCGGGGCCGGCACTGTCGAGTTCATCGCGGATCAGCAAGGCAATTTCTACTTCCTCGAGGTCAACACGCGCCTCCAGGTCGAGCACCCGGTCACCGAGCTGACGACCGGCCTCGATCTCGTGCGCGAGCAGATCCGCATCGCGCGCGGCGAGCCGCTTGGCTACACCGAAGCTCCTCCGCAGCGTGGCGCCGCGATCGAGGTCCGGCTGTGCGCCGAGGATCCCGAGCGCGACTACTTGCCAACCACCGGTACGCTGTACGCCGTGGACATCCCGTCGACGATCCGCGCCGATGTCGGCGTCACCGCGGGTACCGAGATCGGGATCCACTACGACTCGATGCTCGGCAAGCTGATCTCCTGTGCCCCCACGCGCCGTGAGGCCGCGCAGATCCTGCGGCGTGCGCTCGACGAACTGTGGATCCCGGGCCTCGTCACGAACCGCGAGCACCTCTCGAGGATCCTGGCGCACCCGGCGTTCCTCGCCGGCGAGCTCGATACGCACTTCCTCGAGCGCCACGCTGGCGAGCTCGCCGCGCGCATGCCGGGCCTCGATCGCGTGCGCGTCGCGGCGGTCGCGCTCACGCTGCACGGCATCGCCACGCGCCGCGAAGCTGCGCCGCTCTCACCGCCGGGCTGGCGCAACGTCTACGTGGCCGACCAGGCCGTCACGTACACCTACGGCGACGCGAGCGAGATCGCGATCGGCTACCGCCCGGCGCCGGATGGTGGCGTCGCGCTCGCGATCGGCGGCAAGACCACCCACGTGTCGCGGTTCGGACGCGACGGCGATCGCCTGTGGTTCATCGAAGGTTCCGGATCATCGGGCCACCGTCGCACCGCGCGCGTGATCGTGCGTGGCACCCGTGCCTGGGTCCAGGCCGATGGGCTCACGCTCGCGCTCACCGAGCAGCCGCGGTTCCCCGAGCTCGCCACGCGCGTGGTCGCCGGCGGTCTGATCGCGCCGATGCCGGGCAAGGTCGTCAAGGTGCTCGTCGGCGAGGGCCAGGAGGTGGCCGCGGGTGCTGCACTCGTCGTGCTCGAGGCGATGAAGATGGAGCACACCGTGCGCGCGGCCGATGCGGGGACCGTGCGCGCGATCCACGTGGCCGTCGGCGATCAGGTCGACACGGATCGGCTGCTCGCCGTCGTGACGGCGTAGCGAATGCGGGCCGTGGCGCGGCTCCTCGTGCTCGCGGCGCTCGTGGCGTGCTCGGGCCACGAGGTGGCACCTCCGCCACCGCCCCGGCAGATGCCGGTCGCGCCCGCCGATGCGGCGATCGATGCGTTCGTGGTCCCCGAGCCGACCTTCCGGCTGCCCGACGGCGTCGTTCCGCTCGCCTACGACGTGCGACTGGAGATCGATCCGCAGAAGGAGACGTTCTCCGGCGCGGTGGAGATCCGCGTCCAGCTCGCCGCGGCGACGCGGACGATCTGGCTGCACGCCGACGAGCTCGAGATCACCGGCGCCACATATCGCGAGGGTACGCGTGACGGCGTGATCGAGGGAAATCGCATGGCGGCCCGCGATCTCCGCGCGCTGTTGCTCGATCGCGCGGTGGGGCCCGGCGAGATCGTGCTGAAGCTCGTCTACGGCGGACCGATCGGCACCGACTTCGAGGGGCTGTTCCGGCAGCGCGCGGGCGGGAAGTGGGCCGTGTTCTCGCAGGCAGAAGCCGGGCACGCGCGGCGGTTCGTGCCGTGCTTCGACGAGCCGCGGTTCAAGGTGCCGTGGCGAGTCACGCTGACGGTGCCGCGCGATCAGGTGGCGCTCGCGAACGCGCCCGTCGAGCTCGACACGAAGTTGCCCGATGGCCGGCACGAGGTGCGGTTCGCGCCGATCGAGGCGCTCGCGAGCCACCTGCTCGCCGTGGCCGTCGGTCCGTTCACGATCGTCAACGGAGGCACGGTGGGCCGCGGGAAGCTGCCGTTCCGGGTGATCGCGTGGCCGAGCGCGCGCGCGGAGCTGGCGTTCGCGGTGACGACGACCCCCAAGATCGTCGACGCGCTCGAGGCGTACTTCGACCAGCCGCTGCCGCTCGCGAAGCTCGACCTGCTCGCTGTGCCGTCCCTGTTCGGTGCGATGGAGCACCCGGGGCTCGTGACGTTCGAGGCGTCGATCCTCGTCGGCGATCCTCGCGAGGGCGACTTCCGGCGCCGGTTCGTCCGCGTTGCGGCGCACGAGCTCGCGCACCAGTGGATGGGCAACCTCGTCACGCCGGCGTGGTGGGACGACCTCTGGCTTGCGGAAGCGTTCGCGACGTTCATCGGCGACAAGGTCTCTGCGGACCTCGACGGCTTCGACGACCTCCCACTGCGCACGCAGCTCGATCGCGAGCACGCGCTGGCCGCGGATGCAGAGACGCAGCCGCACGCGATCCGCCATACGGTCGCCGACGACGACGATCTGGACGAGACGTTCGATGCGATCGCGTACGAGAAGGGCTCGGCGGTGCTCGCGATGTTCGAGCAGTACGTGGGCGCGGAGGCGTTTCGCGGCGCGATCCGGGCGTACGTCACGAAGCACGCGCGCGGGACGGCGGTGACGGCGGACCTCGTGGCAGAGGTCGCGCGCGCGTCGACGCCGGAGATCGGCAAGGCGCTCGGCGGTTACCTCGAGCACACGGGCACGCCGATCGTCGAGCTGACCCTGCGCTGCGCAGGCGCCGCGCCGGTGCTCGCCGCACACGCGCGCGATGGCGTGACCGTTCCCGTCTGCATTCGCTATCCCGATAGCGGCGGTGTGAAACGGCAGTGCGCGCTCGTCGGCGACCGCACGGAGCTGCCGCTCGCCGCGTGTCCCACCTGGGTGATCGGCAACGACGATGCACGCGGCTACTACCAGATCGCCTGGTCGGGCGTGCCGCCGATGCCGGCCCTCGCGCTCGCGACGCCAGCCGAACGCCTCGCGTATGGCGATGACCTCGCCGGTGCGGTCATGCGCGGTGACATCGCCGTACCGGCGGCGCTCGGATATCTGACGCAGCTCGCGGCGAGCAAGGATCCGTACGCGGCGCTCTCCGCGATCGCGATCGGCGCCGCGATCGATCCGCTGGTGTCCGATGCCGACCGCCCCCAGTGGGCAAAGTTCCTCGCCGTGCAGCTCGCCGCACGTCTCACGGCGCCGGCGCTGTTCCAGGCGAAGCTGCCCGTGGATCACGCGATCCGCGATGCGGCGCTCGGCCTGGTGGCCGCCGAGAGTCTTGCCCCGGCGGTCGTCAAGCGCGCGCGCGCCGGTGTGGATCGCATTCTCGCGGCCAGGAACGGTGACATGGAAACCCTCGAGCTCGTGCTCGCGATCGCCGCGCCGAGCGGCGGCGCGAAGCTGTTCGATCTCGTGCTCGCACGCGCGAAGGCGGAGAAGGACGACGCCGTGGCCGATGCCCTGATCGAAGATCTCGGCGCGTTCGGGCCCGCGCTCGCGCCGCGCGTGGTCCAGCTGGTGATCGACCCCGCGCGGCGAATTCCGCCCGCGCTCGGCGCACTGACCTCGATGCTGTCGCGCGCGAGCACGCGCACCGCCGCGTGGACCGCTGCGCATGCGCAGCTCCCCGCGCTGCTCATGCGCCTCGCGCCGCTCCAGGACAAGCAGCTCGTCGAAGCCTTCGGTTCGCTCTGCGATCCCGCGGCGCGCACGGCGCTGGCCGTCGAGCTGCCGCCGAGCGCCGCGGGAATCACCGACGGGCGCGCGACGATCGACCGCGCGCTCGCGAAGATCGATCGCTGCATTGCCCGGCGCGCCGCCGCGGGCGATGTTGCGGCGGCGCTACCTCCATGACCGATCTCTGAGGCATGCTCCTCGCGCACGAGAGGAGAGCTCGATGGGGTTATTCGATTTCCTGAAGAAGAAGCCGGCGGACGCGCCGACCGCAGCGACGCGGGGGCCTGCGCTACCGCCGCTTCCGCACGCGACCGCGGCGGATCTCGGGCCGGCGATGGAGGCCGGCGACTACGCGAAAGCGGCGGTCGCGTTCATGCAGCAGCCCGATGCGGGCACCCAGGTTGGCATCGCGTGCGCGGCGCTGCTGCTCGCGTACGCCGATCGGTTCGACGACGCGATCGCGAAGTTGCGCCAGACGCAGGCACCCGCCGTCGACGTGATCGTCAGCGGCGAGCAGGCGCGCTGGGCGCGGTGGCGCGATCCGGCGGCCGCGGGCAAGCTCGGCCTGCTCGCGCCCACCGCCAGCGCGCCGATGTACGCGGGACTCGCGGTCGCGCTGCTGCACCGCGATCCGGCGCTCGCCGCGAAGGTGTTCTCCGACTTCGCGCCGTCCGTGCGCCCGGTCGGGGGCCAGGTCACGCTGCGCAACGGCACGGCGCGCCCGTTCAACGATCTGCGCGACTACGACGACGGCATCGGCCAGATGTTCGAGCTGTTCGTCGGCAACGGCGTCACCTATGCGCCGATGGAGCTGGTGCGGCGGCTCGAGCTCAAAGCGCCGTCGCAGTTCATCGAGCAGCTAGCGTTTCGCGCGACCCTGACCACGCGCACCGGCGAGGTCATCAACGGCTTCATGCCGCTGCTGTACCCGTGCAGCACCACGGCGGCCTCGGCGATGATCCGCGTCGGCCGCGAGACCACCTTCGACCATATCGGTAGCGCATGCCGCGCCCTCGGTCAGCGCGACTTCAAGCTCGACGGGGGGATCATGATGGGGATGCAGAACATCGCGGCCATCGACTTCGCCTGACCAGTCCGGATTGACTCGGCGTGTTACGGTCCGGCGCCATGTCCTCGATCCCCGTCAGCGCGTTCACGCTGCGCGGCTTGCTCGTGATCGGTACCGACCGCGGGGAGTGGCTGTCGGTGACCTCGGGCGACCGCCTCGATCCTCTCGCCGATACGGGACCGGTGAGCGATGCGATGGACCACGGCGACGGCACGCTCACGGTCGCGTGCTGGGCGCCCGTCCTGAAGCAGCTGCGCAACGGTACCTGGACCGATCTCGCGCTCAGCGCACCTGCGACCGCGCTCGCGATGACGCCGCGCGGCCTGGTGCTCGCGGACACCGGCGGTGGCATCTCGCTGATCGCCGGCACCTCGCGGGTGCCCGTGCAGGAGCTGACCTCGCCGGAACCGCTCGTTGCGCTGCTCGGCGTCGACGACGGCCTGGTCGCGCTCGGCGCGAGTGGCAGTCTCGAGGTGACGACGTGGCCGGGCAGCGAAGGCGGGTTGACGCCGGTGCACACGGGCTCGGTCGGGCGCGCTCACGCGATCTTCCCCGGCATCCGGCGCGGGACCGCATTCGTCGCCGGCGCCCGCGGCCTCGGCCTGCTCGAGCGGCAGCGGCTGACCTCGGTGTCCACCGATCTCGGCGATCGGATCGCGGGCGTCGCGGTGTTCGTGGAGCGCGCGCGCGCGTTCGCGTACGCCGATAACGGCGAGGCGTGGATCGTCGACGAGGGGCTCGCTCGTCCTGCGCGCGTGCGGCTCGGCGACGGCAAGGTCGCGGGCGCGGTCGCCGGCACCGATGGCACCGTGCTCGCGTGGACCACCGATGGCGTGCTCCATGTGGTCGGCCACGACGGTGCGAGCTGGCGGATCGCCGAGGGGGGCGTGGTGCTCGCGCTCCCCGAGCCGAATCAGATTCGCGGCTCGATCGCGATTCACTGGACCGCCGCGGGTGGCGCCCGGGTCAGCCGGGGGCACGTCGCGTGGAATTAGCGCGAAACCATGCGTCTGACGCTCCGGACCGCGCGTCCGGATCAAAGGTCTCGTGGAGCTGAGTCGTATCAACTGGTCGGCGGCGGCCGTCGAGCTCGCCGACGAGCACCACCGCACCGGCACGCCCCGCGCACGTCGGGCGCTCGCCGCCGTGTCGAGCTTGCGCGGCCGGTTCTCCGATGACTTCACCGTCGCCGCGGCCTCGGCGGTGCGCGCGGTCGAGCTCGAGCCGCTGGACCCGATGCACCGCGTGCGGGACGCGCTCGTGCGCCTGCGGTTCGGCGACTTCGACGCTGCAATCGCCCGCCTCGACGCCCTCCCCGAAGGCGTCTCCGATCTCCCGCTCGTGCTCGTGATCAAGGCGCTCGCCACCGCGCGCCGCGGCGAGGCGCGGACCGCCCGCAACATCGCGGACCGCGCGCTCCAGGTGGATCCGAAGCACGCGGCGGCGAAGTTCCTCCACACCGAGACGAACCTCGCCGCGCAAGCGAAGGGCGGCCTCGACAAGCTCGCCGAGCTCCCCAAGGGCCCGGCGTACGACGCGGCGTGGGCGGACCTCCTCGCACGTCTCGCCATCACGCGGCCCGGCGAGCAGCGCGGCGTTGCAGCGCAGCTCGACCGCGGTGTGATCGGCAAGGGCACGCGCGCCGACTCGCTCGCGCGCACGATCATCGCGTGGACCACTGCGAGCGCGGAGGAGCTCGCCACCGCCGCGGCGGCACAGCCGAAGGACAGTCGCGCGGAACAGGTGGCGCTCGGCCTTCTGCACATCAAGCTCGACGACGATGGCCCGTCCGCGGTCAAGGCGCTGCGCGCGCTCCAGGCCCGCGTTCCCGATCGCCCGGCCGTGCGCCGCTCGCTGGTGGCCGCCATGACCAGGGTCGCCGTCGACGAGGCGGCCGCAGAGCGGTTCTCCGCCGCCCTGCGCGCGGTCCAGATCTGCATCGACCTCGAGCCGCACGAGTCCGTCCACCATCAGAACCGCGCCGCACTGTTCACGCTCTCCGGCGAGCACGAGGCCTCGCTCGATGCATGGGCGGATCTCGATCGTCATCACTACCGGCTCGCGCTCGTCGGCCGGCTCGATGCCGCGTCGACGCGGCGGTACGGCGCTCCGCACCGCATGTTCTCGCAGGCCGCGCGGCTCTCCGGTCGCAACGGCGTGTTCCTCGTCGAGGAGACCCAGAAGGGCGCGTTCCACAAGGAGCGCGAGCTCGTGGTCAACCAGGAGGCGATCGACAAGGACCCCGAGCAACTGCGCCAGTGGCTACACCACACGCGCGCCGCGCTGGTGTGGGGCTTCGCCGGCCTCGGCACGCAGCGCGACCGCGTGCTGCTCGCTCCATCGGGGCCGGGCGTCGCAGAGGCGCGCGCCGAAGGCCTGTGCGCGTTGACGCATTCTCTCGCCGTCCTGGTTCCCGACGAGGGCGACCGCCTCGCAGAGAAACTCTCGGCCCGGTTCCGCGCCGCCGCGCAGGGTGCACCGATGCGCTACGCGGTGGCGGCGCCGGATCCCGACGCCCTCGCGGTGCACCGTCACGCCGTCGAGACCTTCGCGGAGCTCGCGCTGCTCTGCCTGCGCTGGGAGCCCGATCCGAACCGTCGCGCGCTGTTCGACGAGGTGCTCGAGACGGTGCGCGCCGTTGCTCCGCTGTTCGACGAGCAGATCCTCGACGGTGTGCTCACGGACCGCCGCGAGGGCCCGCCGACCGCGCTCGGCTTCCTCGATTCGATCATGCGCGTGGTGCTGGAGCTCTCGGGCAAGGACGTCGCGCTCGATCCGCTGCAGCGCCGCCGGCTCGCGAACGTGCTGACGTGCAACCTGCGCGTCAACCTCGTCGAGCGCCGCACGGTCGAAGCGCAGAGCGAGCTGAGCCGGCACGAGGTCGAGGGTCTCGTCGAGCAGCTCGACCTGGCGCGCAAGGACGATGCGCAGAGCGCGAAGCTCGAGTACTGGTCCGCGCACCTCCTGATGGTCGGCGACTTCCTCGACGAGGCGGTCGACGCGATCAAGGCATTCCACAAGGTCACGAAGGACAAGGGCGATCATCCGATGGCGTCGCGCATCGAGCGCATCCAGGAGCTGATCGACGAGAAGAAGAAGCAGCCCGGTCGCGGCAAGCAGCGGCAGGGCGGCGTGGGTGGCGGGCTCGTCGCCTCGCGCGACGACCGCGACATCGCGATGAAGGAGACGGAGCTCGAGTCGCAGCCGACCTCCATGCACCTCTACACCGAGCTATGCCACGAGCTCGCGCTGGCCGATCGCTGGCGCGACGCACACGCGTGGGGTGGACGTGCGCTTGCCCGCTGCCTGACTCCCGCCGGCCAGATCCGCGCGCGCGAGCTCGCGCTCGAGCTGGTCGGCCTCGAGATCCTCGGCAAAGCGGATCCGGGTGCGATGGCGAGCTTCATCGCCGGTGCGCGCGCGTCGGCGGTGCCGGCGCTCGAGAAGCTGCCGAATGCCTCGAGTGATGCGGCGCTCGAGTACGTGCGTGGCCTCGCGCTGCTCGCGGCGGATCGTCGTCAGGACGCACAGGCCGCGTTCAAGCTCGCGTTCCAGCGCTGCACGCGCGGCATCTACCTCGCCGTGCTCCGCCCGCTCGCGCAGGACGTCGAGACCGCCGTGCTCGAGGCGGCGAAGAAGGACATCGACACCGCGCTCGCCGAGGGACGGATCCGCGACGCGTTCGAGCGCATCGCCGAACGCATGACCACGGTGTCGCGTCCCGAACCATACCTGCTCGAGCTCGCGCGCACCCAGCTCTCCGCGCTGTTGCCGACCATCGGCACCGGCGAGGCGCCGCTCGCGCCGCCCACGATCCGGGTCGACGCCGCATGGAAGACGGACCTCGCCGCCGCGCTCGGTGCCCGTGACACCGCCGTGCGGATCCGCCTGCTCGCCGAGCTCGCCGCGAAGATCCACGAGCCGAGCGCGCGCGAAGCCGCTGGCCTCATCCGCAAGCTCGACGATCTCGACGAGCAGCTAGGCCTCGCGGCCGCGCTCGACCAGTCCACGAAGCGCGCCTCCGCAGGCGACACCGCGGGTGCCCTCGAGCAGCTCGGCGACCTCGGCACCGCGGGTGACCGCAGCGCCCGCGTCCTGCGCCAGCGCACGATCCTCTTGCTCAAGCTCGATCGATTCGACGACGCCGACCAGGAGATCGCGAAGCTCGCACAGCTCCCCGAGCCGCTGGCGCGCGAGTTCGCCGGCCGCTATCCCGGCCTGCTGTTCCGCCAGAAGATCGCGAGCGCGTCCGCGTTGATCCGCGGCAAGGAATTCGGGCGCGCGAATGTGGTCCTCGATGGCGCCACGCCGACGGCTCCGGATCAGGAAGTCGAGCTCGCGTACTGCCGCGGCTACTGCGCCGCCTCCGAGGGCTATCGCGCGCATCAGGACGGCGACCGACTGACCGCGAAGCGCATGCTGCTCGAGGCGCTGCGCCATGTGGAGACCAAGCTCGGCGAGGCGCGCACGATGCGTCACGAGCGCTTGCTCGAGCTCTACACGAAGCTCGAGAGCGACATCGGAATCGTCGAGGGGACGCACGGATGAGCCAGCCGCAACGCCCTCGCCCGAAGACGCGCCTCGCGATCGATCCCGACAACGCATACGCGAAGCTCGGTGTCTCGCCGCTCGCCTCCGTCGACGAGATCAAGAAGCTGCTCTCCGACAAGCGCGGCAAGGCGATGGCGGCGCGCCGTGCGAAGGGGCAGGCCGCGATCGGCGATGAAGAGGCCGAGATCATCGAGCTCCAGGAGATCGAGAAGGAGATCGGCTCGCCCGCCGCGCGCGCCGCGCACGATCGCGAGCACCCGCAGAACGCGCTGCTCACCGTGCAACCCGCGCCGCGCGACAAGGCGTTCGACCCGGCGAAGGTCGCGTCCCTCGTGACCTCGTGGCTCGCCTCCGAGCTCGGGCCCGAGGTGCTGCTCCTTCACCCCGACGCGTACTGGCTCTGGATCCCCGGTGGGCTCGATCCCGACCTCGCCGCCCAGCTCCAGCCGTTTGCCTCCGCTGCACCGACCCCTCAGATCCGCACTGACCTCGACACGCTACCTACTCTGGAGTGACCCATGGCCGAATATCACAAAGTCATTGGCATCGATCTCGGCACCACCTACTCGGTGGTCGCCGCGTACAACTACGCGAAGAGCGACATCAAGGTCATTCCGAACCGGCAGAACGAGCCGACCACACCGTCGGTGGTCTACATCGGTCCGAACGGCCAGGTCAGCGTGGGCAAGGCCGCGAAGGAGAAGATGTCGCGCGAGCCGGGCAACGTGATCTTCGAGGTCAAGCGCATCATGGGCGC
>JBBRBG010000058.1:0-45879 GCA_038206055.1 Haliangiales bacterium
CGACCTGTTTTCCCGACGGCAGCTCCATGAGATTGGGCACCTCCAGCGTGGTGCCCGACAAGCTCGACAGCTCGTGCTTCGCCTGCTGCGCTGCGAACCGCAGCCGCTCGATCGCGATCGGATCGCCAGTGATATCGAATCCACGCGTGGTCTTGACGTCGCGGAGCAGGTGCTCCACGACGAGGCGGTCCACGTCATCGCCGCCGAGGAACTGATCACCGGTGGTCGCGAGCACCTCGAACACGCCGCTCGATACATCGACCGCTGCGACATCGAACGTGCCACCGCCGAGGTCGCACACCATGTACTTGCGATCCTCGCCGCGGTGCGCACCATGACCGAGCGCCGCGGCCGTGGGCTCGCTGAGCAGGCGCATCACGTGGATGCCGGCGATCTGCGCCGCGTCCTTCGTCGCCTGGCGCTGTGCCGCGTCGTACCACGCGGGGATCGTGATCACGGCGCGGGTCACTGCCTCGCCGAAGTGCGCCTCGGCGATGCGGCGGAGCTCGAGCAGGATCCGCGCACACACCTCCTCGGGCGAGACCTGCGTGCCGGCCGAGAGCGAGATCCAGGTATCGCCGTTCGGCGCCTCGACGAGCTCGAACGGCAGAAGCCGCGCGAGGCGCCTGATCTCGGGGTGATCGAAGCGGCGCCCGAGCAGACGCTTCGCACCGAAGATCGTGAGATCGGGGCTGTGATCGAGGCCCTCGCGCGCGGGGTCGCCGACCACCGGTCCGTCGGGTGAGTACCAGACGAGCGAAGGCAGCGTGGTCGAGCCCTCGGCGGTGGTCAGGATGCGCGGCACGCCATCCTTGTCGATCACCGCGACGGCCGAGTTCGATGTACCGAGGTCGATGCCGATCGCGCGCGTGCGGCTCATCGGAACACCCGGAGCACCGCATCCCGATCGGACTCACCGTGCTTCTTCACGAGCTCGAGGATACGCGCCGCCTCGTTGCAGCCTTCGTAGTGCGCGAGCGCGGTCTCGAGCTGCGATGTCGCGAGCATGACCTCGCCCTTACCGAGCGCGGCCACCGCGGACGCCACGTAGTACAGCGAGCGCAGCGGTCGCGACCGCGGATACACGACGAGCGCGGCCGCGAGCACCTCCTGCGCGGTATCCGCATCGCCCTGCCCGAGCATCGTGCGTGCGCGCGTCTCGAATGCCTCGCCGCCCTGGCCGCCCGAGCCCTGCCCGACCACCGGCGCGGGCGCACCGTTGGTCGTGGAGGACGGAAGTGGCAACGTCCTGCCGCCCGGCGACGTGCGGTTCGCGCTCGCGAGATCGTCGAAGCCGACGAGCCAGCCGGGCGGCGGGTTCACGGAGGACCCGACCACGTTCGCCCGGCCCTCCGCGACCAGCGCGTAGCGCAGGCGATCGTAGGCGCGGTTCGCGAGGATCGTGAGCTCCTCGGCGAGGTGCGTGATCGCGGGCGCCTTGCGACGCGCGACGAGATCGGGGTGCAGCTTGCGCACGAGGTTCATCCAGCCGAGCCTGATCGCATCGGCATCGGCATCGCGCTCCACGCCGAGCACCTCGTGCACCGCGGCCTGGCGCATGCGCTTGAGCTCGCCGGTGAGGTGCGTGAACAGCTGGCGCTCGTCGACCGGCAGCTCCTCGTTGACGAGCGACGACTTGCTCGGCCGCTCGGCCGGCGCGGTCGTTGCCCCGTCCTCCGGTGGCCGGGTCGGCGCGCGTGTCACCGCGACCACGTTCGCCGCCATGTTCTTGATCCGCTGGATCACCTCGTCGGTGAAGCCGATCAGCTCGACCTCGATCCAGGTCTTCGTATCGCCCTCGATCGGCGACGACTTGCGCACGATGCCGTCGATCGCGATCACCACGTCGTTGGGCAGCTCGAGCCCGAGGGTCACGGCGCTACCGAGCGTGGCGGCGAACGGGACCTTCATCGACAGCAGCTTTCCACGGCGCAGCTTGCGCGAATGGAACGTCTCGACCTGCTCCCAGGTCGAACATCGCACGTGCAGCGTGCGACCCGGGGCCACTACTTCCCCTTCTTCTTCGGATCCTTGGGATCCTTGTAGTCGGGATCCGCGACCAACTCGATCCGCTTCTCGATCGTCGCCTTTTTCTTGGCCATGTCGATCGGCTCGTTCGGATTCCCGCCATCTCGCCACTCGTCGGCGGAGATCGTCGCGAACCCGGGGATCTTCCCATCGGAGAGCGCGCGCAGCTCGTAACCGCGGCCGGCGATCGTCGGGAACGATACGCCCGTGTTCGGATATCCGATCAGCAGCCACACCTCGGCACCGGGCGGCGAGGTCTCGATGTGGATCGGTCCTTCGCCCGCCTCGAAGCCCTTCGGATCGACCGCGAGGTTCGCCGGACGCGCGGGCAACGGCTCGACGTTCGGCTTGCCCTTGGAGTCCTTCGTCACCGCCTTCAACGTGACGTTGACGGTCGCCTTGCGCGCCTGCCCTTTGCCGGTCCAGTTCGCCGCGAGCACCTCGGTGTCGACCGGCTGGTAGCCCGTGAGCTCGATGCGGATGCGGTGCATCTGCCCCGACGTCAGCACCATGGTGTCGAAGTTCGTGCGGCCAAGTTTGAGCCAGATGCTCGCGTCGTTCGGCTCCGAGCTCACGGTGATCGTGCCGCGATCCATCTGCGCCTTGCTCGCGAGCCGCGTCTTCTCGTCGGCCTCGGCCTGGAGGCGCGCCTGCTCCTCCTTCGCCTTCTCGGTCTGTTCTTGCTGCGACGAGTAGACCTTGTAGAAGGCGATGCCGCCGCCGATGAGGACGATCAGCGAGATGATGCCGAGCGCGCGGCTCTTGAGGCGCGGCGTGGGCTGCTCGGTGAAGTCCGGGATCTCGGCGAGGTTGGCCTTCGGCCTCGCCGCCACCATACGCGCGCTCGCCCGCTTCTCGACGGCGTCGTTCTCGCTCTCGGCGCGCGCGGCCACCTTCTCCGCGCGTGCGGCGGCGGCCTCGAGCCGATCGGCGGCCGCCGTGGCGTGATCCGCCGCGGTGTTCACGCGACGCACCGGCTCGTCGAGGCCCAGGCCTGTGAGCGCGGTCATCGCCGCGTCCTCGTCATGTGTGTTCGGCCGCACGCCCAGCGACTTGACCTCGGCGTCCGAGTCGCGCCCCGGCGATGGCGGTGGTAGCGGCGTCTCGTCGTCCGGATCGTCGAGCGATGGTACGCGTGGCTTGATCTGCACGATCGCCTCGCGCCTCCGCGGATCCATCTGGATCAGCTCGGAGATCGGGTCGCGCTTGAACGCCATGTCCTCGACGGCGGTGTGCTCGCGCGAGTCATCGAGATCGGCGAGCAGCGCATCGAGCTTGCCGGCGCCGGTGGTGGGATTGCGGACCTGGTTCGCACGCGCGGCCGCGGCCTCCAGACGCATGTCCATGCTCGGGCGCGTGGGCGTGACCTGCACGGCGCTGTTGCCGAGGGAGGCGAGAAGATCCTCGGTGGCCTCGTCGATGTTGGTGTCGGCGCGCGACAGCCCGGCGGCGCGGATCACCTCGTTCTTGTCGGCGGGTTCCCAGCGATCGTCCTCGAACGCCTCCATCAGATTTTCGAGCAGATCCGAGGCGTTCTTGTAGCGACGGCTGATGTCGGTATCGAGCGCGCGGTTGACGAGTCGCTCGACCGCGGGCGTCGAGTGCAACGTGCCCGGTGGCGCTTCGCCCGACAGCATGGTGAACAACATCGCGCCGCACGCGAACACGTCGGCGGCGGGCGTGGGGTCCTCACCAATGACGAGCTCCGGAGCGAGATAGCCGGAGAGGCCGCGCCACAGCGACGAGTCCGCTCCCTGCGCCACGGCGGTAGTCAGCGCACGCCCGACCACGAAGTCACCGAGCCGGACCGCACCGTCCTCGTCGATCAGCACGCTGCGCGGGTGGACTGCCCCATGGACGACATTGCGTTTGTGCGCCTCGGCCAGCGCCTCGACCACCGCCCGGCCGACCGCTGCGGCGACCTCGATCGAGAGCTTGCCGTTCTGCCCGCGGTTCGCCCGCGCGGCGCTGATCAGATCCTGCAGGGTCACGTAACGGCCCACGCCGCGGGTCACCACCACCACATCTGGACCACCCATCTCGACCGCGACGGTGGGGACGATGCTGGCGTGGGCGAGCGCGGTAGCCGTGGAGATGATGCGGGATTCCGTGAGCGCCTCGCGGAACGAGGTCTCGGCGAGCATCTTCGGATCGACCACCAGGCCGCGAAGATTCCGCTGTCCCGAGAACTGGGCGCGATGAATCGCCCCGTACATGGTGACGGCTAGCCGCTCGCTCAGCACGACGCCGGCGATGATCTGCTCGGCGGCTTGGCTTGCCACGCCTCCGACTATAGCAGCGAGGAGCGCCCGCTCACCCGCCAGGGAGGCGGAAGTTCACGAGGATCCACGGCTCGGCGAACAGATAGAACACCGCCGCGAGTGCGAGATACGGCCCGAACGGCAACTCGGTCTGCATCAAGGATGGTGCGTCGGCCTCCTCCGGCTCCAGCGGAGCCTCTGTCGGGTCACCGCCTACCGCGACCATTCGCTTGGCGAGCAGGACCAGGCCGATCCCCATGACGCCCGCGCCGAGCGCCCCCCAGTGGAACTGGAGCAGCTCGAACGTCACCGCGGAGATCACCAGTACTCCCGCGACCAGGGCCATTCCGCGCGCAGTGAGCTCCTTCCCGTCGATCGACTTGGGCTGAGCATCTGGTGCTACCTCGGGTCCACCCTCGACTTCTGGCTCGACCTCGGACTCCTCATCGCCGCTGGCGAACCGGGACGCGATCAGCGCGCCGATCGCCGCCACGGAGCCAACGACGCCCACGACGATCCGGTTGGTCATCGCGCCGAACGATGCAACGCCTACCGCCACGACAGCAGCCACAGCGAAGATGCTCCCGCGTTTCGCGCCATCGTCCTTGCGAAGCAGCAGGATCACTCCCACCACCGCGCCGACCATCGCGCCGCCGAACAGCGACGCGACCACGCCCTTGATGCCGAGCAGCGCGCCGATCAGCGCGAGCAGCTTCGCGTCGCCGAGGCCGAGGCCATCCTTGCCCGTGACCAGCCAGTACACCTCGCCGATCGTCCACGGCAGCAGGTAGCCGGCGATCGCGCCGATCAGCGCGTCGTACCAGTGGTGCCCGGCGAGCAGGAAGCCGAGGCCGAAGAAGATGACGATCGACGGGTACATCAGCTTGTCGAGGATCAGCTTGTGATCGATGTCGATGAACGTGACGACCACCATCACGAAGCAGAACGCGGCGTAGATCGCGAAGCGGATCAGCCGCTGATCGAACGGCTCGAAGTACGCGCCGATGGTCACGGTGAACCACCATGCGAGCGCGAACAGCAGGCCGGTGAGCGCCTCGACGATCAAGTAGCGGCTGGAGAACGGCGCCTTGCACGACCGGCACTTCCCGCGCAGCCACAGCCACGCGATGATCGGCGTGTTGTCGTACCAGCGGATCGGCGTCTTGCAGACGAAGCAGTGCGAGCCCGGCGCCACCACGCTGCGCCCCTTCGGGAATTCCTCACTCGGCGGCCACCGATAGATGCAGACGTTTGCGAAGCTGCCCCACAGCAGGCCGAGCAGGGCCGCGAAGACGTAGGCGCCGGTAGACGTCGCCAGGGGTTCCAGCTCGCGCAGCACCTGCCTCACAAGCTACTGCCATTGACCTCCCTCGTCGAGAAAGCTAAGAACCAAGCGATGATCCGCGCCGCCGTTGCCGCATGTGCCCTGTGGGCCGTGGCCTCCTGCGGGCGCGCGCAGGGCGTCTCCGATCAGGAGCTCGGTGGATTGGTCGTCGAGACCAAGGTCGCCGACAAGGTGATCGATCTCGATGCCGCGGGTCGCGACCCGGTGGAGCTCGGCCGCGCACTGACCCGGCCCTATCGCACGAACGTCGGCGCGCTGCCCGCGCACACCTTGACCATCGCCGCGAAGACCACCGTCGAAGAAGCCGGCAAGGTGACCGACGACCTGAGCGAAGCGACCACGCTCCAGCTCGGCGACGCCGGCGCGTTCCGCGGCGAGTACACGAACACCGCCGACTACGGCCGCGAGATCGTGTTCGCGGGCGGCAAGCTGTACCTGCGGCCGCGCTACCAGCGGTGGCACGTGCGCGCCCCCGAGACGGCCGACGAGCCCGCTGCGCAGCGCGATGGCTTCGCGCAGGAGATCGGTGCCACCTGGGACCTGTTCGCACCCGCTGCGGAGCTCACGGATCTCGGGCCCGCGACCGTCGGTGGGCGCACGGGCCGGAAGATCGCGGTCAAGCTGTCAGCCACGCCGAAGGCAAACCCGCCCGAGACGATCGCCCAGAAGAAGTGGCGGGAGCAGCGCGTGATCGAGGAGCTCGCCGGCGAGGTGGTGCTCGACGCCGACAGGGGCGCACCGCTCTCGGTCAAGCTGACCGGGACCGTGGCGTTCCAGCGCGATGGGCGCCGGTTCAAGATGCACGTGTCGGTGACGTCCGAGGTGACGGCGGTCGGCACGGTGGTCGCGATCGCCGCTCCACCCGAGGGGGAGGTCGTCGCCACGCCGGAGCGCCTGCGCGAGGTCGATGATCGCGACAACCTCCTCCAGGGCATCGCGCCGCCGATCCACAAGACCGGCGAGGCCGCCGTGCCGGTTCCCGCGCCGCCGGAGAAGGCGCCCAAGTGACCACCGCGCTCACCACACGACGTGACTACCTCACGGCGCAGCGCCGTCTGATCATCGCGCGCTCGATCGCGGGCAGCATCGCGGGCATCATCCCGGTGCCGTTTCTCGACGACTGGGCGAAGGCCGCGGTGGTCGGTGGCGGTTACAAGCGGATCGCCGCGGCGCACGGTGTGGATGTCGACGACGAGGCAGTCACACATCTCGTCCACGGCAAGAACCCGCCGCCGAAGATCCGCGACATGGCGATCAGCGGCATCGCGTTCCGGATCGCGGGGCGCGCCGCGAAGCGCGTGATGCTCGCGGTCGCCGCTGTCAACCGCGCACGGTCCGCAGCGCGGACGTTCGTCACGATGACGCTGTTCGATCACTACTGCGCACGCCTCCACACGGGCCTTGCCCTCGATGCCCCCACCGCGCTCGCGCTGCGCGAGGAGATCGCACGCGCGATCGAGCAAACCCCGGGAGCGCTCGGCTTCGCCCCGTTCCGCCGCGGTGCACTCTCCGCCGCGCGCGCCACGCTGAAGGCGCCGCTCGAGCTGGCGGATCTCGCGACCGGCGGAGCGGTACGCCGCCTGCTCGCGCGGAGGAGCCAGGCAAGCGACGTCACCGAGGCCGAAGCCGTGGATAGCCTCGAGCATGCGATCGAGACGGCGCTCGAAGCCAAGACCGGCTTCCTCTCGCGCACCGTCGCTGCGGTCGAGACCCAGCTCTCGGCCGAGGCGAACCCGTTCCTCGACACGCTGATCGACAACTTCGACCGGCGATGGCGCGCGTACACCGCTGCGCAGAAGAAATGACCACCGAGCGCAGTCAGCTCGCGCAGTGCAAGCGCGTCGTCGTGAAGATCGGCAGCCGGCTCCTCGCTGATAGCCCGGCCGCGCGCCCCGCGGCGATCGCGGATCAAGTGGTCGAGCTGCGGCGGCGCAGCGTCGAGGTGATCGTCGTCAGCTCCGGCGCGATCGCGCTCGGCATCCGCCGGCTCGGGCTCCCCGGTCGTCCGCACGAGCTCCCTGCGCTGCAGGCCGCGGCGGCGGTAGGTCAGAGCCTGTTGATGCAGCACTGGGAGCACGCGTTCGCGGCGCACGGCCTCGCGATCGGCCAGGTGCTCGTCACCCACGATGACCTCGGCGATCGCCGGCGGTTTCTCTCGGCGCGGCTCACGCTCCGCGCGCTCCTCGATCACGGCGTGGTGCCGATCATCAACGAGAACGACACCGTCGCGACCGAGGAGATCAAGTTCGGAGACAACGATCAGCTCGCCGCGCTCGTGTGCAACCTCGTGTCCGCCGATGCGCTCGTGATCCTCACCGATGTCGAGGGCGTGCGCGACGCGGCCGGCGTGCGAATGCCGATCGTGCGCGACATCGATCGCGAGGCCGCGCCGGTCGCGGGAGGTTCGACGAGCGGCGTCGGATCCGGAGGCATGGCGAGCAAGGTCGGCTCGGCGCGGATCGTGACGCGCACCGGTGTGCCCGCGATCGTCGCGCCCGGCCGCGAGCCCGACGTGATCGTGCGCGTGCTCTCCGGCGCCGATGTCGGCACGCTATTCGTCCCGGCAATTCGTGGCGGCACCGGAACGCTGTCGTCGCGCAAGCACTGGATCGCGTACGGCGCGAAGCCCGAGGGCAAGCTCGTCGTCGACGACGGGGCGGTGCGTGCGCTCAAGGACAACGGGAAGAGCCTGCTGCCCGCAGGGATCCAGGCGGTGCATGGCGACTTCGAGCTCGGCGAGACGGTGAGCATCGTCACCGCCGCAGGTGTTGAAATTGCTCGAGGTCTGGTCGCTTACCCGGCCGCCGACCTCCGCAAGATCTCAGGCTTGCAATCGGCTGCCATCGAGGCCACGCTGGGTTACAAGTCCATCGACGAGGCGATCCACCGAGATGATCTCGTGATTCTGTGATCAGCGAGCTGCGCAAGACAGCCGAAGACGCGCGCGCCGCCGCGCGTGTGGTTGCCAAGGCCTCCCCCGCCGTTCGCACGAAGGCCCTGACCGAGATCGCCGCGGCGCTCGAGACGAATGCCTCCGCGATCCTCGCGGCCAACGCGAAGGACGTCGCTGCCGCCGAGGCCGCCGGTCTCGCGCCGGCGATGGTCGATCGCTTGCGGCTCGATCCAAAGCGGCTCGCCGGCCTCTCGCGTGCGGTCTCCGAGGTCGCCGCGGCGCCCGAGGTGATCGGTCGCGTCGAGCGCCCCGAGACACGGCCGAACGGGCTCGCGATCTCGCGCGTGCGCATCCCGCTCGGCGTGATCCTGATGATCTACGAGGCGCGTCCGAACGTGACCACCGATGCCGCGGCGCTGTGCCTCAAGGCAGGCAATGCGTGCATCCTGCGCGGCGGGCGCGAGGCGATCGAATCGAACCGCGCGCTGCTCCGCGCCGTTCAGGCCGGGCTCGCCGCGGCCGGGTTGCCGGCGACCGCGGTGCAGCTCGTGCCGACCACCGACCGCGAGGCGATCGCGGAGCTGGTCAAGATGGATGACCTGATCGATCTCTGCATCCCGCGCGGCGGCGAGGGACTGATCCGCTACGTCGCCGAGAACGCGCGCGTGCCCGTGATCAAGCACTACAAGGGCGTTTGCCACATCTACGTGCACTCCGCCGCGAACCTCGACGATGCGGCGGCGATCGTCGCGAACGCGAAGGTCCAGCGTCCCGGCGTGTGCAACGCGGTCGAGACCGTGCTGATCGATCGTGCGATCGCACCGGCGTTCGTGCCGAAGCTGGTCGCGGCGCTGCCCACCGTGGAGCTGCGCGGCGACGAGGCGATGCAGAAGCTCGGCGGAGCGACGGTCCACGCGGCGGCCGAGGAGGACTGGTACGCGGAGTACCTCGACCTCATCCTGGCGGTGCGCGTCGTCGACGGGATCGATGCCGCGATCGCTCACATCGAGCGCTACGGGTCGGACCACACCGAGTCGATCCTGACCACCGATGCGGCGCTCGGCGAGCGCTTCGTCGCCGAGGTCAATTCGTCGACCGTGATGGTCAACGCCTCGACCCGGTTCGCCGACGGTGGGGAGCTCGGTCTGGGGGCGGAGATCGGGATCTCGACGACCCGGCTTCATGCCTACGGCCCGATGGGGGCCGAGGGCCTCACCACCACCAAGTTCGTGGTCCGTGGTAACGGACAGGTCAGGACATAGGGCCCCGAGGGGATCAGGAGACCGAGCCAAGCATGACCCAGAAGAAGAAACCGAACGTCGGTACCAGGAACAATCGCAAAGCGAGGCCGATCGCGGCGGATACATCGGCGCGACCTCCGGCCACCACCGAAGGCCTCGACGGCGCACTGCGCGCACTCGAGCTCGGTCTCGATCGCAAGGGGCTCGAGCCCGTGCTGCTCGACGTCCGCGATCTGTGCTCGTTCTGCAACTACCAGCTCGTGCTCTCGGGGCGCTCGGACCGGCAGGTCGACGCGATCGCCGATGGCATCAGCGCCGGTCTCAAGCTCGAGGGGATGCGGGCGATCGGCTCGGAAGGCGCGCGCACCGGTCAGTGGGCGCTGCTCGACTACGGCGACTTCGTGATCCACGTGTTCCTGCATTCCGCCCGCGAGCACTACGACCTCGAGGGTCTGTGGAGCGATGCGCCGCGGATCGAGATCGACGTGCCGGCGGATGCGCGCATCCCGGCCGACGAATCGTACGACGCAGTCTCGTGAAGCTCACGCTCGCCGTCGTGGGGCGGCTGAAGGAGTCGTACTTCACCCTTGCCGAGGCCGAGTACCGCAAGCGGCTCAAGCCGTTCTGCACGCTCGCCGTCACCGAGGCGAAGGACGAGGCCGCGCTGCTCGCATCACTGCCCGCGAACGCGCATCTCTACGCGTTCGACGAGAAGGGTGCGTCAGTGACCAGCGTGGGGTTCGCCAATGACATCCTCGGGGCCGAGCAGTCGCACGGCGGCGGAGCGCCGGTGGTATTCGCGATCGGCGGCGCCGATGGCCACACAGACGTCCTCAGGAGACGCGCGAAGAAGCTCATCGCCTTCGGCCAGCTCACGATCGCGCATCGCCTCGTGCGCCTGCTCGTGCTCGAGCAGCTCTACCGTGGCTTCAAGATCCTCCGCGGCGATCCGTACCATCGGGACTAGGGAGCCTGTAGGGCGTAGGCGAACGCAACGACGGAGCTCGCCGGTTCAGGTGCGCCCCGAAGGCCGGAAGTTCCCCAAAGAAGAGGCTTTCTCCTCCAGGAGAAGACTCTGCTTCGGGTCCCTTCGGGACGTCGGGGCGCAGTTCTCGACATCTCCGTCGACGAGCTACAGGCTCCTACTAGACCCGGCGGAACATCAGCTCGAGGCGCTTCGCCAGCGCCTTCGCGGTGACCTTGCGCTCGGGGACCACGAAGATCGTATCGTCGCCTGCGATGGTGCCGATCACGCTATCGAGGCGGGCTTGATCGAGGAGCGTGGCGATCGCGGCGGCCACACCGGGGCGCGTGTGGACCACCACCATCGCGGCGCCATCGCGAACGCCGACGACCAGCTCCGCCATCGCCGCGAGCTGCGCAGGCTCGGCACCCGAGCGCGCGGAGAACCCTTCGAGCTCGTACGCGGTGCCACCATCGGGCAGCGAGGCGCGGCGCGCGTGCAGCTTCGCGAGGTCGCGCGACAGCGTGGCCTGCGTGACATCGAAGCCACGCGCGGAGAGGTGCTCGCGCAGCTCCGCCTGCGTGGCAACGTTGCGGGTGCGGATCAGCTCCACGATCGCAGCGCGCCTGGCGCGGGTATCAGCGGAGTCGGTCACGCTTCCGCCCGCACGATCGTGCCGACGCCGCGATCGGTGAACAGCTCCGCGATCACGTTGTGCGGCGTGCGCCCGTCGATCAGGTGGACCGCCTGCACACCGCCCGACAGCGCGTCGAGGATCGACGTCGCCTTGATCGCCATGCCGCCCTGCACGATGCCGGCGTCGAGCTTCGCGCGGAGCGTGGTCGGCGTGAGGTCGGTGATCAGCTCGCCCGCCTCGATGATACCGGGGACGTCGGAGAGATAGATCAAGCGCTCCACGCCGAGGGTGCGTGCGATGCCGGCCGCGACCATGTCGCCGTTCATGTTGAGCGCCTCACCGTCGGGCCCGAGGCCGATCGGCGTGATGACCGGGATGTACTGCTGCGCGAGCAACGACTCGAGGAACGTCTTGTTGACCTCGACGAGCTCGCCGACATGGCCGAGGTCCTGGCCATCTGCGCGCACCAGCTTCTTCGCGCGCAGCAAGGCCGCGTCGCTGCCTGACAGGCCGATCGCGTGCGCGCCGCGGCGGTTGAGCAGCCCGACCAGATCCGCGTTGATCGAATCGAGCACGCTCTCCACGGTCTCGATATCGGCCGCGGACGTGACGCGTAGACCATCGACGAACGTCGAGCTGCCCCCCTTGGACTCCAGGGCGCGCGTGATCGCGGAGCCGCCGCCGTGCACCACGATCGGCGACAGGCCGACCGAGTGGAGCAGCATGACGTCGTCGCAGAACGCGCGCAGCGAGCCGTCCTTCGCCATCGCGGCGCCGCCGAACTTGATCACACAGCGCTTGCCACGGAACCGCGCGATGTAGCCGAGCGCCTCGACCAGCACCGAGCGCTTGAACGAAGGCGTGTAGTTCGTGAGCTTGTCGTCCTTCGCCACGCCGCCATCCGCCTTCTCGATGATCATCGACGTGTAGTCGGCGTTGAGCTTCACGTAGTCATACGAGAGGTCGCAGCCGTACGCCTTCGCGACGTGGTCGCCGGCGCGCAGCTCGACGAGGATCGCGCACTCGGGGTCGCGCATCTTGGCCTTGATCGCCACACGGTCGAACGGCACCGGTGCCTGGTCGTAGACCGTGACGCCCTGGATCACCACGCGCGCCTTGTGCGGATCCACCGGCAGCTCGAGCGAGCCCGCGCGCGCTCCCACGGTGGCGAGGATGCGGCCCCAGTTCGGGTCGGCGCCGAAGATCGCGGCCTTGACCAGCGGCGAGCCGCAGATGCTCTTCGCGAGATCGCGCGCGATGTCGTGCGTGGGCGCACCCGCGACGTGGACCTCGAGTCGCTTCGTGGCGCCCTCGCCATCGGCCGCGATATCGCGCGCCAGCTCGTCGAGCAGGTCGCACAGTGCGGCCGTGAAGATCTGGTAGCCCGCGGAGTCGAGGCGCGTGATCTTCGGGTTGCCGGCCCGCCCGTTCGCGAGCACGAACACGCTGTCGTTCGTGCTCATGTCGCCATCGATCGTCAGCTGCTCGAAGGTCTCGCGCGTGGCGCCATCGAGCGACTCGTCGAGGATCTTCTCGTCGATCGCGCAGTCGGTGACGATCACGGCGATCACGGTCGCGAGCTGCGGCGCGATCATCCCCGAGCCCTTGCACACGCCGGCGAGCGTGACGCTCTTGCCGTCGATCTCGACCGTGCGTGAGGCGAGCTTCTTCGTCGTGTCGGTCGTCATGATCGCCTCGGCGGCCTTCTCCGGATCCACCGAGAGCTGCGCCGCCGCCGCGGGCATACCGCGCACGAGCTTGTCGGCGGGCATCGGCATGCCGATCACACCCGTCGAGGCAGAGACGACCTGGGCCGGCGAGACGCCGAGCGCCGCCGCCGCAGCACCGAGGATCGCCTTCACACCCTCGGCGCCCGCGGGGCCGGTCAGCGCGTTCGCGTTGCCACTGTTGACCACGATCGCGCGGATGTTGTTCGACGGTAGCCGCGCCTCGGCGTCCACCACCGGCGCGGCCTTCGCGCGATTGATGGTGAACGCGCCGGCGCACGTCGCATCCGTCTCCGAGACGAACAGCGCCAGATCGGGCCGCATCGGCTTGATGCCGCAGGCGACGCCGGAGAACTTGAAACCAAACGGTAACTTCATGCGTGCCTCGCGAGGTGCAGGAGACCCGTCGTGCGCGGCAAGCCGAGCACGAGGTTCATGTTCTCGACGGCCTGCCCTGCCGCCCCCTTGAGCAAGTTATCCAGCGCCGACGTCACCACGCAGATGTCGCCCGCCGCGGCCACGCCGACCATCGTCTGGTTCGTCCCCACGACCTTGCGCAGCGACACATCCTCCGGCGTGTCCATCACCATCACGGTGGGATCGTCGGCGTAGTCCGCGCGAAACCGCGCCGTGAGCGCCGCCGACGCCACCGGCGACAGCAGCTTCACGGTGATCGTGGCGAAGATGCCGCGCGCGATCGGCAACAGGTGCGTGGTGAGGATCACCCGCGGACGCTCACCGAGGGTACCGAGTGCCATCTCGATCTCGGGAACGTGCTGGTGGCGGAGCACCTTGTAGGCGCGCACGTTGTCTGTCATCTCGCCGAGGCTCAGCGCTTCGTCGGCGGACTTGCCCGCGCCGGTGACGCCCGACCCCGCCGCCACGATCACGTCGCGCTCGATCAGCCGGTGGCGCACGAGCGGCGCGACCGCGGTGATCACGCACGTCGCATAGCAGCCCGGATTCGCGACCAGCTCCGCCCCCGCGACCTTCGCGCCGAACAGCGACGTCAGCCCGTACACGGCCTCGGCGCTTGCGCGGTACGCATTCGACAGATCGACGACCTTCACGCCCCGCGCGCGCAAGGTGGCGGTCAGCGCGACCGCCGGCTCGGGCGGAATTGCGAGGAGCGCGATGTCGCACGCCGTCTCCGCGGCCTGCTGCGTGGTCACGAAGGTGGCGGTCGTGGCGGCACCGCTTAGCGCGGCCACGCTCTTGCCGGCGTGCGTGTCGCTCGCCGCAGCGACGACCTCGACGCCCGGATGGAGTGCGAGAAGCTTGCACAGCTCCAGCCCCGAGTAGCCGGCCGCTCCGAACAGCGCGACGCGCGCATGCACCATGTGCATACTTATGCGCATGATCCGAGGGTATGCAAGCGTGATTATGCACAACCCGCGGGCTTCCGTGCCCGGAGATTTAACAGGAGACACGGAGTCACGGAGCAGAGGCTTCTCCTGTGCACTCGTGTGGGGGCAACCCGACGCTGGATCGTGGGCTTCCGCGAAGAAAACCGACTCTGCTCCGTGTCTCCGTGTCTCCTGTCAAGAAATCAGAGACACGGAAGCGCCAGGTCGACGGCATCGCCATCGAGACGTGGCTACCGAGATGCGGCCGCCGAAACCGAATCCCCCTACCGGTGGTTCTTGTTCCGCAGCGCCCGATCGATCTCGCGCTTGTCGTCCGCTTCCTTCTTCACGGCGCGCTTGTCGTGCTGCTTCTTGTGCGTGACGAGGCCGAGCTCGACCTTGACGTGCGGCCCCTTGAAGTAGAGAGCGAGTGGGATCAGCGTGTAGCCCTTGAGCTGCGTCTTGGTGCCGAGCTTGTCGAGCTCGTGGCGATGCATCAGCAATTTGCGGACGCGCGCGACCTCGTGGCCCCAGCGGTTTGCCTGCGCGTAGTCGTTGATCTGGATGCCGTGGAGATACGCCTGGCCTTTGCGGATCTCGACCCAGCCGTCGGCCATCGTGACCTTCGCATCGCGCAGGCTCTTCACCTCGGAGCCAACGAGCGAGATACCCGCCTCCATGCGCTCGTGGATGTGGAAGTCGTGCGTTGCCTTGCGGTTCTGCGCGACCACCTTCAGGATCTTTTCACCTGTCTTCGCCATTACCACTCACCGACGTTCTTCATCGAGGTCCACGGCTCCGCAGGTGCGAGCGCGTCACCGGCCTGGAGTAGCTCCACGCTGATCAGATCCGGCGAGCGGACGAAGGCCATCCGGCCGTCGCGGGGCGGGCGGCAGACGGTGTAGCCCGCATCGATCAAGCGCTGGCACGCGGCGTAGACGTCCGCGACCTCGTACGCGACGTGCCCGAAATTGCGGCCGCCCGAATAGGCTTCTGTCTGATCCCAGTTGTGCGTTAGCTCGATCTGAGGCGAGTCCGCACCACCGCCCTCCTGCCCGAGGAACACGAGGGTATAGCGACCCTGCTCGTGATCCCGCCTGCGCACTTCGCGCAGGCCCAGGCCCTCGGTAAAGAACCGGACGGCCGCGGGCAGGTCACGCACGCGGATCATCGTGTGCAGGTAGCGCATGAGGCTTCGTTAGCAGATATCCTCGGGTCATGAGCAACGTCCTCGTCAACTTCCGCTTGAACCCTGACCGCCCGGTCCGCGTGAAGTGGCTGGCGACCGATGGGGTTCCCGGAGATGGGTACAAGGCGCAGGTGACGGCGGTGCGGATCGGCAAGATCACCCTCCACATGGACAGCTCGGCGATCCTCGAGCAGACGGCGCCCGATCCGGGCGGAGGCATCGGCGGTTACCTTGTCACGTTCAACGGTATGGTCGGCTACGCGGCAGACCACGCGGACCGCAAACACGTCGATGCGCTCACCGACGCGGAGATCGAGTACGACCTGACGTTCGTGCACGAGGACGACGGCCGGCTCGCGATCCAGGACGAGGACTACCGGATCCTCGAGCAGCCGACCGCGATGGCGCACAAGATCAGCGCACGCAATGCGTGAGGACACGCCGAGTCGCACGGCCCAGTGGGTCGCCGCCGCACGCGGCCTCGGCATGTTGCTCCCCGATGACGTTCGGATCGCCGACGATCCGTATGGCGTGGCATTCGCCTCGACGCGGATCCGGAAGCTGATCGAAGAGCGCCATCCCACCGCGCTCGCGCGCATGCCCGGCTTCAAGACCTGGATCGCGTACATGCAGGTCAGGACGAAGCTGCTCGACGATGCCGTGCGAAACTTTGTCGATGCCGGCGGCCGCCAGCTCGTCCTGCTCGGCGCCGGCTTCGACTGCCGCGCCCTTCGCATGCCCGAGCTCGTCGACTCGGTGGTCTACGAGGTCGATCATCCGGCCACCCAGGCTCACAAACGCGGCACGCTGGAGAAGATCGGCGCAGCCTCGCCAGCCCGCTACGTGAGCTGGGACTTCGAGACGCGGGCCATGGACGAACTGCCCGAGGGTCTCGCCGATGCCGGCCACGATCCGACGCAGCCGACGCTGACCATCTGGGAAGGCGTCACGATGTATCTCACCGAGGCCGCGATCGATGCATCGCTGCACGCGATCGCTGCGTACAGCTGCGCGACGTCGCAACTCGCGATGACGTATCAGGCCAAGGCGCCGGGCCAGAAGCCATCGCTCGCCGCGCGCATCGTGCAGCTCGCCGCCGCGCGGATCGGCGAGCCGTTCAAGTGGGGCTGGGATCCCGCGGCGCTGCCCGAGTACCTCGAGGAGCGTGGCTTCGCGCTCGCCGACGACGTGAGCACGCCGGAGGCCGCGGCCACGCTGCTTCCGCCGGATCTCGCCCGCACGATCGCGAGCACCGATCACAGCCACGTCGCGCTCGCCGAGCGCGTCTAGAGCTTCAGGGGAATCCAGAAGTCGCGCGGATACAGCCGGTGCACCACGGCGGTCTTGTCGACGCTGGCGCGCAGGTACGCCTGGTACGCGTCGAGCTGCTTCGCCGGGCCGATGACGAAGTTGATCGCGCCCGACTTCGCCGGCGTGCCGTAACCCGGCAACACCTTGCCGTAGACGGCCGGCATGCGCTTGAACAGCTCCTGCGCGAGGTCGGCGCGATCGGCCTGCGCCAGCAGCGCCTTGCGGAACGCCGTGACCACTTCGGGCGTCTGGCCATCGACGAGGTCGTTCGCCATCGCCGTCGCGCGCTCCTCGTAACCCTTCGCGATCCGCGAATCGAACGCCTCCGCGATCGCATAGCGCGCGAAGTTCGCCTCCGGCTTCGCCTGCGCGAGCTGCTCGACGACGAACCGGATGGTCTGCGGCAACAGCGGACAGCGCTCGGCGTAGTACTCGATCTGGCCATCCGGGACGTACCAGGGCACGCCGCCGTTGAACGCATGGACACCGTTCGAGTACGCGAGGCCAGCGGCCCAGGTCTTCATGAACAGGCTGTGTGCGCCGTGGCCGGTGAACAGATTGGAAGCGAGATGATCGAGCACGGCGTCCTGCGAAACGTCCGTCAACGCGGGCACCGACGCGGTGTTGATGAACACGCCGCTCGACGTGGCGGGCGAGAACAGCCCGACGTAGTCGACAGGTCCTCCGGCCTTGTCGTGGTCCTTCAGGCGCGCGGTGATCGGCCGGCGCTTCGCCACGAGATCCGTGCCCGGCATCTGCGCCCCGCCCTCGGGCAATGCCCGGACGAGCGCAGTCAGCTCCGCGGCGAGTGCGGCGTGGGACTTGGTCGATCCCACCGCGGTGACCCGTGCGCGACCCTGGCGGACGATCTGCCCACGCACCGCGGAGAGCTTCGCGAGCGCTGCGGGCGCACCGACCTTGAGGTCGGCCGCCATCTGCTTGCACAGATATGTCCAGTCCTTGGCCAGCGAGCCATCCGGCAGATCCGCGAGCACTGCGGTGAGGTCCTTGCCGGCTGCGACCGCGAGCGTTTTCCCTTGCGGCGACAGCGTCGCGACGGCGGCGAGATAGGGCGCCGGTACCTTCGCCTTCGTCGCGTCGACGAGTGCTGCCGCGAGCTGAACGAGCTGCGCCCGCGGAAGCTTCCCGGCCTCGGAGAGCTTGCTGAGGAACACGCCGACCTCCGCGGTGACCTTCGCGTCGCGCGGATCGAGGAGCTGCCAGCGCAGGCGATGGAGATCGTGGGCCTGGGTCAGAAACGACGCGGTGTGCAGGTGAAGGAGCGAATCCTGCCGCCACCATGCATCGTGCGGGTCACGGACCCAGCCCTCCTCGGCGCCCTGCATCGCAGCGCGCATGGCGGTCAACGACTGGTCGACCAGGTCGCGGAGGCGCGGCAGATTGTCGAGACGCCAGTCGGGCGCGAGCATCACGCGCCGCATCCAGCCGATCGCGAGCTTCATCTCGGCGACATCGTTCCCGGAGCCCGCGACCACGAGCTCGGCGCGGTCGGTCCGGAGCTGCTCGTCGTAGTGTACGGAGAGATCAAGGATCTCCTTGCGCAGGCGCTCGCGCATGTCCTCGCTCCGGATGACTTCCTTGCCGTCGGCGATGCCGACCTCTTCGAGGAGTGATGGCAAGAGCGCGAGATACATCTGGTCGGCGTCGTCGATCCCGCGGAGATCGAACGCGAACGCGACGCGCGCACTCTGCATCGAATCGATCGTCGCGACGAACGCAGGGACCGTGCCGACCCGCGACGTCGCATACTTCAGCTCGTCGTCGAGCGTCATCGGCGGCGAGGCGACGAGCGGCGGCAACGGGGTGGCGGCCGCCGCGGCCTCGAGGAGCTTCGTCTGCTTGTCGTAGTCGACCTGGTACTTCCCGAGCGTCGCGGCCTTGTCCTTCGTCTTGTACTGGGTGCCAAGGCGGGTCAGCTCGGCGGCGATCCGCGCGTCGCGCGCCGCATCGATATCCTTGCGCAGCTTCGTGCTCGGCTTCGCGGCGGCCACGAACGGCTGCGCGAGCAGACCCCATGTGGTCAGCCGCGTCCGCCACGGGTTGCCGCCGCCGGCGAGGATCTTGTCGATCGCGGCGAGCTCGGGTCGAAGGGTCAACGACTTCGTCGCCCCGGGGACCTTCGCGAGCGTGTCCATGTGGTTCATCCACGCCGAGCTCGTGCCGCGCGAGCCGAAGCCCGGCGGCGAATCGAGGAACTTCGCGAGCTGGCGCTTGAGATCGGTCGAGCGCGCTTCGATCCGCTTCCTGATGGCGGCGAGCTCTGGATCTCCATCGGGGAGCTTCGCGATCCGCGCGAGCTCGGCCATCACGTCGGTGCGCACCTTCGCGAGTGTCTCGGGGTCGAGCTTGTCGGTGCGCACGCCGTTGACGAACAGGTAGATCGGATAGCCCTGATCGCCGCTGATCGAAGCGCCGAGGCTACTCGCGCCGAGGTCCATCGTGCGGGTCTTGCTGTCGATCAACTGCTTGTAGAGCGGGGTCGATTCGTCGCCGGCGAACGCGCTGAGGAACAGGCCGAGCAGTGTGTGCTCCGTGAGATCGAGATCGCCGCGCGTCGCGGGCCATGCGAGCACCATCGGACTCGGCTGCGTGGTGTCGCTGTACGGATACTCGACCGTGATCGGCGTCTCGGTCGACGCGGCCGCGGGCTTCGGCAGATCGGCCTCGGTGGTCACCTTCCCCGTGCGCTGGTTTGCCGTACTCAGCACCTTGTCGGCGCCGTCCATCACCTGGGCGAGCGACATCGCCGCGGGGAACGTGGCGATCACTCCCATGTTTGCGAGGTGGTAGTTGTCCCCGTGGAACTTGCGAATGTCCTCGGGCGTCATCGTGCGGATGTCATCGGGATAGCCGCCGGACTCGTAGGCGAGCGGGTGCTTGGTGCCGTAGACGAGGCGCTTCGCGGCGAGCCACAGCGTGGTATCCGGCTGCTCGTAGTAGCGGACCATCTCGTTGTAGACGGTGCCCTTCTCCTCGAGGCGCAGCTTACCGTCGTCGCCCTTGTCGACGCCGAAGTTGCGGACCTCGCGGCGGATCTCCTCGTCGGTGTAGTCGGCGTCGAGCATCGCGCCGATCTGGTCGGCGAACACGGGCCAGAATGCGTCGCGGGCGGCGACGGTGTGGAAGTGATAGGCGGTGCGCCACTGATCCGTGAACGCGCTCGACTCCGTGAGCGACATCGCCTGGAAGCTGCCCATCTTGCGCCCGCGGTTCCCCTTGCCCAGCAGCAGGTGCTCCTGCGTGTGCGGCTCGCCCTTGTCTGACGTGGGGAACGAGTTGACCCAGATGAACGCCTGCGGCGCGCTCTCGATGCGGAGGTAGTCGAAGATGAACTTCGTCTTGTCGTGAACGAGGCGCGCGCCGATCGGCTGATCGTTCGCATCGAGGTACACCGCCGCGGGCGTGAAGCCGTGCACGGACGCGCCAACCCTCAGGGTCGCGAGCGACAGCTCGGTGGGCGCGGGCGGTGACACCACGGCGCTTCCGGATCCATCGCCGACCGGAGGCACGATCGTCACCGGCGGCTTGGCGGGAGGGCAACACGTCGCGAGTGCGAGGAGGAACAGCGGAGCGAGACGCATGAGGCGTACTCTGGCCCGCCGCCCCGCGCATGTCACCCGCAGCCCGTTGAAACCGCCGGTGCGACCAGAGAGGATGTCGCATGGCCGACGCGATCATCGAGCTCCGCCGGGTCGATCCGGTCACCGTGATGACCCTCGCGGACGGCAAGGCGAACGCGCTCGACACCACGATGCTCGATGCGATCATCCGCACGATCGACACCGTCGTCGCCGATGGCGCGCGCGCACTCGTGATCACCGGCGACGGCGCGAGCTTCTCCGGCGGCCTCGCGCTGCCGCAGCTCATCGATCTCGATCGCGCCGGAATCCGCGCACTGATGGCCTCGCTCCGCGTCGCGATGCTGCGCGTCCTCGAGGCTCCGATCCCTGTCGTCGCGGCGATCAACGGCAACGCGATCGCCGGCGGCTGCGTGCTCGCCCTGATGTGCGACGAACGCATCATGATCGCGCACGGTCCCAAGGCAACGCCGAAGATCGGCCTCAAGGAGGCACAGCTCGGGCTCGGTCTCCCCTCGGTGGTGCTCGAGGTGGCGCGCGCTCGCGTCCCCGTGACGAGCCACACGCGCGTGATGCTCGAGGGCCGCCTGTTCGAGCCCGCCGATGCGCTCGCCGCCGGCCTCGTCGACGAGGTCGTCGACCCGAAGCAGTTCGAGACCCGCGCACTCGAGCGCGCCGCCGCTCTCGCCGCCAGCGAGCCCATCGCGTACGCGCAGATCAAGCGCGCACTCCTGCGTCCCACCCTCGAGGCCATCGCGCGCCACGATGACACGGAGGCCGAGGCCTGGCTCGATACCTGGTTCTCGCCGGGGACGCAGGACCGCCTGCGCGCCACGGTCGCGCGGATCTCGAAGAAGTGACGATCGCGATCATCGGCGGCGGCATCTTCGGGCTCACGGCGGCGCTCGAGCTGCAGGCGCGCGGCCATGCCGTCACTCTCTACGACCCGGGGCCGATACCGCACCCACTCGCCGAATCGACCGACATCTCGAAGGTCGTACGCATGGACTACGGCGCCGACGCCGACTACACGGCGCTCGGCGAGGCCGCGCTCGACGGGTGGCGCGCGTGGAATGCAAGGTCGCCGCTGTTTCACGAGACGGGCGTGACGTTCCTCTCGCGCGACGTGATGACGCCGGGTGGTTTCGAGCACGACTCATTCGCGTTACTGACCGGGCGCGGGCATCCACTCGTGCGCCTCGATGCACGTGCGATCGCAACGCGGTTTCCCGCGTATCGCGATGGTGCCCTCGTGGATGGCTACTTCAATCCGCGCGGCGGATGGGCCGAGTCGGCCGCGGTGGTGGCCCATCTCGCCGACGAAGCGCGCGTCGCCGGCGTGGTGATCGTCGAGCGCGCGATCCGCCGCCTCGACGAGATCCGCGCGGACCTGACGATCGTGTGCGCCGGCTCGTGGGTGCGCTGGCTCCTGCCCGAGCTCGCTGCCAGTATCCGCGCGATCGGTCAGCCCGTGTTCCACCTGCGGCCCGCGGATCCGTCGCTGTTCACCGCCGATCGGTTCCCCGTGTTCGGCGCGGATATCTCGCGCACCGGGTACTACGGCTTCCCGGTCACTGCCGACGGCATCGTCAAGATCGCGAACCACGGCACCGGCTCGCCGATCGAGACCGACCAGGATCGCGTGGTCTCCGCCGCGCAAGAGGCTCACCTGCGCGCCTTCCTCACCGATACCTTCCCTGCCCTCGCGGCGGCGCCGATCGTGTCGACCCGCCTCTGCGTCTACGGCGACACCATCGATGGTCACTTCTGGATCGCGCGCCATCCCACGCGCGAAAACCTCGCCGTCGCGACAGGCGGCTCAGGTCACGCCTTCAAGTTCGCGCCCGTGCTCGGTGCGCTGATCGCCGACCTCGCGCTCGGCGTACCGCACCCGCTCGTAGAGAAGTTCCGCTGGCGCCCCGAGCTCGCGGCGCATACCCGCGGTGACGCGGCGCGCGCGAGCAGCTAGAACGGGCGCGACTTCTTGATCTTCCGCCGGATCAGGAAGAACGCGATGATCGCGATCACCACGAAGCCCTCGAGCGGGATCAGGATGTGCCGCGGTCGATTGACCACGAACGGCGGCGGCCTGACCTCTCCCTGATCCTTGTGCGGCACGAACGTGACCTCGTCGTGACCCGCGCGCACGGCCGTCTCGTCGATGAACACCGTGGTGCGCTTGCCGGCGAGGCTCGCTGGCAGCGCGACCGGCGCCGAGAACAGGGTGCTCGCCAACCACGGCGCTTCACCGAGTCGCCCTGTGTAGCGCTGGTCGGAGACGAAGAACACGCGCAGCATGCGCGGCGGCGTCGACATGGTCGAGTTGCGCGGCGGCTCGGGCTCGCTGTACGGATAGAACGGTGCGTCGGCGGTGAACGTCATCTTGACGGACTTTGTCGACACCTCGAACTGCGCGCCATCGCGCTGGTCGGTGCCGATCACGAACGCGGTGATCTTCCAGTGCTGAGCCACGAACGGCGCGAGCCAGGCCTGCAGCTCGGGCGAAGCATCGAAGCCGTGCTCACCGAGCCACGCCGAGAGCGCCGCCGGGTCGTCGGCCTCCACGGTGGTCGCGTTCATGCCGGCAACGTGCGCTGACTGGATCACTCGCACCGCCGACGCCGGCTCTGGTGGACCCTTCTTGGCCCCGCCGCCGCACATCAGCAGCAGCGGTGCGAACTCGAAGTTCGTGCCGTCCTTATCGATCACGGTCTCGGGTCGGATCACGTCGGCGAGCGCCAGGAACAGATCTTCGGGGGCCTCGCCGAGCTCGGGCTTCGTCGGCGTGGGGACCAGGAAACCGAACGACTTCGCCGTGGAGTGAAACTGCGCGCGGCGAATGAACGTCTCGGTCTTCGTGGCCGCATCCCACTGGATCACAGCCTCCTCGTCGGCGATCCGCACCTCGGCCCCCTTCGGAGGCGCCGGGGCGCAGGCATCAGCCGGCAGCGAGTCGGTGACCAGCGCGGCGAGCGCGAGGACGGCGGCGAGGCATTTCACCCGCCGATCGTGCCACGAGTCAGGTCGCCGGCGCGCGCTCGGCGAGCCAGCGATCGGTGCGCTGCGCCACCGTGACCAGCGCTTCGAACATCCGCGCCTGCATGGGCGAGCGACCTTCAGGCGCGAACAGGAAGTTCTGGAACCAGTCCTGCCCCTTCTTCGACACCTTGAACAGACCGCGGATCGGCTTCGTGTCCGCACCCTGGCCCGGATCGGACTTCTCCTTGCGCATCCGGCGCAGGATCTCCGCCTGGTACCGGAAGCTCTGCATGTTCATCTCGGCCTGATCGATGCCGAGGCTCTCGAACGACGGTGAGAGGTTGATCCCCGAGAGGATCATCTCGAGGTTCATCTTCGTCTGGAACCACCACAGCTGCGCTGCATCGCGTTCCGAGAGGTCGCACAGCACCGCCGGCAGCGTGAGCACGCCGAGCCCCACGTGCCGCGCCTCGTCGCGCTCGAAGTAGTACAGGAGGTCCGTGAGCACCGGCTCGAGCTTCGTCTCGGCGATCTGCCGGAACATCACCACGGCCGTGCTCTCGACGAGAAGCTGCATGCCGACGACCTTGTAGAGGAGGTTATCGGTCTCGAGGAGCTGCACGAGCAGCGTGCGACTCCAGCCACCGAGCTTCTCGACGTTGATCCCCGCGCGCCACAGGTACTCGCGCAGCACGAAGAAGTGGCGGGCCTCGTCGAACACCTGGCTCGATGCTGCCATCTTCGCCGGCGTGTCCTCGAGCTTGAGCGCGAGGTCCGCACTGATCGACCACGCCGCGAGCTCGCCCCACAGCAGCACCGCCGCGATCCGCGCGAACGCGTCCTTCTTGTCCTCGGGGAAGTGGATGCCACCGTGCTTCGCGATCAGCTCGTCCATCACGGTGCGGCCGTCCCACGCCTGCTCGTGACCCTTGTGATAGATGCGCGCGAGCGTGTCGGTCCGCGCCTGAGCCATCCCGACGATCGATGGATCGCCGATCGAGTACGGCGGGAACTGCGTGCGGGCTTTCTGCGGCCGAAGCCAACGATCCGTGAGCGTTCCCATCTCGATCCTCCTACTCGGGTTTCAGCCGATCCGACAACGTTCCGATCGCGTGCAGCCGAGCGGCCTCACGCGCGAGCTTGTCCAAGTCCACGGGTACGTCGCCGCGCAGCGCCGCGAGCGCGAGCTTCTCCACGCCGCCGACGATCATCGTCGCGACCGCGCGCGCATCGAGCGGACGCACGTAGCCTGCGGCCTGCGCGCCGATCAGGGTGCGCTCCACGATGCCGATCGCCGCGTCATCGATCTCCGCGAGGATCGTCTCCGCGCCGACATCGAGGCCGACCGCCTCGCGGAGCACGATGCGCAGCGTGTCCTCGTCCGCGAACACGACCTCGAGCAGCTCGCGCAGCTGCGACGCGGTGAACTCGATCGCGCCCGAGCGGGAGATCTTCTCCGGCGGCACGAGCGTCGGCGTTTCGCGCTCCTGCCGCTCCATCAGCGCCCTCGCGCGGTCGAGCGTCTCGCGCAGGATCGCGGTCAGCACCGCGCGCTTGTTCGGAAAGTATTGATAGAGCGTTCCGCGGCCGATGCCGGCGGCCTCGCAGATGTGGCTGACGTTCGCCTGATGGAAGCCGCGCTCCGCGAACACCCGCTTCGCGCAGGTCAGGATCTGGCGCTGGCGCGCCTCTGAACGCATATAACTCATTGAATCTATATAGAACTGACGTGTCAGTTCTAACCGAGAACACTTGCCCTCGTCAAGCGTGTCCGACAATGGGGTCCGACCCCATTTTCGGACACCATTTACGATCGCCTACCGGCAGCAGCAGCGCGCGCCGGCTAACCACCGGATCTTGCGGGGCCGCGACGTGGCACGCGACGTGATGAACCATCGGGTGGCATGCAGTCGATCGATCGCGCCATGCTCGCCGCCGTGACCGGAGGCGCCGACGACTTCGGCCGCTGCGGCCCGGGTGCGAGCTGGCCGATCCTCGGCGACATCCACACGCCCGAGTGCGCCGCGCACGATGCCTCGGTTCGCACCGCCGAGCAGCACGGGGTGCCGAAGATCCTCGCGCACATCCAGGCGCTGCCGCTGCTGCCGGCGGCGATCGGTTCCTGGGTGAAGAAGAAGCTCGGCTTCTAGCCGGAGACGATCCGGCACAGGTCGCCCATCGCCTCGGGCTTGAATAGCGAGCGACCGAGCAACAGCCGCGCGGCCTCGAGCACGCCCTCGGTGACCGAGGGATGTGGATGCACGCAGCGCTCGACCGCATCGAGCGTGCCGCCCTGCCCGATCAGCAGCGCCACGCCCTGGATGCACGTGCCGGCCTGTGGCCCGACGACGCGCAGGCCAAGCAGCCGTCCATCCGGTCGCGCGAGCAGCTTGACGAAGCCCGCGGTCGCGCGCATCGCCAGGTTGCGGCGGTTGAGCGCGTTCGACACCACGGCGGCGCGGTAGTGGATGCCCTTCGCGCGCGCCATCTGCTCGTTGAGACCCACGGCCGCGACCTCCGGGCTGAGGAAGTAGATCGCGGATTGCGCCTCGTAGACGATCGCCGGCGGATCGAGACCGTACATGTCCTCGATCGCATGGCGCGCCTCGAGCTCGGCCAGGTTCGCGAGCATGAGATCCGGCGTCACGTCGCCCGCCGCCCAGATGTGCTCGGAGCCCGTGCGGGTGCTGTCGACCGTGACGCCGCCGCCCGCATCGATCGCCACGCCGGCGCGATCGAGCCCGAGATCCGCGGTTGCCGGGACCCGGCCGGTCGCGACGAGAACGCGATCGTAGCGCTTCGCCTGCGCGGCGCCGGCCTCGTCGGTCCACCCGACCTCGACCTCGTCGCCGATCACGGTCACGCGATCGATCTTCGCGCTGCGATGGACATGCACGCCGATCGCGCCGAACCGCGCCGCAACCACCGCGGAGACGTCCTCGTCCTCGAACGGGAGGATGCGCGCCTGGCGATCGAACAGCTCCACGCGCGTCTGGCCGAAGTGGGCGAACACGGTCGCGTACTCGCAGCCCACCACACCGGCACCGATGATCGCGAGCCGCTTCGGCAGCTCCGGAACGTGCTCGATGTGATCGCTCGTCACCACGCGCACGCCATCCACGGCGAACGAGGGCGGCACGCGCGGCTTCGAGCCCACGGCGAGCAAGAACCGCTCGGCGTGGAGCGTGCGCTCGCCGACCTGGATCGAGGTGGGACCGGTGAACGCCGCGCGCCCGACGACCCGCTCGATCGAGCCGCGACCCGGCGCGGGGATCGCGAGCGCGGCGAGCTGCCGGATCAGCAGCGCCTGCGCTTCATCGCACGCAGCGCGGACCTCGGCGCGCACGGCGCTCCACGACGGCGATAGTCCCGAGCCATCGTAGCCGCGGTCGGAGCGGCACGCGCGCGCGAAGTCGCCGCCGAGGTGCCACAACGTCTTCGACGACAGTGCACCCTCGAAGATCCCCGCGCCACCGAGTGGTCCGGCCTCGATCAGCGCGACGCGTTTCCCGAGGTCTGCAGCCCGGATCGCTCCCGCGACCCCCGCCGGCCCGCCGCCGATGACGCACAGGTCATAACGATCCACACGCCGAGCGTACCCCAGTCGACGCTGACACTTTTGCGAGAGCGCGCGATCGTGCGCGCGTTTTGACACGCGACGTGTGCCTCACCGGCCACACGCACGCGCACGTCGAGGGAATCGCTCGTGGCCTCATCCGTGCACCGGCGCCCCGGACAGAGGTGACTCGCGATGTGGACGATGATCAAGCGTGGTTTGTTCAAGGTCGGGACGCTGGCAAAGGCAACGGGCCTCGCGGCGACGCTCGGAGTGATCGAGATGATCCAGAGCTCGCGCGGACGACGCGTGCTCGCGGTGCTCACGCTGACGGCACTCACCGTCGGGTTCGTGCTCGCTCGGCCGATCCGATCGATCCCGGCGGGGACAGCCGCGGTGCGGGTCAACCGGCTGACCGGCAGCATGACAATCCTCGACGAGGGCTGGGCGATCTCACTCCCCGGCATCCACTCGCTACGTACATATCCGCTTCACGATCAGGTCTACCGCCCGGCCGACTCGGTCAAGGCATCGGGCGCGGGCGCGTACCAGTCCGTCGAGGGCCTCACGATCGGGATCGATATCTCGGTCCGATGGGCACTCGATCCGGAGAAGATGTCGAAGGCGGCGCGGCTGCGGCCCGAGGAGCTCGAGGCCGACCTCATCCAGCCCACCGTTGATGGGGCACTGCACCGCGCGTTCGCGCAGCACACGGTCCGCGAGATCTTCGCGACCTCGCGCGCACCGATCCAGAAGGGACTCGAGGACGAGCTGCGCGCCGTGCTCGGCAGCGAGGGCGTGGTGATCAAGGCTGTGGCGATCGGCGGCGTCGATCTGCCCGCGCAGTACAAGGCTGGCCTCGAGGGCTTGCTCGCCGAGGAGCTGTCGGCGGAGAAGATGCGCTACACGCTCGAGCTCAAGGAGAAGCTGATCAAGCAGTCCGAGCTCGAGGGCGAGGCCGACAAGGTGCGCCGCGAGAAGGCGGCCTCCGCCACGGGCTCCGAGCAGATCATCGCCGCGAAGGCACAGGCCGAGGCGATGATCCACGTGCTGCCGCTCAAGGAGAAGGAGATCGAGCAGAAGCGACTGGAGGCCGAGGCCGCCCGCGTGGTCCGCATCAAGCTGGCCGATGGCGAGGCGGAAGCGCACCGCATCGAGGCAGGCGGCGAGGCCGACTCGCGCCGCAAGCTCGCCGATGCCGATGCGTACCGCCTCGACGTCACGGGCAAGGCCACCACCGCTCAGATGGCACGCGAGGCGGCGCTGCTCAAGGGCAATCCCCTCCTGATCCAGAAGACGCTCGCCGACAAGCTGTCGGACAAGATCAGCGTGATCATCGCGCCACCGAACACGAACGGCTTCTTCGCGAGTGGCCTTCTCGGCCAGACGCCGGCGCCGGCTCCCGCTGCGAGCGAGGGCGAGTAGATGCTGTCGCTCGCACTGACGGCGGCGATCGTCATCGGAGATCACGTCGCGCTGCGAGCGGCGTCGGAGCGGACCGCGGCACAGCAGGCGGTGCTGTGGAAGGGCGACTGGCTCGACGTGCGCGGCGGCAAGAAGGGATGGCTCAAGGTCTGGGACCACCGGCACGAGCGAGGTGGCTGGGTGCAGGCGAAGAACGTGAAGGCGATCGAGCTCGAGTCGATATCGGCGGCGCCGTCGGTGCGCGCGGTCGTGGACTTCCTGCGCGATACACCCGGGCAGGAGTCGCTCGGCATCGCGTACGCGGCGATCTACCTCAAGGTCGCGCCGAAGGGCTCGATCGATGCACCGCTGATGATCTCGATCGGCGCGATGGCGGACCGGCTCGCGCGACGAGCCTCGTCGACGAACGCGGAGGCGGCGACGGCGGAGCAGCTCGACGTCGCGCGAAGCTGGGGCATCGTGTTGACCAGCGTCGAGCAGCCCGACGGCGCGCACATCTGTTACGACGGCGCCGCGTTCCACGGTGGCCTCGCGCTCGGGCCGTCACCCGCCGACACGGCGACCGCGGTGCTCGCGCTCACCGAGCCGGGATGCGAGCCGCAGGGCCTCGGCGCCACCGCGCAGGTCGCACGCGAGGAAGGCAGGCTCGCACTGCTCGAACGCGTCGAGCCAACGCGCGTCGGCGGTCCGGTCGGCAACCAGCTCCGGATCCGGCGCGCGGAGATCGCGGCGCAGCTCGCGTGGGCGACCGCGCGACGCGGTGACCTTCCAGGCGCGGCGGCGCATGCCGAGACCGCGTTCGGAATGTTCGCGCGCGTCGACAAGGAGGAGCTCGCCGACGACGACGTGCCCGCGTATGGTTCGGCTGCCGTGGCCGTGGCGGCATCGCGCTGGGCGGCGCTGCCCGCGGTTCCGATCGCCGGTCTCGCGCTGCAGCTCACCCCGGGCGACGAGGGCGAGACCTGCGTGACCCTCGTGGCGAAGTCGGGCCGCTCGGAGGCGAAGTGCACGCACGGTCAGGTGTGGCCGGCATCGTTGCGGGCGAGCGCGAACAAGAGCGCGGCGGTGATCGCGGTCGAGCCGCTGCCCGGCTGGCTCGAGCTCTGGCTCTATCGCAAAGGCGACGACGGCGGCTGGATGGTCGACGTGCTCGCACCGAACACCGATGGCCCCGACCGTGGCTATGTCGAGCTCGCGGGATTCTCTGCCGACGGTGCGCATGCGGTGCTCGTGCGCGAGTCGCGCGCCGACGGTTCGGTGCGGCACAGCTTCGAGTCCGTCACGCTCGGGACGCTCGCGGTCGACCGCAAGGCCGGCAACCTGGGAGCACTCGGCGCTGCGCAGAAGTGGGTCAGCGCCGAGTGGCGCAAGCGAACGCTGGCGCTGCGCTAGACCAGGACGTAGATCAACGCCACCGCGCTGCCGACGAACAGCACGAGGCTGAGCGGCAACAGCCACGAGCGGGTACGCACCACCGGCATCGGCGCCGGTGCCTCGAACGGAAGCTCGAACGGAGGCTCGTCGACCGCGGCCATCGCGCGCGTGATCGCCGCCGGTCCTGCATCCTCGACGGTGTCCACGCCGTCTTCGACTTCCTCCTCGGTGATCGGCGGCGCCGGAAGCGGCAGCGGGCGCGAACCTTCCACGGCGAGCGCAGCACCCGCGCGCCTCAGCGTATGCGCGAAGCGGTCCTTCGCGCGCGCAGCTTGCTCGGCCGATGTCGCGACGACCTCGATCTCTGTCTCGAGATCTGGCGCCGCGGGCTTCGCGGTCTGCGCATCGAGAAGATTCGCGACTGCCGTACAGTCGAATTCGATCGTGCGGGCGTCGCGTGGCTCTTGCTTCCGCGCCCGTCCCCGCGGAACCACGTTCCGGTTCTGCATCACCACCAACGTTACGCAATCTGCGCAACTTCGTCGGTTATGATCGGGCTAGGCGGGCACGATCTCTGCGTGTAAGGCCGCACCCGTTGCTGTACGGCGCTGTCGTATGCTTGCCGGCTCTTAACGTTCGTCCCCTGCCACGCGTCTATCGACGCCGTCCCAGGAGAGACCATGTCCAAGCTTCGCGTTGCTCTGATCACCGCCCTCGTTGCACTCCCGCTCGGCGTGTTCGCCGGTGGCGCCCTCAAGAACCATCCCAACATGCAGGCGGCCTCGAAGGCCCTCGACACCGCGTTCGACAAGATCACGGCGGCGCAGAAGAACAACGAGTACGACCTCGGTGGTCACGCCGCGAAGGCAAAGGACGCGATCCAGCTCGCGAAGGACGAGCTGAAGCTCGCCGCGCAGACGGCCAACGACAAGAAGTAGTCAGCGGACCGCGATGCGGATCCACGTGGGCGCGTGATCGCTCGCGTTCGGTCGGTCGCGCACCCAGCGATCACGCCTGCACCGCGGCCTCGAGGTAGCGCGCGTGGTCATCCTTGTCCTGACCCGGCAGCACGCGACGCGTCTCGATCGGCTGCGCGCCTTTCGCGAGGATCGCGACACCGTTCCACAGCGGCTCGCCGCGCCAGATCGCGCCGTAGCCCGCAGCGGCGAACTCGCGCACCGGGAACTGCTTGTCGGTCGCCTTGAGCTCCTGCAGACAGACAACGTCGGGCGACTCGCGCTCCAGCCACTCGAGCAGGTTCGCGAGGCGCTTCGTGACGCCGTTGATGTTGAACGTCGCGATCGACAGCACGCTAGCGACCGCGGTGTACCGAGGCGACGGCCTCGAACGCTTCCTCCGGATCGTCGGTCATCTGCAGCAGCGAGAGATCCGCTGGGCCGATCTTGCCCTCGGCGAGCACGGAGCCGGCGAGCCAGTGGAGCAGGCCGTGCCAGTACGCCTTGTCGAACAACACCACCGGGAAGTGAGAGATCTTGCCCGTCTGGATCAGCGTGAGAGCTTCGAACAGCTCGTCGAGCGTGCCGAAGCCGCCGGGAAAGATGATGAACGCCGAGGAGTACTTGATGAACATCGTCTTGCGCACGAAGAAGTAGCGGAACGTCACGAGCGTATCGACGTACGGATTCGCGGCCTGCTCGAACGGCAGCTCGATGTTGCAGCCGATCGATCGCCCCTTGGCATCGCGCGCGCCGCGGTTCGCCGCCTGCATGATCCCGGGCCCTCCGCCGGTGATGATCGAGAATCCTGCGCTGGCGAGCAGCGCCGCCGTCTTCCGCGCCGCCTTGTAGTGGCGATGACTCTCGGGCGTGCGCGCCGAGCCGAAGATCGAGACGCCGCGCTCGAGGTTGCCGAGCTTGTCGATGCCCTCGACGATCTCGCTGGTGATCCGCATGACGCGCCAGGCCTCCTCGCGCCGGAAGTCGGGGTGCGTGGGCGTATCGAGCAGCCGCTGATCTTCGGTGAGGTCCTCGGGATCGCGAATCGCGTCGTCCACCACGATCCCGCCCTTGTTCGCGGCCGCCTGCTGGAAGTGGCGGTTTCCCGCGACCGAGCTGGCCTCGATCTGACGCAGCTTCTTGCGGTCGAGCGTGTGCTTGGGAGTCTTCCTGGGCGGCTTGGCCATCCTCACATCGTACCTTCCGGTACGCTCCGGCGATGAAGACGGCGCTGACGATCGCCCTGCTGCTCGCCGGAACCGCGCGCGCCGACGAATTCGACACCCGCGCGGCCAAGCTCCAGAAGGCCGCGATCGTGATCGATACCCACCTCGACGCGCCCGATCAGCTCTCCGACAAATGGGTCGACGTCGCCACCCGCGGCGCCACCAAGCACTTCGATCTTCCTCGCGCCAAGGAAGGCGGCCTCACCGCACCCGTGTTCTCGATCTTCGTCTCCGCCGGGTTCGCCGAGGGCGGCGCCGCCCACCGCGCCCTCGAGCTGATCGACCTGACCCGCCGCGTGATCGCGGACCACCCGACCGACATGGTGTTCGCCGGCTCGGTCACCGACATCCGCGCGGCGAAGAAGGCGAAGAAGCTCGGCGTGCTGATGGGCATCGAGGGCGGCCACGCGATCGAGGACTCGCTCGGGGTGCTGCGTGAGATGTATCGCGCCGGCGTGCGATACATGACGCTCACCCACACCAACACGAACCACTGGGCAGACTCGTCGGGCCCGTACTTTCTGCCCGACTTCGATCCGAAGGACTCCGCCGTCCACGACGGACTCACCGACTTCGGCCGCGAGGTCGTGAAGGAGATGAACCGGCTCGGGATGATCGTCGACATTTCCCACGTCTCCGATGCCACCGTCGACGACGTGCTCGAGGTCTCGAGCGCGCCGGTGATGGCCTCGCACAGCTCGTGCCGCGCCCTCGTCGATATGCCGCGCGATCTGACCGACGCTCAGATCAAGCGCATCGCCGCGAAGGGCGGCGTCGTGATGATCAACTTCAGCTCCGCGTTCCTCGACCAGGCTTCGTGGGACAACCTCCGGGCGCAGCTCGCGAAGGTCAAGCCCGCCTACCTCGCGCTCAAGACCAAGTACAAGACCGATCCGAAGGCGTTCTTCCCCGCCGCATTCGCGATGTTCGAGAAGGAGGTCCAGTTCAAGCGCGCGCCGTGGACCAAGCTCGTCGACCACATCGAGCACGTCATCAAGATCGCGGGCGACGACGCCGTTGGCCTCGGCAGTGACTTCGACGGCATCGAGGATCCGCCCGACGGCATGGATGACTACTCGATGCTCCCGAAGATCACCGCGGAGCTCCTCCGCCGCGGTCACACCGAAGCGCAGGTCAAGAAGGTCCTCGGAGAGAACTTCTTGGCGTTCTTCGCGCGGGTCGAGGCCGTCAAGGCAGCGCGCGCGAAGGATCCGGCCAGCACGGCTGTCTTCGATCCCAAGAAGAAGAAGTAGACAGTCGCGTGGCCGACATCACCGGGCTGAGCATCGTCGCCGCCGTGCTGGGCTCCGCAGCCCTCGCGGCCGGCAAACGGATCGTGGAGCGCCGGCGTGCGCGCCGCGCCCTGCGCGAGCGTCCCGTCCTCGATGCGACGACCCCCGAGGGCTCCGAGGTCCGCGTCACCGGCGTGGTGCGCGCGCTCGACGAGACGCTCGAGGCGCCGCTCTCCGCCCGCAGCTGCGTGGTGTATCGCTCGCGGATCTACGTGCGGCGTCGGTTCGGCGCGACCGCCGTGGACGCGAACGAGTCCTTGCGCATGGTCACGTTTGCGCTCGAGCGGCCGGACGGTAGCCTCGTCACGATCGACGGCAAGCACGTCATGCTCGATCTCGACCCCCTCAAGCAGAAGTACGACCCCGCGCGCTCCAACCGGCTCGGCCTCCTCCTCGGCCTCTCGATCCGCGGCTTGCGCGGCGCGAAGTACGAGGAGGTCATCGTCGAGCACGGGATGCGCGTCTCGATCGCTGGCCTGATGATGAAGGACCTCAGCGACGCGCCGCCGACCGGTGAGTCCGCGTTCCGCGACACCGCACCGCCCGCATTGCGGATCGCCGGCGATGCCACCCACCCGCTCGCGATCTCCGCCGCCTTCGCGGACTAGGGGTAGCTGGTCACCGTCGCGCGGGCGATGCGGATCGTATCGACGCCGAGCTCCACACCGGTGATCGGCGTTCGCTGATCGACATGAATCTCGTGCGTGCAGGACCCCGAGAGCGCAGGATCGAACGAGATCTCGAGCTCGCCGGGGACCGTCTCCTCGACCACATCCGTGCGCGTGCGCGAGCCGCACGTCGTCACGATCAAGGCCCATGTCGTCGCGCCGCGAAGGACCTCGTGCGTGATCGTGAGCGGACCTGCCGCGCGGTGAGTCACCGCGAACGGCACCGGATCGATCGCGAAGGCGTCGGGCAGAGCGATCTGCGCCGTGGCGCCGGCGATCTCGATGCCGAGCTTCGGATCGGCCGGGCGCGGCAGCGTGATCTGGAACGGGCCGTCGCGGAACAGCCCGAGGAGCTGATCGTCGATCGCGCCTTCCGAGGCCTGCGGCACATCGTGCGCCACGCCGCCCGCCGTGACCGTCATCGTGTCGCCGAACGCCGGCGTGTTGCAGCCGAACGCGGCGCCGTCGCTACAGCCGGTCACCCGCAGGGCCGTGCCGTCGTCGTAGACCGAGGCGTGCGGTCCACCGTGTTCGACGCCCAGCCCGAGGCCATCGTTCATGCACCCGAACAGCCCGACGAAGATCAGCGACGTGTACTTGAGCATGCCGAACACATCAGCAGCTCGTGTGCCCGCGGCGTGACCGTGATCTCGCCGAGATGGCGCGCTCGAGAATCCGCGCCGCCGTTCCTTCGCGACAGCCGTGTCGTGTCAGTCGTGGTTGTGCACTTGTTGACACAACCGAACGATCCAGGTGGCTACTCGAGGAGCCACGTGGCTCGTAGTCATCTCGCGAGGCTAGCGCGGCACGAACGATGCTCCACTGCTGGACGATGTGGCGCCTCGTGTTGCTGGCCTCTGGCTGTGCCATGGCGGTCGAACCTCCTCCCGAGCCTCCGTTGCCCGTGCCGATCGAGACCATGTGGGCCGACACGATCCAGCAAGGTGATCTGATCGCCCTGGTCCCCGGCACCGGCTCGTACGACTTCCTGCCCGCGACCATCGAGCCGCTCGCAGGCAACCGCCCCGTCGTCGACGTGCGCGCGTTCCCGAGGGTCGCCGACGACGCGATCGTGTTCGAGCAGGCGATCGCCGCCGCGCATCGCGCAGGGTTCTCCAACGCCGATCTCGAATCCGGCGCCCTCACCTTCGGCCTGTGGGGCGCGGGCTTCACGCGCCTGCACGCGTTCGTCTACGTCAGCTACGATGGCCTTCACCTCCCGATCGAGATCCTCGGCGGCACCAGCGCATGCGCCCACGGACGCGTGATCGACAACCTCCTTGGCTACACGACCGAGAACGTCGGACGCGACGCGCGCGCCCTCTACGCGGCCATCCAGACCTGGAGCGCGGCGCATCCCGGCGGCAACGCGGTCGTCACCTCGCACAGCTACGGCGGCGCCGTCGCCGAGTACCTCGCGTTCGAGCTCCCGACGATCGAGGAGCGCCTCGGCCCGCTCGCCAACGGCGGCACCATCCCGTTCACGATCGCCGCGGGCGTGCCGGCGCTCGTCGTAGGCTACCAGTTCGCAGGGCCGAGCTTCCGCACCCTCGATGGCCGCGCGCTCTACGAGATCGATCGCCCCGACGATCCCGTCCACGCGATGAACCCATCGGGCAACCCCGACGGCCACCAGTACGACATCCTGATCGGCGACGCGTACCTTGGCGACTACGCCGGCGCTTACGGCGTCACCACCACCGAGCTGAGCTGCCGCGGTGTTCGCGGCGCGTGCCCGCTGCCGCCGCACTAGGCCCCACTCGCGCACCTCGAGGCCTGCGGCTATCGGGCCGTGATCTAACCGTTAGTCGCAGTCGCCGAACAGCACCTGCGAGGTGGTGGTCAGCGTCGCGCAGCAGCCGGTCGCGCCCTCGAACATGAACGTCTTGCTGCACGAGACCGCGCCCATCGATGTATGCGCTGGACACGATGCTCCGTTCGCGGTGAGCGCTGGCGTCGATGCCTTGCAGGCCGCCTCGCACGCGGTGAACCCGTTGTTCTTCCAGGTCTGATCGCAGTCGCCGAGCGCGTGGGGATCGACGGGGCCAGGGTTGCCGTCGTCACCGCACGCCGAGGCGATCAGCACCAGGGCCAGAGCAGGCAAGCGCATGGGCGGCATCCTCGCCGATCCGCCCGCTACGTCAACATCGACGGAGCTAGCTTCGGGGCGGCTTGACCATCCGGCGTCGCGACCCCATAGTGACCTCGTTCTTTGACATGGGGGCGTACCGGTTTCGACGAGGATGAAGACGCTCGGATTGCGCGTCGTGGCGCCCAAGGCCACGTAAAAATGGGCAAACCATGCAACTGCGAACGATAACGCTGTTGCCCTCGCTGCCTGATAAAACCAGGTAACGACAGTGCTCGCAGCTTCCGTCTGTAGCTACGAAACACTGAAACAACCAGACTGGGCCTCCTGACCCGTCAACGCATGGAGGTCGAGACAAAGTTGGCTTGTTGTGCTCGCAGATCGGCCGCTGTCGGCGAGCACGAGACTTTAAATAGCGTGCCTACGCGCGTAGACGTACGAGTAGAAGCATCTTCGGACGCGGGTTCGACTCCCGCCGCCTCCACCATTCTTCCGGCTACTTAGCTCAACTTGCCGCGGTTTTTGCCACCGTTTTGCCACGGTCGCTCAAACCATCAAGCAAACAGACCGCTTCGCGCGCGACTTCGGGTGCGAGATGCGCGTAGCGCATCGTCATCATGATCGTCGCGTGACCAAGCAGCTCCTGGATCGCCTTGAGCGGCGCGCCACGCATCGCGAGGTGACTCGCGAACGTGTGCCGTAGGACGTGCCAGCCGACGAAGCGAAGCCCCGCCTTCTTGCACGACCGCCACAGCGGCCACTTCAACTCACCCGGCGTGAGCATCTCGCCGTCCATCGTGCAGAACACGAGCGGTCCGCGAAGATGCCGATGCGCCTTGAGCGCAGCGAGCACCTCGTGACCGAGCGCGATCTCGCGACCCTTGCCGGACTTCGGCGTGCCGATGTGTCCCCACACGACGTTGCGTCGAACGTTGATCCGTCCTGCGACGAGATCGACGTCTTCCCAACGCAGCGCGAGGATCTCGCCCTGCCGCATTCCGGTTCGAAGCGCGACCAAGATCGCCGTGCGCCACTCACCATCCGCCGCCGCGAGCACTCGCTCGGCTTCCTCGAACGTGAAGAAGTCGAACTCGGGCTTCTCGGACTTCAACCACTCCACTTCCGGCACCTTGTCGATGAGGCCGCGCTTGTACGCGATCACCAGCATGCGCCGAAGAACAGTGAGGCAGTTGTTGATGGTTTTCGGTGACAGGTACCGGAGGTCATCCACCGGCTTCGCCATCGGATCCGGGTTGACGCGCTTCGCTCGTTTGCGAGCCGCGTTGTCCCGGATCTTCTCCGCGTTCGCGATCGGCGTCTTCGATAGCGTGATCTTGAAGTCCTCGATCGCCGCGTAGTTCACGGCATCGAGCTTCAGGTGACCGAGATGCGGCCGGATGTGCATCCGGAGAAGCATCTCTTTCGATTCGACGGACGACGGCTTGTTCTTGAGCTGGGAGACCTCGAGATAGGTGTTCGAGAACTCCTCGACCGTTGGGATCAGCTTCGGCGGCCCTTTCATCGCCGCTTCGGACTCTTCGATCGCGCGGAGAATGTGATCCTTCTCCGCCTGCTTCGCAGCGTCCTTGTTGTTGTTGTGGCGTGGCGCGCATCCGCTAATTCGGAGCTGCTCACCGTTCGGTAGATCGACGACAACGCGATAGCGCCACCGTCCATCCGGGGTGCGTTTGACTGGCATGACTAACTCGTCTTTCCAGTCGACTCCCTGCACGCGCCCAACCATGCCACGACCTGTTGCTTCGAGAAAACGATCCGGCGGCCAAGACGACGATGCGGGATCACGTTTCGCGCGGCGTACTCGTAGACGGTCTTTCGATTCACGCCGAGGAAGCGCGCGAGCTGCTCCGCGCACATGCACTCGCGTTCCGTCGGGTCGTCGGGCAGCGGTGGAAGCATCACGAGCGACCTCCGTTCGGGGAGAGTGGCAAGATGTGGAAGTTCAGCGGCGCGACCGGCTTCACGTCGGTCCCAGCCGGCAGCGCGGCGCGCAAGCGTGCGATCGCCATGTCGAGCAGTTGATCCGGCGGCATCCCGCGGAGTGCGGCGACCACCGTCTGGATCGGCGACGACGTCGGCTGCTGGATCGCCAGAGGCGCGCCGGGTTTGGCTTCGAGTGCGGCCAGGATCGTGCGGCATGCATGAGCGCCAGCGGCGCGATGCTCGTCGCTCGCGTCCGTGGCTGTTGCGATGCGGATGGCTTCGAGTAGTTGTTCCATGGCGTTCTCCTCAGGCGGCTTCGTTGTCGTTGGTTGCCCTCGCCAGAGCGCGCAACGTGGTCGGCTCGACGTTCCAGCCCTTGAGCTGCTCCAGCGGATCGACCGCCACGAAGCCGCGATCGTCGGTCCAGGCGTGGAGCTCGAAGCGGATGTGCAGCGGCGACCTCGCGGCGTTGCCGATCACCTCGCCAGCGCGTACGTACTGGCGTCGCCGAAGTCGGCCGAGGCTCGGCGTCACGAACATCCTGGACATGTGCGCGTAGTGCGTCGTCCAGCCGCCGTGATCGATGCTGACCGCGCAGCCGTCCTCGCCATCGACGGCGAAGGAGACCTTGCCCGACTGCGCCGCCAGCACCGGCACATACAGTTCGCTGTCGAAGCTCGACACTGCGTAGCCAATGTCCACGCCGCGACGCTCACGGTTCAGGTGCTGGGCCAGCACGATCGGGCTTCGGCTGCCGAAGCGCTGGAGCGGCCAGCGCCACGGGCCGAGCACCTCCCGCGCACTCTCATGCAGGTGCGCGCGGAGGATCCTCTTGGTCTTTGCGTTGTAGGACGTGATTTCGAACATCGGCTCGGTCATGGTCTTCTCCGGTTCAGAACGGCACGGTGTCTTCAGGCGCTTCCGCCTGGCCGATCAGGTTGTCTCGAGGTTTGAGGCGGCGAATCATCCGCATCTCCTCGTCGAGGGATGCGTTCGCCGAAGTGAGGCGCACGGCGACTTCGACGCGACCTCGCGCGTACGTGAGCCCGGGATCGTGGCCCTCGCCGTATTGGCCATTCCAGAATCCCTTCCAGCGTCGCCACCTCTGGAAGTGGCGCGTGAGCGTGTCATAGAGCCGACCGCTCGACGATCCGACGTAGACGGTCTCGCGCCCGCCGCTGTCGTCGACCTCTCGGATCACGTACACGCCGGATGCGCCCCTGAGATCGCGGACCCACTGCGGATATGGCTCGCCCCGTTCGCCGATCGGCCGATAAACGAGACTCGCGTTCCGAGCGACCAGTGCTTCGCGCGGATCGGGACGCACCTCCCACGTCCGCATCAACGCCTGCGGATCGATGCGCTCGTTCGGACCGCCGAGCCACAGCTCGAAGTGGAGATGCCGCAGCTTCTCGCCGTCGAGCGGGCTGAACCCGACGGTACCGATCATCTGCCCCGCGCGAATGAGCTGCTTTGAGGCACCGGAAGCCGTGGGGGTGACCAGCATCCGATCGAGGTGCGTGTAGAACGTCGTGACCTTCCTCGGTCCGTGATCGATCACGACCGTGAAGCCGCGAGGCGTCTGCATCGCGGACCACACGACGCCATCGGATGCGGCGAGCACCGCAACGTCGTTGGGCATCACGAATTCGCCGCCGCGCGAGGCGTTTGGTGTTCCAGCCTTGTAGGTGTCGAGAGGCAGCCGCTTGAACATCACGTCGACACCGCCGTGGCGCGGTACGCCGGGACGTGGCGAGTTGAAGCCATCGGAGACCACCGGCGCGCGACCCTTCCATGACGGCACCGGCCACACCCAGTCGCCGGGAAGGGCGAGCGGCGCAGACGGCGAGTTCGCGGGTCCGCGCCGACTTTGCGTACGCGTCGCGAGGTACGCGGCGACGGCGCCACCACCGAGCAGCCATGGAAGGGCTCGCGCCATCGTCCTACCCCTGCTCCGTCTTGCTGCGATTGCGCGCGATCAGGAACATGCCGACGAGCCCCGCGCCGACGAGCAGCGGCATGCCTGTACCGGAGAACAGGCCCTTCCCTGCTTCGTTCGCGATCTTGCCGGCGCCGTTCGCGATGTCGCTCGCGAGCGAGACGGCACCCTTGCCGACCGCGTTGACGCCCGCCTGGATGCTCTCGGGCAGACCCTTCAGGCTGTCCTTGAGCGAGTCGAGCATCATGTCGCCTTTGCTCGGCGACTCGTCCGCAACCGAGACGTGGATCGCGGTGCTCTGAAGGTCGCGCCAGAACGCGTTGTTCTTCGGGTACACGGAGTACGGATCGCCGGGTCGGGCGATCGTATTGACCGACGCAAGCGCCGCGTTCCAGCGCCGCTCGACGCCTTCGTGACCGAACACCTTCTTGACCGAGTCGAGCTGCTTGGACCAGTAGTCGGCGAGTGCGACCACATCGCCATTGGTCGTGCGCGGGATGACCTTCTTCGCCCCCGCCATGCCAGGCTCGGGATCCTTGTTGTCGAACCCGCGCGCGTCGCGGAGGTGCTTGAACTGCTCGAGATACAGAACGCTGTATGTCGCCGCGTCGAAATGCTTGAACGGGCCGTCGCCCTTCGGTCCGACATTTCGCAGAGCGAGCGGCTGGTCGAGTTGATGGATCAGCGCCTCGAACTTCGTCGAATCCGGCCCACGCCGTTCGAGCGAGTTCATGAAGATGCAGACCATGTGAAGCGTTCGCCAAAACACCCGATTCGCCGGGTAGATCTCGTCGGGGTCGTGAAGCGCGAGACGCTCGATCTCGTCGAGACGAGCACTCCACTGCGCAATGACGCCGGCGGAACCGAAGCAGTCCGGTAGCGACTGGACGTGTGGATCGATCACCGCGGCGATCGCGATCACGTCTCCACACGTCGTGCGCGGCCAGCTGGATTGATCAGTGATGAGCGGCTTGACCTCGATCCTGCCGCGTGACTCTCGCGCCGATGTGAAGAGCGCGAAGAACGTCTGTAGCCATGAAGTGTCGATGTGAGACATGGGAAAGCTCCGAGAGAAAAGAGAAAGGATCGGGGGCCGGGGTCGCGCGAGCGGCACTCGTCGCGTTCCGGTTGTTGGTTACTGGGTCGTCGCTACGTACTTGTCGCTACTGCTAGTCGGTGTCCGCGATGAAGAACTCCATCGAGGGCCCCAGGCGCTCTCGTGGAATCACGATCGCGATCTGCCCCGCGGCGAGTGCCGCGGGATCGATCGGACACCCCATCGGATCGATCGGACAGCACACCGGCGCTTGCGCCGCGATGCTGCCCATCGTGTCCTTCGTCGAATCCTTCGGCGGTGTCACGGGAGGCGCCGGCGCGTATGCCGGTGCTCCACCGCCGAGGGCACCGACGATGCCGGTCGGTTGCCCGACTCCGGCATACGTCGGCGTTGCTCCGCCTCCGAAGAACGATCCGAGACGACCGAACCAGCTACCGCCGTTGTCGGCGATGGGCTGGCCCGCGCCCTGGTAGGCAGGCGTCGTCATGACGCCTTACCCCACCAGCCGGGACACGAGTCCGCCGAGGGTGCGGACCTGCTCGTCGCGCTTCGCGTGCGCGGCGAGAGCACCCTGATACAGGATCAGGTTGCCGACGTCCGTGGCGGTGTCCTTCGTCGCGGAAGGCGCAGCCGGCAGCGGCTGAATGGCCGCGAACAGCATCGCGACCATATCGACCACCTGACCAGTGGTCATGCTGCCGAAGAGCCCCGCGAGTCCGTTCTGCGCCGGATAACCCGGCGCACCCGGATACGCCATCGGGCGCGGATACCCGGCCGGTGCATACCCTGTACCAAGGCTCATGGGGCGGCGAGCTCTCCACGTGACCGGAGCGCCGGTCGCAATGGGCTACTGCCATTGCGAATCGTGCCGTCACTGGTCGGCGAGCCCGGTCAACGGGTTCACGCTGTGGAGTCCCGACGCGGTCACGATCGCGGTCACGATCACCAAGGGCGCGGCGAACGTCGGCACATTCAGCAAGACCGATCGCAGCGCGCGCAAGTGGTGCAAATCCTGCGGAGGTCACCTGTTCACCGAACATCCCGGTCTGGATGGTCATTGTAGCCTGGCGTGATGCAACGCTTGCCTTGAGCGCACAGTCCTGAACTGTGGACGCGCGAGCGGTGGTGCTGCGGATTTCGCGCTGACGGTTACTTCCACGCGCGCGGGTGGAGACAGCGCCCGCTTATGGGAACGAATCACACGAGGGTGTCGGCAACTCGCGCGAACTCCCGGCGAGCAACGTAGGTGACCATGCCGGCAGACCCGGACGTGGCAGATCCGCCGGCATCTCGCCTGGTGAGCTCACGGTGCGCCGAACTTCCTGTTGTGCCGCGGCGAGCACTTGCGGCATCTCCGTCACGGGTGAGCCGCCGATCGGTTTGTTGAAGAACGCATGAAACGGGTCGTGAGTCGCCCGGGCGAGGAAGGCCAGCGCGATGAGCATCGTGATCGAGATCAGGCCGAGCGCCCACGTCGCACGTCTGCTGGGACCTGAGCGATGCGTGATCACGACGCCACCTTGCGCGCGGGCACCCTTCGGACTTGGAATCGATACGTGAGGCGACGGCGATGCGAGCCGCGACGGGGCAGCCACTTGATCGTGTACCTGCTGAGGATGTCCCCGGCTTTCACGTTTTGGCGACACACGGACTGCCACTCGACCGATCCCATGTACTGGTTAATGCGCCCGGGCATGACCTGCGTGTAGCCGGTTGGGTCCCCGCCAAAGAACCGGGAGATCGGTTCGTCGACGTTCCAACCACCGGTGACTTTCGTGATGTTGACGTCACTCGCGGCGATGTCCAGGTCATACAGCTGTTTGACGTGCGATTGGTTAGCTGCCTTGTTGTACGGAGTCCTCGTGAATGCCTTGTAGGTCTTGCCGTTCGCCGCTCCCTCACGAAGCAAGCTGTTTGCGGTATCGACCTTGTCGACGACCCAGAACCGGTTTCCAGCGCCACCGATCTTTGCTTCCGAGATCTGGAGCTCGAGAACGAGCGCACCCTTCCGCAGCCTCATGGGCGCAACCGCTGCGATCATGCCGAACTTTCCGGGAACCATCGACAGCGCGGCTCGGAACATCCGAAGCCCTTCGCCGCCGTCCGTGCTGCCCCAGAGCATGTTGTCGTCGACCTCGTCGAGCTTCCCTTCGCCTAAACCGGTTGGATCGAAGATCATGGCCCAGCGCATGGCCTGTGTTCCGCGACGAACCTGAGGGTTGATCAGGCTTGTGGAGATCTGATCATCGAACGCGATCCACTGCGCGGTCCTTCTCTGCTCATCTGTCAATCCCGGAAAACTACCGAACTGCGCCTTCCATTGCTCGAAGCTCAACGGGTCCGCATCGGGCGGTTCACTGACCGGACCGGGCGCATAGTTGCCTTCGCTGTAAACGGGGACGGTAGGTCCCTGTTGACTGCTATGATCGGTCAGATCGATTCCCCATGTATCCAATTCGTCGTCCCAATAGCCTTCACTCTCTGGTGAGTGCCCGCTCGGATCTACCAGCGAAGCTGGATCGTTGAGGACGTACGAGAACGGGTGCAGTGCTTGCGGCGTGAAGATGTCCGGAATGATGCTGTCTGGCGACAACATCTGACCGAGGGTCGGATCATAGTAGCGAGCGCCTAGGTGCACGAGTCCGTTCTCGTCATCGGAGCGTGCGCCAGCAAAACGTTGCGGAACGGTGGGGGAACCGCCGCTGGTGACCGGTTCACCCCACGGTCCGTAGCTGCGCTCGCTCACTGGGCGCCCGGAGACATCGGTCGTCAGCCGGACGGAACCGAGATGGTCGCGATGCAAGTATTCGATCCCGGACGGGTCGACTCGAGCGATCAACTGGCCGTTGGATTCGATGTGGGTGACGACGTGACCTGATGGATCGATCTCGGCGAGATGACCGAACGACAGCTCGGTCCCATTCGGCCCTTGCTTCGACACCCGCTGTCCAGAAGCGTCGTAGTCATAGTCCACAACGGTGTTGAGCGCGCTGTTGTAGATCCTGGTCGGGCTACCTTCTGCATTCCAGGTGAGCTCCAGGTCAGGCGATCGAATGAGTTCGCCTTTGGCGTTGTATTTGTATAAGCCGCCGCTTGCGACACTCGTCACCGCATGAGGATGCAGCCTGTCCGTATGATCGATCTGGCCATTGACCGAGTCCCACGTTCGACTCCCGGTCCTGTCGTATTGATACGAGGCGGAAAGGTACGGATCTGACGAGACGACATTCGTGACCCGCCCAAGGTCATCATGTGTGTACGTGAAGCTCGTCGATCCCATCGAGGTCACAAAGCTCGTGGTGGCAACCTGCCCGACAGGGTCGTGCGTGATGTGTTCGTCGAAGACATCGCCTTTCGATCCGAAACCGCGGATCTCGTCCGTCCAGCCGCGTTTCGGATCGAAAATGCGCTCCTCCACGATCCCGTTCGCTAGGACCGTCATGATGGGATGCCCGGCAGCATCGTATTGGTACGTCACGTGGCCGGGGATAGTCTGCAATCGGCCAGAATCTCCGTACACGTACTTGATGTGCTGCGAAGCGAACGAGAGGCTGCCCGTCGAATCTGGATACACGATCTCCGAAATCCGATTAGCGTGATCGTAGTGGTAGTCGAAGTCGATGCAGCGCCCATTGATGCATTCGTGCTCGCCCTCGAGCCGGTTCATCACACCCCAGCGGTGACGGCGAACCACGCTCGCACTCGACGAATCGGTCTCGCTGACGATCTTGCCGAGACTCGGTCCCGCCGGAAATCCGGTCAATGGATCGATGTCCCACGTGTACTCGGTCGTTCTTGTGGTCGAACCGTTGGCATCGATCGTGTCGCCATGAATCACCCGCCCGAGCACGTCGTAGGTCAGGGATCTCCGGTCTCCTGCCGTGTCGGTCTCGACCAGTTGCAGACTGTCGTCGGCGTAGGTGTCGGTCACGCAGCCCGCATCCGGGGAGCAATGCTTGAGCCGGCGCGATAGCGAGTCGTACACGTTGTTCGTCCAGTTCCCGACGGCGTCTCGGATCCAGGTGAGCCGATCGAGCGCGTCGTAGCCGTAGGTCGTGACGTTGCGTTCGCCAACGGTGCAGCCATCGTTTTCTGCGGTGCAGGTTCGCAACTGCTCCTCTTTCGCAACGATCCGGCCGAACCCATCAAGGGTCGTGATACTTGCAGCACCGAGCTCGTTAGTCGTCGTTACCGTACCGACGCCGAAGCTCGTGCGTCGCGTGTGACTATCAGGCAGCAGGATCGTGATCGCTCGGTCCGCCGCGTCGTAGGTGTGCTGAGACCAGTACACCTGATCGCCGAGCCGGTATGGGCTCGACACCTGCGCTGGCCGTGTCGACGTGCCGTCGTAACGAACCTCATTCGTCACACCGCCTTCCTCGACGGTTCTCATGGGGCGTGCGAGCCCGTCCAGGTACGTCTCCGTCCAGTACACGCCATCGCCCACGCTGTCGTCGGAGATGGCGGTCCTCATGCGCTGTGCACCCGTGCCCCAGGTGCTTTGCGCCGGATAGTCCCAGGTCGCGTAGCTACCGTCGGGGTTGTCTGCGCGTATCGCGCGCCCGAGCGCGTCGTAGGTGGTGGTGACTGTTTCGCCATTCACCTCGGTCGCGCTCGTCTTGATCCCTAGCCCGAGATCCCACTTGGCGTGGGTACAGAACAACGCGTCACAGACACGCTCGGGAAATCGTTTGAACGTGCAGTCGTAGGCGATGGTCTGGCGTGAACCAAGCGGCGCGTGAGGCGTCGGGGGACCCACCATCAGGGAGAGGTTGCCCGAGGCGTCATAGCCCAGGGTAGTATCGATGTACCTGCCGGTCTGATCGCTCCACTGTC
>JBBRBG010000059.1:0-45564 GCA_038206055.1 Haliangiales bacterium
AGGCCCCGAAGGTCCCGAAGCAGAGTCTTCTCCAGCAGGAGAAAGCCTCTCCTTAGGGCCTTCGAGAACTTCGGGGCTCATCTTTCTGGAAGCACGGTCGCGTGGATTCGTCGCCGTCCGTCCGGCCGGGGCGCCCTAGCGGCCGACGATCGCGGCCGACCACGCGCCGCGCGTGGGCCACTGATCGAAGCGGGACGCTGCGAGCCCGGCCGCGCTCCCCCAGTAGATCCGGGTGTACGCCTGGTTGGCCCACGGCGTCAGATCGGCGCCGGTGATGTTGTTGTGATAGCCCGGCAGCAAGACATCCTTGAAGCCGTCGTGGTTGAAGTCCGCGACGCCGGCACCGAACGTCACCTGGTAGCCGGGGAGCTGGAGGCGATCCGCGTCGCTGAACGTGCCTGCCGCGTTGCCCCAGAAGATCGACGACGGCGCGTAGGAGTCGCCGTCGTAGTGGGCGGAGAACAGCAGATCCAGGTGGCCGTCGGCGTTGATGTCATCGACGACCACGTTCAGCGCGCCGGTCAGGGTGAGCGTGGTCCGCTTGGTCGCGTCGTAGGTGTTCGAGGCGTTGCCCCAGTAGATGAACGACGGCACCGGTGTGGTCCACGCACCGGCGTAGTAGCCGGGCGCGATGATGTCCATATGGCCATCGGCGTCGAGATCCGCGACGGCACCCTGGAACCCACCGAAGCTCTGAAACGCCGTGCGATCGATCGACGCGAACCCGCCGGCACGGTTCCAGTAGATGTAATTCTCGCTGGTGTCGTAGTCGACGCCGTCGTAGTGCGACCAGAACACGATGTCCTTGCGACCATCGCCGTTGACGTCGGCGATCGTGTGCGAGTACGAGGCCACGGTGGGCAGGTCCATGCGGCGAGACGGCGAGTAGGCTCCCGCCGCGTCGCCCCAGTAGATGTACGAGTCGACGGCGTAGCCGGGCGTCGAGGCGTAGTTCGAGAACACGATGTCGGGGTGACCGTCGCCATCGAGATCGTCGATGGAGCAGTGGACGGCACCGCGGGTCGGTAGCGCCAGCCGGTCGATCGGCGAGAACGCACCGGCGCGGTTCCAGTAGATGTACGAGTCGGTATCGTTGCTACCGTCGGTGTTGTTCGCGAACACGATGTCGGTGTAGCCGTTGTTGTCGAGATCACCGACGCAGGCCCAGTGCGCCCCGTGCGTGGGGAGTGCCGTGCGCGTCGCCTGCTCGTGGTTCGGGCCCCAGTAGACGAACGAGTCGGTGTTGACGCCCACGGCGTCGGAGTAGCTGGCGTGGACGATGTCGGGATAGCCGTCGTCGTTGAAGTCGAACACCGCGACGCCGAGCGTGCCCGACATGTCGAGCGGCTTCGGATCGAGTGACCAGACGCCGGCACCGCTGAGCAGGCGCGCGGGCTGCGTGATCGCGTAGTCACCGTCGTGATGCGATGGGACCACCACGTCGGGCAGACCATCGCAGTTGAGGTCCGTGCAGAAGTCATTGCCGTCGCAGTCCGTATCGATGCCGTCGTGCGGGACTTCGATGGAAGTCGATCCGGGGAACGCCATCGGGTTGTCGTCATGACAGTCGCCACCGCGCGTGACGATCGTCTGGCCCTCCGGCATCGTGCATGCCGAGTACTGCTTTCCGAAGCCGTCGCCGTCGTTGTCAGCGATCCACGTCACGCCGTCGATCGGATCGTTGTCGACGAGGCCGTCGCAGTTGTCATCGATCCCGTTGCACGTCTCCATCGCATCGCACGCCTTCGGTGCATCCGAGCACGCACTTGCGAGCGCTCCAGCCACGACGAACACCTTGGCGAGACGCATCCCCTTGATCTCCATGGTCGACCCAGATCGCGCCTCGATCAAGGGACATCATGAGGTGTAACCTTGCCGAGTGATGGGAAGGCATCCTTTGCACGCCCTGTGGCTCGTGGCGCTCTCGGGCTGCCCGACCGTACAGCTCGGCGACGCGCCGCAGGACGTCGGACTCTGCAACCCCGCGGGAGGGCAGCCGTACTTCGAGGACGTGATCTGGCCGGAGTTCATCCGCCCCACGAACCAGACGAACGGATGCACGAAGACCGGCTGTCACGGCGACGGCGGCAGCAGCCCGCACTTCAAGACCTCGCCCGTCGACTTCGCCTTCAACTATCGCCTGTCGCAGAGCCTCCTGAACTGCGGCACTCCGATGGCGAGCCGCCTCCTGACGAAACCGCTCGCGGGTGTCGACGCGCACACGGGCATGGACATCTTCCAGCCTGCGGATCCGGCCGTGCAGGTCTTCCTGGATTGGTTCGAGTAACGCGCGGTCAGCGGGTTGTCGTGCGCGGTCACTCGCGCCGGCACCACTCGGCGTTACTGGAGGGCATGTTCATCATCTCCTCCACGGCGGCGAGCGTTGTGCGGTTCCCTCTCGGCCTGCGCGTCGGCGCGATCGGTCCCCGCCCCGAGAAGCGGCTCGAGCTCTACGACATCGAAGCCTGCCCGTATTGCCGCAAGGTCCGCGAGGCCCTCACGATGCTCGACCTCGACGTCTTGATCCGGCCGACCCCGCACGGCGGCACGCGGTTCCGCCCCGAGGCGATCGCGCGCGGCGGTAAGGAGCAGTTCCCGCTGCTGGTCGATCCGAATGTCGATGCGCTGATCTACGAGTCCGACGAGATCGTCGCGCACCTCTACGCGCGCTACGGCCACGGCCGGCCGCCACTCGGGCTGCGCCTCGGCACGTTCGGCAACGCGACGTCGGGGCTCGCATCCGTGTTGCGCGCCGGCGGTGGGCGCAACGTGCGACCCGCGCGCGCACACGCGCCGATCGAGCCGCTCGAGCTGTGGTCGTTCGAGCTGTCGCCGTACAGCCGTCGCGTACGCGAGGAGCTCTGCGAGCTCGAGCTTCCCTACGTGCTGCACAACGTCGGTCGCGAGAGCCCGCGGCGGCCCGAGCTGCTCGCGCGCGCCGGCAAGGTCATGGTTCCGTATCTCGAGGATCCGAACACCAACACCAAGATGTTCGAGTCTCGCGAGATCGTGCGTTACCTCGGTGACACGTATTCGTGACGCCTTGACGGCATCCGCGGCGAACTATTCCCGCTTATCTAAGTGATCTCGGGTTGCCTGGTCGACGTAGAAATTGGCGCCGGCGCCGAGGGCCGTCTACGATTTCCGACATCGTACCGGGGCGGTCGTTCGACCTTCGCCCATTTTTTGGCCGTCACACAGGAGAACCGAATGACTCGTTTGTCTCAGATACTGTTCGCTGCGACTGCAATGGCTGCTGTACCGCTCACCGCCTTCGCGGACGATCCCGTAGCCGACCCGAACGCCGGTGGTGGTGGTGATGGAACCGCCGTTGCGCCCGTCGAGGCTGGTGCGAGCATGACCCCCGGCTGGTCGAAGTCGGTCATCGACCGTCCGCTCACGGTGCTCAAGGGAAAGCTCGGCGCGATGGCCGACCTCTACATCGCGCACGTCTCGGTCACGATCCTTGGCATGACGGCCTCTTCCACCAGTGAAGGCCTCGCGGTCGGTGCCGGCTACGGCATCAGCGACAAGCTCGAGGTCGGCGGCGTCTACGCGTTCGCGCTCAACAAATTCGAGATCAAGGGCACGCTCACCGCGTACGGCGCGTTCGCGCTCATGCACAGCGACAAGCTCGACATCGGCGCCAGCGGCGATATCGCGCTCAACTTCAATCACGCGAAGGCTGGATCGACGACCAACGAGACCGACGTCGGAGGCACGCTCCACGCCGGCCTCGGCGTTCGCTACAAGGTCGCGCCGAAGTTCGCGGTGTTCACCGGTACCCCGTGGGCGCCCGGTCCGCTCGGCCAGCACCTCACCATCGGCCTCAACAGCGGCGCAGCGAAGACGCTCTCCCTCCCGGTCGGGTTCGGCGTGCAGGCCACCCCGGAGCTGTTCGCGTACCTCAACACCACGCTGTTCACCCTGCTCCTCTCCGACCCGGGCACGGGCGGCAAGCGCTTCAACTCGATCGCGGACGCCACGCCGCTGACCCTTGGCGGCTTCTTCGCTGTCAACAAGAACATCGACGCGGCTCTCAGCTTCAGCTTCCTCGACCTCCAGAACGCCGGCGACGCGTACGTGATCACCATCGGCGCTCGTTACTTCAACTAAGTCATCACGGAGCGTTTGCCTCCGTTCTCCTAGCCTTGCTTCGAAGTCCGGGCATCAGCACTTGCTGGTGCCCGTCGTCGTTCTACCTCCGCAACGCTTTGCGTTGCTGCGCGCCCCGCGTTCGTGGGGCTTGCGATTTCCGCGGAATTTGCTTCCTGGCCCGCGCATTGTCATCGTTGCGAGATGCGAGCGCTGCCTGTCACTTTTGCCGCGTGTGTGGTGCTCGGTGGCCTGTGGCATGGAGCGCGCGCTGCGCCCGACTCCGCCGATCCGGCGACCGTCTGCGCGCCAGCGGATCCCGCCGCCGCCGCGGCGTCGCGCGAGACGCTGACGCTGACCAAGGTCAAGTACTCGGACCTGCCCGGCTGGACCGACGACAAGCTCTCCGAGGCGGTGCCGTCGTTTCTCAACTCGTGCGCCGTAGTCGCCAACCTCAAGGACGGCGATCCGATGGGCCACGATGGCCACGGCGGTAAGGCCGGTCAGTGGCGGAAGGCGTGCGCCGCCGCGGCGAGGGTGAAGGCCGGTGACGATGCCGGTGCGCGGGCGATGTTCGAGGCCGAGTTCGTCGCGTGGAGTGCCGCGGGCAAGGCGGGTACCGAGGGCAAGCTGACCGGCTACAACGTCCAGCAGATCCACGCCTCGCGGAAGAAGGGCGGCAAGTTCCAGATCCCGATCTACGACCGGCCCAAAGACCTCGTGATGATCGATCTGTCGCAGCATATCCCCGATGCGCACGGCCGGCGGATCTGGGGAAAGCTCGACGCCAAGGGCGAGGTCGCGCCGTATCCGACGCGCGCGGAGATCCGCAAGGGCGCGCTCGCCGGTCAGAACCTCGAGCTGATGTACGCCGACGATGCGGTCGACGTGCTGTTCGCGCACATCGAGGGCTCCGCGAAGGCGATCATGGATGACGGCTCCGTGGTGTGGCTCGAGTTCGCGGGCAAGAACGGACGCGCGTATCGCGGCGTCGGCGGCGTGCTGAAGTCGATGGGCGAGCTGCAAGCGCCCGGCAGCGGAACGATGCAGGGCATCCGCAAGTGGTTCGGCGATCACCCGGGCAAGTTCGACGAGGTCATCGATCAATCGAGCTCGTTCGTGTTCTTCCGCGAGTCGACCAAGGCCGGCGCTGTCGGCTCGCAGATGGTCGTACTCACCACGCAGCGCTCGATGGCGATCGACCGCGCGTTCATCGCGCAGTCCACGCCGATCTTCGTCGATACGCGCGCGCCGATCGTCGGCAAGCCCGGCGCGGCGCCGTGGCGTCAACTGCTGATCGCGCAGGACACCGGCGGCGGCATCCTCGGCCCCGTCCGCGGCGATATCTACTGGGGCGATGACCTCGCCGCGGCGGAGCGCGGCGGGCGCATGGGCGGGCCCGGCAAGTACTGGCTGCTGCTGCCCAAGGGCGTGACGAAATAGCAGCTACAGCGCCGCGTCCCGGCGGCTGCCCGCGACGAACGCGGCGAGCTCCGGCCAGTAGGGAGCGAGCGCGAGGGTCTCGGCCGTGGATGCGCGCGCGGCGTCGGTGCGGGTGGTGAGGCGGTCACGGGCGGACGGCGTCTGGGCGGTCGCGTACGCGATGACCCAGCGGAGAATCGCGCTGTAGGGGCGAGGTGCAGCGACGAGCTCGAGCTTCGTGACCTCGCTGAAGCGGTGCGTTCGCGCGGCGAGGATCGCGTCCATGAACGCGAGGGTGCCCTTGCGTGCATCGGTGACTGCGCGGCGCGAGCGCGCCTCCCAGGTGGCGACGATCTCGGGTCGATCGCGGAGCGCGGCGATCACAGCGAGGAGCGCGCACAGCTTCGGGTAGGCGACGTAGAGAGCGCTGCTCGGGCGGCCGAGCCAGCCGCTATCGGAGACCGCGAGCGCGAGTGCTTCGGCGGCGTCGAGCTCGCCGCACGCGAAGTGGACGTCGGCGCGCCGTTGCGTGATCAGCGCATGGAGATTCGGGATCAGGCGCGCTTCATCGGCCAGTACATCGAGCTGCGGAGCCGCGCGTGCGTACTCGCCCTGCTCGACGAGGATCGCATTGTCACCCATGCGCTGGACCATCCGGCCCGCACGCCGCGACAGCCAGATCCATACCCCGACCTCGATGCCGATCACCGCGCCGGGTACCGCGAACAGGCCGGGGACATGCGCGAGGAGCGCTGCGGCTGCAGTCAGAGCCACGACCAGCGCGACCGCACCGTGGATCGCCCAGACGCGCCCGACCGAGAGTGGGCGGTAGCGCGGATCAGCGGTCATGAGGGTCCGGACGATCGACGAGCGAGAGGAGTCGCACGACGACGCTACTACGAACTCCAACGATCCCGCGCCACTCCGGAGGCGCGCGGGCTGACGATCGGAGGGGCGTGTTACCGGTGGCACGCTGTGAGTGGGATCGGACTCGGCCTGCGTGGACTCGCGATCGTGATCGCGCTGTCGGCGATCGCCGTCGCCGCACGGGGTCGGAAAGTCACGTTCTCCGTCGAGGTCTCGCCCGCGGGCTGGGAAGCGGAGGCGCTCACGGCGACGCTACGCGCGGATCTCGCGGACGATCAACTGAAGCTCGCGCCTCCGGGCAAGGCCGCGGAGATCGTGGTGAGCGGCCAGCTCGTTGGCGGCGAGCTGCGCTACACGATCGCGCGGTACGGAGCGCCGATGCGCGGGAACGTCGCGCTCGCCGGACTCGATCGTCGCGCCCTCGCGGGCGTGCTGAAGGACCGGCTGCACGATCTGACACGCACGCACGATGATGCGGCGCGGCCCGGAGCCCCGGCCGAGGTGCCGCCGGCGCGCGCGGCCTGGCTCGGCGTGCTGGTGGTGCTCGCGCTGCTCCTCGTGGTGCCGGTGGTGCTCGCGCGCACGATGGTGCCGGCCCGGTGGCGCGCGTTGCGGATGATGCGCGGCACGCTGATCGGGCTCACGGCGATCGCGCTCGCGGCGGTCGCGCTCCTGGTGCTCGGTGATCGCGTGCCCGAGGCGAGCGGCTTCGTCATGCTCGGCGGTGGGCTCGCATGGGGCGCGCTCGCGGCGGTGCTGCTGCCGCTCGCGACGCCGAAGCTCCTCGGACTCCATCGCATCGAGCACGCGGAGCTCGCGCCGGTGCTGCGGGTCTGGCTCCTCGCCGCAGCGCTGCGCACGCTCGGCCTCGCGGTGTGTCTGGCGGTGCTCGGCGTGACGCTGTGGGGCGTGGCAACCGTGCTCGCGGTGCCACCGCTCGTCGCGTTCGCCGTGATCGCACCCGTGGTCGGGCTCGCGGTGCGGCACGTGCGCCGGGCGATCGTGGAGATCCTCGCGGAGCGCCTCGATGCGGAGCTGGTCGATGGCGACGCCACGATCGCACAACCATGGCACCCCGAGGTGCGGGGCTACTTCGTGGGCTATCTGCGCCGCGCGAACCTCGAGGTCGACGACGAGCGCCTCGACGGCGTGCGGTTCCTCCCGGGCAAAGGCGATGCGGTCGCGATCTACGGCGGCGGCCTGACCCACACGCGGATCGTCATCGGAAGGGCGTTGCTCGAGCTCGCGCTCGCACCGTACGGGCGCCCGCATGACTACCCGATGCCGCGCGTTTCGACGCTGCACTGGACGCACTGGAACGCCGGCCTCGTGATGCCCACGGAGGCCGGCGAGAAGCTCGCGACGACCGCGGATCGCAAGCCCGCGGAGACCACCGAGGAAGGCGAGCACGAGCGGATCGCGCTCGGCGAGCCGCCGACGATGTCCGGCGTGATCGAGCCGGTCGCGTTCGACCCGCGCACGAGCTATCGGCCCGGCGAGGATCCGCTGTGGCTCGACTGGGATCCCGGAGAGGAGTTCGACGGCACCGACGCCGGCGACAAGGACTTCCTGTTCGGCATCCTGATCCACGCGTTCGGCATGATCGATCGCCACGAGGATCGCGGCGCCACGCTCGCGCTCGCGTGGCGGCACTGGCTCGCGGAGCGCGGACCAGCGCGCATGGTGACCGCGATCTCGGCACCGCTGCGCAACTTCTCGGCCCGACGCACCGCCGCTCTGGCAGATACGCACGCGGCGCTCAACGGCGCGAGCCATCACCTCGCGCAGTATCTCGCGTGGCGGATGTGGCGACGCGAGGATCTGCTGACACCGCGCGCCTTCGTGCCGGAGCTCGAGCGCGCCTCGCGGGCGATCTACACGGCACTCGATCGCGAGGCCGATGTCGACGACGTGGACCGCATCTGGCGCGGTCGGCTCGCAGGTCTTCGCATGTTCACGACCGGTACCCCGCCGAAACGTTCGCAGCGGCAGCGACTCGCCGTGGCGATCGCGCTCCTTGCGGGCGTCACGGCGGTGGCCGTCCTCATCGTCCAGGCCGTCCTCTATCACGCCGTGTACGAGCAGCGCATGTCCCAGCAAGAAAGGCCCGCCGATGGCAACCGACCCTAAAGCCCCGAGCGCCGCAGCAGCCGACGGCCTCGCTCTCGATGCCGGCGCCGGCGCAGGTGCGCTCGGCCTGCTCGGCGCCGTCGCGGTGTTCATCGTCGCGGTGGTGTTCTTCGTCGCCGAGAGCTTCTTTCTGTGCACGCTCCTGGTCTCGTTCTCGCTGCTGATCTACGTGGCAGGCGGCGAGCTCGGAAAGCTCCTGCGCAGCTCGCTCACGGTGTTCTTCTCGAGCAAGCACCTGATCAAGAACGCGATCTACGTGAGCGATACCGTCGTCGCGCTCCGCAAGTCGCTGCACATGCGCAAGGACGAGCAGGGCTTCGTCAAGGTCGGACCGATCGAGCCGGGCACGAAGTTGAAGCTCCCCGACAACCCGCTCGTCCGCGAGATCCAGGCGGTGCTCAAGCGCAAGAAGGGCAAGGAGTACGCCGAGTACGTGGCCCACCAGTTCTACGTGGACTGCCGCGAGCTCTACGATCACTTCCACGCGCACCTCGAGTTCGTGGCGAACGTGATGCCGCTGTTCGGCCTGATCGGCACAGTGATCGGTCTGATCGGCATGTTCGACCGACTCGGCTCGAACACCTCGATCGAGAACCTCTCGCCGCAGCTCGCGATCTCGCTCCAGTGCACGCTGTTCGGCGCGATCCTCGCCTCGGTCTACATGACCATCGCCTCGCGCTTCGATCAGCGCATCAAGGCTCTCGAGTACGACTACGAGATCCTCGTCCACTCGCTCGACGTCCTCGTCGAGAACGGCGCCGATATCGAGGTCCAGGCATGAGGGCTCGCCGACCGCGCGCTCCGAAGAAGGGCCACGGCGCGCTGTGGTCGATCATCTACATCGACCTCATGACGCAGATCATGGCGTTCTTCGTGATCGTGTGGTCGATCGACCACGGATCGAAGGCTACGGTCACCGCGAACCTCGGCACAGGCTTCGGCGTCGGCATGGGCGATCAGACCGTTCGCATGGTCGATCTCCCGGGCGACGTGCTGTTCGCGTCGGGCAAGACCACCCTCGCACCCGACGGCAAGGAAGCGATCGCGAAGCTGTTCGGCGACAAGACCGCGGGCGTCCTCGACTTCGATCAAGGTGGCCTCGCACAGCGCAAGCTCGTGATCCACGGGCACACCGACAACGTGGGCCTCAAGGACAAGAACTTCGAGCTCGGCTACCAGCGCGCCTGGGCGGTGTACCAGGAGATCCGCAAGCACTCGTCCGAGGTGCCCGATCATGTGGTGCTGTGCACCCACGCCGATAACACGCCGCAGGTCGCTACGCCGCCGGTCGAAGGCACGCTGACCGACGAGGAGAAGGCCGTGATCCAGGCCGCGCGGGCGAAGAACCGGCGGATCACCGTCGAGGACCTCGTGGTGTCGCAGCCGCTGGTGCAGAAGTGACTTGTCCGGTAATGGGGTCGGACCCCATTGTCGGACAGGGGGTGGCGTGATCGGGATCAAGAGCGTGATCGCGATCGTGCTCGCCGCAGCGGCGATTGCGATCGGCGCGTGGCGCGGCGTGTTCAGCGCGGAGCACTTCGTGCACCTGTCCACCGGGAGCACGTTCGCGATCGGCGTGTTCGCGAGCACGTGCGCGGCGCTCGTCGGCTTTGGCTGGCGGCCGCGGCTGCGCAGCAAGACCGCGCTCGCCGTGCGCCGCGGCAAACCCGCGATCATCGATGACGCCGTGGCCCCGCGCGAGCTCCCTGCCCTCGCGCAGCGTGCCGCGCTCGTCATCGTGTTCGCGACGATCGCTCTCGGCACCCTCGGCAACGAGGCCACCGCGCGGATCGGCAACGTACCCGCGGATCTGACGAAGCCATCGCGCTCCGAGTACTGCCACCCTGAGGCCCCTGTCGAGGCCGAGCTCGATCCGGAGCCCGAAGCGCCGCCGCCGCAGGTCGATCAGGCGGGCTGCGCCCTCGTCAAACGCGCCTATGCGCTCGGCTACGCGAAGTCCCTGGGCTCGTGCGCGCCGAAGACCATCACCATCGCGCCGGTCAAGAAGGCCGCGAAGGTCGTGGAGGTGTGCACGCGCCGCCAGCTCGACGAGCCCTTCCTCCACTACGCGTATCGCAAGCTTGTCGCGACCACGAGCGATGCCGCACCGGTCGATGCGCTGTCGGCGCGGGTCCGCGGCGTGCGCACCCGGCTCGACTACGTGCGCGATCTCCTCGCAGATATCCAGCACGCCGTGACCGGCACGCCGCACGCCTCGCATCACATCTGGGTCGAGCTGCCAGATCCGCACCCGCGCACCATCGGGCAGCGGTTCACCGGGCATCCGCCGTGCTCGAGTCACTACGCTGATCTCCCGCTGTGGCCCGCGTGGGACGCGACCACGCCGGCGAATACCGTGTTCGAGCACGTGCTCGGTCAGCTCCTGTTCGCGACGAGGTTCGGGACAACCGCGAGCTGCAGCGACTACACGATCCACTGGGGCGCGGCGCCCGATGCGTGTACGAAGCTCGCGGCCGATCCGGACGGCTTCCTCGCGGACTCCGGTGCGCTGACATCGATCCATGCGGTCCTCGATCGAAGAAGGCGACAGATCGCGATGAGAGAGCTCGCCGGTAAGCTTGGCGAAGGGGCGACGCTGCCCGAGCCGCCGCCCGCACGCGCGGTGACGAGCGTGAGCTGCTTGATGTTCGATGGGACGAAGACCGTCGTCGCGAAGGCGATCGTGGTCGAGGGCGAACAGCTCGCGCTACGTGAGGTTCACGCTGGGGCGATCGTGCCGGCTGGAGCGGGGCCGATCGAGGTGTACAAGGCGGTCGCGCTGCTGCTGAGCGGGAGCCGCTATGCGGGCGCAGCTGATGGAATCAAGGTCGATGGGCAGAACGCCGTCGATGACTCGCCCGACGGTTCGACGCCGGATTCGAGCAACTCGCCGACGGCTACGCCTACGGCGAAGATCGAGATCGCGAGGACCGACTTCACCTTGTTGGCCCTCGAGCCGCTCGTCGACGTCGACCCGTTCCTCGCCAACTCGCGGCTTCTCGACCGCGTCGATCTTGTTGCCGTGTTTCCGATCGAGCAGCATCTGCACGCGTTCATCGACGCGTTCCGCCGCGTGTATTTGCCGCAGCGAGGTCGACTGTGATCGATCGAACGGCGGCGATCGGAGTGCCCCGAAGATCCCGAAGACCCGAAGGAGAGGCTCGTGCGAGCCTCGCCTCGCGTTCTGGAGGAGATCGCGCGATGTGGTGGAAGAAGCGTCTGCTTCGTGCCTTCGGGATCTTCGGGGCGGTCTTCGCTCGCGTGCGTACGGCGTCGATACCAGTCTCGGTTGTCGCCGGTCTCCTCGTGTCTCCCACCGCGGCCGCCGACCCGACCTATGCCGAGATGGCCCGCGTGGCGCACCTGCGATCCTCCCTCGATGCCCTCGCGAAGCTCGGTACCGCGCGCGGCGCACTCGAGATCGAGCTGAACAACGCCGTCCGCACGAAGTGCCGCATCAACACTACGCGCCCGGCGACGAGCTGCATGATCGAGGTCGGCCAGGCGATCTGCGCGGTCCGGCCCGATCGCGCCGCATGCGTCGCTGCCGCCGATATCATGCTCACGAACCAGCACGCCGAGACCGACTTGATCGATGACGTCACGCGGATGAAGCTCGTGCGCGGCAGCACCGACTATCACGCTGCCATCGGCGCCGAGCTGTGGGCGCGATATGCCCTCCTCGCCTCCGAGCTCGTACTCGCACCGCCCGGCGAGCCCGCTGGACGGATCGATGCGTTCTGCGTCGGGCGCGACCGCACGGTGCATGCGTGCGAGCCGGGAGCAAAGGCCTGTGTCGCGAGCGTCGCGTATCAGCGGTGCGCCGCGGGGCTCGTGTGGTTTCTCGCGAATCAGGAGAGTGCCCGATGAGCAGAGGATTGCGGGACTTGCTGCGCGCCGAGATGGATCGGCTGAAGGACGCGGGGCTGTACAAGCGCGAGGTGGTGTTCACGCGCTCCGGTGGCATGGTCGCGGGCGGCACGATCGACGGGAAGCTCGGTGCACAGGTCATCAACTACACGACGTACGACTTCCTCGGGCTATCGGCCGATCCGCAGGTCCAGCAGTCGGCGATCGAGGCAGCGGCGAAGTACGGCGTCGGGCTGTCGTCGCAGCGAATGATGTGCGGCACGCTGCCGATCCACAAGGAGCTCGAGGACTGGCTCCGCGGCTTCCTCAAGACCGAGGACGTCATCCTGTTCGGCTCGGGCTACATGGCGAATATCGGTGCGTTCGCGCCGCTGTTCGGTGCGCGCGACTGCATCATCTGCGACTCCGGTGTGCACCCGAGCCTCGCCGAGGGCGCACGGCTCGCCGGCGCGCGGCTCGTCACGTTCCAGAGCAACGACCCCGATGACCTCGAGGACATCCTGAAGCGGTCGCGGTGGGCGCGGTTCCGCGCGATCGTCACGAACGGCGTCCACCCGTTCACGGGCCGGATCTCCGACCTCGCGACGATCTGCAACCTCGCCGACAAGTACGACGCGCTCGTGGTCGTCGATGACGCGCTCGGCATCGGCGTGCTCGGCGATCGCGGCCGCGGATCCGCGGAGCTCGCCGGCGTTCTCGATCGCGTCGATCTCGTGACCGGCACGTTCAGCAAGGCGCTCGGTGGCGCCTCGGGCGGGTTCATCGCCGGGCGGCAGGAGATCGTGGAGTGGCTGCGGCAGAAGTCGTCGCCGTACATGTTCTCGTCGACGCTGTCGCCCGCGATGGCCGGCGCCGCGATGGCCGCGGTGCAGATCCTCGAGAGCGGCGAGGCCCCGCTCGCCGGCCTGCGCGAGAACACGCAGACGCTGTGGACCGGCCTCCACGAGATGGGGTTCCGCGTGCTCGGCGGCGGCCAGCATCCGCTGATGATCGTGGAGCTAGGCGCGTACGGCATCCTCCGCGAGACGGTGAATCTATTGTACGACGGCGGCATCTACTGCCACGGGCTGTGTTACCCGGTGGTACCGGAAGGTGAAGCGCGAATCCGCCTGATGATCTCCGCGCTGCACTCCTCGGGAAACATTCAGAAGACGCTCGAGGCGTTCAAGAACGTGCGCGAGGTCGCCGCATTCGCCGTCGATGCCATGGATGTTCTCTCGGGTCTCAACGGATAGACTCGTGGCCATGAGGATCTCGCTCGTCGCGCTCGTCGCACTCGCTGCTTGCGGGGACGATGGCGCGCCGCGCACCACACCGCTGTGGTCGGATGGCACGCAGCTGCGCGATGCCGAGGGCCGCGTCGCGGTGCTGCGCGGGATCAATGCGCGCGTCGGGGGCGTGTTCGATGTCACCTTCGCAGATGGCCGCGCTCCGCTCGAGCCGATTCCACCGCTGCTGGTCGAGGACTGCACGCGGATGCGGCAGCTCGGCTTCGATCTCCTGCGCTTGCCGATCAACTGGAGCGGCATCGAGCCGGTGCGCGACCAGTACGACGAGGCGTACCTCAGCCGCGTCGATGCCGCGCTCGCGTGCGCGGCGGGTGCGGGCATGGTCGTGGTCGTCGATCTCCATCAGGATGCGTACTCCAAGGAGATCGGCGAGGACGGCGCGCCGCTGTGGGCGATCCAGCCACCGCCGACGATGGTCCTCGGCGGACCGCTCACGGATCTCGGCGATCGGCGGCTCTCCGAACAGACGCGGATGGCGTTCAAGACGTTCTTCGACCCGGCCGATCCAGCGGGGCTGCAGGAGGCGTTCGGCGCGATGCTCGACGTGGTCGCGCACCGCTGGGCCGAGCACCCCGCGGTGATGGGGTTCGAGCTGTTCAACGAGCCGGATACCGGGACCGCGGAGCTCGACCCGTTCCAGGCGCGGATGGCGCAGGTGGTGCGCGACGCGGCGCCGGCGAAGCTCGTGATGTTCGAGCCGTCGGCGGTGCGGAACTTCGCCGACTTCATCCCGCTCCCCAAGGTGCCGTTCCCCGTGAGCGGAGCGGTGTACTCGCCGCACGTCTACACCTACGTGTTCTATGCGGACCAGGGCCAGTTCGAGCGCGCGACCCTCGACGTGCTGGAGCCGAGCGTGCGCGCCGCGCGCGAGGAGGCCGATGCGTGGGGCACGCCGCTGTGGATCGGCGAGTTCGGTGCCGCGCCCACCGACGACGCTGCGCACGCGAAGTGGATCCAGAGCGAGGAGCTGCTGCACGATCGCTACCTGGCCTCGAACGCGTTCTGGGTGTGGAAGGAGGACAGCCAGGGGAGCTGGGGGCTGTTCTCGAAGGACACCTCCGGCTGGATCGAACGTCCGAACATCATCGGCTGGGTCTCGCGCGTCCGCGTGGCGCGCTACGCGAGCACGCCGCGCCTGGTGGAACCCTCGATCGCGGGCGACGCGGTCCACGTCGAGCTCGCCGGCGGCGGCTCCGCGCCGAACCTGGTCTACATCCCCGAGCGGTTCGCCGCCACGACCGCGATCACGTGTGACGGCGTTCCGCGCGAAGGATTCCGCGATTCAGCGACCGGGCTCGTCGAGGTCGCGTGCGGTGGCGTGCTCGAGATCGGCCAACGGTAGACTATCCGCGCGCGCGAACCTACCGAGGGCGACGATTCACAAATCGTGAGCGGAGCGTTCCACGGAACAGCTTGAGCTCGGCACGCAGGTGCCACCACGGGCGCCGCATCGGCTGCGTGCGTTCGCCTTCGACGCGGTGCGACGCCTGGGCGATCGCGTAGTCGACGACCGGCGCCGCGAGTGCGGTGACCAGCGAGCGCTTCGCGATCGCGCGTGCGAGCAGCAGCAGCGCCATCGAGGTGGCCACGGCGTGGGCCGCTCGCACCGAGCGGCTCGCGTGGACCTCCTGATAGTGGTGCCAGAACTCGTCGAACGTCTCGGCGTCGTACATGGCCTTGGCGGGATCGGGGATGTGGTCGATATCGAGATCGGAATGCGGGCTCACGAGACCTCCTCGAGCAATCGGTCGATGGTGGCGAACGCGCGCGCATTGCCAGCCGGCAGCCGCGCGGTGGTGATCGGTGCGCGAACGAACGCGCGAATGGCGTCGGGATCGAGACGAGGCAACGAGATGCCGAGACCGAGCTCGGCGAGGTACGCGGCGTTGAGCTCTTGCTCGCCCTGATGTCGGAGCGGCAGCGACAGGACCGGCTTGCCCAGGTACAGAGCTTCCGACATCAGCGTGTAGCCGCCGTTGCAGATCACCGCGCGCGCTGCGGCGAGTTCCGCGAGGAAGCGCTGCTCGTCGAACGTACGCAGCTCCACGTTGCCGTGCTCGCCGGCGCCTCCGCGCGTGTACACCACGAACCGCTGCTCGGGGATCGCGCGCAGCGCCGCGACCAGCGCCGAGGTCGCATGCGCGGTCTGATACACGAGCACGTGGTCGCCGGTGGTCGGTTCGAGTGCCAGGATCTCCGGCCGCAGGATCGGCCCCACGAGCGTGGTCCGCTCGCGGCACCGGGGCTTCGGCGCGGGGAAGTAGAACGACGTCACCACGTAGTGCGCGCAGCCCGGCATCTTCGCGCGCACGAACGCGCGGGTGAGGCGGAAGTCGTGAGGGAGCCGCTCCTTGACCCGGAAGTCGTGCTCGCAGCGATCGATCACGTGCTGGTGATCGAGCGAGATCACCGGCCGATCGAACAATCTGCCGAACACGTGGGTGAACGAATCGAAGTCGCTGATACATACGTCGGGCGCAAACCCCGAGATCGAGCGGCGGTACAGCGCGATCGATTCGCGGATCGCCGGGCGCACCGACCGCCCCACGCGCGCGATCGTGCGCGATCGCGACATCGTCCCGCCGCGATACGCCATCGCGAACCCCGGGATCCGCTGCACGTCCTCGAAGTGCCGACCCAGATACTCGTGCGCGCGCGCCGACGCGACCAGCTTGACCTCGTGGCCGTGCGCACGCAGGTGATCCGCCATCACGCGGCTGCGCATCGCGTGCCCGAGCCCTTCGCCGGTCACGCCATACAGCACACGCACTACGAGGTCTCCCCGAGGAAGCGCTCGAGCGCCACGGTGACGAGCTGGCGCTTCGTGATCTCGCGCCGCGCGCACTCGACGTCGAGCCGCTTGTACAGCGCGGTCGGCAGCTGGATGTGCAGTCCCACCACGTCGTCATCGCGCACGAACACGCCCTCGCCCGAATCGAGCCGCGTCACCAGCTTCCAGCCCTTCTCGCGCAACCGCGCGATCTCGTAGCCCGCCTCCTGCTCCGCGAGCGCCACGAGCTCGGCCTTCGCTGCGCCCGATGACCCCGCCAGACGCCGCGCCAGCCGGCGGCCGTACAGCCGCCGGATCCGACTCTGTCTACCCATGGCAAACATCATTGTACATTGTACAAAGAATCGTCAAGTCGGAATCGGACGCCGGACGCGCGCGCGTGTGGATCCGCGGAGTTCGCTTCGCTCGGCGTCGGCACATGGCGTGTAGGTGCTTCGGCGGTGCATGGTAATCTCCTCGCGATGCTCGACGTCGACGCGCTACGGCCGGAGACCCAGCGCCTGCTCACGCGCGACGAGTTCGCGCGGATGGCTACTGCCGGCGTGTTCGACGACGACGAGCATGTCGAGCTGCTGCGCGGCGTGCTGGTCACCATGACGAAGCAAGGTGAGCCGCACGCGCGGATCACCGCGTGGCTCGGTCGGGCGCTCGATCGCGCGCTCGATGAGTCGTACGAGGTGCGCCAGCACACGAGCTACAGCGCTACACCAGACTCGGTGCCAGAGCCCGACGTGCAGGTGATCTCTCGCGAGCTTCGGCGGCAGCTGCCGCGCGCTGCCTTCCTCCTGATCGAAGTCTCCGGGACCACCTTGCGCAAGGATCAGACGGTCAAACCGCCGATCTACGCTGCGAACCGCTGCCCCGAGTACTGGGTCATCGACATTCCGAACCAGGCGGTCGGGGTCCACACCGAACCGACGCGGCAGCGCTACAAGTCAGTCGTTCGCGTCGATGCGCGGGACGTGCTCCGCCCGCGCATGCTCCCCGGCGTTGCAATCGCGGTCGCGGACATCCCGTGGCGGCCGCCCGCGACAAAGCGCCCAGCCCGCCGGACGCGCTAGTTCGCCGGCAGGTCGCCGTCGCCGCGCTTCCAGCGGCCGTCGCCATCGGCATCGACGAGCACGGGGCTCGCGATCGCGAACGGCGTCACGCCCGGGTGATTCCACTTGTCCTTCTGGTACGTGCCGGTCTGCTCGAGCGGCATCGCCGCGTCACCATCCGCCGTGACGCCGATCCAGGTGTCCGCGGTACCGACCGCGACCGCGCCCGCCCAGTGGAAGTCGCGCACGTTGGCGGGTACGGCGATGGTCTGCAGCGTCTCCGGGCCGCCGGGGGTGCCAACGGTGATCTTGATCCGCTCGACGTGGACGAACTTCGCCTGCGCGAGCGTGACGTCGACCCACGCGGTGCCGGTCGACTTCACCGCCTGCCCCGGACCGACCGCCGGCGCGCCCTCGGTCGGCGATACCGCGACGGTTAGCCACGGGCCCGTGGTCGCGACCACGCGGCGCGTGAGGATCCCATGGATGAAGGCCGCCTGGTCGAAGGGCGATGTCACTGGCTTGTCGACGAACACGTACGTCCGCGCGAGGCCGTCGTGGTTCCAGTTGAAGTCGTGGGTGTCGCTGTTGCCGAGCGGCGCGATCGGATGACCGTGATCGATCAGGGTGTAGAAGTCGCGCACGCTGTCGTCGAATCGGCGGTCGCCGGGCACGTTGAACGCGGTGAAGCCGTTGAGGACCTCGACAGCGTCGAACGTGATCGGGAACGGCGGCGGCCACGACGTGCCGTTCCAGGCGAGATGATCGTAGAGCGCGGTGACGCGAAACCGCGGATGGTTGACTTGCACCACATGCTCGCCGGGAAGCGCGCGCGCGAGCTCGAGCAGCGCAGCCGGGTTGGCCGCCTTGACGACGTCCTCGGCCGGGGCACCACCGCGTGGCGCCTTGGGATCGATGACAACCGGGTAGACGCCGAGGTGCACGTTCTCCGAGGTGAGCTCGTTCGACGGCAGCGCCGCGATCACGTCGTCGAGACCGAGCGCGTGGATCGGCTCGGCGAGCGAGCCGTTCGTGTTGTGATCCGCGAGCGCGATGACCTGGATACCTGCGGCGACCTGCGCGAGCACGCGCTGATCGTTCGGCATCGTCGAGTCGTTGGACGCCGCGGCGTGGACGTGGAGATCGGCGGCGAGCGTGCCGTGCGGAGTCCACGCGCGCTCGAGTGAGATCGCGAGCTCGACCTTGCCCTTCCCCGCCGAGACATCCACCGTTCCCTCCCAGCGCTCGAGCTCGATCCCGCGATACGCGAGCACCGTGTACACCCCGTACGGGATCGCGGGGGACGGCGAGCAGCGATCGCTTCCGACCGGGACCTCGCCGGTGCCGGTCCCGACGATCAGGCCATCCCATGTCCCGACGACGGTCGGTGCGAGTACGCACGCCGCGTTGCCCTGGCGCGCGCCGTACATGTCGATCTTCCCGATGTGGAGCTGCGCGCCGCTCGCATCGAACAGCACCACGCGAGCACCGACGGGCACACCGTCTGCGGTGATCTTGATCGCGAGCTGCGTCGATGACGCCGTACTGCCTCGACCGCACGCGGCGGCGACGAGCAGCGCCAGCGCGCGCTTCATCGCAAACGGAACTCGGCGCCCGCCGTGAACGCGACGCCGATCTGCCGCTGCGTCCCGAGGTCACTGCCGAACCGGCCGATGCCGAGCATGAGATCGCCTTGCGCGATCACGGCGATCGAGGGCGCCACACGCGCGCGGATGCCGCCGCCGAAGTGGAGCGGAATGGTGATACCGCTGACGCTGTCATCGGCGAACTGCACGAGCGCGAGCCCGATGCCGATCCGCGCGAACGGCCGAAAGCCGTTCTGCGGAGCGAACACCCGCCGCACCGCTGCCGTGATCTCCACGCCGCGGCCATCGACGAAGCCATGATCGCAGACCGCGGTATCCATGCGATCGCGGAAGCACGCGGCGCCGCCGCCGCCGAACGTGAACGCCGCGGTGCCATCGAACCAGTCGGTCTCGGAGAGCTGATAGAGGTAGTGCCCGGCGACGCGCAGGCCGCCCGGCGTGACGCGACCACCGCCGGCGATCCCGGTCTCGGCCGCGATCGCCTGATCACCGATCTCCTCCGGATCGTCCGGCGCTGCGGGATCCGCTTCGGCGACGAGCGTGGGTTCGGCATGCGCGATCCCACCGACGAGCAAGCACACGAGGGTCAGTCGCCGCGACATACCTTCACCTTGAGTCCTTCCTGATCGCGCCCGTTCGTCTCCTTGCACGTCCATCCATCGCCGAGGAACGTACAATCGCGATCATCGAAGCAATCGAACAAGCAGATCCCTCCCTCGCGATCCGCACACGACGACGAACCCGGGCAGTCGCTCGAGGTGATGCAGCTCACGGTGCAAAAGCCGCCGGGATAGTTGGCCTCGGGCGGCAGGCACCGCTCATCACAATCCGACGTGGTGACGCAGCGCGCGCCGAGCTCGCGCGAGACGCCATCGCCGGAGGAGCATCCACCGACGACGAGGAGCGCGAGGATCGCCATCCGCATGCCGCGAAACTACCGCGCAGATCCGGCGCGCGCCAGTTTAGCCGCGGCGCCGACGCCGTGTGATTCCAGAGGCATGCGCGAGCGCGGCCATCAGCGCCTCGGCCGCGCGCTGCGAGTGCTTCGCCGCCTCGGAGAGCGGCTGGAGCGCGGACTCGAGATCCGATCCGCCGCGCAGCGGTCCACGCGCGGCCCACACGAGCTCGAGCGCGCGCTGCGCCGCGACCTCGCCGATCACGGCCGCGAACTGCGGCGATGCGATCGCGGCGAGCCGCGCGAGATCCACGATCGCGCACGCCGCGAGGCGGCCACCGCCGAGCACCCAGTCGCATAGCGCATCGAAGTCGTGCACGTCGAGGATCGCCGCTTCCGGTGGCGCCTCGGGGACGCGGACCACGTTCGGCGCGACCGCGCCGTGATCCGGCGGGGTGATCACCCCGATCCGCGCGTGGAGCTGCTCGAGCGCGAGCATCCGCACGAACCTTCGCTCGGTCCGCACGTCGATCCGGGCCACCACGTAGCCGTCACTTGCCACGGGCGTGCAGCCATCGAGCGAGAACCGCAGCCACCGACCATCGGGCATGCGCATGGTCAGCGCGTCGGGTTCGAGTTGAACCTCCGCTCGCGCTGGTCGAAACGGCACCGGATCGCGATACAGGGCAGTTCGCCCCATCTTCCAAGCATAGCAACCGCCCGAGATCCGGAGCAGGCAATCTATGCGACGGCCGTCACGGCAGATCGCGGCGGAACCTCAGCGCTTCGGCTTCGCGGCGGGCTTCGCGGGCTTGGCCGGGGCAACGGCCTTTGGCGCCGCCGCGGCGGGCTTCATCGCCGTCGGGACCTGGGCGAGGACCGTGGCCTCGGGCTGTACGGCCCGCGGGGTCACCGGCCCACGGTACGGCGTCTTCGGCTTCGGCTTGGACTTCGACTTCGGCTTCTTGCGGCCACCGTCGAGCGCAGCCTGCCGCTTCTCCTGCATCACCTCGTCGGCCCGCTTCTGGCCCTGGAGGCGGCGGATCGCGCGCAGCCGGAGCTGGCGGTCGAGCTTGGGCGCGAACGCGCTCGACGACTGGAACTCGTCGATCCGACCACCGCGGACCTCGGCGTCCTCCTTGAGGAGCAATGCGCGAACCTGGTCGGGCGAGCTGAGGGCGCGCAGCTTGGCGATCGTCGCGGGATTGCGCAGCGCGCGTGCGAGACGGCCGAGGATCGGCAGGTGCAGCCGGTCGTACTTGAGGCCGAGCAGGAAGAACAGATAGGTCGGGTTGTTGTCGGGCGCCCCGAACATGATCCCCTCCCACGACCGCCCGACGACGACGAACGGCCGCCCGATCTTTCCCTTGTCCTTCGCACGCGTGTGAAGGAACGCGACGCCGCCTTCCATTGCCGTCGACGATAGCGACTCCCGCTCGACGACCGCGCCGACGAACCACGGCTTGTCGACGAGCCAGCCATTGGTGTACGCGCGAGCAGCGAGCTCCTCGATCACACCGACTGGCGTGCGGGCTCGCAGCGTCGGGATGATCGACTGACCCGGGAGCAGCTCCTCGAGTGGGAGCTTCATGCCATCGGGCACGTCCGCGAAGCTCTCGTCATCGCCGACGAGCTGCTGTTCGATCCACTCGTCGATCGACTTGGGCTTGAACCGCCACTGCCGGTCGACCTGGAGCGAGGGAATCTTGCCCGCCGTCACCAGCTTGGTGACGGTAGCCTCGTCGAGATGCAGGTACACCGCCAGCTCGTGGATGGTGAGCAACTGCGCGTCGGTGCCTCGATTTTTGGCCATGGAACCTACTGGGGCGGATTCTAGAAGGCCCCAAACCTGCGCGCTAGCCGCCGGCAGCGTAAGATTTCGGAATGCGTAGGCCGCGGTGGTCGCTCCGCCGAGCCCGAGTCCTGGTCGGCAGCAAGTTCGTGCTGATCGCCGGCCTCGTCGGGTTCGTCCTGATTGCCTGGCTCATCGAGCTGGTCGGAGGGGTCCACCACGCGGTTCACCTGGGCCCCGTGCTCGCCTCGCTGATGGCCGGGATCCCCGCGCTGTTCTGGCTCGGCTTCTTCTACCTGATGGACCGTCACGAGCCGGAGCCCAAGCAGCTGGTGGCCGGGGTCTGCGTCCTCGGGGCCCTGATCGCGGGGCCCCTCGCCGACTTCGTCCAGTACACCGCCGTCCCCCCAGCCGCGCTCGAGATGAACGGGATCAACCCGCTCGCGCTCGACCGGGTGCTCTATGCCGTTCTGATCGCGGGCCTCGCGCAGGAGATGTGCAAGTACGCGGTCGTTCGCTACACCATCTATGTCTCGCGGGAGTTCGACGAGCCCATGGACGGCATCGTCTACATGATGGCCTGCGGCACCGGCTACGCCGTGTGGGCGAACTACCACCGCCTCTCCGGCCAGGGCCACCAGGTCTATCTCTCGCACGCTGCCGCCCAGGCCGTGGTCACCACCCTCGCCCACGCGTCGTTCGCCGGCGCCCTCGGCTACGTGATGGGCCGCGCGAAGTTCTCCCAGCGACGCGCCTCGCTGCGCGCCCTGCTCGTCATGCTCGGCCTCCTCGGGGCGGCGGGCCTCAACGGCGGGTTCAGCGTGGTCGAGAACTGGGTCGTCACCAGCGGCCTCGCCCAGCACCCCTGGCGCGGGGTGGGCTACGCCGCCCTGTTCGCCTCGGCCGTGTTCGCCATCACCTGGTTCGCCGCGCAGCGCCTGCTGGCGAAATCGCCGTTCCGGAGACAGCCGTGACGACGGGCGACAAGAAGCCGAAGAAGCCGCGCAAGTCGCGCAAGACGCCACTCGCCGCGACGGATGCGGCGGCGCCGACGGAGATCAACGACTCGGGTTCAGTTGAGCGGGTGGACGACGCCGACGCCGACGCGGCCCGCGGATCCGCCACGCCCGACTCCGCCGGTTCGCAGGTTCAGGAGAGCCCCAAAGGCCCCGAAGGTCCCAAAGGAGAGGCTTCTCCTTCAGGAGAAAGCTCTGCTTCGGGATCTTCGGGGCCTTCGGGGCTCCCCGATACGACGGTGGGTCGTGACACGACAGCGTCGCGCGACTCGGCGGCGCCACGCGACTCGGCGGCGCCGCTCGACCCGGCCGCACCGATCCACACGGCGCGCATCGTCGAGACGTCGCAGATCGTCGAATCGACGTCGTCGGGACCGCCCGAGCCGCCGCCGCGCGCCTCGTCGCCGCGGCTGCCGCGCGCGAAGAGCGTCCCCGTCGAGGACATGCAGTCGCCCGAGTGGCCGCTCGATAGCAGCGACTCGGCGCTCCCCGTCGCTCCGCCTCCCCCGCCGCAGCAGTACTCGATGCCGGATCCGAAGGCCGCGGCGCTCGAGGCCGCGCGCATCGTCGGGGAGATCGTCGGCGACATCGAATCGGCGGGTGGTGCGGCAATCGTCGCCGCAGCGGCGGCCGGTGCCGCGATCGAAGCCGCCCGCGCCCGCAGTCGCGCCGCTGCCGAGGGCGCCGATGTGGCCCCGGTGCCACCTGGCGAGCCGCCGCGGCCGGATGCGCCATCGAACGACCCCGTGGTCACCGTCCGCATGCAGCGCGATCGCATCCTGCGCGCGCTCGCCGAGGACGTTGCCGCGCAGGCCGAGGCGCGCGAGCAACAGGAGCAGAAGGATGCCGGCCAGGCCACCCCGGAGACGCGCGCGCCCTCGCAGCCGGGCCGGGCGCCTACGAATCCAGGTGGCCGCCCGAGCTCGCAGGCGATCCCCCTCCCCGCCGAGGCGGGGGCGACACCGGCCGCCGAGGAAGAGGAGGAGTTCGACCCGGTTCAGATCGCGGCGGCGGCGATCCAGCGGCTACGGCAGCGCGCACGCACCGATCTCGCCGAGCTGAAGACGCACTATCACCGCCACGACATCCTCGTGCTGCTGCTGGCGTTCGTGATCATCGTCGTCGCGGGCCGCATCCACAAAGGCCTCGTCACCCCGCCGACGACGACGTTCAGCGAGCGCGGCCTGATGTTCGAGCACTCGCAGGCGTGGCTCCAGCCCGAGCCCGTGCCGCAGTCGTCGCCGCGAATCGTCCACGAGTTCGGCGGGGCGCCCCCGAAGTCCACCACGCGCTACCACGTCGAGTTCACCTCGTCGCTCGATCCGAGCGCGCGCATCGAGGTGCTGATCGACAAGAAGCCGCTGTTCAGCAACATCGTCACCGGCCTCGATCTCGATCGCCGCACGCGCTGGGGCGAGCTCTACACCCTCGACGACAGCGCCGTGGTCCCGATCGCCGGCCACGACTGGCTGCGCACCGCGTTCCGCTACGCGCACGTCAGCGAGAAGGGCGACGTGCCGCGCGTCGACTCCGCAATCGAGTACGCCACGATCGACCGCGATCAGATCTATGCGATCACGCTCTACGGCCTGCCCGCGGAGCTCGCGCGCATCGAAGAGGTGGTCGCGCCGACCCTCCGCGTGCCGACCGGCACCGGCATGCCGCTCGTGCCGCAGACCCGCATGCTCTCGCAGCTCACGTATCCGAACGCCGTCGCCCGCGCGTTCGATTCGACGGTGATGGTGGTCGCCGCGGATCTCGTCGACGGCCGACTCAAGGCAACGGGCGGCGGCTCGGGTGTCGTGGTCGGCGCCGACGGCTCGATCCTGACGAACTGGCACGTCGTCCACGACAAGGACGGCAAGCCGCACGACGCGTTCGTGATCGGCCGGTTCAGCGCGCCGGATCTCGCCCCACAGCTGTGGTGCGCGGGCCGCCCGAGCCGCGGCAAGCTGCAGAAGGACGTCGACCTCGCGCTGATCAAGTGCGACCTCGATCTCGATGGCCGCGGCTGGAACCCGACGAGCACGGTGTGGCCCACCCTGCCCGAGGCACGCACCGCCGATATCAAGATCGGCCAGCGCCTGTGGGTGCTCGGCTATCCAGATGTCGGCGGCGGCGGGCTGACGCTCTCCGAAGGTCAGGTCGAGGGCTGGACCGGTGTCGATGGCACGCAAGGCAAGGACTTCATCAAGACCGACGCCTCGATCAAGAACGGCAACTCCGGCGGCCCCGTGGTCAACGACACCGGGCACCTCGTGGGCATCGCCGCCGCGTTCCGCGCGCAGAAGGGCCTCGTGCGGCCCCTGTCCACGGCGAGTTGCCTCCTCGCGATCGCCACCGTCGGCTGGACGCCGCGCGAGAATCACACCGAGTGCGATCTCGAGCCGTCTGCCGTCGAGGCGCCCGCCGAAGGCGTGAAGATCGAGTCGAAGGTGCTCGATGCCGCGAGCGAGGCACCGGTGCGCGACGCGCTCGTGATGATCCTCCGCCCGGGCGTCAAGGCGAGCGCCGTCGACGTCAACCGGCTCGACGACCAGGTCCTGTCGTGGGGCCGCTCGAACGCACAGGGCGATGTCTCGCTCAAGCAGCCCGTCCCGATCCCCGGCACGTACACCGTGATGGTCATCGCGAAGGGCTACGAGCCGCTGATGGGCGAGGGAGAGCTGCACCTCGACGCGAACACGCCCCAGCGGTTCGATCCGTGGGGCAAGATCTGGCTGCGCAGCCGCTGATCAGGGCGGCCGCTTCTGCATGACGTCGTCGATCGCGTCGTCGAGCACGCGCGCGGTGAACGGCTTCTCGAGGAACGCATCGGGCTCCTCGTCGCCACCCTCGCCGCGCACGCGATCCGTGTAGCCGGACATCAGCACGATCGGGCACCGCGGGTGGAGCTTGCGGGCGAACGCGAGCACGTCGTAGCCGCTGCGACCCGGCATCACCACGTCGAGGATGACGAGGCCAAAGGTCGAGTCGCGCAACCGTTCCTCAGCCTCGGTCCCGTCGGCCGCGAGGACCACGGTCGCACCGCGGCGCTCGAGCAACCGGCGCACCGTCGAGCGCACCGACGGCTCATCGTCCGCAATCAGGACGCGCAGGCCGATCAGCTTCGCCGGCGGCGGCGAGCTCGAGCTCGGGCGGTGGCGCTGGACCAGCGCGCCTGCGACGACGGGAAGGCGCACCGTGAACCGCGCGCCCTGCCCCGGCTTCGAGTTGACCTCGATGTCGCCGCCCAGCCGGCGCACGATGCCGTGAACCGCCGACAGCCCGAGGCCATGGCGCTCGGGACTGGTCGAGAAGAACGGCTCGAAGATCCGCGCGAGGGTCTCTGTCGCGATACCGGCGCCGTCGTCGGCGATCTCGAGCTGCCAGCACGACTGGTTGTTGTGGAGGCCGACGCGCGTGGAGATCGTGATCGTCTTGCTACCTGCATCGGAGGCGTTGGCCACGAGGTTCGCGACGACCTGACGGAGCAAGCTGGGATCGGCGTCGACGACCGTACTCGTACTGCCCGGCCGGAGCACGAGCTGCGCGTCGGGGCGGATGGCACGCGTCAGCGACTCGAGGCTGTCCGCAAGGAGCTCGTCGGGATCCAGGCGCTGCATGTCGAACCGGCCGCGACCCGCGTACGCGAGCATCTGCCGGGTCAGGTGCGCCATCCGCTGCGCCGCGGCCTCGATCCGGCGCAGCGAATCGCGTGTGATCTCCGAGAGCGTGGGATCCTCGCGTGCCGCACTCGACTCCGCGAGCACGCCGACGAGCAGGTTGTTGAAGTCGTGCGCGACGCCACCCGCGATGATGCCGAGGCTGTCGAGGCGCTGCGTCGAGGAGGCCTTCTGCTCCACATCGGCGCGGGCGCGCGCGGCGGCCTCCGCCTGCTTGCGCGCGGTGATGTCGATCGCGAACAGCTGGAACACGGGCCGGCCCTCGGCCTCGATCGCCGACATCACGCACTCCGCGCTCCGGCGCTGACCGCCGCGATCGAAGTGCAGCTCGTAGACGCGCTCGCCGGGTTGCGACGAATCGAACATGCGGAGAAGATCGACGTCGCTGACGCACAGGTCGCCGAGCAGCTGCCCGCTCAGCTCGGCTCCGGTCCGCCCGAACATCCTCTCCGCAGAGGGGTTCGACGCAATCACGCGCCCGTCGATCTCGAGGACCAGCGCTGCGACGGGGATCCGGTCGAACACGACATGGGAGGTGATGGACATCAGGGGCGACGTGGGAAGCGATCCGACCATGCCAGGGCCGCGTAGAGTCAGCCTCGGGGTAGTGTCTCGGGATGCGGTGGGGTACCACGTAAACACTGTAAAGGGTTCGCGTACTTGCGAACGATTCGCATCGCGTGGTACGGCTCATCCGCCGTGCCCTCGCTCGATCGCGCCGCCATCGATCCGGACGCAGATCGCGTGGTTCGCAAGCTGACCCGTGCCGGATTCAAGGCATACCTGGTCGGCGGTTGCGTTCGCGATCTCCTCGTCAGTCGCACGCCCAAGGACTGGGACGTCGCGACGAGCGCAACCCCCAACGAGATCAAGGCAACGTTCCGCAACTCGCGGATCATCGGCCGTCGGTTTCGCCTCGCCCACGTGTTCTTCGGCTCGAAGATCATCGAGACCTCGACGTTTCGCGCCAACCCGCGCGAGGAGGACGAGCACGACCTCCTGATCCGCCGCGACAACGTGTTCGGCAACGAGACCGAGGACGCTCGCCGCCGCGACTTCACGATCAACGGGCTGTTCTACGACGTCGAGCGCGAGGAGGTCATCGATCACGTCGGTGGCCTCGCCGATCTCGACGCGAAGCTGATGCGGACGATCGGCGACCCCGAGGTGCGGTTCCAGGAGGACCCGGTCCGCATGCTGCGCGCCGTGAAGTTCGCCGCGCGCCTCGACTTCGGATTCGAGCCCGCGACCTGGAAGGCGCTCCTGCGCTGGCGCGGCGAGATCAGCAAGTGCGCTCCGCCCCGGCTGCTCGAGGAGATCCATCGCCTGATGCGCGGCGGTGCGGCGCGGCGCTCGTTCGAGCTCCTGGTCGAGACTGGCTCGCTCGCGGTGCTGTCCCCCTACCTGGCCGGCCTGCTCGAGGGCCCTGGAGCCCCGATCGTCGCCCCGGCGATCACCACGTTGACCGTGCCGCGGCCCACCGTCGCCCGGATCGAGTACGTCGACGAGGACCCCGCCGAGCACGATCCCGATGATCCGGACGAGCTCGAACGCCTGGCCAAGGCGGGCGCTGACCCGACGACCGACGACGACGATGACGATGACGATGACGGCGACGAGTCCGAGGTCGTCGAGGCCGGCGAGCTCGACGCCGAGGAGCAGGCCTGGCACCGCGTGTGGGCCGACGAGCCCGTGGCGCGCCCCGCCGCGGCCGCTCCGGTTCGCCTGTCGTTCCTTGGCGGTGGTCCCGATCTGGTCAAGCGCCGCGAGCTGGCGTGGGCCGCGCTCGAGGGCATCGACAAGGCCGTCAAGGATGGCCGCGACCCGTCGAACGCCGTCGCATTCGGCACCCTGCTCGCCCCGTTCGTGTTCGGCGGCGAGGACATCAAGCCAAGCGACCTCCACCCCGCGATCCAGGAGCTCGCGCATCCGGTCATCGTCCAGCTCCACGTCACCCGCAAGGACTCGGAGCGCCTCCGCTACATCTTGCTCGCGCAGAAGAAGCTCCAGACCGCCAAGAAGAAGGGCACGCAGGCCGAGCTCTCCGGCGGCCGCGAGCTGATCGACGACGCCGTCCTCCTGTTCGAGCTCCTCGAGCGCGCGGCCGGCCACGAGGTCACCACGCCGACCGTCACCGCCACCGGCGAGGGCAAGGGTGACGACGAGGACGGCGCCGAGGACGACCCGAACAACCCGCGCAAGCGCCGCCGCCGCCGCCGCGGTGGCCGCCGTCGATAGTGGCGCGCAAGCTCGATCCGAAGCTCGTCGAGGAGCTGGTCGATGCCGGCTCCCGCGAGCACTACTCCGACGCCGCGCTCTACGACCACGAGTACCGCCGCCGCCGCGCCGACGTCACGTTCTATCGCGAGCTGGCGCAGAAGCGGCTCGGCGGCCCTGGGCGGATCCTCGAGCTGGGCGCCGGCTCGGGGCGGGTCACGATCCCGCTGGCCCGGGATGGCCACGAGGTCGTCGCGGTCGATCAATCGCCTGCGATGATCGCCGCGCTGCACGCGCGGATCGCGAAGCTACCGGCGGCGGTCGCCCCGCGGATCACGGTGCTGCCCGGTGACCTGTGCACCTTCACGGCGCCGGGGAAGTTCGCGCTCGTGATCGCGGCCTTCAATGTCCTCGAGCACCTCTATACGCGCGGGGAGCTCGATGCGTGCCTGCGCCGCGTGACCGCGCACCTGGCTCCCGGCGGCGCCTTCGCGTTCGACGTGCAGCTCCCCGACCTCGCCTGGCTCGGGCGCGATCCGCAGAAGCGGTGGGCGAAGACCCGGTTCACGGATCCCTCGACGGGGCGCCCCACCTTCTACTCGACCAACCACGACTACGATCCGGTCAACCAGATCGCGCTGATCCGCATCTACTACGACCCGGTGGACGGGCGCGGACCGTCGAGGATCATCAAGCTCACCCAGCGGAAGTACTTCCCGGCCGAGCTCGAGGCCCTGGTGGCCCATGCCGGACTTCGGGTAGCGGCCCGCTATGGCAATTTTTTTTGGGCCCCCCTCGATGGGGCCGCCGAGAGCCAGGTTTTGATCGTCGAGCGCGCCCTGGCTCGTCGGAATCAGACCCGCCGCCGGTGATCTCCGACGAGGAATTCTCGTTTACCGACGAGGATTTAGATCGTTCGTGATCGTCGTCGAGAAACGACTTATCCACAGGCATTTCCCGACGAGGAATAATGCCCCAGGGTCTCGGATCCGATTCCTCGACGGAGATCTGCACCATCTCCGACGACGATTTTCGCGCAAAACCTCTTATGGCTGTCAGATGACTGCTGTACGGTTTCGCGAATACCGCCGGCCTGGCCGGCGAACCAAACCCTAGGGAGGGTTCAGATCATGGGTGAGAAGATCGCGAAGACGGGAATCAAGCGTGACAACGACCTGATGTACTACATCAAGACTGGCGACGTGTGGGCGACGCCCCGCAAGAAGCCTGGCCAGCCCAAGGGCAAGGCCGCGAAGGTCGCGAACGCCGGCATCGAGATGGACTACAGCAAGTACCTCTACTACCTCGACGGTGACGGCGACGTCGCCCGCAAGGAGCGGCAGGTCGGTGGCAGCAAGCGCAAGAAGACTGCGAAGGCCGCCCCGAAGAAGGCCGCGAAGAAGGCGCCCGCGAAGAAGGCAGCCGCGAAGAAGCCGGCGAAGAAGGCCCCTGCCAAGAAGGCGGGCGGCAAGAAGGGCAAGAAGAAGTGAGCCCTGACGCCGGGGCCGTGCCAACGCGTGTCTTGGCGTCACACGTCGTCTATTAATTAGCTTGGTTTGAGAGTTCGAAGGGCTCGTCGATCGACGGGCCCTTCGGCGTTCCGGAGCATCGGGTGGTTTCGGTGCTGGATCCGAGCAGTGACTCGGAGATTGCGGTAGCATTTCCGCGAGGTGGTGATGCTTTCGCAGTCACGCGCGCTCCGCGCCGCGATGGTGCTCTTGATGAGCCTTGGCTATGTCGCCTATCACGGCCATACCGCGTTCGCCAAAGGCGACGACGAGGCCGATGATGGTGGTGGCGACGATGATGGTGGTGGGGATGACGATGGAGGCGGCGGCAAGGGCGACGAAGCGGACGGCGGCGACGAGGAGGACGACAAGGACCAGCCTCCTGTCACCTCCGGTGGCCTGTTCAACCTGAAGTCGTATCCCGTCCGCGAGCTATCGCGTCCGCTGACCCTCACCCAGGGCATCTTCCAGGCCCGGATCGGGGTTGGCGTCGATGTCAGCTCCCAGAGCGCGTTCGAGAGCTTCGGCCTGTCGCTCGAGGGCCGCTACGGGTTCAAGGACAACGTGACCGGCCTGTTTGGCCTCACGGATTCCTTCAACTTCAAGCAGTTCGGGCTCTATGCCGGCGTCGAAGGCGCACTCGCCTATGACCTGATCGACTTCCGCACGGCGCTGCGCATCAGCCGGCCCGCCTCGGCCGAGATCTGCGTCGCGGGCGGCATGCCGGTGTGCCCGAAGGACGCGATGGGCATGGAGCTTCCGAACAAGCCGACCGGTAAGTACCTCACGGGCAAGATCCACGGCTCGATCGATATCGGCTTCCCGTTCCGCTACGTGGCGAAGCCGGAGATTGCGATCGTCGCGCTCGACACCCTGATGTCGATCGACTTCGACAGCAAGCCGGACCTCAATCCGTCTCTCGGCATCGCGACGAACCCGATCCCTGCGCTGTCCGTGGTGATCTTCGCGCAGCTCCAGATCACCGACTTCAAGACCGACGCGGGAAGCTTTCGCGTGCCGGCAACGGCGCGCGTCGAGTTCTCCCCGAGCCAGAAGCTCGACATCGGCCTCGAGTTCACGTTCCTCAACGTCAAGCCGCCGGAAGGGCAGAAGTTCTACGACAGTCGCTTCCTGAATCTGTTCGCTCAGTTCCGGGTTGGGAAGTAGCGAGTGAAAGTCTGTCCCAAGTGCTTCACGCGCTTCCCCGACGGAGAGCGCTTCTGCTTGCACGACTCGGCCGTCCTGGTCGAGGAAGAGGACATTGCGCGCCTCGGCACGTCGATCGGTAACTACCGGCTCGACAAGATCCTCGGCCGCGGCGGCATGGGCACCGTCTACGCGGGCGAGCACGTCTACATCAAGAAGCCGGTCGCGGTGAAAGTGCTGCACCCGCAGTTCGCGCGGTACCAGGAGGCGATCCACCGCTTCCTCCGCGAGGCCCGCGCCGCCACCTCGATCAACCACGCGAACATCGTCGACGTCACCGACTTCGGCATCATGGCCGACGGCCCGGTGTACTTCGTCATGGAGTACCTCGAGGGCAAGAGCCTCGAGGACCTGATCGAGAAGGACGGCGCGGTCGAGCTGCACCGCGCGCTCAACGTGGCAAACCAGATCGCGCTCGCTCTCGAGGCCGCGCACGCCGTGGGCGTGATCCATCGCGACCTCAAGCCCGACAACATCATGCTGCTGAAGAAGCCCGGTCGACGTGACCTCGTCCGCATGGCTCCCGATCAGACGTGGATCACGGAGCGCGAGGAATCGTACGACTTCGTGAAGGTGCTCGACTTCGGCATCGCCAAGGTCCTGATCCAGGACGAGCTGATGGCGGAGACCGTCCAGGGCGCCGTGTTCGGCACGCCCGAGTACATGTCGCCCGAGGCCGCGCGCGGCGAGGACGTGGACCACCGCGCCGACGTCTACTCGCTCGGCGTGATCCTGTTCGACATGCTGTGCGGGCGCCCGCCGTTCGAGGCGCCGCAGTCGAGCGAGGTGCTCTCGATGCACATCCACACCAATCCGCCGTCGCCGCGCGAGTTCGCGCCGCACCGCGAGATCACCGAGATGGCCGAGGGCGTGATCCTGCGTGCGATGATGAAGGATCCGAACAAGCGCTACCAGAACATGGGCGAGATGCGGAAAGACCTCGCACAAGCGTACGGTTCGATCAGCTACCGCCGTCAGGGCGCACCGCCGGCTGGCATCGCTCCGAGGGGAGAAGAGGCACGGTCGCCGAAGAAGCGGCTTACCGAGGAGCTCGACGAGTGGATCACGAGCGACTCCTCGGGGCTCTCGGTCGAGCAGGCGCGCATGCTTGCGCTCGTGGAGACCGCCGAGAAAGCATTCACTCCTACCTCGATGTCGCCGCAGGAAGCCGAGAAGCTCGCGAATGCGCTGGACCGCGCCCTCGATGACGAGGAGTGATGTTTCCGACCGCCCCACCCCCATGTTAGGTTGACCGAGATGTCCGCGAACGCAGGTAACCAGTCTGGTCAGCTCACCCTTCGCCGTGACGTGACGTTCAACGGCGTGAAGGTGTTCTCCGCCACGATGGTCGCGGATCGCGATCAGCTCGGCGAGAAGGTCTCGGAGTGGATGCACCGCAATGGACAGCTCAAGGTCACCGACATCGTGGTGACCCAGTCGTCCGACGAGGCGTTCCACTGCATCGCGATCACCGTGTTCTTCTGGGAAGACACGTCCAAGCGCTGACATGCGCACCCTGAACTTCTCATCCGGGCCCGCTGCGCTGCCCGAAGAAGTTCTCCGCAAGGCGCAAGGCGCGCTGCTCGATCTCGATGGCTCCGGCATCGGGATCCTCGAGCACAGCCACCGCGGCAAGGAGTTCGGTCGCGTCCTCGAGCGCACCGAGGCGCTGATTCGCGAGGTTGGCGGTATCGGGGATGCGTACGCGGTGATGTTCGTCACCGCCGGCGCCACGCACCACTTCGCGATGGTGCCGCAGAACTTCCTCGGCGAGGGACAGACCGCGGACTACTGCGATACCGGTGTGTGGTCGGGCAAAGCGATCGAGGAAGCTCGCCGCGTCGGCGCGGTCCACGTCGCGTGCAGCAGTGGCCCCGCGTATGCCGCCACGCCGCGCGAGATGGCGTTCTCCCCGGCGCCGCGCTACGTGCACTACACGAGCAACGAGACCATCTACGGCACGCAGTGGGCCGCGCCGCCGACCGCGCCCGCGCCGCTCGTCTGCGATGCCTCGAGCGACATCTTCAGCCGACCTCTCGATCTCGAGAACCACGGCCTCGTCTACGCGGGTGCGCAGAAGAACCTCGGCCCGTCGGGCATCAGCCTCGTGATCGCGCGCAAGGACTTCATCGCGACCGGTACCGGCGATCTGCCGCCGCTCGCGCAGTACCGTACCTACGCGGCTGAATCCTCGATGCACAACACGCCCAACACGTTCGGCGTGTACATCATCGGTGAGGTGGTCGCGTGGATCCGCGCGCAGGGCGGGCTCGCGGCGATGGCGGAGCGCAACGAGCGCAAGGCGAAGGTCCTCTACGACTTCCTCGATCAGAGCGAGGTGTGGCGGGGGCACGCCGAGCGCGCTAGTCGATCGCGGATGAACATCACGTTCCGCGGAGCGACGAAGGAGCTCGAGGCCACGATGCTCGAACGTGCCGAAGCGCGCGGGCTCTCCGGCCTCAAGGGCCATCGCTCTGTCGGTGGACTGCGCGCGAGCATCTACAACGCCTTCCCCGAGGAAGGAGTACAGCGGCTGGTCGAGCTCCTCGACGATGTCGAGCACGGGCGCGGATGAGCGACGAGCCCCAGAAGAACGACGACGCCTGGATCGAGAAGGTCGTCAACATCGCCGGCAACCTCGGCTTCAACAAGATGCGGCTGCGGTGGAAGCTGATCCGCTGGCAGGAGAAGCGCACCAAGGAGAAGAACCTCGCCGAGCAAGACCGGCTCCGCGTCGACTACGCGCACAAGACCTGCGGCGAGTGCGGTGCGATCCAGGATCGGGACGAGAAGATTTGCACGGCGTGCGGCAAGAAGCTCTCGAGCCGCACCTGGCAGATCCTCGGACGGATGGGGCTGACGTCGCCGAAGGCGATCTCCGTCTCCACGCTCCTCGCGGTCGCGATCCTGATCGCCTATGCACGCGTGTGGACTGCGCAGGGCGGAGGTTTCGGTTCGCCGAGCTCGTGGTTGCTCGTCGATTTCGGCGGGACGTGGAAGCCGGTCATGGCGGACGAGCCGTGGCGCCTGCTCACCTCGGTGTTCCTCCACGCAGGCCTCATGCACCTCGCGTTCAACCTGCTCGCGATCGCATCGATCGGCCCGCGGATCGAAGAGATCTACGGCAAGGCCACGATGGCCGGCATCTTCATCCTCACCGGCGTGATCGCGAGCTTCGCCTCGATCTCGATCCGCGCGGGGAACGGCGTGGGCATCGGCGCGTCGGGCGCGCTGATGGGTTTGATCGGCCTCGCCGCCGGTTACGGCCATCGCGCGGGTCGCGGTCGCGGCCATGGTCTCCGCGACGACATGCTGAAGTGGAGCGGGTACACCTTCGTGTTCGGCTTCGTCGCGGGTGCGGATAACTGGGCGCACCTGTTTGGCCTCGTCGCGGGTGCGGCGTTCGGCCTCGCCGTCAAGCCCGCGTGGTGGACCCGTCGCCGCTGGCTCCCCGCGCGGATCTTGTTCGGCCTCGTCGGAGCGGCGGGCACCATCGGCGCCCTCGTGCTGATCCTGACGCGCGCGCCGGAGCCGCACGAGGACCACGTGGATCCGGCGCTCCAGACCGCGGCGAACGATTCGCTGCTGGTCTCGCACTACATGTCCGTGTGCACCGCCTACTACGCGGATGACGTGCCGCGCGCGATCGCCGCCGCAAAGGAATTCGCGAAGGACTTCGAGGTTCAGAACTACGAGCTCGATGCAGCCGGCGTGGGCATGATGTGCGACGGCATCCAGCAGATGCGCCAGGTGTGCGTCACGCGCGACAAGCTCGATCGCGAGACCCGCGCTCAGTACGACTCGATGTGCACCATGTACGAGCCGCTGTTCAAGGCGCTGCCCGTGCGCGCGCCGAACCATCCAGCCCCGTGACTAGGGGTCGGTGATAACGGTCGACGTGGCGAACTCGCTGGCGTCGATCGGCTTCCCGAGGTCGTAGACGACGCTGCCTTGGATCGAGAGTGGGCTGCACATCAACCCATCGGCCGAGCGCGCGAACACCATGCCCGGGTGCGGGGCGCCTACCGGGAACACCTCGTACGTCGCTTCGCACGCGTTGGCCCCCGCGGTCGACTTGATGGCATACCGCGGGGCCGGAGGCAGACCGCACGCCGGGGGCCCGCTGAATACAATGGCGACATCGACCGCGGTGTTGCACAGGATCGACGTGTAGTACGTCTGCGCGCTGGCGTCGGATGGGAGGCAGCGACCACCGACCGTGAAGCAGTCCGTGCCATGCAGCGTGTCGAACAGCATGGCGGTGCGGAGCTTGGCCATTGCATCGGTGAAATAGACGCGCTGGATCTGCCGCCCCGGCGCGGTGTCGACGGTGCGCGCGAGCGTCGCCGGCAGGACCGCCATGCCCTGGCCGAAGTACATGTAGCCCGGCGACTGTGCCGACCCGACGCACACGTTGCTGGAGTCGCGCTGGTACAGCGACGACGTGTCGAGCTCGGGGCCGAGTGCGAAGAAGTCGAGCGTCTGATCCGGGCACCCCGGGCGACGCGCACGCGCACCGTATTTCGGCGTGGGACATCCCGTGAGCCGTGCAGCCACGGCGAGGTTACAGCTCGCGTCTTCGAATCCCAACGGGGATGCGCCGGTAGGCGCACAGGTTCCGGACGTCGACAGCGCACATGGCGTGTCGAGCGTGGTGTCGTAGACGTCGAAGGGAAGCCGCGACCCATCGCTGCCGTGGAAACCGCGCCTTGCCAGCCGGCCCATGGCCTCGGTGGTCGGCGTCAGGTCGACGAGGTCGGTCGTCGGTACCTCGGCGGTGAGCCGGAACTCGTCGAAGGAGGTCCCCGGGTTTGGACCATCGCAGCCGCCACTCGCGTTCCTCGTATAGAACGGCACGGAAGCTTGCAGGCCAGCGCTGCGAAACAGCTTCGTACGGCGGACCTCGTTACAGGCCAGCGCCTCGATCGCGGCGAAGAACCGCGGCTGCGGAATGCACGGGTTCTGATGGAACTTCGCGCCGATCGGCTGCGTGCACGCCGCGTCGGTGTACGACACTCCGCCCGTGCGCGGCATGCAGTACGTCGCCCCGTCGGACCACACGGTGGGCTGGCAGGTCTCGTCGAAGTCGGCGTCGTACACGCTCACGAACTGGCGCGTGCCGCTGTAATCGTTCCACTTCAGCTTGAGCCGCGTCCCGCTCAGATAGCCATCATCGGCGGCGGGTTCGGCATCGGGGGCGATCGTGGGGTCGTCGAAACCAAGAAGCTGCTTGCAGCCTCCGAGCCCGACCAGCACGAGCGCGAGGATCGCGCGACGCTCCATGGGCGACAGTGTAGCGAGGTTCACGGGGGCAACGCGATCACGATCGGCACCTTCTCAGGCGACGGCCACGCGCACGCGCTGCGCGAGCCACGTGTATCGCTCGCGCGCATCCGCGTTGCGTACTGCGAGCTGGACCGCGCGCTTGCTCCCGACGATGACGACCAGGCGCTTGCCGCGCGTCACCGCGGTGTACAGCAGGCTCCGCTGCAGCATCATGAAGTGCTGCGTGCCGAGCGGGATCACGACCGCCGGGTACTCCGAGCCCTGGCTCTTGTGGATGCTCACGGCGTACGCGTGGCTCAGCTGATCGAGCTCCTGGCGCTCGTAGCTCGCGCTGCGGCCATCGAAGTCCACGCGCAGCTGCTTCTCGCCATCGATGCCGGAGATCACCCCGATGTCGCCGTTGAACACGTTCTTGTCGTAGTCGTTCTTGAGCTGCATCACCTTGTCGCCGCGGCGATATACGCGGTCACCGCGCACGAGCTCGGTGCCACCGGCGACAGCGGGATTGAGCTTGTCTTGCAGCGCCGTGTTGAGCGCCGCGGTACCGAGCTCGCCGCGATGCATCGGCGCGAGCACCTGGACCTGGGTGACCGGATCGAACCCGAACCGGGTCGGGATTCGCTCGGAGACGAGCTCGATGATCGTCGCTCTCGCTGCCTCCGGATCATCGCGGCCGATGAAAAAGAAGTCGGTGTCCGCACCTGCGGGCGTATCGAGATCGGGGAGCTCGCCCTGGTTGATGCGGTGCGCGCTGAGGACGATCTTGCTCGCCGCCGCCTGCCGGAAGATCTCGGTCAGCCGGATCACCGTCGCGGCCTCCGACTTGATCACGTCCGAGAGCACCGAGCCTGCGCCGACGGAAGGTAGCTGATCGACATCGCCGACGAGCACGAGCTGCGCGCCCGGGCGCAGCGCGGCCATCACCGCCTTGAACAGCTGCGCGTCGACCATCGAAGCCTCGTCGATCACGAGGAGATCGACGTCGAGCGGATTCTCCGGCCGGCGCGCGAAGCCGTTCTCGTGTGGCTGGTACTCGAGCAGGCGGTGGATGGTCATCGCCTCGTGCACGGTTGCCTCGCCGAGGCGCTTCGCCGCACGCCCCGTCGGCGCACCGAGGGCCACCTTGCGGTGCGTGAGCTTCGCGAGGTGCACGATCGCCTTGACGATCGTCGTCTTGCCGACACCCGGACCACCCGTGATCACCACGCACTTGTCGAGCAGCGCGGCCTCCACGGCGCGTCGCTGCTGGCCGGCGAGCGCGAGGTTCGTGATCGCCTCGAACGCGTGGATCGCCGCACCCACGTCGAGCGTGGAGGTTCGCGCCGGGGTGCGGATCAGCTCCGCGAGGCGCGCGGCAGCCTCGGTCTCGGCCTCGTACGCCCACGGAAGCTCGCTGCACGGGCCGCGATCGCCCAGCGTCTCGCGGATCACGTGCCCTCGTTGTTCGAGCGCTCCGAGCCGCGGTGGGATCAATGCCGCATCGATCCCGAGCAGCTCGGCGGTCTGCTGGACGAGTTGCTCGTCGGGCAGGTGCATGTGCCCGTCCTCCGATGCCGTCTCGAGCGCGTGCAGCAGGCCGGCTTCGATCCGCTCCGGCGCATCCTTCGCGAGGCCGAGCTTCTGCGCGTACGCATCCGCGGTACGAAACCCGATGCCACGTATCTCGTGCGCCAGCCGGTACGGGTTCGCGCGCACGACGTTGATCGCATCCTTGCCGTAGCGCTTGATGATCCGCGGTGCCAGCGACGGCGCCACGCCGATGCCGAGCAGGAAGACCATCACCTCCTGCATAGCGCGCTGATCGACGAACGCGGCCGAGAGGTCCTTCGCGCGCGCGGTGCCGATGCCGACCACCTCGGTCAACCGCTGCGGCTCCTTGTAGATCACCTCGAGCGTGTCCATGCCGAACTTCTCGACCAGCCGCTTCGCCATCTGCGGACCGATGCCCTTGACCCCCGCCGCGCCGAGAAACCTCTCGATCCCGACCAGCGTCTCCGGCGAGCGCGGCGTGGCCGTGGCCACGCGGAACTGCTTGCCGAACTTCCGGTCCTCCACCCACTGCCCGGTCAGCCGGAGCGGCAGGCCCTCGTTGAGGTCGATGAGCTCGCCGACGATCGTCACGATCTCCTGCTTCGGCGTCATGAAGCGCGCGACGGTGAACCCCGACTCGGCGTTCTTGAACACGACCCGCTCGAGCGTGCCGTCGAGCGTGATGTCCTCGCCGTGCGTCACCGGTAGCCCACTATGCCACCGCGGCTAGGTCAGCGGCGGCGCCAGAACGACTGCGTGATCCGGTCCGCGCTCGGCCGGAGCCGCTGGTCGTTCGCGCGTGTACAGCGTGTCGACGTCGTCGCGGTAGGTCATTGCACCGGCGTGGATGTTCCGGCTGTCTTCTTGGCCGTGCCGTCGACGTACTCGACCGCGTCGTGACACGCGAGGCTCTCGTAGCCCATGATCGAGTCGCGATCGCTGAACACCTCGGGGCACTCCTGCGTGCATCGCTGCCGCTCCGCCTCGGGATGCCCCGGCTTGCACTCGATGTAATGCGCGCACGCGCCCTCGCACGTGCCCGTGAGCTCCGGTCCGCTGAGCCGCTTGACGATACAGCCCGTGATCAGCACGGCGAACAACAGACCCAGGACGATGCCTCTCACGTCTTGCTCCCGTGGCGACCGGCACCGCCCGCGAACCGCGCGGCGCCGGAGACTGCTTCCATCAGGGCGGTGGAGCCCAGCTCGAGCTCCTTCGAGAATGCCGCCGGCAGATCGAGATCGTGCTGGAGATATGCGCTCATCCGATCAGCTCGCATCGCGGCCTGCGGAAGCTCCGCGAGCTGGCCGGCCAGCTCCTGCGCTGCAGCGAGGGCCTGCCCCGCCGGCACCACGCGGTTGACGAGCCCGAACGACAGCGCCTCGCCCGCCGATACGGCACGCCCGGTGAGGATCATGTCGAGTGCGCGCGACAGACCGATCAACCGCGGCAGGCGAATCGTCCCGCCATCGATCAGCGGTACGCCGAACCGCCGGCAGAACACGCCGAGCACGGCATCCTCGTCGGCGACTCGCAGATCGCACCACAGCGCGAGCTCGAGCCCACCGGCGACCGCGTGCCCGGAGATCGCCGCGATCACCGGCTTGCTCAGCAACATGCGCGACGGCCCCATCGGGCCATCGCCATCAGCGGCGATCCGGTTCGGGTTGCCCGCCACCATCGCCTTGAGGTCGGCGCCCGCGCAGAACGTGCCGTGATCCCCGTGGAGCACCGCGACCCGCTGCTCGGGATCGGCATCGAACGCGCGAAAGGCGTCGGCGAGCTGCTGCGCGGTCTCTCGATCGACGGCGTTTTTTTGCGCGCGCCGGTCGATCACCACGGTGGACACGGCCCCCCGCCGCTCGATCCGAATCACGGTGCAGTCTAGCTCGAACGGGGCTCCCGCCCACTGCAGACCCCGACGGATCCGGCTTACATTCACCTCCATGGCTGGATCCAAGCGCATCGGAATCCTCTCGAGCGGCGGCGACGCCCCGGGCATGAACGCGGCGATCCGCGCGGCTGCTCTTGTCGGGCGCGCCGCGGGCGCGGACATCGTCGGGATCGAGCGCGGTTTCAAGGGGCTGCTCGAGGACGCGTTCGTGCCGCTGATGCCGAACGACGTCTCGGGGATCCTTCGAGACGGCGGCACGATGCTCGGGTCAGCGCGCTGCAAGGAGTTCCACCTGCGCGAGGTCCGCGACAGGGCGCGTGGGATTCTCGCCAACCGCGGCGTCGACGGTCTGATGGTGATCGGCGGCAACGGTTCGCTCACCGGCGCACTGCACCTCTGCGATCCGAAGGAGCTCGGCGCCCAGGCACTCAACGTGATCGGCGTGCCCGCGTCGATCGATAACGACCTCGGCTTCACCGGGATGTCGATCGGCGTCGATACCGCGATGAACACGATCGTCGAGGCGGTCGACAAGATCGCCGATACCGCGACCGCGCACGACCGTACGTTCATCATCGAGGTGATGGGCCGTGACTGCGGCTACCTCGCGATGACGTCTGCGATCGCCGTCGGCGCCGACCTCGCGCTGTTTCCCGAGGCGGGCAAGCCCGAGGCCGCGATCGTCGACCAGGTCGTCAAGACGATCCTCACCGTCCGCGCCCGCGCTCGCAAGTCGCGCCGCGTGATCATCATCAAGGCCGAGGGCTGCGCGATCAGCACCGACAAGCTCAAGGCCCAGGTCGATGCGCGCCTGCGCGACGACTCGCCGAACGCGGATCCCAGCGGCATCGAGACCCGCGTCACCGTACTCGGTCACGTGGTGCGCGGCGGCCGGCCCTCCGCGTTCGATCGGCTGCTCGGAAGCCGGCTCGGCAATGTGGCCGTCCGCGCGTTGATCGCCGGCGATACGCTGAAGATGACCGCGTGGATGCCACCGACCGAGGTCCCCGAGGATGTTGGCGCGCCCTCCGCGGCCGATCCGAAGTGCTGGCTCGTCGATCTGGGCGCCGTGCTCGTCGAGACCGACAACCTCCTCAAGGGCCGCAGCCCGCTCACGCGATGGCGAGCGGGCGCCTTCGAGGAGATCGAGGGTGCGCTGCTCATGTAAGATGGCGCGTCTTGTCTCGGCCGAGCGATAGCGCTCTATCACAACTGTTCGATCGCTCGCCGATCGGCATGTACCGCTCCACGGAGCAGGGGAAGTTCCTGCACGTCAATCGCGCGCTCGTCGAGCTGCTCGGCTACGAGTCCACCGAGGCGCTGCTCGCGGCGAATCTGAACGAGGACATCTACGTGACGCCGGCCCAGCGGACGGAGATGGTCACGAAGTACAGGAACCGCGGCGTCGTCGATGGCGCGCTCGTACAGTGGAAGACCCGCGACGGCCGCCGGCTCAACGTGCGCATCTTCGGCCACGTCATCGTCGACGGAGGCGAGGCCACATTCGACGCCTCCGTCCTCGACGTCACCAGCATCGAGGCCACGAACGCCGAGCTCCAGCGCACCGCGACCACGCTCGATATGGTCGTCCGCCAGGTCTCCGCCGTGTACTGGCTCGTCGATCACGAGCTCCGCATCCTGCGCACCGGCGGCCCGATCATGGAGGTGCTCGGCTACGCGCCCGACTTCTACCTCGGCACGACGCTCCACGAGGTCCACCGCGTCGATCCCGGCACCACCGATCCCGTCGCGAGCCACCTGCGCGCCCTGCAGGGCGAGACGGCGACGTACATGACCGACTACCGCGGCCGCCAGCTCGCGAACACGATCTGCCCGTACCGTGTGGACGGCATCATCGTCGGCGCGATCGGCACGGCCGTCGACGTCACCGCGCAGCGCGCACTCGAACGCCGCATGGTCGACGCGCAGCGCGCCGAATCCCTCGGCGTCCTCGCCGGCGGCCTCGCGCACGACTTCAACAACCTCCTCGTCGCCATCCTCGGAAATGCGGACCTCGGCCTGCGCGACATCCCGCCCGGTGCCCCCGGCCGCGCGGCTCTCGACAACGTGCGCAGCGCCGGCCTCCGCGCCGCCGAGCTCACGAACCAGCTCCTCGCCTACGCGGGCCGCGGCGGCGTATCGTCCGCGCGCGTCGTTCCTGCGCCGATCGTCGACGAGCTCCTCCGCATCTCCGCGGCGCGCATGCCGGCTAACGCCGTCGCCACCGTCGACATCCCCGACGACCTCACGATCCGTGGCGACGCCGGCCAGTTCCGCCAGGTCGTGCTCAACCTCCTCGGCAACGCGCGCGACGCTCTCGGCGACGCGGGCGGCACGATCTCCCTCACCGCCCGCGCTCTCCGCCTGGATGGCACCGCGCATCCCGACGATGTCCTCACCGCCACCGCCGGCAACTACGTGGTCCTCGAGGTGCGCGACGACGGCAGCGGCATGAGCACCGAGAGCCGCCGCCGCATCTTCGATCCGTTCTTCACCACCAAGGCCACCGGTCACGGCCTCGGCCTCGCCGCCGTGCTCGGTATCGTGCGCTCGTACGGCGGTGGCCTCCGCCTGACATCGGTCCTCGGCAAGGGCTCCACGTTTCAGGTCATGTGGCCCGCCGCCACCACGCCCGAGGCCGGCATGCAGCCGATCGCGAAGCCCGCCGCGAAGACCGTGCTCGTGATCGACGACGAGGAGCTCGTGCGCGACGTCGTCTCGCGCATGGTCGAGGATCTCGGCTACCAGGTCGTCACCGCCGAGGATGGCATCGTCGGCCTCGAGGTCGTCGCAACGCAGCCGATCGATGTGGTGCTCGTCGATCTCACGATGCCGCGGATGAGCGGGGCCGATGTCGTCAGGGCGCTGCGCGCGAGGAACCCAAATCTGAAGATCATCCTGTGCACCGGCTACGACCGCGATCGCCGGGGTCCCATCGACGCCGATGCTTACCTTCCAAAGCCGTTCCGCATCGAGGCCCTCGAGGAGACCCTCGCGAAGCTGATCTGCTAGCCGCTAGCCAATGCCCGGGTCAGTCGGCGTCGGTCTCGCTGTCGCCTTCCGTCCCGCCCTCCGTCCAGATCGCGTGGCTAACGCCGGCGTAGGTGACGTACAAGGTCGCGGGTGTTCCGGACGTCTGCGTGACCTGCGGGTACGCACCCTGGGAATCCGGAGCCCACACAGAGTCCGGCTCGCTCTGCCCTGGATTGCACAGATCCGTCGGCGGCGCTCCGCCCGTCGTACCAGCGATGCCCGTCAGGTTGAAGCCGTTGATCTTGTCCTGCGGATTGCGGCGCGCTGCGTACGCGACGTCCTCGTCGAGATCGACGGTCTTGTTGAACGTCACCTGCACCACCTTGTGCTCGCTTCCCGTCGTGTGGACGCACGATTGCTGGTAAACGGCGCTGACCGTGTACGAGAACGCGAGCCCGCTGGCGTTGGCCTGAAGACCGGCGTTGTTCCAGTGGAAGGCTCCCTGCACCGCACCTTTCCCCACAAAGCCGATACCGGTCTGCGGTTCGAGCGTGATCTGGGCGCTGGACGTGGAGAGCTCGGGGCCCCCCGCGCAGCCAGCGGCGAGGACCAGAGCCAATGACAGCTTCTGCATGTGAAGGCTAGTGTGATCCCGGTCGAGAAACGTTGCAGGGAAATGCGGCCGTCCCTCCCCATGCGACTCCCAGCCCCATGGGCCGTCCGGACCTGCATGGGCTTGTTCCGTTACGTCGTCCAGGGCTTTGGCTGGGAGCTCGGCCGTACGGCCGCGCGCGAAGGCATCGAGGCCGTGGCCGACCAGGAATCGCCCAGCCCAATTCTTGCCTCGCAAGCTCGGCAAACCCATCATGCGCCACCGACCAAGCGCGAGCTGAAGGCCGCGCGCAAGGAAGCGCGGCGCGAAGCCGCGCGCAAGCAAGTCGAGGTCGAGCGCAAGCGATCGGAGATCGAGGCCGAGCTGCAGCGCCTGAAGAAGAGCCGCTAACGGCGGCGACGAACGACAATGTTGTCGAGCCCGGCACCGTCGACGTGGGACACCATCGCGTCACAGGGGCTGCGCACGAACGCCGAGTGACAGGATCGCTCTACGAAACGCCCTGATTGGCGGGTTGCCGGGCCGTGCCTACGGTGATCCGGATGCGTAAAACCATTGGGATGCTGGCGTTCGCATTGGCAACAACCGCGTGCTCGGCCTCGTCGGGAGGCGGGGATCTATCCGGCAACGTTGTCGATCAGGCGTGCCGCCCCCTGGCGGCGACCAGCAGCGCCGCGGCGGCAGCGGCGTCGCCGTTCACGGGCACGGTGTTCACCATCGTGATCGAGAACAAGTCTCGGCGCATGCTGCTCGATTCGTCGAGCGCGCCGTTCCTCGCGAAGTTCGCCGCCGACAACGCCGTCTCGAACGGCTATGTCGATACGGGCGTGCACCCGAGCGAGCCGAACTACCTGTGGATGGTCTCCGGCCAGAACTTCGGCATCCTCGATGACGATGGGCCGGTCGCGCATCACATCGCAACGACCTCGCATCTGGTCGATCAGCTCGACAAGGTCGGGAAGTCTTGGAAGGCGTACCAGGAGTCCATGGGCACGCCGTGCAAGGTCGTGTCGTCGGGCAAGTACGCCGTGAAGCACAACCCGTTCGTGTTCTTCGACGACCTCGTCAGCTGGAACGGGAGCACGCCCACGCCGTCGCAGCGGTGCATCGACAACGTGGTCGACTACGCCGAGCTCGACGCCGATCTGGCGTCGGGCAAGATCGCCGACTACGTGTTCATCACGCCGAACCTGATCAACGACATGCACGACGGTACGATCAAGCAGGGCGACAACTGGCTCGCGAACGAGGTCCCGAAGATCCTCGCATCCGATGCGTACAAGAACGGCGGCGTTCTGATCATCACGGCGGATGAGGGTGAGGGCCAAGGCGACGACCCGCCGTTCATCCTCGCGTCGCCGCTCGGCAAAAAGGGCATCATCTCCGACGTCTCGTACGACACGAGCTCGTACCTCAAGACTGTGCAGGCGATCATGGGCGTCGAGGCGCTTCCGTGCGGTGGTGACAGCGGCGGCTCGGTCTCGACCATGGGCGATCTGTTCACCGTCCCGCTCCCGACCATCTAAGCTTGGCCTGACAGTTCGGCACGCGATTCCTCGTCGGTGCTGCCTCGCTGACACGACTTGCGCGCTCCTCGGCGAACGCTATCCACATGCATGCTTCCTCTCGACGCCGCGCGCGTCTCGCTCCAGGGTCTCGCCGTTGGTGATGCGTTCGGTACGATGCTCGATGGGTACGGTGCCGAGCTCGCTCGCCGCGCCGCGAAGAGATTGATCTCGATGCAGCGGCCGTGGCGCTGGACGGACGACACCGCGATGGCGCTGTCGATCGTCGACACGCTCGCGGCCCACGGCACGATCGATGTCGATGCGCTCGCCACCGCGTTCGCGCTCCGCTT
>JBBRBG010000060.1:0-45216 GCA_038206055.1 Haliangiales bacterium
GACCAATGCCAAGGCCGCGATCGAGAAGTCGCCGAAGGACAAGTGCACCGACAAGGCGCCGAAGAAGGGCCCGGGCGACATCGATGGCGACGGCATCCTCGATGACGTCGACAAGTGCCCGCGCGTCCCCGAGGACCTCGACGGTTATCAGGACGACGATGGTTGCCCCGACGACGACAACGACTCCGACGGCATTGCCGACAAGATCGACGCCTGTCCGCTGATCCCCGAGGACCGCGACGGCTTCGAGGACGACGACGGCTGCCCGGATCCCGACAACGACAAGGACGGCATCGTCGACCAGATCGACGCGTGCCCGATGGAGCCCGAGGACAAGGACGGCTTCGAGGACGACGACGGCTGTCCCGACCTCGACAACGACAAGGACGACATCCCCGACAAGGACGACAAGTGCCCGAACGAGCCGGGTGTGCCGCCCGATGGCTGCCCGAAGAAGTACGTCAACGTCGTCGTCACCGAGCAGAAGATCGAGATCAAGCAGACCGTGTACTTCGACACCAACAAGGCGAAGATCAAGGCGGTCTCGTTCAACCTCCTCAACGAGGTCGCGCAGGCACTGAAGGACAACCCGAAGATCAAGGTCGAGGTCCAGGGCCACACCGACAGCCAGGCCAACGACGCGTTCAACTTGAAGCTGTCCCAGAAGCGCGCCGAATCGGTGCGGACCTACCTGACGGGGCGCGGCGTCGCGGCCGACCGGATGACCGCGAAGGGGTACGGCGAGAACGTGCCGATCGCCGACAACCGCACCGCCGACGGCCGGTCCCAGAACCGTCGCGTCGAGTTCGTGATTACGGCCAAATAGCCCGGGTCTTTTGACGCTCCGCAGCGTCGGGAGCGGGAATCCTTACCGATCCAGGGTCGACCGCGGTATAGAAGCGGCATGGGAACCCGCGCGTGGGTAATTGCCGCCGTGCTCGTCGCGGCTTCGTCGGCTCACGCCGATCCGAAGGTCGACATCAGCTCCAAGAGCAAGGAGGCGATGGAGAACTACGACCTGATGGACTACGACGCAGCGAAGAAGCTGCTCAATCAGGCGCTCGCTTCGGCCAAGAAGGCGAAGCTCGACAAGGACCCGGTCACGGCGAAGGTGTACCTCGACCTCGGTCTGGCAGCGTTCGCGGGTGGTGACGTCGAGGGCGCGAAGGTCGCGTTCATCTCGGCGGTGCAGATCGATCCCAAGATCCAGATCGACGCGGCGTACAAGTCGCCCGAGCTGACGAAGATGCTCGAAGAAGCGAAGTCCGGCGGCAAGCCGGAGGTCGGCCTCGGCCCCGAGCCCGTCGTCGACACCGTCGACTGCACCACGGTGAAGGGCCTGCAGCACACGATCATCGACACGGCGCCGAGCGCCGCTCCGCAGCCGATCGAGGCGCTCGTCGGCGGCGACATCGCCCCGATCAAGGTCTCGGTCTTCTACCGCGTCGAGGGCTCCACCGACTTCACCGAGGTCAAGCTCGGCAAGCAGGGCGATTGCAAGTACACCGGCGCCATCCCGGCTGCCGCGATGAAGGGCTCGCTGATCCACTACTACGTGGCGGCGCTCGACGGGAACAACAAGGCGATCGCCGCGAAGGGCTCGTCGGGCTCGCCGAACATCCTCGAGCTCACGGCTCCCGTGAAGAAGGTCGTCGGCACGAAGGACGACAACGAGGATCCGATCAGCAAGACCGGGCCGAAGGTCGAGGGCCCCACAGGCGATATCTCCGGTGGTGTGGTCGCGGGCGGCAAGCGCCCGAAGGTCATGATCACGCTCGCGGCCGGTACCGGCTTCGGCTACGTCCGCGGCAACACCGAGGGTGGCAGCACGGTCCAGCAGTGCTGCGTCGGTAACTCGGTCGTGGTGCTGCTCCCCGAGCTCGCCTACCAGGTCAGCGCGAAGCTCTCGATCGGTATCGCCGGCCGCATCGGCCTCCCGATCGGCGCGAACGTCAATGCCAAGGATTCCGAGGGGCACTCCACGATCGCTCCGGGTGGTCTCCTCCGCCTGCGGTTCGCCCTGTCCGAATCGGGCGAAGGCGTGCGCGTGATGGGGCAGATCGGTGGCGGTGTGATGCGCAACACGATCAAGCTGACGACCAACACCCCCGGTATGGACACCGACATCGTCGCTCAGGGGCCGCTCCTGATCGGCGCCGGCGTCGGTTTCCTCAAGAAGCTCGGCGGCAAGGTCTCGTTCGTGGCCGACCTGTCGGCGCTCGCGGGGATCGCGATCGTCAACAAGATCGGGACCACCGAGGTCAACTCGGGTATCGGGGCCGATTTGTCGCTGGGCCTCGCCGTCGGGTTCTGAGGTAAGCTGGCCGTGGATGCGGCGCGCGTGGATGCTCCTTGCGCTCGGTGGTTGCTGGGGAACGAGGTCACGTGCACGTCGCCGGCGGATCAACGCGTGTGCGCGACCGGTGGCGAGGTCGAGGCGCCGATGATCAACGAGGACGTCGGCTACAACACCGGCGATCCGTCGATTGGGTCGCGTTCGGCGCGTTCAACCCGGTGATGCGCACGCACCACGGCCGCAGCGCCCGGCAGAACTGGCAGTGGGAACAGGACGGCGCGTCGACCGCGCAGTTCTCGGGTCACGGTGACGAGCGATTCGCAGTGGTCCGCGGTCACTGTCTCCGGCGACGGCACGCTGGTGTTCGATGGCGGCGGTACGCTGACCATCGCGCGCAACGCGACCGGGCCGACGATCGTCCGTCTGCGGCGCTAGGGGCTCGTCAGCTCAGCAGCGCACGCAGCGGATGCAGCACGAGGAAGATCTCGCCCGCCGTCACCTCGGCCGCCTGCGGCGCCGGGCGCAGCACGATCGCGCATTCGACGACGCGGTCGCCACCTTCGTTCAGGTAGATCACGCGCTTCACCGGGCGGCGCGTCGCGGCGCACTCCTCGAGATCCTCGAACAGCGTTGGATAGACCTCGGGGAGCGCGGAGTCGCGCAGCTGGAGGCCGCCCGCATCGCCGGCACATCCGAGGAACTCGAGGAACGCCGTGTTCGCGACGCGGACCTTGCCCTGCGGATCGCACGACGCCATCGGGATCGCGATCGAGTTGAACACCTCGGCGCCCGCTTTCACGCGGTGGTCGAGGTCGCGGCGCTCGCGCGTCTGCTCCGGTGCGAGGGCGCGGCGACGACCGGCGCCGTCCATGCCGAGCATGGTCATCAGCGCGCGCAGCTCGTACATGAACGATGCGACGTCGGGATGGCGCTTCGTGGGATCCTTCGCGGTCGCGCGCGCGATCAGCTCGTCGGCGCGCTCGTCGAGCGGGTTCTCCACGAGGGTCGACGGCGCGGGGACCGGGGTCTCCTTGTGCGCCTTGAGCACGTCCTTCAGGTGACCCTGGAATGGTAGCCGCGCGGTGAGCAACTCGAAGAACACGATGCCGAGGGCGTAGATATCGGTGGCGGGCGATGCCGGCGCGCCGTCGACGCGCTCCGGTGCGATGTACTCGGGCGTGCCGTCCATGCCCTCGGTGCGGCCGAGGTCCGCGCGCGCGAGACCGAAGTCGAGGAGCTTGATCAGGCGGCGCTGCATGGTGGTCTTCACCATGAAGATGTTCTCGGTCTTGATATCGCCGTGGACGATCGTGCGGCTGTGGATGAACCGCACCGCGTCGGCGACCTGCCACATCACGTCGCACGCGATCTTCGGTGAGAGCTTGCCGCTCTGCTTGAGCTTCGCGTGCACGGTCTGCCCATCGAGGAGCTCCATGACCATGAACAGGCCGAACTGGTCGTCCTGACCGAAGTCGACGATCGAGCAGATGTTGTCGTGCGTGAGCGCCGAGGCGAGCCGGGCCTCGCGATAGAACATCTCGCGGATCTTCGGGTTGGATGCGATCCGGGTCTTGATGATCTTGAGTGCGAACGGCTTGCCGAGCGCGGAGTGGCGCACGCGCAACACACGGCCCATGCCGCCGCGACCGAGCTGACCTTCGACGATGTAGCGCCCGCCGATCAGATCGTTCGGTTTCGCGCCGCGATTGCGCCCGTCCCACGAGTCATCGCTGTCGCCGCGGAGCGGCAGATCGCGCACGTCGGTGTGCTCGACCATGATGTCGCTCGCCGCCATGCTCTTGCCCGACAGCACGGAGCGCTGCACCGACGGCAGCAGCGTCTCGTGGCCTTCGCGTTCGACGGGTTCGCCGAGGTCGACGTCACTCTCCCCAGGGGGGCGGCTCGGTCGGCTCGTCATCGACGACCATGGTACCAAATCGTGCTATGAGCCGCGCATGGACGAGGCTGACTTCGACCGTGTAGCCCGGGACGAGCTGCGTCACCTGGAGGATGCGTTCGCGGACGTCGATCCCGACGATGTCGAGGTCTCCGTCAGCGATGGCGTGCTCCGACTGGACCTCCGGGATGGCACGCGCATTGTCATCAACGCCCACCGTGCGGCGCGTCAGATCTGGATGGCAGCGATCTCCACGGCCTGGCACTTCGACCCGGCGGGGGAGGGCACCTGGCGCGCTCCCAAGACCGGGGAGGACCTCCGCCCGACGCTGACGAAGCTGATCAATCAGCGCACCGGTCTGAGCCTGGCTCTGTAGTAAGGTCCGCGAATGGCCGAGTCGCAGCTCTTGAGTGTCATCAGGATGTGGGCAGCCGTCGCGTGGGCCGACGGTGTCCTCGCGGAGCCCGAGGCAGAAGGCCTCCGCCGGCTGATCCGCACCGCGGATCTCACTCCGGAGGAAAAGGACACCTCGAGCAGCTTCCTCGAGACCGAGGTGGCGCTCCCCGAGACCTACCTGACGTCGATGAGCCCCGAGTCGCGCCGCGGAGTGTACCGGGCGGCCTGCCGGATGGCCGTCGTCGACCACGTGTTCTCCGACACCGAGAAGAACCTGCTCGCGCGCCTTCGCGAGCTCCTCGCGATTCCCGACGATATCGCGAGCGAGATCGAGTCCGACGTTCCCGGCCTGTCCTCCACCCCGAGCTGATGCAGCGCCGACATTCGATTCGCCACCTTGTCTGGCGAGGCGGGGTGGCGGCGGTTTCCCAGGTGATGATGTTCAGCGGGCTCTACCCGCTCGTCCCGCACGCCGTGCGCGCGTTCGCGAAGGGTGACGTGGGGAACAGACCGTTCCGCGCGGCACTTGCCGAGTGGGGCATCTCGGCCGCGCTCTCGGCGGCCCGGCCCGCTGGATTCTTCCGGCTCCCCGGCGCGAACGTGCGCGGTCCGCGGCCGGTGATCGTCCTCCACGGCTACGCGATGAACCGCGCGAACTTCGTTCCGCTCGCATACCGGCTCGGGCGCGCGGGCGTGGGACCAATCCTCGGCTTCGAGTACTGGACCCTCGGCCGCACGGCCGCGGCGGCGCGCCAGCTCGGGTGGTTCGTCGATCACGTGCGTGCAGAGACCGGCGCACAGAGCGTGGATATCATCGGCCACTCGATGGGCGGCGTGGTCGCGCGCTACTACGTCACCCTCGCCGGTGGTGATGGTCCGGTGCGCCGGTTGATCACGCTCGGCTCGCCGCACAACGGCACCGACGTGTCGCGGATCGGGATCGGGCATCCGGGCCGCGAGCTCGTCACCGGGTCAAAGCTCCTCGCGCGCGTCGCCGCGTCACCGCCCCCGGTGCACACGAAGATCACCACGATCTGGTCGCGCGCCGATGCGCTCGTTCCGGCCGGTGGGCAACCGCCGCTCGCGGGCGCCGAGACGATCATCTACGACGACCTCGGTCACGTCGCGCTGCTCGGATCGCGCCGCGTCGCCGCCGACGTGATCGCGCGCCTCAAGGACTAGCGAGCACCGCGGCGAGGTCTGCCTCGCTCCACATCGCGCTGATCCGGATCGACGAACCCATCGCGGTGATCGCGAGCTTGTCGATGGCGACGGCGACGTTCGCCGGGAGTTGCGAGGTCACGACCTTGCGGCCCATGCCGATGGCGACGGCGATGCGCGCGGCGACATAGGGATCCGCGAACGCGGCGCTGCCGGACAGGGAGAATCCCGCCGACGATTGCTCGAGCGTTCCGGCGATCCACTGGATCGCGCCGAGGTCGGGGAGGATCTGAGCGAGCCTTCGCTGCGCACTGGCGTCGAGCCAGATCGCGCCGAATACGAGTGCGCGCGGCGGGGCGGGGCCGCGCGCGAACATCGTCGGACCTCGCAGGCCGGGGACGCCGGCGATCACGAGCGATGCCGCGGCTGCGATCGCGTCGGCGCGATCCTCGAGGTCCGTCGCACGCACGAGGCGGCTCACCGCGGTCATCATCGCGGGCGAGACACGTGCGCGGGCGAGATCGATCCCGATGAACGCGAGGGCCGTCGCGGGCACCTCGGCGAGCACCGTCCGGTCGCGCGGCTCGGCCACCGTGGTACGCGCCAACGCGACGATCACGAACATCGCGAGCGCGATCGGTGCGCGCATCCGCTAGCGGACGGTGAGCGACACGGTGACGTGCTGGTCGCCCATCGGCTTTCCCGCGCACGTCACGCCGGCGAACCGGATCGTCAGCGAGAACGTTCCGGCCTCGGTGGGCACACCGCCGATCGCGCCATCTTCGAGGACGAGCCCCGGCGCGAGCGCACCCTCCTCGACGCTGGCGCCCGCGTTCACCCATCGCGCTTCGCGACCATCGGGATACGTGCACGCCGCGGCGGGCTTCGCCTGCATCCGCTTGCCGACCTTGCCGACGAGGCCCTTCGCCCCGGCGTCGGGATAGAACACGTGAAATGGCGCATCGCCGGCCGGGGACTTCGGGCCGGGACAGGCCGCGAGCATCGCGAGGAGCAGCACGGCGCGGATCATGCGGGCTGCGCTCCGAACAACGTGGCCATCGTGGCGCGGTCGATCGTCACGTCGACGAGCTTGCCGACCGCGCCGAGGCCGGCCGGGAGGATCACGGTCTTGAACCCGTCGGTGCGGCCCATGAGCTGCGCCGGATCGCGCTTGCTCGGGCCGTGCACGAGCACGCGCTCGCGGCGGCCGACGTGCGCGGTGAACACCTCGGCGGAGATGGATTCTTGAAGAGCGATGATCTCCTGGAGCCGCCGCTTCTTCGTGGGCTCCGGGATGTCGTCGGACAGCTTCTTCGCGGCGAACGTCAGGTCGCGCTCGGAGTACGCGAACATGAACGCGGAGTCGAACCGCAGCTCGCGCATCAGCGCCAGCGTCTGCGCGTGATCCTCCTCGGTCTCACCGGAGAAGCCGGTGAGGATGTCCGTCGAGAACGCGATGTCGGGCATCGCGGCGCGCAGCGCGAGCACGATCGCGCGGTAGTCGGCGACCGTGTAGCCGCGCCTCATCCGCTCCAGCACCACGTCGGAGCCCGACTGCACCGGCAGGTGGACGTACTTGCAGATCTTTGGCTCTTCGGCGATCGCGGCGATCACCTCGTCGGTGAAGTCGACCGGGTAGGGCGACGTGAACCGCACGCGCTCGATTCCTTCGACGGTGCAGACCGCCCGTAACAGCTGGGCGAAGCTCGTCTCGTCCCACACGTACGAGTTCACCGTCTGCCCGAGCAGCACGACCTCGCGATAGCCCGCCGCCGCGAGCTCGCGGACCTGACGCAGCACCTCGCGCGGTGGGGTGCCGCGCTCGCGACCGCGCGTGAACGGCACCACGCAGAACGTGCAGAACTTGTCGCAGCCGCGCTGGATCGTCACGAAGCCCGAGACTCCATCGCCGCCGACTGCGCCCGATAGACCCTCGTACGTCTCGGCCTTGTCGAGATGCACGTCGATCACGGGCTGCGTGTGTGCCTGCCGCGCGGCCGCGAGCAGCGCGGGCAGCCGGCGATAGCTATCGGGCCCGGCGATCACGTCCACCGCGGGTGCGCGGATGGCCAGGCTCTCCTTGAGGTGCTCGGCCATGCAGCCGACGATCGCGAGCACGGTGCCCGGCTTCTTGCGCTTGAGGGCGCCGAGCTCCGCGGCGCGCGCGGTCACCCGCTCCTCGGCCTTCTCGCGCACCGCGCACGTGTTGACGACGAAGATCTCCGCGTCCTCGGGACGCGAGGCCGTGGCGTAGCCGGCATCCGCCAGCACGCTGCCGATCAGGTCCGAGTCCGCCACGTTCATCTGGCAGCCATAGGTCTCGACGTAGACCCGGAGCGCACCTTCAGCGGGCGCCGGGCGCGGGGCCGCCGCAACCGTGCGCTTCCCGAGGGGAATCAGCGTCTCCGCCATGGCCCGGTGTCTACCACGACCGAGCCTGCCCGCGATCAACCTCCGCACTCCCTTCGGGAGCGCTGCGCATCCCATCCGCGATATTGTCAGGCGTGGCCGCCCAGCACGTCGGACGCGCCGTCGGCTGGACGGTGGGGTGCCTCCTGGCCCCGGCGCTCCTCGGCGCGATGTTCGGGCCGCGCTGGGTCGCCGTCGGCCTCCTGATCGCCGTGCTCGGCACCCTGTGGCTCCTCCTCTGGCTCCCGCGCTCCGCGCACCGCGCGTTCGAGATCGGCCGCTTCCACCGCGCCGCGCGCCGCTACCGAATCCTGGCGCTGCTCGCGTTCTCCGCCCACCGCGAGCGCGCGGCCACACTCTCGCGCGCCGGCTGCGACGTCGCCTCGGGCAAGCTCGAGCGGGCGGAGGCCGCGCTCGCCGACATCGATCCCGCGTCGCTGGAGACCTCCGAGCGCGCGGTCTGGCTCAACAACCGCGCCTGCGCCGACCTCGACGCCAACCGCGACGCGGTCCTTGCCCTCGCCACCGCGGACGAGGCCATCGGCCTGCGCCCCGACGTCCCTGCGATCCAGCACACCCGCGCGCGGGCGCTCCTTGCCGTCGGGCGCCTCGACGACGCCATCGCGGTCCTCGACGCGATGCGCGCCGGCGGCGAGCTCGCCCCGCAGCTCGAGGCCGAGCGTTGCCGCGAGCTCGCGAGCGCGTGGGAGCGCAAAGGCCAGGCCGACTACGCGAGCGACTACCGCGATCGTGCGCGCCTGGTGGCCACGCGATGACGGACATTCCGTTCTGCTGCGCCGCGTGCCGCCTGCTCCAGGTGCCCGGCAACGAGTGCATCGAGTGTGGCTCGGCCATCATCGGTCGCCTGGACACCGAGCAGGAGCTCCTCCGCTGGACCTCCCTCTCCGTGAGCCCCGAGGACGGCCGCGGCGTCCGCTCGCGCAGCGTCTCTGCCATCGATCTGCCGTCCCCCTCGATCGCGCACGAAGCGATCAGCCGCAGCGGCACCGCGCGTGCGATCACCGCACCACTTCGGTCCCTCCTCGACGACGCACCGATCCTCGCCGAGCAGATCTCGCTGATCACCCGCTGGCGGCGCAGCGTGTTCCTCCGGCGCGTTCACACCGCGCCGTTCCTGCTCGACGCGCCCGAGCCCACCGTGATCGCGGGCGTGATGCGCCTGATCCCGCACGCGCGCCCGGCGCACCCGCGGATCGCTGACGGCGATCCGCGCCTCGCGCGCCTCGGCATCCCGTCGCACTTCCTCGAAGGTGCGACCCTCGAGGTCGTGACGCTGCACCCGGGAGATGCGATTTCCGTCGTCGGCCTGCTCGGGACGCAGCGCTTGCCCGAGCTCGCGATGTACCGCGATGCGGAGGAGCTACCGATGCTGTTCGGCGTGGCCGGTAGCGTCGTGCGCGTGGCGATCTAGCGCCGCAGCCACTCGATCGCCCCGGAGATGTAACAGGAGACACGGAGACACGGAGAGGAGGCTTTTCGATCCGTCGCCCTGCGGTCGCGGCGAGTCGCGCGACGAAAACTTCTCTGCTCCGTGTCTCCGTGTCTCCTGTTGAACCTCAGGGACACGGTCATGGTTACGACGCGAGAGCGAGCGAATGCTACGATTTCGTGCCGCGCGCGTGCTGCGCATCGAACGCCGCTTCGAGCCCGGCATTCGTTCCGCGCAGTCCAGCCACCACGCGGTGCGCCCAAACGTAGTACGCCGCGCGGCGCTCCGCCGGCCACGTATGCGGCGGGCTGTCATTCATATCCCTGAGGTTCGCCGTCTTGTCGGCGAGCTTCACGAGCTTCGCGTGCGTCGTGAGGTGTGGCGCGTGCTCGACCTGGGCCTCCTTGCGGACGTCCTTGTGGAGCGACTTGTCGTCGGTGACCTCGCACACGCACGCGGCCACGTCCTCGCCGAACGCGGCCACGAGCTCCTCGCGCGTGGTGGCGGTGTCCTCGATGGTGTCGTGCAGGATCGCCGCGAGCAGCGGCACGCGATCGCGTACGCCGTGGTCCCACAGGAGCGTGACCACGGCGAGCGGGTGATTGATGTACGGCGAGGCCGCCTGATCCTTGCGTCGCTGATCCCGGTGCTTCACCGCGGCGAATTCCAGGGCGTGGAGCAGCTCGCCGGTCATCGCCAGTTCTCGCCGAGCTCGGCTTCCATGATGTCGCTCGCGAGGGACACGCACTCGTCGCACAGGGCGGCGCCGCCGCGACCGAGGAGCTTCTTGACCTGCGCCTCGAGCTTGCCGCACCACGAGCACACGTTGACGGTGTTCGGGCGCATGGTGTTCGGGCTTGCCTCGTCCGCGTGCTCCTCGAGCTCGGCGGAGGTGGGGACACGGAACTCGCCGGTCGCGTTGACGGCGAGGCCGCCACCGAGGGACTTGTGGCAGGGGTTGCACACCATCACAAGCTCTCCACCCTCGAGAGCCTGCGCGCAGATCGGGCAGTTCACCGATCGAGCCTATCGTTCCCTCGGCACGGTGACCACCATCTTCGTGCCTTTGCCGAGCTCGCTCTCCACTTCGATCCGGCCGTTGTGCTCGGCGATCACGGCGTGGGTCATCGCGAGGCCGAGACCTGTGCCCTTGTGCTTGGTGGTGAAGAACGGATCGAAGATCCGCGCGAGCTGGGCGGGCGGAATGCCAGGGCCGTCGTCGGAGACCGTGATCGTCGCACCGTCGGGACCCGTCGTTGCCGTGACGGTGACGTGCTTGCCGCCGGCCGAGGCCGCGTCGGCCGCGTTGCGTACGAGATTCCACAGGACCTGACGCAGCTTCGCTGGATCGGCGGAGATCGGGAGAGGCCGGGCGACCTCGCTCGTGACCTCGACATCGCCGAACGCCTGATCACCGCGGGCGACCTGCAGTGTCTCCTCGACGAGCACCCCCAGATCGAAGTCCACCATGCGAGGTGCGCGCGGGTTCGCGTAGTCGAGCAGGTCGCCGATCAGCACGTTGAGCCGCGCGATCTCGCGGTTGACGATGGTCATCAGGGTGCGGTCGTCGTCGGAGGCCTGCGGCGCCTGCTTGAGGAGCTCGATCGATCCCGAGATCGAGGCGAGCGGATTTCGGATCTCGTGCGCGATGCCGGCAGCGAGCTGGCCCACGGTGACGAGGCGCTCCTGCAGGCGGGTCTGCTGCTCGAGGCGACGCAGCTCGGTGAGGTCCTGGAAGTTCACGATGCGACCGATCACCTGGTCGTGCACGTCGCGCAGCGGCGACACGGTGACGCCGACGGTGAGGTCCTGTCCCGTCGAGGTCTTGACCGCCACGTCCGCACGTTTGAGCGCGCCCGCCGCGAGCAGCGCGGAGAGCCCGGGCATCAGCGTATCGATCGGCTGGCCGATCATCGTCTGGGACGGGCGGCGGAGGATCTCGCCGGCGGCGACGTTCGCCGCGAGCACCGTGCTGTCGGGCGCGATCGTGATGAGGCCCGACGCGAGCGAGCGCACGATGTCCTGGTGCAGGGTGTACAGGTCGGCGACCGCGCGGCGGGTGGTCGCGAGGGTCTCGGCGCCGCGCTGCAGCTGATCGCCGAAGATGAACGAGAGCGCGCCAACGCCGATCAGCGCCGCGTAGTTGATGCCGAGCGTGCGGATCAGCGCGACCGCACTCTGGTCCTGCGGGTGCGCCTGCGCCGCCATCGGCAGCCCGAGCAGCTCGGTCCACGCGACGATCGCGGTGACCGTGACCGCGGCGAGCGACGCGATCGTCATGACGACCGCACCGCGCCGGTACGAGAGGGCGCCGGCGGCGACGATCGACAGCGCGTAGAGGAACGTGTACGGGCTCTGCGCGCCGCCCGTGACGTAGACGAGCAGCGACGTCACGATCAGGTCGGTGGCCTGCATCGGGCGCGCGACCCGACGCGGCGCGAACCCGCGGCGCAGGAGAACGCCGAACACGATCGAGGACACGTATGTCGCCGAGAGCAGGAGCGACTGAAGCCACGCGGATCCGCGGGAAGGCGCCTCACCCGTGACCTGCAGCCACAACGACAGCGCGAGCACCACGCTCACGACGATCGTGCGTAGCAGCAACAGGCGGCTCACGCGGCCGCGGAGATCGCTCGTCGGCGCGACCTCCGGTGGGCCGACCAGCGAATCACCCGGCGAGGGCGTCGCCGGATCGTGGCGCACCGTCGGGACGGGGATCGTGGTGGCCAAGAGCCTAGCCCTGGATGTTTCCGGCCAGATTGAAGATCGGCAGGTACATCGCGATGATCAGACCACCGACGACGACGCCGAGGAACGCCATCATGATGGGCTCGATGAGCGAGGTCAGCGCGGTGACGGCGGAGTCGACCTCTTCCTCGTAGAAATCGGCGATCTTGCCGAGCATCTGGTCCATGGCGCCGGTCTGCTCGCCGACACCGATCATCTGGACGACCATGCTAGGGAACACGCGCGACTCGGCGAGCGGGCCCGCCATGTCGTGACCTTCCGAGATCTTCTCGCGGGCGCGCATGATGCCGTTCTGCACGACCTTGTTGCCCGAGGTGCGCGCGCAGATGTCGAGTGCGTCGAGGATCGGCACGCCGGAGGAGAGCAGGGTGCCGAGCGTTCGCGTGAAGCGTGCGACGACGATCTTGCGGAGGGTCGAGCCGATGACGGGGATACGCAGCAGGAAGCGATCGAAGATCTCTTTGCCGCGCTCCGTGCGCCGCATCATCGTCATGGCCACGAGGAAGCCGATCAGCCCGCCGACGTACAGGTACCAGTGGTTGATGAAGCCGTGCGAGATACCCATGACGACGCGGGTCGGCGCAGGCAGCTGCGCATTGCCCATGTTCTTGTACATGTCCTCGAAGGTCGGGATGACCTTGACGAGCATGACGGCGATGACGCCGATCGCGACGACGAGAATGCCGATCGGGTAGAACAACGCGCTCTTGATCTGACCCTTGAGCTTGACGTTCTTCTCGATGTAGATCGCGAGGCGGTTCAAGATCGTGTCGAGGATGCCGCCGACTTCGCCGGCAGCGACGAGGTTGACGTAGAGGTCGTCGAACACGCGCGGGTGCTTCTTGAGCGACTCGCTGAACGTGGCGCCCTGCTCGACGCTCTGCTTCACGTTCGTGAGGATGCGAGCGAAGACCTTGTTCGGCGACTGGTTCCCGAGGATGTCGAGGCACTGCACCAGCGGCAGGCCGGCGTCGATCATCGTCGCGAGCTGGCGAGTGAAGATCTGGAGATCCTTCGGCGAGACGCCCGACCCGATCGAGATCGAGATCTGCCGCGGCTCCTTCTTGACGCGGTTGATGGTCAGGCCATCGCCGCGTAGCCGGTTCTCCACGATCTCGCGGGTCTCCGCCTCCATCGCGCCCTTGCGCTTCTCACCCGTGCGCGTTGTCGCTTCCCACTGGAATTTCGCCATGGTCGGGTTCCCTCAGCGCCTGGGTTGTTGGGGCGCTATCGAGCCGCCCTGGTTCGTGATCATGGTGCGCAGCTCGTCGACCTCGCTCGTATGACCCAGCGCTTCGTCGAGCGTGATCACCTTGCGATAGTAGAGATCGGCGAGCGACTGATTCATCGTCTGCATGCCGAACTTCGTCTGACCTATCTGCATCTGCGAGTAGATCTGGTGGAGCTTGTCCTCGCGGATGAGGTTTCTGACCGCGGCGTTCGGTACGAGGACCTCGGCGGCGAGCGCGCGCCCCGTGCCCGAGGCCTTCGGCACGAGCTGCTGCGTCACCACACCCTCGAGTACGAACGACAGCACTGCGCGGACCTGGCTCTGCTGGCTCGACGGGAACACGTCGATGATACGGTTGATGCTCTGGATCGCGTTGTTCGTGTGCAGCGTGGCGAACGCGAGGTGACCGGTCTCGGCGATGGTCAACGCCGCCTCGACGGTCTCGAGGTCGCGCATCTCACCGATCAGCACGCAGTCCGGGTCCTGGCGGAGGATGTACTTGAGCGCGCGTTTGAACGACATGGAGTCGCGGCCGATCTCGCGCTGGTTGACCAGGCAGCCCTTGTGGCTGTGCTGGAACTCGATCGGATCCTCGACGGTGACGATGTGGCCCTTCGTCCGCGTGTTGATGCGATCGATCATCGACGCGAGCGTGGTCGACTTGCCGGAGCCCGTCGGACCCGTGACCAGCACGAGGCCGCGCGGTCTATCGCACAGCTCCTGCACCACCGGCGGGAGACCGAGATCCTCGAGTGGGATGATGTTGTAGGGCACGACGCGGAACGCACCCGCAACGCACGCCTGCTGCATGTACACGTTGGCGCGAAACCGCGCCATGTTGCGAATGCCGAACGAGAAGTCGATCTCGAGGTCCTCCTCGAACCGCAGCTTCTGCGCGTCGTTCATCACCGAATAGCAGAGCGTCTTCGTATCGACCGGCGTCAGCGGCTCGGTCTGCAGCTTCACCAGCTCGCCGTCGATGCGAAGGCGCGGCGACGAGTTCGCGGTGATGTGAAGATCCGACGCACCCTTGTCGGTCATGGCCTTCAGCAAGGCCTGGAGGTTGAGCGCCATTAGTCCGACCCCACCCTAGTCGTCCACCGTGGTGCGCAGAATCTCCTCGGGCGTGGTCATGCCTTCGAGGATCTTCGCGATGCCGGCCATGCGCAGACTCTGGACGCCGCCGCGGATCATCTCGGTCTTGATCTCGGTCGCCGAGGCACCCTGGAGCACGAGCTCCTTCAGTGGATCGGTGAACGGCATGACCTCGTAGAGCGCGACGCGGCCCTTGTACCCGGTGTTGTTGCAGGTCTGGCAGCCGCGGCCGCGCATGATCTTCGCGCCGCGGATCTGTTCTTCCGTCATGCCCATCTTCGCGAGCGCCTCGGGATGCTTCTCGTCGGGGATCTTGCAGTCGGCGCAGATCCGGCGCGCGAGCCGCTGCGCGACCACGAGGTTCACGGACGCCGTCACGAGGAACGGCTCGATGCCCATGTTGAGAAGCCGTGACACCGTCGATGGCGCGTCGTTCGTGTGCAACGTCGAGAGCACGAGGTTGCCCGTGAGTGCGGCCTTGACGCCGATCTCGGCGGTCTCGAAGTTGCGAATCTCGCCGACCATGATGATGTTCGGGTCCTGCCGGAGGAACGCGCGGAGCGCCGTCGCGAAGTTGAGGCCAATGTCCTCGTGCATCTGCACCTGGTTGATGCCGTGCAGGTTGAACTCGACCGGATCCTCGGCGGTGGAGATGTTGCGGTCCGTGGTGTTCAGCTCGGACAGCGCCGAGTACAGGGTGGTGGTCTTTCCCGACCCGGTGGGACCGGTGACAAGCACCATGCCGTACGGCTTCTTGATCGCGTACTTGAAGTCCTCGAGCGGCTTGACGTCGAAGCCCAGCTTCGTCATGTCGAGCTGCAGCGTGCTCTTGTCGAGGAGACGCATGACGATCTTCTCGCCGTAGAGCGTGGGGAGCACGCTGACGCGGAAGTCCATCTCCTTGTTCGCGCCGATCTTCAGCTTGATGCGTCCGTCCTGCGGGAGCCGGCGCTCGGCGATATCGAGCGACGCCATGATCTTGAGGCGACTCGTGATCGCGTTGCGGAGCTTGAGCGGCGGCCGCATCTCCTCCTGGAGAATGCCGTCGATGCGGAACCGCACGCGGAAGCTCTTCTCGTACGGCTCGACGTGGATATCCGAGGCCTTCTTCTTGATCGCCGAGAGCATCACGGCGTTCACGAGCTTCACGACCGGCGCTTCGCCTGCCTGGTTCTCGAGGTCGACGATGTTGACCGCATCCTCGCTGACGGCGGCGTAGTCGACGTTGTCGACATCGAGCTCGCCCATCATCTGGTCGAGGTCGGGGCCCTTGTCGTAGTAGCGCGACAGTGCGGCCTCGAGCTGGCTCTCGCTCGCGACGACCGGCTCGATGTTGTACTGCGTGAGGAACTTCAGCTCATCGATCGCGTAGATGTTGGCGGGATCCGCCATCGCGACGATCAGGGTCGGCCCGTTGCGGCGGACCGGGATGACTTGATGCTTCTCGCAGATCTCCCGCGGGACCAGCTTCAGGACGGCGGCCTCGATCTCGATCTCGGCCAGGTTGATCGAGGGCAGGCTGTACTGCTTCGCGACGAACTGGGTGAGCTCCTGATCCTTGACGTAGCCCAGGCGCGACAGGGTGGCGCCTAGGCGCTTACCCGTCCGCTTGGCCTCTTCTTGCGCCTGCTGAAGCTGCTGGAGCGAGAGCATCTTCTCGCGGACGAGCAGCTCGCCAATACGGCTCATCTACGTGTCTCCCCGGAAAACACTACGAGTTTCAAAAGGGTACCGTGCAATTGTCCCCACCGTCAAATATGCCGCATCCCCGTGCGTCTGAACAGGGACCGCAGAAAACTTGCGGCCCGAGGACAGCCGCGATGAAGGTGACGCTGGGGGTTCACATGAGCTACGCCGAGGCCAAAGAGATCGCTCTCTTGCGTCAGGAGCTGCGCGCGTGCTGGGACAAGGGCGATAACGCCGGGGCCAACACGGCCCTGGAGCGCCTGTGGCAGGTTGCTGGGACGGACGACGAGCTATCCGCGGAGGCGCGGCGCTGGGCGATCAAGCTGGCGGCCTAGTGTAGGCGCTTGCTCACTTGGGCGTGACTTTGAGCGAGATCTTGTAGTTGTTCTTCGTGGTCGCCGATGCGTACGCCTGCGCATAGTACGTGCCCGCCGGCTGATTCGCTGCGAACGCCTTCAGCGAGTTCGCTCCGCTCGACGTGCCGTTGACGAGCGTCGCGCCGCCCGCGCCGAGGATCGACACGGACACCGGCATGCCGGCATCCCACGTGGTGATGACCTCGATGTCGGAGATCACCGCGACATCCATCTTGTAGGTGTCCTTGTCGCCCTCGGGACAGATCGCGAGACCCGCGAACGTGATGTCGGGCTTGCTGCTCGCGACCGGCGTGGCGTACGCGGTGGCGATCGTGTCGTTCTTGCCCATGCCCTCGAGGATCGAATCATCGGCGCACTGGAACCCGCTCACCGGCGCGTCGACGATGTTGCCCGACGTCGAGTAACAGACCTGTTTGCCGGTGGTGGTCTCGGCCATGCACGCATATCCATCGGGGCACTTCGGCTCCGCCGCCGCGCAGAGAAACGGCGTGCCGCCAAGGTCGGGGTTATAGCCGCACGCGCCGAGGATGGAGGACAGGGAAAGGATAAGCAGAGTGTTGCGCATGACTGACCTCGACCTAGAACGTGCCAACAGCGGCGGCGCCGGCAAACCCATCGCCGATCGACGGGGTGATGATCCATGACGACCGCGGCGGCGGTGGTTCGTCCTCGCCCGGGGGCGGAGCGGCAGGCTTTGCACCAGGTGTTGCGCCTTCCGGCTTCGCCTTCGATGCCGAGGTGTAGTCACCGCGCTTCTTCGCGGTGAGCGTCCTGTACCAGTAGTAACCGGCGACGCCGGCGGCGGCGACGCCGACGACGAGCGACACGGTCATCAGACTCTCGTCGCGCTGACCTGAGGACTGCAGGCCCGCGTCGTACGGATCGTACGAGCGGCACGGCGGAGCGCCGCACATCAGCGAGTCGTCCTCGAGCGCGCGCGCCTGCTTGCCGGCCTGCAGATAGAACACGACGCCGAGGCCGACACCGAGCGCGGCGACACCCGTCGCGCCCCACTTCATGCCGTTGAACTTGCCCGAGCCGACGTCGCTGAAGCCGTTGCCCGGACCGGTCGGCTGCGGCTGGATCTCGATGCCGTCGGGGCCGTTCGGTTGCGCGACGACCTTCTTCTTGTTGCGGTTCAGCGGGTCCTCGTCCTCGTCGGACGCCTTGACCTCGGCCGGGGTCGCCGGGGTGCCCTCTTTGTCGTTCCAGTCCGGATAGAACCGCTCCGGCGCGCCGGCCTCGAGCGTGACGAGGTTCGGGCTCGTCGACTTCGCGGAGCGCGTGACGACGGCCTTCGCCTGGTCCTTGACCTCGATGTAGTACTGGATCGATTCGCCGAGCATCTTCTCCGGCGGAATGCGCGCGACGAGCTCCTTGTAGCGCCAGCGCATGACCTTGCCCTGGAACTTGCCCTCGCCGGCCGTGCGGTAGAACAGCGTGACCTCGAAGCCCGAATCCTCGGGGACGAACGCGGTCACGTCGAGCGGCTTCTTCGGCGGCGCCGAGTCGACGACCTGGTGCTGGAAGTCGGCGGCCGTGTACGTGCCGGCCGGCTTGATGGTCTTCGGCTCCTTGTGCGTCTCGCCCGGCGGCGTGACCGTCGTGTTGTTCGGCGGCGTGACCGTGGTGTTGCCGCCACCGAACTTCTTCTCGAGTGCCTTCACGCGCTCGGTGACGTCTGCGCGCTGCGCATCTTCGGCCGGCGCGTCGGCGAGATACTTCCGGTAGTAGAACAACGCGATGTCGTCCTGACCGCCCGACTCGTTCGCGAGACCGACGTTGTAGAGCAGCGTCGGCTTCTTCGAGAGATTGTACGAGGTCTTGAAGTGCGACGCGGCCTCTGCGAAATCGCCGCCGTCGAACGCCTTCTTGCCGGCGATGAACTCCTTCTTCGCCTTGTCGAGATCGCCCGCGGATGGTTGGGCGAACGCCGTAGCGGCGGGAGCAATGATCGCAACAGCGATCGCAAGGGACAGGATAAAGCGCGTCAACGTGACCTCCGGGTAGCTGCGGTCCCCGCACCGGGGAACGAAGCAACAGCGCGTACTTATCCCACGTGGACATGTGGATGCAACGACTGTTTGCCACAGCCGTTACCCCACGATCTCCGTCGGTTGGACCGGTGCGCGAATTGTCCGCGACCCGAAACGGTAACCGGCGCCACGTGGGCGCCGGATTACGTATCGAATTTCGAGGTGGTCTAGAACGGGTCGACGACGCCGCCGGTGGTCGGCTTGGTGGCCTTCTTGACCGGCGCCGTCTTCTTCGGAGCGGGCGTGTCGGCGAACGGGTCGGCGATCGTGCCCTTGCTGGCCTTGGTCGTCGTCGCCTTCGCGGGCGCCTTGGTCGGAGCCTTGGTCACGGCCTTCGCGGGCGCCTTGGTCGCCTTCACCGGCTCGGCCTTCACCGGCGCCGCCTTCACGGGCTCGGCCTTGACGGGCGCGGTCGCGACCGGCTCGGCCGTTGCGGGCTCGGTCTTGACGGCTTCGGTCTTCGCCGGCTCTTCCTCGATCGGCGTGACGATTGGCTTGCTCGGAGCAACCGGAGCCGTCGCGGCCGGAGTCGTGGCGGGCGCGGCTACCGCCGGCGCAGTCGCGGTCGCGGTCGGAACCGGATCCGGCTGCGGCGCAGCGGCCGGAGCCGTTGCAGGCGCCACAGCTGCGGGGGCGGCAGTGGCCGGCTTCGCATCGTCCTTGTTGAGGACGAACTTCCAGACGGCGAACATGATGCCGAGGCCACCCACGAACGCGATCGCGATCGCGATCCACGGCGAGCTCTTCGGCGCATCCATGTTGGTGACGACAAGGCCGCTCTCGATCGCGGCGATATCCGCCGACGACACGGTGAGCCCTGCTTGCGCTGCCTTCGCGGCGGCGATCGCCTTCGTGGCCTTCGCCTCGGCAATGCGGACGCGCTCGGCTGCCTCACCGTCGTCGTATGACGGAGTGGGGACGGAGATCGAGGGAGCCGAGGCACGCGCGATCGCGACCTCGTTCTTCGCGTCTGACAGCGCGCTCGAGAGCTGCGTGTTCTTCAGCTCGGCGGACTTGCGCTGCTGCTCGGCAGCTTCGATCTGCGCGCGGAGCTGAGCGAGCGTCTGGTCGTGTGCAGCGGAGCCCACCGTCGAACCCGCTACGGCAGCGCGGGCCTCGGCCTCGGCGAGCTTGCCCTGCAGACCGTCGAGCTGGCGGCGCAGCGATGTCTCGCGCACCTCGCCTTCCTTCATCTGCGTCTCGGCGGCGCGCATGCGAAGCGCATCCTGCTCGCGGCGCTTGTCGTCCTCGGCCTTCGCCTCGGCATCCGCCGCGCCCCAGTTCGAGACGTCCACCAGCGTCTGGTTCGCCTTCGCGATGAACTCGTCGAGCGAGTGCTCGACCTTCGGCAGCGACGACGCCTGCGCCATCAGCGACGACGGACGCTTGCGACCGGCGTTGGACAGCCGGCCGTTCGAGGAACCGTTAACACCCTGCTTCGAATCAACAGCCATCATGCATCTCCCGATGGGGAATGGGACTCTAGCAGCGATCCCGGCCTACGCGCCCGGGAAATCAGGTCATGCGCGAATCGTCATCTGGACCGGGACGACCGGCAGGGTCGTCTTCTCGGACCGCGGCAGCGCTTCGATAACCTCGACCACGTCGAGATCGTCGTGAAACACCCGCGCCTCGGCCTCGACGATCTCGGCCGGCAGGTAGCCGTTGTCGATGATCGTGGTTCCGATCAGCCGGCGTCGGCCGCGAAGCGGCTCGCTCCAGTGCTCCGCCAGCGCTGCCAACCACTGCTCATCACTGATCATATTGCGGTCGCGGAGAAACTCTCCAAAGCGGACCGGCTCGAGCGTGGCGACAGGGCGATGCGTGTTCATAGGAGTAAGTGACGGGGACATACCGCAGCGGATCCGCGCCTGTCCACCCGAAACTGAGGGGCGCTCTCCTTGGAGATCCGCCAGGGTTGCGTGATAAGAGCGCGCGCATGGCCCAGCCGCGACGTCCCACCGGTCGCCGTCCCGCGCCCCGCGGCGCGCCGATCGTGCGGAGAAACACGGTCAGGCTCGCGGGCGACATCGCGCACCGCATCCGCACCGGGCACCCGTGGGTGTATCGCGAGGCGCTCGGTCCGCGTCCGATGAGCCCCGAGGTCGGGACGCCAATCGATATCGTCGACGACGAGGGCGAGTTCGTCGGCCGCGGCCTCTACGACTCCGACAGCGCGATCGCGATCCGGGTGTTCACGCGCAACCCCGATACGCAGATCGATGATCGCCTCGTGGCCGATCGCGTGAAGAAGGCGATCGCGCTGCGCAAGCGCCTCCTCGATCTCGATCACTTGCAGTGCGTGCGCCTCGTCAACGCCGAGTCGGATGGTCTGCCGGGCATCGTCGTCGACCGCTACGCCGATTACCTCGTCGTCCAGCTGTTCACCGCTGCGGTCACGAACCTCCGCGACGGCCTCTACAACGCCCTCGAAGCGGAGATCAAACCGAAGGCGATCTACGAGCAGCGCCGCTACCGCTCGCTCGCTGGCGACGCGCCGCGCCAGGTCGCTGCCGAGCTCGTGCGCGGCAACGCGGCCCCGGTCGAGCTCGAGGTCAAGGAAGACGATCTGACGTTCGTCGTCGACGTGACATCGCCTCTGTCGACGGGCCTGTTCGCGGATCTGCGCGAGGGTCGTAGGGCGGTGCGCCACTGGGCGAAGAGCCGCCGCGTGCTGAACCTCTTCAGCTACACCGGTGCGATCACCGTCTACGCTCAGGCCGGCGACGCCGCCGAGGTGTGCGCCGTCGATGTCGCCGCGAAGGCGCACGCGCGCGCGCGCAAGAACTTCGCGGCGTGCGGCATGGATCCCGAGAAGCCCGAGCACATCGTCGGGGACGTGTTCAAGGTGCTGGCGCGGTTCGTCGAGCGCTCGCGCACCTTCGACATGGTGGTGCTCGATCCGCCGGCGTTCGCGAGCGCGGCGGCGCGCGGTGGCAAGCCGTGGAGCGCGGTGCGCGATTACTCCGAGCTGATCAGCGCGGCGCTCGAGGTCCTCGTGCCCGGCGGGATCCTGATCGCCGCGACGTCGACGCACAAGATGTCGCTCGCGGACTTCGAGCTCGCGCTCGCGGATGGCGGCGAGCGCGCGGGCACGCAGCTGCAGATCATCGATCGCCGCCCGCTGCCGCCCGACTTTCCGACGGTCCCGGGGTTCCCCGAGGCGAGCTACTTGAAGTTCGTCGTCTGCGTCAGAACCTGAACGTCGCGCTCCTCGCGGCGAGGCCTGCGCGACTCGGTGCGAGGTGGGAGCCGATTCACCTCCACGCCTGGCGGCGCTTCAGCGACGTCAGCGGCACGTCGGGCGCGGTGATCGTCGGCGCGGTCTTCGGCATCGGCAGCAACGTCTCGATCTCGTAGCGTGCGGCCTCGTGCTCGGGCGTGCCGAGGCGCGGATCGCACAGCGTGCCGCACGCCATCGCGAGCGCGGGCAACGAGATGCCCGGATCGATCGCGCCCGCTCCGACGAGCTCGACGACCTTCGCGATCGCGAGCGCGAGGGGTTTGCCATTCGCACGCAGCTCCGTGCACAGCGCCGCGATCACCTCGCCATCGAGGACCGGCGCCTCCTGCACGAGGCGCGTGATCAGCGGCTCGATCACGCCGGCTCGTCGTTCGGATCGTCGTCGAGGCTGGCGAGGTCAGCCTTGCTCATCAGGGCCTCGGCGGAGCGCTGCTTCAAGAACTCGAGGAACGCGATCGCCGTGGGCAGCTCGATCGCCGCGATGGTCTCGATCAGATCGCGGGCCTGGCGGCGCAGCGATTCGCCGGGAGCCTCGGTGCCGTGCACGAGGGGCCGCCCGACAGTGGGCAGCTCCTGCGGTGCGACGACGACGCCCCACGGCGGTTCGTTCGTCGCCGAGATCTCGTGCGACTCGAGCCAGGTCTGGATGTGCCAGTGCAGGAGATCCGCGCGGTACGAGAACCAGCGCTCGCGCTCGGCGGGATATGCGAGCAGTACATCCTTGAACCGGCGGAACGCGCCCTTGCCGTCGATCGAGATGATCAGGCGCTCGCGCAGCGGCTCGTCGACGACCGAGCCGACGAACTTCTCCATCCAGCGGTACTGCTCGCGCGAGCTCGCGGGCTCGACGCGGAGGAAGTTGCGGATGTTCTCCGAGACCGCCTGGCGGTTGATCGCCGCCTCGGGATCGCCGGTGGTGATGGTGAGGACGCGACCCGTGGTGAGGTCGAGGTAGCTGTCGGTGTCGGGGGAGTTGCGCTCCACGGCGATCTCGAGGGCATCCCAATCGAGATCGATCCGCGCAGGGCTCCGTGCCGAGCTTGCCGACGCCAGTGAGCTGGAAACCGTGGGTCGAACAGCCATAAGTTAAGTCGCTCCGCCTACTTGCCGGTAGAACGGTGCGCCCAGTGAGCCTACGGGTTCAGAAGCGCTCTGGCAAGGTGCCCTTGACACCCGTCGGCAATCGAGTAGGTTCCGCGGTCCATGGCCCGCGTTACCGTCGAAGACTGTCTCGACAAGATCCCCAATCGGTTCGCGTTGGTCGTGCTCGCTGCAGAGCGCGCGCGCCAGCTTTCTCGTGGCGCCTCCGCGGGAGTCGACTGCGATAACAAGCCCGCCGTCACTGCGCTCCGCGAGATCGCCGCCGGTCTGGTGACGTTCCGCGAGGACGTCCGCAACACCGTCATCGAGTTCATCGTCGAGCGTCGTAAAGCCGGGTTCATGTGACCGTAGGGGGCTGAAAAATTGCCCCCATCCTCGCGAGCGCCAAGTATGGCGCTGTGTCCGAGGTCCACGGAAATCTGCGGCGACGGCTCACCCGTGGTGAGCTGGTCAGGCTGCTCTATCGGCTCGGTCATCAGAGCGCCAGTGGCGTCCTGACGCTGACCGCACGCGCCGCGCGCGCAGAAGTGTTCGTGCTCCGTCGCGGTCATGTGATGGTCGCGGAGGGCGAGCTCGCGAAGAAGGCGCTGGTCGCGCGGTTCGTACGACTCGCTGCGGTCGACGAAGTGGTCGTGGTGTTCGAGGGTGGCGTCACCGCGTATCCGCCCGGCGCGACGAACCAGATCTCGTTGACCGGCTGGGCGCGCGCGCACCTCGAGGGCCAGCTCGACGGCATGCTCGCCGAGGTGATGGTGCGCGAGCTCGCCGGCGTGCGGCTGTCGCTGCGCACCGATCTCTCGCCGACCGCGATCGATGAAGCGGATCGCCGGATGCTCGCCGCGATGGCGATCCCGCGCCGCCTCGATCAGATCTGGCCGCTCGCGCGCACACCGCGGTTCCGGTTGCTCGCGTTCCTCCACTTCCTCCGCGGCGTCGATGCCCTCGAAGGTCTCGGAGTGGTCGCCGAGCGGAGCGCGCCGCATCGCATCGTCGATCGTCGGCGGCAGGCCGCGCTCGAGATGCTGGGGATCGAGGAGGGCTCGGACCTCGAGACCGTGAAGCGCGCGTATCGCCGCCTCGCGCGAACGCTGCATCCCGATCTGCAGCCCGATGTCGATGACCTGCGCAAGAAGACGCTCGAGCGGCGATTTGCCGAGGTCACCGCCGCGTACGAAGCACTGCTCTGATCAAGGCGGAGCGACGATCCAGCCGTCCTCGGCGAAGATCCCGTCGGGACCTTCCCAGCCACCGACCGTCCAGCGATACGCCGTGTAGCCACTGATGACGGCGTCGAAGCAGTGGTCGTTGCCGAGCACCTCCTCGCGCGCCATCCGCGACTGCGGTGCGAACGTCAGGTCGGTGAGCTGCTCGAGGATCATCGCGCGCGTGCGCCACGGATCAGCGTCGCGCTTGTAGTTGCGGGCGACCCGCGGGCCGCATAGCGCGGCGATCGTCGCGGCGGGTGAGACCTCGATCAGGCTGTCATGGAGCTGATAGCCCGCCCCGCGCAACCGGCGCCGGAGCTGACTGGCGCGCGCGGCGACCGCGCCGCTGGGTGCGCCGAGCGCGGTGGGCGGCAGGAGGCCGCGCTCGTAGGTCATCACCACGTCGGTCGCGCGATGGGCGTACGGCGCCAGGCGCGCCTGCGCCATCGGCGGCGTGCGTGGACCCGCGTTCACCGTCTGGGCAGCGACCTTGCGGACGAGGCCGCGGCCGGTCGTGCGCAGCCACACCACGGCGGGGTCAGCACAGTCCTCCATGCCGGGGCACACGGGACGTTCGCAGCGACCGCAGGCGGTCTGGGTCAGCGGCGCGTCGATCGCGATGACCACCGTGGGGTCACGGCGCTCTACCAGCCGGGCCATCAGGGTGTCGTCGTTCCACGGATGGCGGTTGGACCGGGTCGCGACCTCCACCACCTCCACCCCGCCCGCAGCGGCAATCCGGAGCTCGGCCACGGCTGTCGTCTTGCCCCGACCGCCCCCGAGATCGACCCCGATGAACCGTGTAAATGAGCGTTGCACCCGAGCTGAGTCCCTTTGTAGCACGTCCCAGGCGCCTAAAATCGCCTTCCTGAACTGGCATTTGGACCAAAGTCGCGCGTAATGTCCGCCCGCTGTAAGTACCAACCCGCGGTGGCGTTGTAGGCCGGGGGCTTTCGCTTCGCTTTTGCTATGGACCGGGTCAGTACCTTCAAAACGTTCATCTCTCGCTCACCGGCGGACCCGTTCCCCCGGTACGGCCTGGCGATGGAGTACAAGGGCGCCGGCTCGTTGAGTGAGGCGTGGGTCACGTTCGAGGAGCTGCTTCAGAAGTTTCCGGACTACGTCCCGACCTACCTGATGGCAGGCGGCACGCTGATCGCGCTCGGTCGGAGCGACGAGGCCGCGGAGACGTTCCGCAAAGGCATCGACGTGTCCGGACGGCGCGGAGACCTGCACGCAAAGAAGGAGCTCGAGGCCGCATTGGCCGAGCTCGAGCCCGCCTGAACCAAACCAGGAAATGACCATGAAGAAGCTCTTCGCAATTGCACTGATCACGGCAGCGGTGGCGGCGTGCGGCGGCAAGAAGCCGGCGACCACCACCACTCCGACACCGGAGACCAAGGCGTCCGATTCCACCATCGCGCCGACCGGCGGCGCGAGCTACGGCGGAGCCGCCTACGGGACGCCCGCGAAGTAGCCCACCCAGTTTCGTGTTTGAGTTCGGGTTTGCAAACCAATCAATCGAGTAGAGAAGGGATTACGCACATGAAGAAGATGATCATCGTTGTGGCCACTGTTGCGATGGCGTTCGCCGCTTGCGGCAAGAAGAAGGACGCTGCGAAGCCAATGGACAAGGACATGGGCTCGGGCTCGATGCCGGCCGGTTCGGACATGGGCTCGGGCTCGGACGGCTCTGCCGCCCCCGCCCCCGGCATGTGATTCAGACATCTGTCTGAACGTGGAACGCGCCGTGCTCATCGTGAGTCGGCGCGTTTCTGCGTTATTGTGTTCGCCGCCGCCGGAGTGGAGAAATGGTAGACTCAGGGGTCTCAAAAGCCCTTGCCCTCACGGGCGTGTCGGTTCGAGTCCGACCTCCGGCACCGACGATCGCCCCGCGCCGCGCATGCTCTACTGACGCAACGTGGAGCTCGCACCGACGAACAGCGGGATCTTCTGCTGCGTGCAGTGCCGGCTGTTGCAGGCGCCGACCACGACCTGCGTCGAGTGCGCGGCGCCGATGACCGCGCCGGTCGAGCTCGTGCGCGAGCTCCTCTACTACCGCGACATGCGGTTCAACAATCACCGCGACTGGGGGATGCTGACCGCGTTCCTCGCCGGATCATCGCTCGCGCTTCCGATCCTCGCGCCGTTCGCGATCGGAAGCGTCGTCGCGTTCGGCCTCTACAAGCTGCGCGGCAAGCAGCGGAAGCAGACCATGGTCGGCGTCCAGCTGCCGCTCGTGGCGGCGGCGCCGGGAGCGGTGACCTTGCACGGGACCGCCCGGCGATTCCGCGGCACGGTGACGTCGATCGTCGATGACGCGCCGGTGCTCGTCGAGCATGCGGTCGTCAAGGACAAGTCGGGCGCGGTGCTGCTGCGACGCTCGGAGGCGGCGCCGTTCCTCTTCGAGGTCGAAGGGCAGGGGCCGGTGCTGGTGACGGGCATCGCGCGCGTGACGACCCAGAACATGCTGGCGCAGCGGCGCAGGGTGAAGCGCGGCGATCCGCTGCTCGGGCGCATGGGCGTGCCGAACGACTTCGCGGTCGCGGGAGAGCTCGAGATCGCTTCGGTCGCCATCGATGGCGGCAACCTCGCGGTGACCGGTGTGATGGAGGACGAGTCGATCGCGGAGATGGCGTTCCATCGCGACGGTGGCCGGATCCCCGTGATGCGCGGGCGGGTCGGTGCGCCGGTGCTCGTGTCGGATCGCCGGCTGATCGCCGCGGCGCTGTAGTAGCGTCGAGCCGGCACGGCACGCTCGCGGCGATGCCGACGAATTAGCAGCTCAGGCGGCGACGAACCTCGTCGCGCACGGCGGTTGCCACCGCCTTGCTGCCGGCGCTGCCGCCGAGATCGCCGGTCAGCGGCTCGCCGCGCTCGACGATCGTCGCGACGCTCGCCGCGATCGCATCGGCCGCGCGGAGCAGCTTGGCATCGCCGTGGCGGTGACCGAGCCACGCCATGCACTCGCCGGTCGCGAGCAGCATCGCCATCGGATTCGCCTTGTCCTTGCCGGCGAGCGGCGGTGCCGAGCCGTGGATCGGCTCGAACATCGCGTGGTCATCACCGACGTTGCAGCCGACGGCCATCCCCATGCCGCCCTGCAACACGCTCGCGAGGTCGGTGAGGATGTCGCCGAACATGTTCGTGGTGACGCACACGTCGTAGCGCTCGGGCTGGGTCAGGACGAACATCGCGAACGAGTCGACGATCGCGACGTCGGGCTCGATCTCGGGGAACTGCTTCGCGACCTCGCGGAACACCTCGAGGAACAGCCGGCAGCCGGTGAGAACGTTGTGCTTGACGATGCAGGTGACGCGCAGCTTGCCGTCGCCTGGTGCGCCCTTCGCACGCTGGCGCGAGACCTCGAACGCCTTGCGAATGACGCGCTCGGAGGCGTGGCGGGTGATCACGCGCAGGTCGGTCGCGCGATCGGGCGTGCGCTCGGCGATGCCCGAGTACAGCCCCTCGGTGTTCTCGCGGATGATCACCATGTCGACGGTCTCGGGCGACCACACCTCGCGGAACTTGCCCGACAGTCCGTGCTTCGTGCCGGGGAGGCATCGCACGGGACGGATATTCGCGTAGAGGTCGAGCTTGACGCGGTTGCCGATCACCGGCGACCAGCCGGCCATCTTCCAGCCGCCCGTGCCATCCGGCATGTTGACCGGCACTCCGTCGGGGCCGTTCCAGCCAACCGCGCCGAGCAGCACCGCATCGGCTGAAGCGCATTTCTCCTCGGCGCCTTCGGGCCAGTCGCGCGACCCGTGCTCGAGGAAGAACTTCCCGCCGCACGGGATTTCGTCGACGTGGAAGGACACTCCGGTCGCCGCGACGATGTCCAGCAGCGCCCTCGCCTCGGCCATCACCTCCGCGCCGATGCCATCGCCGGGGAGGAGCACGAGGTCATAGCTGGCCTTGGGCGTTCCCGACATCGGGCGGGAACGTACCAGGTACCGAGCTCGACCGTCATCGTCCTGACACCGAGAGGTCTCCTCACGTGTTCAGCCATTCGCTGATAGATCACGTCGGTAGTTGATCGTTGTCGACGGCGCGCGATCGACTAGGTTGCGCCCATGACGTTCATGCCCCTCGTCGCTGTCGAGAGCTGGCTGGCGCGTTCGGGGTCCTCGGCCGAGGTGCTGCGCTGGTTCTGCGGAGCGCAGGGCACGGTCGTCATCGAGCAGCGCGTCGACCGGATCCCCGCGTCCGCGTTCACGGTGCGCGACGGGCGCGTGGTCCGGATCCAGCGCTTCGAAGCCCTGCCCGAGGCGCTCGCCGCGGCTGCGTTGACGGACGACGACGAAGTCATCCACAGCTCGTAAGCGGTATACTGATCCTCGTGTCATCGCGCGAGGATTGGCAGCGCCGGCTCGGACCGCTCTACGGCGGCGCCGTCGCACTCGTGCACTCCACGCCGTGGCGATGGCCGACCGAGGTCGGCGACGAGGCGCGCAGCGCCGTGTGGATCGTCGCGCTCGGCGTGCCGTGCGGCCTGGTCGCGTGGGTCTGCGCGAAGCTGATCTGGGCCGCCGGCATTCCGGTGCCGATCGCGGCGATCGTCGGCCTCGCGATGCTGACCTTGTCGTCGGCGGCGCTGATCGAGCGCGGGCTCGCGGAGAGCGTAGATCGCTGGCAGGGCCAGGCGCGCTCGCCGGGTGTGGCGTCGGTGCTCGTGCTCGTGTTCACCACGCTGATCCGCGCGGTGGCAATCCTCGTCGTGCCGCCGGGACAGTGGTTGTGGCTGTTCGTCGCGACCGCGGTGATCGGCCGCTGGGCCGCGGTGTTTCTCCAGGCGCTCGGTGATCCCATCGCCGTCGACGAGACGCAGCGCTCGCTCGTGGCCACCCCGGCACCCGCATGGCTGATCGCGGCGATCAGCGGCGGCGTGCTCGCGCTGACGATCCTCGCGATGGGCAAGATGGGGCTCGTCGCGATGGCGCTCGTCGCCGTGGCCGTGTTCGCGGTCGGGCTCGCGAGCCAGCGCCGCGATGGCGGGCTGACGCCGCAGATCGTGGCCGTTGCCGCGGCGGTCGGCGAGCTCGCCGTGCTGCTGCTCGCCACCGTCGGCCACTAGGACGTGGCATAGCCACACTGGTGGAAGCGCGGCGACGACGGAGGCGCGGCCGATCGGTCGCAGCTACTCCGCACGCCACGACCGAGCTCGCTGGTTCAGTTGCGCCCCAACGACCCGAAGCTCCCAAAGAAAGAGGTTTCTCCTGCAGGAGAAGTCTCTGCTTCGGGTCCCTTCAGGACTTCGGGGCGCACGAGCACACGAGCGCATGATCCGCCTCAGCGGTTGTCGAGCCCCTACGCCTGGGAGCTACAGGCAACCTAGCGCGCCCCGGCCGGACGGACGGCGACGAATCCACGCGACCGTGCTTCCAGAAAGATGAGCCCCGAAGTTCCCGAAGACCCTGAGGAGAGGCGTTCTCCTGCAGGAGGAGACTCTGCTTCGGGACCTTCGAGGCCTTCGGGGCTCACCTGAACCAGCGGACTTGCGGTTCGCAGCCGGCACTGCGGATTGCCGCTCGCGCAGGTCGATGACGTACACGCTCCTAGCGCTTCAGCTCGACGAGCGTCGCGCCCCACTGACCGGAGCGCTCGTCGGCGAGCTTGAACGACGCGACGTCAGGGTGTGTCTCGAGCGCGGCGTGGACCATGCGGCGGAGGGTGCCGGTGCCCTTACCGTGGATGATCCGCACCGACGGCTTGCCGGCTTCCGCGGCAGCGCGCACGTACTCGGTGACCACGTCCGCGCAATCGCGCGGCAGGAACGTGTGCAGATCGAGCTCGTCGCCGAGCGGCGGCGCCGTGGTGGTCTCGGCATCGGCCTGTGGGGCGTCGAACAGATCGGCGTCCGGATCGTCGGCGCGGCCGCGCGGCATCAGCCGGGCCAGTGTCCGTCGGCCGGGACGAACGGGATGATCCGTTTGCGCAGCGCGGGTGGCACGCGGCGATCGAGGATGTGCGCTACCTCGTCGGTCCGGTAGAGCTGCGAGCAATGCATCAGCACGATGTGCTCGTTCTCGAACGTGTCGGCGCGCTCGATCACTTCGTCGAGGTGGATGTGGCAGCCGGAGCGCGCGCCTTCGAGCGACTTGCGCTCGTCGAGGAAGGTGCACTCCATGATCAGCACGCGCGCGCGCAGGAGCTCGGGCGAGTGATCGAGGACCGAGATCAGCGTGTCGGTGGCGTACGCGACCTCGACGCGTTCTTCGAACACGTTGATGTCCTCGCCGGCTCGGCGCCGCGCGGCGATGTCCGGACCGGCCAGGCCATGGAGGTCGGGGCGGAGCTTCGCGACGCGTCGCACGAGCAGATACGCGAGGGACGGCACCGGGTGGTACGTGCGCACCGCTCGCACGAGGAGGTCGGGGCGCAGCGCGATCTCGTCGCCGGGGTTCATGCCGATCGCCTCGATCTCGAGCGGCCACCGCTGCAGCCGCGTGAGCGCCGCGAGCGCCGTGGTCAGGTCGCCCACGATCTCCGCGGGCATGACCACGCGCGGCGGCCGGGTCTTGCCGTGGAGCGCGCGGATTCCGAGGAGTGCGGGCAGGGCACCGATGTGATCGGCGTGGCCGTGCGAGAGGAGGATGGTGTCGATCGCGCCGAACGAGCGCGGCGAGATACCGGCATCGAACAGCACGCCCAGCTCCGGCACCTGGATCGAGGTATAGACCCCGCCGACGGAGACGCCGCGCACCGTGTATGGACCCGCGGTGACCGTCGTCAGCATCGCGGCAGTATAAGGTCCAGATCGGTCGAGGGAGGGCTGCCCGAGCGGGCTCCGATGGTAGGATTCCGCGGAGCATGTTCTGGTACTCGCTACTGGCCGTCTTCGGCGTCCTGTTTCTGCTGTCGGTGACGTTGCCGGTGCCGCGCCGCGTGTGGGCGCTGTGGATCTACTCGTGGAAGTACTTCTGGCTGTGGTTCGTCGATCGGATCGGCCTGCGGCGGTTATTCGTCGCGAAGGACAAGTACCAACAGCTCTCGCGGCCGATGTTGATCCGCATGTGGTGCGAGGACATGGGGCCCACGTTCATCAAGTTCGGTCAGATCATCGCGTCGTCGGCCGGCATGTTCCCGGATCCGTACGTCACGGAGTTCCAGAAGGTCCTCGACCGCGTGAAGCCGTTCCCGTTCGAGGACGTCAAGCGCACGCTCGACGAGGAGCTCGGCGGTGAGAAGGCTGCACAGCTCGTCGAGATCGAGCCGAAGCAGCTCGCCTCCGCATCGATCGCTCAGGTCCACACCGCGAAGCTGCGCGACGGAACCCAGGTCGTGATCAAGGTCCAGCGCCCCGGCATCATCGGCCGCTGCATGGCCGACATGAAGTTGATGCGCATGCTCGCGAGGCTGGTGGCGCGGTTCAAGAAGGACGCCGAGCTCGCGAACCCGGTCGGCGTGATCGATGACTTCACCGCCACGCTGACCGAGGAGCTCGACTTCCGCAAGGAAGCGGCGAATCTCGACAAGTTCAACGACATCATGCGGGAGCTCGGGCACAAGAACATCCGTGCTCCGGTCCCGCACCACGAGTACACGACGCGGAAGATCCTGGTCATGGAGAAGTTCACCGGGTTTCGCGTCGATCGCTTCGAGGAGATCAAGGCGAAGGGTATCGATGGCGAGAGCAAGCTCGTCGATGGGCTGCGCGCCTGGTTCCAGTGCGTCGTGTTCTACGGGTTCTTCCACGGCGACGTGCACGCCGGGAATCTGATGCTGCTCGACGACGACACGATCGGCTTCCTCGACTTCGGCATCGTCGGCCGCTTCAACGACTCGGAGCGCTACCTCGTCACCGACTACATGATCGCGTTCGCCTCGGGCAACTACAAGCGGCTCGCGGAGATCATCGTCGAGATGGCGGGTGCGCCGCCGAAGCTCGACATGGACGGGTTCGTGAGGGACCTCGGCGAGACGTACAGCCCGCTGCTGAAGCTCTCGTTCGGCGAGGTCAACTACGCCGAATTCCTGCCCGGCATCCAGCGCACCGCAACCCGGCACCGGATGATGATGCCGAACCAGTTCATCCTGATCACGAAGCAGCTCCTCTACTTCGATCGCTACGCCAAGTCGCTCGCGCCCAAGCTCAATGTCTTCACCGATCCGCGCCTCGTGCTCGGCATGATGCAAGACATCCAGAAGGCACGCATGCAGGCCGACGCGAAGAAGTCCGCGACGCCCGCGACCTGATCACGCAGGCGGATCGCGCGGAGCGATGAACTTCGCGAGCATCTCGGACTGTCGGATCCGGCCCGCCCGCGTCTGCGGCGCCACCATCGGCATCAGCAGCACCTCGCCGGTTGCCCACGTCACCCGTACGCATTCGCCGTCGGGAACCGCCGAGCGCACCTGCGAGCGCTCGATCGTGTCGGTGCGCCCTTCCCAGTTGATCACGATCGCGTCGCGCTCGAGCACGAGCGTGGCCTCGGCGCCTTTCGACGACGACACCTTCCACTCGCGGCGCGCCTGCACGTAGGTCGGCAGCCAGTACAGAACGCCCAGGACGATCAGCATCCCGGCGAGCGTGATCGGAACTGGCGCGAGCGCCCCGAACAGACCGACGCTGTCCGTATCTGTGTCGATCGCGCGCTCTGCGATGTAGAGACCCGTACGAAAGCCGACTCCGCCGGCCATCAGTCCGGCGAGGATCCACACCACGATGTTACGGCCGCGGTCGCGCGCGAGGTTCCCGATCCACCGCACGTGGATCGCGACGAGGAAGATCAGGATGAACAACCCCTTCAACATGCAATCACCCGGGGCCGAGCCTAGCAGCGGAACCCGCCGGCCGTCGCTCGGTGGCTCAGCGGAACTGGTCGTCGACGGAGCGCTCGACCTTCGGCTGCTTCGTCTTCGGGCCGGAGTCGTCGAGGTAGCGCAGGAACATCGTCAGGAACCGCGCCTTGTCGGCGGTCATCGGCTTGAACGCCACGCCGACCTGAAACATGTCCTCGACCGACGTGCACCACACGATGCGGCCGGGCACGCTGAGCGGCTCGGACTGCGCGTCGTCCTCGAACACGAGCTGCAGGTCGCACTCGACCTCGGCGCCGTTCGCGATCGGCGTGGGCATGTCGGCCGCGAGACCCCCACGCGAAACGTTCGTCGTGCGGCCCTGGTGCACCGTGCCGCCCACGCGGAACGTCACGACGGCTTCGTGCGCGTATCGCGGGTGCTCTCGGTCGGTCTGGCCCACTGACTGCAAAGCTTGGCGGTCTCCTAGCCGGCTGGCAAGTTTTCACGGGGTAGCGCCCCCCCCGCCGCAGGCTGTCCGAGTTTCGGACGCACGGCGTCGGGCCTCGGTAAACCACCCATCTGTCATCGAATCGAGCTCCGCCGCGGCCTCTTCTGCGCGGACGTCCGATCGGGCCATCGTGGCGCGGCGCCACGTGAAGTAGGCCCGGATGACGCGGTTTGCGAGCCTGCGGCGTTCACGCCGGCGTGAGGCGCTCATGGCTGCCACTTGCAGCTCGCGGCCGTCGAATACGAGGCGGTCCAACCGCCAGGTCGCCCGGGCCTCGTACGCGGTTCCGCGCCCGATATTCGGGTCATCCTCCACGTGCCAGCTCGTGTTCGTGCCCGCGCGGAGGCTGAGCATCGGCACCAATCCGGCGAGCCGCGCACGCCGGACGAAGCCCTTGCCCGGATCGCGATCGAGCCCCGCCGTGCGGTATGCGGCGACCACCACGCTCGCGATCGGCGGCGCGACCAGCCGCGCGTTGATCTCCTCTGGCAGGTCATCATCGTCACGCGCCCCTGGCTGCGCGCTCGCGATCGACGCGCACGCGAGCAGCACGAATACCGCGGCCCTCGCGGCCTTCACAGGCGCCACGCTCCGTAGAGCCAGACCTCGTCGCGCCGCGGGCTCGCGATCGGTTCGGTGCGCCGCCAGGTCAGCGTGAGATCGATGCGGCCGAGCAGCGAGTGCCGCCGTGCGAGCGCCGCCGCGCGCGCATCGGTGGTGCCGGTCGCGGGCCACACGCGGGCGGATCCGGCGAGGTCCGCAGACGCGAGGTCGGCGGACGCGAGGTCTGCGGACGCGAGATCTGCGGACGCGAGGTCGTCGAGGTCGTCGAGGTCATCGAGGTCATCGAGGTCATCGGGGTCATCGAGGTCATCGAGGTCATCGAGGTCATTCGCCGCGGGTCCGTCGCTCGACGCATCGCGCACGTCGAGCTGCGAGTGGTCGGCGAGCTCGATCAGCTCATCGGCATCGAGCCCGAGGTCATCGAGCATCACCTCGCCATATGGATCGGTACCGTCCGCCGAGGCCTCGCCGAGCGACAGCGCGAGCACCACGAGCAGGAACAGCAGCAGCAGCCACGCCAGCCTCGGGCGGCGTCGGTTGCGTGCCGCCGCCGCGGATCGTACGGTGCGAACGTGCCCGCGACGCTCACCGACAACGCTCTCGCGGTGCTGCGCGCGCGGTACTTGATCCGCAAGGACGGTGTCGCCGTTGAGACGCCGGATCAGCTGTTCCGCCGGGTCGCCGTCCACATCGCCGGGATCGAGGCTTCGCTCGGCGCGACCGCCGACGAGGTCGCCGATACGACCGCCAGGTTCGAGCGGATGATGTCGACGCTCGAGTTCCTCCCCAACTCGCCGACCCTCATGAATGCCGGGCGCCCACTCGGCCAGCTGGCGGCGTGCTTCGTCGTCCCCGTCACGGACTCGACGACGGGCGTGTTCGAAGCTGTCGGCTGGGCCGCGGAGATCCAGAAGACTGGCGGCGGCACCGGCTTCTCGTTCTCCCGCCTGCGTCCCGCCGGCGACCTCGTGGCCTCGACCGGCGGCACCGCCTCGGGCCCCGTGTCGCTGATGCAGGTGTTCGACGTGGCGACCGAGGCCATCAAGCAGGGCGGCACGCGGCGTGGTGCCAACATGGGCATGCTCCGCATCGACCATCCCGACGTCCTCGAGTTCATCGCGATCAAGCTCGACCCGACGCGGATGAGCAACTTCAATCTCTCGGTCGCGGTCACCGACGCGTTCATGGCCGCGGTGCGCGACGGGACGACGTACGAGCTCGTTAATCCACGGACAGGCATCGTCACCGGGCAGCTCGATGCGCGCCGTGTCCTCGATGCGATCGCGAACGCCGCCTGGGCCGTCGGCGATCCGGGCATGGTCTTCATCGATCGCGTCAACCAGCTCCATCCGACTCCAGCCCTGGGTCCCATCGAGGCGACAAACCCCTGCGTCACCGGCGACACGCGGATCTGGGTCGAGGACAAGGGTCTCGTTCCGATCGCCGAGCTCGTGGGCACCATGCCCAAGATCGCAACCTGGGACGGGGAGAACGTCGTGTTCCGCGCCGCGACGAAGGTCGTCTCGACCGGCATCAAGCCGGTGTTCCGTCTGGCGACGATTGAGGGCGTCGAGCTTCGGCTCACCGGGGACCACCTCGTCACGACGGATGCTGGTGACATGCCGGCCGGTGAGCTCGAGCCGGGCGATCGGATACGTGTCATCGATGCCCCTGGTCCGGTTCGCGTCGAGCGCGACACCGCCGCCGCACGGCTCGGCGAGGTCATCGGGTGGCTGATCGGCGATGGACACTTCACCCGGCACGAGGCCGGAAAGCCCACGGTCGTCCTCAGCTTCTATGGAGCCGACAAGGCCGAGGCTGCGCCCCGTCTGCTCGCGACCGTGCGCGACCTCATCGGTGATCAGACGCTGTCGCTGAATCGAGTCGACGATCGCGATCCGGCCTACATCCGGAGCCAGCGCCTGCTTGGCACCCTGCGCGAGCTGCGAGTTGACGCGACGTCCAAGACCGACGTGCCGGAGATCGTTTGGCGTGGGACGCCCGCGCTCATCGCGGGGTATCTCCGCGGACTGTTCTCTGCGGACGGATCGGTCGAGGGCTCGATCGCCCGTGGCGCGAGTGTGCGTCTGTCCTCCAACCAGCTGGCTCTCCTGCGCGGTGTGCAGCAGCTCATGCTCCGGCTCGGGATCCGGAGCACGTTGTATGCGAACCGGCGCACCGAAGGGACCAGGCTGATGCCCGACTCCTCCGGCGCGCTGCGCGAGTATCTCTGCGCCGCGCAGCACGAGTTGGTCGTGACGAAGTCCAGCCTGCGCACGTTCTCTGATCACGTCGGGTTTCTCATCGCGGCCAAGACCGAACGGCTGCGAGCCGTTCTCGACGGCTATGCGCGCGGCCCTTACCGCGATCGCACTTGGGTCACGGTTACCTCTCTCGAGGCCGAGGGCGAGGCCGAGGTGTTCGACCTCACCGAGCCGAGCACCAGTCATTTCTTCGCGAATGGCCTGCTCGTTCACAACTGCGGCGAACAGCCACTCCTCCCGTTCGAGTCGTGCACGCTCGGCAGCATCGACGTGGGCCGGTTCGTCGACGGTGCCGACTTCGCGTGGGACCGGCTCCGCGACGTGATCGTCGACGCGGTGCGGTTCCTCGACGATGTCATCGACGCGAATCGGTACCCACTCCCCGAGATCGAGCGGGCGACCAAGGCGACCCGCAAGATCGGCCTCGGCATCATGGGCTGGGCCGATGCGCTCGCCGCACTCCACATCGCGTACGACGCGCCCGAGGCGCTCACGCTCGCCGATCGGATGGCGACGTTCCTCGAAGACGAGTCGCTGGCAGCCTCGCGCGCTCTCGCCGAGCGGCGCGGAGCGTTCCCCGCGTGGGGCGGCTCGCGATGGGAGCAGGCCGGGGAGCGTCCCCTGCGCAATGCGACGACGACGACCATCGCGCCCACCGGAACGATCAGCATCATCGCCGGCTGCGCGAGCGGGATCGAGCCACTCTACGCCCTCGCTTACCGTCGTAACGTCCTCGACGGCGCAGAGCTCGTCGAGATCAACCCAGCGTTTCAGCGGGTCGCGAAGGAGCGAGCGATCGCAAGCGAGGTGCTGTTCGACCAGGTCGCTGCGACTGGTGGCGTGCGCGGCAACGCGAGCGTGCCCGCCGACATCCAGCGCTGGTTTCCCACCGCGCACGAGGTTGACGTCGGCACGCACGTCCGTATGCAGGCCGCGTTTCAGCGGCGCGTCCACGCCGCCGTCAGCAAGACGATCAACCTCGCGCGCAGCGCCACCGCGCTCGACGTGAAAGCTGCGTACAAGCTCGCGTACGAGCTGGGTTGCAAGGGAATCACCGTCTACCGGGACGGCAGCCGTGAGGGCCAGGTGCTCGTCACGGGTGCACGGACGGCGCGGCCGAACACCTCGGTGCAATGTCCCGAGTGCGGGAGCGTGTTGGTCGTGCAGAGCAGCTGCAGGTTGTGCCGGCACTGCGGATGGTCGGTTTGCGGTTGAGTTGGACATTGCGCGCTGGCGTTTAGCAACGTGCACGCCAGATCGCGCGCTCGCGATTGCCGTGAGTTAGCGGGGCGGCTGTCCGCGTGTCGGCCCTCACGTCCGTGATCCGGCCGGACGCCCGGACGCGATCGCCATCACTGATTGCCATCCCTTGGCGGGCGTTGCCGCGAGGGTCGATTGCGATGGCGGCGTTCGAGGCCGATGGTCGAACCATGTCGAGATGGATCGCAGTGAGTGCCTTGGTCGTGGCGGCGTGTACGCCATCGGATGGCCAGGTGACCGGGCCGTACACGGGACCGACGGCGCGCTACTTCATCGACGACATCGTGATCCCGTCGACGCCGGACGAGATTTCGGGCTTCGCCTCCGACCTCGACGGCGACAAGCGGGTCGACAACGTGTTCGGACAGGTCACGCGCACGCTGAAGACCTGGGGCGACGACCTGACGAGCGGCGGTCGCGATATGATCGCCTCCGGTGTGATCCGGTCGTTCATCGAGCTGCAGGCCGATGACCTCTCCGACGACGACAGCGTCGCGATCACCTACGTCGGCGCGGACGGGGAAGCTGCGGTGGAGATCGGCGGTCGCATGACGAACGGCACCCTTGCGTCCAACCGCTCGCGCACCTCGGATCATCGCGGTCGCGCACGGCTGCACCTGCCGGTGTTCCTCGACGCGGATCCGATCGAGATCGATCTCTACGGCCTCGAGATGGATCTCCAGCCGGATGGTCAGGGCGGGTTCCATGGCTTCGTTCGCGGCGGGATGCGCGGCGCAGATCTGATGGAGGCAACCTTCGCGGGCGTCGAGCAGATGTTCGCGGCGAACCCCGGCGAGCACAAAGGTCTGCGCGAGCTCATCGAGGTGACCTCGACATCGAGCGGAGACGGCGTGATCACTCACGACGAGTTCTTCAACAACGCGCTGATCAAGTCGTTGCTCACGCCCGACATCGACATGCCCGATGTCGGCAAGGTGATGTCGTTCGCGTTCGGCGTTCACCTGAAGGCGTGTCCGGACGGCGTGTGCACGCCGCCCACCATCGAAGATCGCTGCCGTGATCGCGTCCGCGACGGCGCGGAGACGGGCGTCGATTGCGGCGGCGGCTGTCTACCGTGCGCGGCGGCGGGCGCCTGCCTGGCCGGCGACGACTGCCAGTCCGGCACGTGCGGGTCTAACGGGTGCACGGCGCCGAGCTGTAGCGATGGGGTCGAGAGCGGCTTCGAGGCCGACGTCGACTGCGGGGGGCTCTGCGCGAAGAAGTGCGAGCAGGGCCAGCACTGCGATCACACCTCGGACTGCGTCACGGGCTTTCTCATGTGCGTCACGGGCACCTGCAACTAGCGGCGAGCCGGGTTCACCGACCCGAAAGCACCGAAGGCCCGGCGGAAATGCCGAGCCCTTCATGTGTAGATTTGAATGTACGAACGAAAATCGACGCAGTGACTAGCGGCGGCGACGACGGCGAGCCGGGCGGGGCGCGACGGCAGCGGCCTCGAGCTCCTCGAGGTGCTCGAGCATGCTGATCATCGTGTTGCGGGTGGCCGCGTGGGGCTCGTTGGTGATCGCGCGGCCGAGCGAGATGCGAAGCTCCGCGCGGAGCTCGGACTCGATCAGGCGGTAGGTGCGGAGCGCCTCCTCCGGATCATAGTGGTGCAGGTCGGCTTCACAGCCGGTGGCGGCAATCCACACGGCGGCGAGGGCGGCGGCACGGCGGCCGGGCTGCGAGACGGCGAAGTCCTTGACGGTCGAGCGGAGACGCTGGCGAACCAGCGGGATGGGCGGTAGCGCCACCAGTCCGTCGTTGTCGTCATCGGGCCGACGGAGGACAGGGCGTGTCATTGACTTGTCGGTTTCCATGGCTTTTTTGTCCTGATCTCGCAGCGGGAACTCTAGATTTCCCCCCTAAAAGTTGCCTCTGCGATGGACCGCGACCTTGCACGATCAACTATGGAAAAGCGATGAATTTCCGCGCGAAGCCTGACGAAAAACACGTCATAACCCACCCTTAACCCGAATCCGACTCAGAATTCGGACGAGCGGGGTTCAACTGACCCCAGCGACGATGCAAAAGCGTCTCACTCCCGCTGCGCGAGGTCATTCGGACGCGGGAGTACAACAGGATCGACGCTGTCCACGCGGCGCGCGATGAAGTCCCGGATGGTGAAGTCCACCAGGTGCGGACGCTCGATGGGCGCGGTGTGGGATGCGTTGGGGATCTCGAGCAGCTCGGCTCCCGGGATCGCTTCTGCCATCGCCCGGCTACGCTCTGGCGGCGTGAAGCCATCGCGCCCGCCCGCGACCACAAGGGTGGGTATCGCGATCTCCGGCAGCAGATCCTCGGCGCTGTGCTGACCTGCGGATGCCAGCATCGTGATGAACAGGCGCAGGTCGATCCGCGCCAGCCCTTCAAGGTACGGCATGAAGTCGGCTGGCTCCACGAGCTCACGCCGGATCTCGAGCCGACTCGCCACCTCGTACGCGAGTCGCGTTGGTAGCAGTGTGCGGGCGACTCTATTGAGGACGCCCGGAACGCGGCCGATCCACTTCTGGATGGTCGGCAACATCTCCTCGAGGGCCGCCGATCCCTTGAACGTCCGCAGCGGATGGCTGGACGCGCCGCACACCAGCACGAGCCCAGCGACGCGCGATGTGTGGCGGCGATAGGTCTCGAGCGCGACCTGGACACCCATGGAGTGGCCGATCAGGACCGCCCGATCGATCAGCGCGTCGTCGAGCACGCACGCAACGTCGTCGGCGAGATCGGCGATGGTCACTCGGGCGGGATCGCGTGGAGGCGAGGTTCGGCCGTGCCCTCTGTAATGAGGATGCAGCGTGAACCGGCTCCCGAGATCGCCTCTCAGGTAACGCCAGACGTAGCCGTCGCACCCGATCCCATCGCAGAGGAGCACCGGCGTTGTAGCGCCACGCTCACCCCAGCTCTCGTAGAACAGGGGACTACCGTCACTCGGTGCAACGGCGTAGCCCCACGCCGTCTGCACAGTGGACCCGCTGTTACGCGATTTCCTTCTCGTCTTCTTCGCCGGGGAACTCGTTCACCGACGGATACTTCATGATCTCCTTGCGAGCGATCTTCCAGGCTTTCTGGACAATCCAGGAGAGGGACCGGTCCTGCCGGGTCGCTTCGTCTTGGATTTCCTTCAGCATGTCTTCGGGAAAATACAGGGACTGCTTGCGCTTATCGGAGCCGGCCATACAGACACAGTTTCGAGGACCGCCTACAGGGTGTCAAGGCCACCGCATGTGTAAGACGTAACCGTCCGGAGAGGTTGTCAGCGCGGCCGCCTACCACTATCCTACCGCGCTTTCGCAAACGCCCTTTTCGTCCGAGTGGGAGGGAATCGTGTCCACAGCCGCAGCCGCATCATCCAAAGCACTCACCAAGAAGGAACTGAAGAAGTTTCAGGAGCTGCTTGATGAGAAGCGCAAAGACATCCTCGAGCGGGCGCGCCAGATGCTCTCCGAGGGGATGGTCCTCGACGCCAACGATCTCCCGGATGAAATGGACCTCGCCTCGAGCGAGTACATCCAGTCGTTCGAGTTCCGCCTCCGCGGGCGCGAGAAGAGCCTGTTGACCAAGCTCGATCACGCCCTGAAGAAGATCGAGGAGGGCACGTTTGGTGTCTGCGAGATCTGCGAGGAGCCGATCGGCAAGAAGCGCCTCGAGGCGCGGCCGGAGACCTCGCTCTGCATCAAGTGCAAGGAAGATCAGGAGCGCGAAGAGCGCACGATGGGCTGAAACGTCTGACCGGCGCTGGACCTCTGATACCGTGATGCCCTATGGCCGCGGATGACCCCGATCGGCGAAAGTTTCTCAAGGTCACGACGTGCGCGCTCGGCGCGGGCGCGGGCCTCGCGCTGGTGATCCCCACACTTCGGTTGATCGCCGCTCCCGGGAGCGCGACCACGGTCACCGGCCCGAGCGAGCCGCTCGATCTCGGGTTCGTCGATAGCCTTCGCCTCGGTGCCAAGCCGAAGAAGGTCGAGGTGATCGCGCCGATCGTCAAGGACGCGTGGACCGCGGCGCACAACGTGGTGCTCGGCGCCGCGTACCTGACGCTCACCGACGGCAAGGTGTCCGCCCTCTCGGCGGTGTGCCCGCATCTCGGCTGCGCGATCGGCTGGGACGAGAAGAGCTATCTGTGCCCGTGCCACGACAGCACGTTCGGGATCGACGGCGCGCGGATCAAGGGGCCCGCCGAGCGCGGGCTCGATCCGCTCCCGGTCACGGTGAAGGACGGCCGCCTCCAGTTGACGTGGGTCCGCTATCGCGCGGGCGGCTCGTCGCGGGAGCCGGTGTGAAGCTCTGGGAAGCGTTCCGCGAGCGCGCCGCACTCTCCGGTAAACCTCGCCAGCTCTCGGCGGGCCCGTCGTTCGCCTACGTGTTCGGCGTCGTGCTCATGTTCCTGCTCGTCGTCGAGGGTGTCACCGGCATCGCGCTCGCCACGGTGTACAGCCCATCGACGACTGACGCGTGGGGCTCGGTCGCGTACATCCAGGACCAGATGCCGGGCGGCTGGCTCGTGCGCGGCCTGCATCACCACGGCGGCTCCGCCATCGTGATCGTCGCGGGCCTGCACCTCGTGCAGACCGCCGTCGCCGGCGCGTACAAGAAACCGCGCGAGCTCGTGTGGTGGCTCGGCCTCGGCCTCCTCGCCCTCGTGCTCGCGTGGGCGGTCACGGGGTACTGGCTGCGCTGGGATCAATCGGGCTTCTACGCGGCCCAGGTCGAGCTCGGCATCGCCGCGGGCACCCCGATCTTCGGAGGCTTGATCAAGGGCCTCGCGATCGGTGGCAACGACTACGGCAACCTGACGCTGACCCGCGCGTACGCCGTCCACGTGATCGCGCTGCCCGCGCTCGTCGCGACCGTCACCTACTTCCACATCACCATCGCGCGACGCCTCGGTCCCACGCCGCTGCGCACGGCGATGGCGCCCACGCCGTACTGGCCGGTGCAGAGCGTCCGCAACGCGGTCGCGATCGCGGTGACGTTTGCCGTGTTGTTCATCTACGTGATCAGCCAGCACGGCGTGGATCTCGCGTCGCCCGCGGATCCCACTTCGCCGTTCGACGCGCGCCCCTTGTGGCCGTTCCGCTGGCTGTTCGAGCTGCGCGTGATCGCGGGCAGTGCGGAGCAGTTCGCCGCGATGGCGGCGCCGGCGGTGTTCGGCGGATTCCTCGTCTCGCTGCCGTTCATCGACAAGCGCACGGAGCGCTCGCCGGCGCAGCGCAAGATGGTGCTCGGCGTGTTCGCGATGCTGTTCTCGGTGATGTTCTCGCTGACGCTCGCGTCGTATGCGAGCGACGACAACGACGCGAACCTCGACGGCCGCCAGCGCAAGGCAGCCGCACTCTCCGCGCGCGCGCGCCAGCTCGCGGTCACGAACGGCGTACCGATCACCGGCCCGCTCGACGTGTTCAAGACGGCGCCAATGTGGAACGCGCGCACGATGTTCGCGAAGACCTGCCTCGGGTGCCACGGGGTCGACAGCCAGGACCGCAAAGGACCGGTGATTGGTCCGGGCCATGGCAACCGCGCGTGGCTGACGCAATTTTTGAAGACGCCGAGCGGCGACGCTTATTACGCGCATACGAAGCTCGCGGCGACCGAGGCTGCGATGAAGCCGGTCGAGCTACCGGCGGCCGACCTCGCCGATCTCGTGGAGCTCCTGTACTCCGAAACCGGCGCGAGCGATGCGGACACCGCGAAGGTGGCGCGCGGAGCGAAGGTGTTCGAAGGCGCGTGCACCGATTGCCACAGCCGGGATGAAGGTGAAGCCTCGACCTCGGGCCCGAACCTTCACGGTCTCGGCAGCCGCGACTACTACACGAGCTTCATCGGCAATCCGAAGTCGCCGGTCCACATGGGCAAGGACAAGAGCCAGATGCCGGCGTTCGCGCGCGAGATCTCGCTCGTGGATCGAGACGCGATCGCCGAGTACCTCGTGTGGTTGCGCACGGCGACCGACCAGGATGTCGGCGCGCTCGGCCCGCTGTGATCACTCCGTCGTGATGTCGGTAGCGGGCGCACCCTTTGCAGCAACGCGGAACCATGCAGCATCGAGGCCTCGGACCGACCATTTCGCGAGCGGACTCGCCCGAGCGAGCGCACCCGCACGGCGGTCTCCGCGAGACGATCGGCGATGCCATCGGTCGGATCTGGGCCCCGGTGATCTCGGAGATCGCGCGGCTCCGCGGAGCTCGGATGTTCCACCCGGTCGGGCACACGTTCACCGGTCGCATCGATGCGATCCTCGGTGGCCACTTCGACGCGCTCGGCGCGCGGCTCGATGGTCGCGTGCTCGTACGCGTCTCGGGTGCGCTGTCGAAGGGCGAGCGCGAGTGGCTTGATGTGCTCGGTCTCGCGGTCCGGATCCGCGCGGGCCACGGTGAGCCGATCACCGAGACGGCGCAGTCGGGCGACCAGGATCTCCTGTTCGCGACGATCCGCAGTCCGCTGACGATGGCGCTGTCGCCGTTCACCACCGACGCGAGCAACTTCCTGCAGCCGTACTGGGCGGTGTCGCCGTTCGACGCACCGCCGATCGGGCGGGTCGAGCTGCGCCTCCAACCGATCGGTCGCGGCACGATCGGTGGCTCGCGGCTCAACCGGCTGCGCGAAGCCGTGCGACGCAACGACGCCGGCTGGCGCCTCGAAGCGCGCCGCACGCTGACCCTCGACTGGCATCCGGTTGCCGTGATCTCCCTCGAGCGCGAATCGAACCTCGATCAGGCCGCGCTCGCGTTCGACCCGTTCCGCGGCGGTGCCGACATCTCGCCGGTCGGACTCGTGCACGCGATCCGGCGCGCGGCGTATGCAGCGAGCAGGCAAGCGCGCCCCCGGACCCAGATCAAGTAAGCTCGGGCGAGATGCCCCCGACGTTCGAGTTCCAGGAGATCCTGGAGGCCGGTCACCACGAGCACACGCCGTACAAGCTGCTGACGAGCGATCACGTCAGCACGTTCACGGCGAACGGCAGGACGTTCCTCGAGGTGGCACCCGAGGCACTCACACTGCTGACGAAGACCGCGATGCGCGACATCGCGCACCTCCTGCGGCCGGGGCACCTCGGCCAGCTCCGCGCGATCCTCGACGACCCGGAGGCAAGCGCGAACGATCGGTTCGTGGCGCTCGAGCTGCTCAAGAACGCGAACATCGCAGCGGGTGGCGTGCTGCCCGGCTGCCAGGACACGGGGACCGCGATCGTGATGGGCAAGAAGGGTCAGCACGTGCTGACGAAGGGCGGCGACGAGGCGGCGATCGCGCGCGGCGTGTTCGAGACGTATGCCGAGGCAAACCTCCGCTACTCGCAGGTCGCGCCGCTCGACATGTTCGAGGAGAACAACACGGGCAATAACCTGCCCGCGCAGATCGAGCTCTACGCGACGGATGGCGACGAGTATCACTTCCTGTTCATGGCGAAGGGCGGCGGGTCGGCGAACAAGAGCCTGCTGTTCCAGGAGACGAAGGCGCTGCTCAACCCGAAGAGCCTCGCCGCGTTCCTCGATCAGAAGCTGCGCTCGCTCGGCACCGCAGCGTGCCCGCCGTATCACCTCGC
>JBBRBG010000061.1:0-44921 GCA_038206055.1 Haliangiales bacterium
GCGGGGAGGTTCTGCGCGCTCGCGCCGCCGACACCGCACTGCGATGCCGAGATGGTGCCCGCGGGCTGCACCTCGCTCTGCGTGCCGAACAGGATCATGTGGTGAGAGCCGGGGCTCATCACCGATGCCCACTTCTTGATCACCATGTTCTCGGTGTTCGGCGTCTTGAAGTAGTAGCAGTACGTGATCTCCTGACCGGCCGTGATCGTGATCTCCGGCGAGACCACCTGGAAGCCGCGCGCCGGCGGATCGATCACGGAAGCGTCCGGAGACGTCGTGTCGTCGCCACCGCCACCCGTGTCCCCACCTTTACAAGCGGCCAGGGTCGACGTGACCGCAAGACCGAGAACCAGTGCGAATCCTAAGCTGTGGCGCATAACAGAAACCCCCTTGGTCGAGCGCGAGGTTACCAAGCTGAACGGCCGAGTCCACTCGATATTGAACTCGAGTTCCGTTTCGTCTGCTGACAGCAACTGATGCCTCCTGTGCTCCCTCCCACGTATGCTCGCATTCATGACGCGGTTCGACGTTGACCTGTTCGTGATCGGTGGTGGATCGGGTGGAGTGCGCGCGGGACGCGTGGCAGCAGAGCACGGAGCAAAGGTAGCCATCGCGGAGGCGGATCGCTGGGGTGGGACATGTGTGATTCGTGGGTGCGTGCCCAAGAAGCTGCTCGTCTACGCCAGCGAGGTACGTCGAACGATCGAGGACGCGCGCGGCCAGGGCTGGACGATCGAGGGCGCATCACATGACTGGGCCACCCTGATCGCCGCAAAGGATCGTGAGATCTCACGGCTCTCCAGCGCTTATGCAAGCCGCCTGCAAAAGGCGGGCGCCGAGGTCATCGAGGGTCACGCGGTGCTCGTCGATCCTCATACGATCGAGGTCGGCGGTCGGCGGATCACCGCAAGTAATATTCTGGTCGCGACGGGCGGGCGAGCCCGGAGGCCCAGCGCGGCGTGGATCACGTCCGACGAAGCGTTTCACCTACCTTCGCTCCCGCGGCGGATCGCGCTCCTCGGCGGTGGCTACATCGCGGTCGAGTTCGCTCACATCTTCGCGGGGCTCGGGGCCCAGGTGACCCTGATCCACCGCGACAAGCTCGTATTACGCGGGTTCGATCCCGATCTCCGGGAGGCCGTGACGCAGGGTCTTTCGGCCAACGGGATCGAGGTCGTTCACTGCGCGGAGCTCGCGCTGAAGGACACCACGCTGACCATGGGCGAGCGCACGATCGAGGTCGATCTCGCGATGGCCGCGATCGGTCGCGACCCGATCAGCAACGGTCTCGGCCTCGAAGAAGCGGGCGTGAAGCTCGACGATCGCCATGCGATCACCGTCGACGAATGGTCGCGCACGAGCGTGCCGCACATCTATGCGGTCGGCGATGTCACCGGCCGCGTCGCGCTCACGCCCGTCGCGATCCGCGAGGGCCACGCCGTCGCCGATACGCTGTTCGGCAACCGCCCGACGCCGATCCGGCACGAGCTGATCCCGACGGCCGTGTTCTCGCAGCCCGCCGCGGCGTGCATTGGCCTCACCGAGCCGGCGGCCGCCGCGGCTGGTTTCGATGCCCGCGTCTATCGCGCGAAGTTCCGGCCGATGCGCTACGCGCTCTCGGGTCGCGACGAGCAGGTGATCATCAAGCTGATCGTCGACAAGGTGACCGACAAGGTGCTCGGGCTCCACATCGTCGGCCCCGACGCGCCGGAGATCGTGCAGGCGGCGGCGATCGCGATCACGATGGGCGCCACGAAAGCCGACCTCGACCGCACGTTCGCACTTCATCCAACGACGGCCGAAGAGCTCGTGTTAATGCACTGACAGCGAACCCTTACGCCTGCTGGCAAGTCGGAGGTCATCATGAAGCGTTACGCCCTGACCCTGTTGTGCGCCGCGTGCTCGCCCTACTCGATCAGCGGTGGCGTCCAGGCACCGATCTCCGCGACCGGAACCGCGCGGCCCGATGCGGGCACCGTGTGCGTGATCCGCTCGTCGCCGTGGGCGCGTGCGGTGACCTTCGTCGTCCACGATAACCAGACGCTGGTCGGCGCCACGAAGAACCACAGCTACTTCTGCTACGAGGCGGAGGTGGGTCCGCACACGATCGTCTCCGATACGTTCGACTCCACGGATCACCCGGGCAAGATCCAGATCGCGATCGATCCGGGTGTCCGCTACTGGCTGCTCCAGGACCACGAGAACAGCTTCGGCTCGGTGACGAGCAAGCTCGCGTGGATCGACGAGGAGCTCGCCGGCGACCTCGTGAAGGACTGCGATTACCGCGTGATCACCGAGGTGCCGGGGCACGAGCACGTGCCGCCGCCCGTGCCTTACGCGATCGCGAGCTACGACAGACGATCGCGGTAGTCGCTGTAGCCGAACCGGCGATGCACCGTGATGGTCTTCGTCGCCGGGTCATGCGTCGCGATCGACGGCAGCCGCACGCCGTTGAACGTGCTGGTCTTCACCATCGTGTAGTGCGCCATGTCGAGGAACACGAGCTTGTCGCCGATCTCGAGGCGGCGATCGAAGCTGTAGTCGCCGATCACGTCACCGGCGAGGCAGGTCATGCCGCCGAGGCGATACGTGAACTGCTTCGCGCCCGGATCCGCGGCGTCGATGATCACGGGGCGGTACGGCATCTCGAGCACGTCTGGCATGTGCGCCGTCGCCGACGTATCGAGGATCGCGATGTCCATGCCGTTGTGCAGCGTGTCCATCACCTGCGCGACGAGCACGCCGGTGCCGAGCGCCACGGCTTCTCCGGGCTCGAGATACACGGGGACGTTGTTCCATCGCGCGCGGAACTCCTTGATGATGCGGACCAGGCGCTCGCGATCGTAGTCGGGGCGCGTGATGTGGTGGCCGCCGCCGAAGTTCACCCATTTCGCGCGCGGGATGAACTCGCCGAACTTCTGCTCGAAGGCGGCGAGTGCGCGCTCGAGCGCATCGCTGTTGACCTGACACAACGTGTGGAAGTGCAGGCCGTCGATGCCGTCGAGATCCTCGGCCGTGAGGTTCGCGCGCGTGGTGCCGAGGCGGCTGTACGCGCCGGCGGGATCGTAGAGATCGACCTCGACCTCCCGGTGCTCGTGGTTGACGCGCAGGCCTGCCGATAGCTTCGCGCGCTCGATGGTCGCGCGATGGCGTCGCCACTGCGCCGGCGTGTTGAGCACGATGTGATCGGCGAGCGTCACGAGCTCGCGCATCTCGCCATCGGAGTACGCGGGCGCGTACGCGTGGACCTGGCCACCGAGCTCCTCGCGCGCGAGCCGCGCCTCGGCGACCGAGCTGCTGGTCGCGCCGGCGAGGTATCGCTTCACGAGTGGGAACGTCGACCACTGTGCGAAGCCTTTGAGTGCGAGCAGGATCGTGCAACCGGCGCGCTGCTGCACGTCGGCGAGGATCTTCAGATTCGCCTCGAGCGCGCCGAGGTCCGTGATGAAGCACGGTGTCTCGACGGTGGAGATGTCGATCGCCCGCGCGACGTCCGCGCCGAGCGCAGCGCCGGCTGACAACTACCGCTCCTCTTTGCGACGGGGGGCTGTTCCGTCGCTCATCGCTCCTCCACGTGCCAGGGCAGGCCGCGCTTGCCGACGTCCTCGAGGAACGGATCGGGATCCATCTGCTCCATGTTGAACACGCCGTGGCCCTTCCACTTGCCGGTCACCATCATCACGGCGCCGGTCACCGCGGGCACGCCGGTCGTGTACGAGACGGCCTGCGCGCGGACTTCCTTGTACGTCTCCGCGTGGTCGCAGATGTTGTAGATGAGGTAGCGCTTCTTCTTGCCGTCCTTGATGCCTTCGCACAGACAGCCGATCGACGTCTTGCCGGTGTAGTTCGCGGCGAGCGACGCGGGATCGGGGAGCAGCGCGCGGAGGAACTTGATCGGCACGATCTTCTTGCCCTCGAACTCGACCTCGTCGATCCGGGTGATGCCGATGTTGTTCATCACCTCGAGGTGCTTGAGGTAGGACTCGCCGAAGGTCATCCAGAACCGGATCCGCTTCAGGCCCTTGAGGTTCTTCGCGAGGGACTCGAGCTCCTCGTGATAGAGGAGGAAGCTCTTGCGCTCGCCAACGCCGGGATAGTCGAACATGCACGAGACGCTGAGCGGATCGGTCTCCTTCCACTCGCCGTTCTCCCAGTACCGACCGCGCGCCGTGATCTCGCGGATGTTGATCTCGGGGTTGAAGTTCGTCGCGAACGCCTTGCCGTGCGAGCCGCCGTTGCAGTCGACGATGTCGACGGTGTGGACTTCATCGAGGAGGTGCTTCTGCACGTACGCGCAGAACACGTTCGTCACGCCCGGGTCGAAGCCCGAGCCGAGGAGCGCCATCCGGCCGGCCTTCGCGAACCGCTCCTGGTAAGCCCACTGCCACGAGTACTCGAACTTCGCGACATCGAGCGGCTCGTAGTTCGCGGTATCGAGGTAGTCGACGCCGGCAGCCAGGCACGCGTCCATGATGTGGAGGTCCTGGTAGGGCAGGGCCACATTGATCACGACCTTCGGCTGGTACGTCTCCAGCAGCTTGGTCAGCGCGGGAACGTCGTCCGCATCGACCTGCGCGGTCTGGATCTTCCGGCCGTGCATCTGTTCGATCTCGGCCGCGAGCTTCTGGACCGGCGCCAGGCGGCGGCTCGCGAGCATGACTTCGGAGAACGCGACCTTCTCCATCGCGGCCTTGTGCGCGACCACCCCACCGACACCACCTGCACCGATGATGAGGACCTTCGACATGGGGATGCGTTTACCACGGTTCTTGCAGGACCACGTGCGATGCGCCTCGCCGTCCTGTTGCTCTCACTCACGATTCCCGCCTGTGCCGGGCGGAGCAGTTTCCGCCCTCCGCCGCTTCCCGAGCTGGTGGCGACCGTACGTCCGATCGCGCCGCTCATCGCGACCGATCTGCGGATGATCGGTGGGGAGCGGCTGATCTGGGACGTCCAGGCCAAGGGGTTCTCGGTCGCCCGTGCGGAGCTGACCGTCGGCGACGACACGGTCACCAGCCGGGTCGAGACCGGCGTGCTCGCGAGCACGGTGACGTCGCTGCGGCACGAACTGGCAACGACATTGGATCGCGAGCACGTACGTACACGCACCATGCGCGAGACGCTCGCGGTCGACGGCAAGACCACCACGACCGATGCGCTGTTCGACTCGAAGGGCTACATCGTCGACGGCAAGGTCACGGTCGCGCCGGGTGTGCAGACGATCCACTCGGCGCTCGGGATGCTGCGGGACTGGGTGGCGCCCGATGCCAAGGCGGGATTGTTGCCGATCTTCGTCGGTGGCGTGGTGTATCGGCTCGAGGTCGCGCAGCCCACGTTGACCGAGGTTTCGGGCGCGAGCGCGTACAAGGTCGATTGCCGGATCGCCGGGCTCGGCACGGTCACGCTGTGGTTCTCGACCACCGACGACCACGTGCCCGTGCGGTTCGAGCTCACGAGCTCGGACGGGAAGCTGACGGCCGAGCTGATCGAACGAACGGCGAAATAAATTGCGAAATGTTGCGATGGGGCCACACGTGTCACGCAGCGGCACAGGGTCGGAGTTCGCGGTGCGGTTCAACCGCGTGTTCGATGGCGAAGCTCGTAGCGGCGCACCCTTTGCACGAACGCCTCAGACATGAGGGCAGTCAGTGTCGCGCTCGCGGCGATCGGGATCGGTCTGCCCGCAACGGCATTCGCGGATCTTCCGATGATGAATCGCGACAAGCCGGTCTCGTGCGCGAAGGACACCGACGGGCACACGTGGCGGATCCAGTGCGATCACGCGACGAAGGTCTGTCTCTACGCATCGGGCGACGAGCTCGATTCGGAGGGTGGGCATTCGAAACCTCTCGAGCGCGCGAAGGACTGCGCGTTCGAGCCGATCGATCGACCGGCGCTCACCGCGCAGGGCTACACGTTCACCGCCGGGCGTGCCGATGCGCCGTATGGCTGGACGCGCGACGATCGCGGCCGCGTGTTTCAGGTGAACTTCGATCTGCGACGACGGATCTACTTCGGCGCCGCGTACACGCCGAAGAAGATCCTCGAGAATCCACTCGAGAGTACCCGCACGTCGCTCGACTTCGGCTTGCTCGTCCTGAACGTACGCGATGGCCGCACGATGCATCGCATCCGGCTCGTCGAGGGCGGCGTGCACCTCGAGCCGTTCTCGGCGGAGCTCGTGCTCGCCCATTACGACATGTCCCACAAGTTCGTCGATCCGCTGCTGCGCATCACCACGTTCTTCGGCGAGGCGCAGCGCCACGACCTGACGCTGAACCTCGGCATGTGGACCGAGGTCGGCGGTCTCGAGCTCCATCGCACCGAGCGCGGCAACACTCAGCTGTGGAAGCATGCGGTCGCCGAGGTCACGCTCGATCTCTGGCAGAGCGCGGACCTCGGCTCGTTCCTGCGCCTCCGCACCGGCATGGGGCTCGAGGGTCAGCACGACGAGGTCACGGGCTACCACTCGGCCCTCGTCGCGAGCTCGGCGCTCGAGCTCGACGTCACGCTTGACGACGACGGCTTCCACAACCTGCGCTTCGAGGTCGAGCACGAGCTACCGCGGTACTTCGTCGAGATGGGCGACACCGGCAAGCTCGCGCAACGGATGAAGGCAAAGGTCTCCTACGAGGCGATCGTCCTCGCGATCAACGATCAACCGGTCTCGCTCAAGCTCGCGATGGGCGGCGAGAAGCGCGATGACATCCCGGGCCTTCCGAACCAGTGGGCGTTCGTCATGGACGCCGGGTTGAGGTTCAGCCTGTGGGCACCGCCACGCGCGCACCTCTAGTCGCCGCGGCGGCCCTGCTCGCCCTGTGTTGTCTCCGCTCGGCCGCGCACGCGGATTCGTGCACGGGGCTGACGAAGAAGGGCGGGCGGTTCCCCGTGTGCTTCGATCTCGGGAATCGCCTTTCGGTCACCGCGGGCAGCGATGGCTTCGGCGGCGCCATCGCGTTCCGCCAGATCATCCACTTCGATGATGACGCGGATCTCGTGTGGAAGCTCGAGCACCAGATCGGCGAGACGGCACATGCCGGCGGCGAGACCGGGCTCACCGCGCTGCTCTACCGCGGCCGCTATCTACGCCACACGCGCGATGGCCACATCGTGATCCCGCTCGGCGAGCCCAAGAAGGTGTTCCTGCCGTTCGATATCGGCGGGCTCGTCGAATCGGGCCGCGTGACGCGGCACCTCGACGGCACCTACGAGCTCGGCATCGTGAAGACCGCGGCCCTCGTGGATCTGTGGCGCTCGCGCGACTTCCGCCGGCGGCTCGCGATCGGCCCGCTCGCGCGCTGGGATGTCACGGTCAGCGCGCGGCCGATCGTTCTCGGCCACCATTCGATCTCCCCGTTCTCCGCCGGCATCGCCAACTTCCACATGGAGTCGGCCAACGGCCTCACGGTCGCGGACATCAGCGTCGAGGCGGGGACGGCGTGGACCACCGACATGGGCTGGCGGCCCGACGCGCGCGCCGAGGCATCGCTCGAGCGCGTGATCATCGCGGTCAACGACCGGCCGATCGCGCTGATGCTCAACGCGAAGTACGCATCGGCGACCGACGAGGCGATCGCGAGCATCGGTGCGCGCGTGGTGCTGTTCCAGGCGCGCGACCAGCGTGTCAGCCTGCGCTGACTACGCGAGGTCGGAGTGGTCGGAGTGCTGGTCGTCGGCGGGCGTGAGGTCGCGCTTGATCGACTTCTGCAGCCGCTTGCCGAACCGCTTGGGCTTCTGCGCGAACGTGTCGCGACCGGCCTTGCGGCTGCTCTTCATGAGATCCGCGAGCTGCGCGTCGATCGCCGCCTTGAGGTGTTCGAGCTCGTCGGAGCCGACGCCCTGGTTGTACGTCGACACGAACTCGCGGACCATCACCAGGTCGACGGCCGGGCCGAGGGCGTCGGAGAGCCCATCGATCTCGCTGTGGATCGCGGCGATCCGGTCACCGGCATGCGCGGCGAGAAGCTCGAGCTGGTAGCCGAGCTCCTTCGAGCGACGGCGCCAGTTGTGGAACCACTGCTTCGAGCGCTTGCTGGCGCGACGGGCGCGGCGGGCCTCGGCGTAGACGCCGCAGATCCCGGCGAGGACGACCTCGAAGTCGATCTCGGCGGGGAGTGCGGCCTCGAGCGCCTCGCCCTGCGCGGCGGCGCGAGCAGCGCTCTCGGCGAGCAGCTGCTTGATCTCCTGAATGGCGGGCAGCGCCTCTGCGGCGTTGTCGAGGATCCGCTTCGCGGTGGCGCGGTCCTCGTCGCCGAGCGGCAACGACCCGAGAGTCTCGGGGGCGACCGCGTGATCGCGAATGCTCGACAGCGCGCGACGCGCTTCCTGCAGTGCCTTGCCGACCGCGCGGCGCTCGCTTTTCGGCAGCGCACCCGAGACGAGCTCGAGCACCGCACGCGCGCGACGCAGACCCTTGCGGGCGGCGTGGACCGCCGTGGTGGCACCCTGATCGACCGCGCCGACGGCGTCCTTTGCGATCTGGACCGCGCTGCCGAACTCGCGAAGGAGCGCCTTACGGAGCTCGCTCGAATCGTAGAGCGCGGAGGTCTTGGTTCCGAGCGGGCCGAGCTTGTCGTCCTCGGGGTACGGGAGTGTCTCGGTCTTGACTTCAGTAGAGGTGGTCGTCGCCATGGGGACGGACCATACATTGTCACTTCCGGATTACCGCAACGTCATCGCAAATTCGTCGACTTCTACCGAAGTTGTCACAGAGGCGCAGCGTATCGTCCGGCGGACATGGCCCAACCGATTCTGTTCAAGCCGCCCGAGGGCCCGTTCCTCGTCCCGTTCGACGACTCCTTCAAGATCAAGAAGGCGCCGACGGAGTCCGAGGATGATCCGGGCAAGCCGCTCAACGTCGAAGCGCTCGAAGAGGCCGTGGACAAGCTCGCGAAGCTGCAGGCGAAGCTCTATGCCGACGATCGCTTCTCGGTGCTGCTCGTGTTCCAGGCGATGGATGCGGCCGGCAAGGACGGCACGATCCGATCGGTGATGACGGGTCTCAACCCGCAGGGCTGTCAGGTGTTCTCGTTCAAGGCGCCGAACTCCGAGGAGCTCGATCACGACTTTCTCTGGCGGGTGCAGCGCGCGCTCCCCGAGCGCGGGCGGATCGGTGTGTGGAACCGCAGCCACTACGAGGAGACGCTCGTGGTGCGGATCCATCCCGGCTATCTCGATGGCCAGCGCCTGCCGCGCCGCCCCGACAACCTCGATGATCTGTGGGACGAGCGGTTCGAATCGATCAACGCGGCCGAGAAGCACTGGTCGCGCAACGGCTGCGTGATCCTCAAGTTCTTTCTCAACGTGTCGCAGAAGGAGCAGCACAAGCGGTTCCTCGACCGCACGACCGACGCGGACGACAACTGGAAGTTCAACGCGGGCGACCTCGCGGAGAGCAAGAAGTGGGATGAGTACATGGCCGCGTATCAGGCCACGCTGCGCGCGACGAGCAAGCCGTGGGCACCGTGGTACGCGATTCCGGCGGACTCCAAGAGCTTCATGCGACGCGCGGTCGCGGAGACCATCGTCGACACGCTCGAGCAGCTGCCGATCGAGTTTCCGAAGCCGGCCGAGAAGGAGCGTGCGGCGCTCGAGGTAGCGCGCGCGGAGCTGATCGCCGAGCAGCAGCGGTGATCTATCGCGACGAGCTGGAGCAGTGTCCGCGCTGCCGCACCGAGCTGATCGACGCCGGCGCCGCGCGCGGTTGCGCGACGTGCGGCGGATTGTGGATCGGCGTGGGCGACGTGCAGGAGATGATGCAGCAGATGCAGACCCCGCCGGAGCCGATGCAGGTTCCATTCGATCGCGTCGTGCGCCCGCCGCTGTCGTGCCCGAGCTGCAAGGAAGCGATGGAGACGCACGACCTCTACGCCGTGCCGATCGATCTGTGCCCGAAGCACGGCATCTGGTTCGACGCGAAGGAGCTCGCACTCGTCCTGTTCGCGTCGGCGAACCGCGGCCCGACTCAGTGATCTCCGGCGCGCGTGGCGTACCAGGCGCGTGCGGAGGCGGAGTCGATACCGACGTGATCGAAGCCCGGGAGGACCAGCTCTCGGATCGCCCCGTGCACGGCATCGAGTAGCTCGCTGCGCGGCGGATAGCCGTGACCAGCAACGCCGGCGAGCGGCAGGTCGTTGATCCGCGCGGTCCAGGCGTCGAGCTGGAGCTCGAGCACGGAAGCGAGCTCGGGCGCGATCGCGCTGCGCTCCGCTGCGCTGAGCGTGGCTACGTAGGCCCACCCGACGCGGGCGTGCTGGACCTCGTCCGCGAGGTGCTCGCGGTGGATCTCGCGCAACATCGGGGATTCGCACGCACCGAGGCATGCCTCGACGAACACCGTCGCGATCGTCTCGCTGATGCAGCAGACGTGGACGGCGTGGAGCGCCGTACGCAACCGGACGGTAGGCTGGTCGTAATCGCGCAGGCGGACGCGACGCTCGGGGCGTGCCGCGCTGTCGTGGCCATAGGCGAGCGCCAGCTCCTCGCAGACCGCGGCGTGCCGTGCCTCGTCCGCTTCGGCGCTGCGTGCGAGCCCGACGAGCTCGGGCGGAGCACCGCTGGCCGCCAGCTCGTCGGCGACCTGAGCAAACACGTTGCCGACGGCGCTCTCCGCTCGGGCTCGATCGGTCCAGATCACGGCGAGCGCGTCACGGTCCGCCGGCGCGAGCAGAGCGATCGTGGGGTCGTCGGCCAGTCGCCGCTCGGTCATATGATGAGGATGACGTCGACCGGCGGCGCGTCGACGAGGCTCTTGCTGGCGTCCGCGACTCTCGCGTCGGGCGGCGTGGGGGGCGTACTGCCGTGCTCGTAGCACGCGGAGGCGCCGAGGGCCGCGCCCATCACGACGACTGCACGGAACAATCTCTCGTGAATCGGGCGACGCTGCGGCATGCCTGAATCTTAGTGACCGCCCGCCGCGAAGTCCACACCCTGCTTCTTCCCCGCCTCGCCGCTCTTGATCAGCATCGCGCGGAGGACGACCGGCGACACGATCTGATTGACCGCGAGGACGCTGAGGAGGAGGAAGCCGGCGGCCTTGCCGAAGGTCGGGAACGTGTTCTGAATGACGACGATCAAGGCCAGGGAGAGCCCCGCTTGGGGGACCAGTGCGATCCATGCGTACTTCGTCACCGCCGGCGGAGCGTTCGTGTGGCGGCACGCGAACCGGGTGCCCGTGAAGTGCCAGGCCGCACGCACCGAGGCGAGGATGAGCACCGGGATGATCGTCTGCGTGAGCTGGCCGAGATCGAGCTTCGTGCCGGCGAGCGCGAACCATACGAGGAACACGGGGAGCTGCGCGCTCTCGAAGCCGTGGAGCAGCGCGCTCGCGTCGGCACGCGAGAAGTTCTCGAGCCAGATGCCGGCGGCGAGCATGACGATCAGCGGATCGAGATGCACGTGCACGCCGATCTCGGCGACGACGACGCAGATGAGAAGCGCGAACAGCGAGGCGCCGTTCTTCACGGTATTGAGGAACGCACCGATCACGACTCCGATCAGGACGCCGAAGACGACGGAGCCCAGCAGCTCCCATGCGACGGATAGCGCCGTGTCCATCATGTCGAGCCCGCCGCCGATCACCACGCCCGCGGCGGCCGCGGCGATCGAATAGAACAGCACGGCGGCTAGATCGGAGACGACGACGGAGGCGAGCATGAACTGACTCAGCGGACCCTCGGCCTTGGTTTCGGAGAGCAGGGCCATCACGACCGCGGGCGACTGTGGCGAGATGGCCACGCCGAGCAGCGCGCACACCGCGATGCTCTGTGTAGTGGTCATGTCCGCAAACAGTGGGATCAACGGACGGATCAAGAACAGCACGACGGCAAGTACGACCATCGAGCCGATCACCGAGCACACCGTCACCCAGCGCAGGGTGCGCGCGACCGGGCGAACGCGCTTGAGGTTGAGCTCGCTGCCGGCGGTGAGCCCGAGGATGCAGGTCGCGACGCCATTGACCACGCGAAGCGAGCCCGCCATCTCGGTGGTCACCAGATCGAGCACGAAGGGCCCGGCGAGGACGCCGGCGAGGAGATATCCGGTCAGCCTCGGCAGGCCGAGCTGGCTGACCACGCGCGCCGTGAAGTACGCGCCGAGCAGGAGGAAGCCGAACGCGAGCTCGGTGGCGCTCGTACCGATCACGGTGGAGAAGCTGCGCGCCGCCTGCATCAGGCCCGTCACGGCGAGGAGCAGGAGGAACGGGATCACGGCTTGCCCTTCTTGTCACCCGTCGGAGGCTGGGTGGCTGCGCGCACGGGAACCTCGGGCTCGTCGCGATAGATCGGGCCGTCGGCATCGTCATCGCCATCGTCGAGCTCGTCGATCTCGTCGATCGGCGCAGAGCGTTCAAGCTCGTCGATCGGTACCGGTGCCGCGCGGTCACCCTCGCGCATGGTCAGCTGCACGAGGAACTCCGTCACGATCGAGCCACCGATCACCGCGGTCACCACCCAGGTGAGCCCTGGATCGGCGTACAGGCTGCTCACACTGATCACGAGCGCGATCGAGAGGCCCGACATCGGCTGGACGAGCTGCCGCTGGTCGGCGAAGCCCGCCGGGAGCAAGGAACCGACCACCGTCTTCGACGCGATCACGCCGGTGTACTTGCCGACCACCCGACCGATCACGAACAGGGGGACGAGCGCCCATCCGCGCCAATCCCAGACGTCCCACATCGCGCCGGCGATGATCAAGAACAGGAGATGTACCGGGCGTTCGAGGTGATTGAGGATCCGGAAGATGCTCGCGCGTTGCTCGTTCGGGAAGTTCGTGACGAGCACGCCGGCGAGGAAGCAGATCACGATCGGCGAGAGGTGGAGGTAGCCGGCGAGGCCCGAGGCGAAAGCGATCGCGCCGAGCACCACCGCGAGGAACTCCGCGTTCGAGGTCGGAACCCGGACCATCGCGAAGATCAACACGCCGATCGCGACCCCCAGACCGAGCGACACGAACACCCACGCCGTGTTCGGGATCTGCCAGGTGGTCTCGGTCGCCCCGCGGAAATAGGCGGTGATGAACAACAGGCCGATCACGCCGATCAGCTCGTCGAGCTGGCCGAGCAGGATGTCGACACCGCGGCCCTCGTGCCAGGTGCGGTTCGCGAAGCCGCGGAACTTGCGCGGTGCGGTCATCGCCGCGGCAGCACCGAGGAGGATCACATCGCGCCATACGGCTGGGTCCCTCCATGACAGGCCGAAGGCGAGCATCACGGCGCCACAACCGGCGGCGGTGATCCCGAATGGGCCCAAGGCCTCGACGAGGATCAAGTACGCGGTGCCTTTGGGCACGCGATCGAGGACACGGATGTCGAGCTGCGCGCCGATGATGAAGCCTAGCCAGCCGAGGCCGAAATGGAGCACCGGCTGCAGGCGATGCAGGACGTCGCCGCTCAGGATGTCGATCGCGGGCAGGCTCGCGACCAGGCCGAGCGCGACGAACGGGAAGCCGGCTGTGATCACGCCGCTGATGCCGAGCTGCTCCTGGAACCGTACGACGCGACGATGGCCGCCGAGGTACGCGAGCACGACCAGGACGAGCAGTCCGCCGATGATCTTGATCGCGAACAGCGAGCTCTCTTTCGTCGTCTCCCGTGTCGGCGGCACGACCGCACCGGAGCCCGCGGCTGCCGCACCACCGCGCGCGCCCGCCGGCCGAGCAGCCGAGCCCGATGCCGAGCCCACCGAGCGAGCAGCCGAGCCCGATGCCGAACCCGAACCCGAGCCCGATGCCGAACCCGAACCCGAGCCCGAGCCCGTTGCCGAACCCGAGCCCGATGCCGAGCCCGATGCCGATCCCGATGTCGAGCCCGACGCTGAACCCGCGTAGGCGGAACCCAGCGCAGCCGAACCTGCCGCCGGTGAGGCCGAACCAAGCGCAGCCGAACCTGCCGCCGCTGATCCGTTTGCCGGTGGAGGGGAGGACGCGGGCTGCGCGAGTGCGAGGCCGCAGGCGACCGCGAGCACGACCGCCGCAGCGCGGACGATCGCCCGCCTCGTCACGGGGGTGCTCCGATGAAATCGAACGCGGCGGTGAACGCGCGATCGGGCGAGCACTTGCGCATCGTCTTCGAATCGACGATCGACTTCGCGGCGGCGTCGAGGGTGTCCGAGCTGGGCTCGAGCGCGGCGCGCAGCTCGCGGGCGCGGCCATCGTGCAGCACCTTCGCGATCGCGGTCATCACATCGGCGTAGCTCTTCTGGATCGCCGTGAGCTTCGCCGTGGCGGCCGCGCAGTCCTCACCGACGGCGACGAAGGAAGCTGCGACCTCCTGGTACATCTGGGTCGAGCGGCTCGCGAGTCTCGGCAGATCGTGATCGAGGTCGGTGGGGACTGCCGCATCGGCGGCGGGAGCAGGCGCGACCGGTGGCGTGACCGGCGGGGCAGGGGCTGGAGCGGGATGGCCACACGATACGACCGCGGCCAACGCGATCCACAGCACGCGCGTCATGCTCGACATGGTCGCACGGCGATCGTGCCGTGTCACAGCGTCGGCATCGTCATCAGCACGCCGCGCACCGCCGTGTCGTGCACGCACGGTCCATCGACCTCTGCATCGATCGCGGCGGCGCGCAGTGCGGCGGCAGCGTCGTAGCGCTTCATGTCGGTGGTGAGCTGCTTCGCGACCGCAGGATCCTTCTGGATCTCCTTCGCACGCGCGAAGCTCGCCGTCATCTTCGCGAACAGCGTTCTCAGATTCGTCGCGAGCGCGGCGCAGTCCACGCGATCGCGATGCAGGATGACCGCGAGGTCCGCCTGCTCGGCATCGATCTCCGCCGCGATGGACACGGTGTCCACGGTCGGCTTGTGCGGTGCGGGCTTGGTTCCGCCGCACGCCGCGAGCACGAGCACGGCACAGAGGATCAGTTGCATTGTTCGGCGGTGACAGTCGTATCGAGCGGCGCGACGTGGGTCGGTATGATCACGATCGGTACTGCCGCGCCGATCGCGCCGATCGCGATCAGATCGGGGAAGCCGTCGTTCGAGATGTCGTCGATCTGCAGATCGGAGATCGTCAGGAGCTGCGGGTTGGAGACGGCCTCCAGTCGCTGGCCGGCAGCCATCCGCGAGTACGCGATCTCGAGCGTTCCACCGCGCTTGGTGGGGATGTCCCAGACGAGGTCGTAGCCCGCGTCATCATCGAGCTTTCCGGCGACGAGCCGGTTCGGGATCGATGCGGCGGGAACGCGATCACGTTCGACCAGCCGATGCAGCGCACCGCCGGCCGGATCGGGAACGACCACCCACGAGCTGATCACCACACCGGTTGCATCGACCGATGCGCCGAGGATCCGGTTGTCGCTCGCGTCGAGCTGGACGAACGACGTTCCTGCCTCGCCGACGGGAAAGTCGAGCTTGCTGCACAACACGCCACCGCAGCTATAGAAGGCATGGGAGCTCGGGAACGTGACGGGGGCGCCCGACACCATCACGCTGGAAATCGCAGAGAACGTGACGACCTGGCGCTGCTTGTTGCCCAGCTTCGGCACGACCTGGGTGACACACCCGGCCTGCTCGAGCGCGATGCTGTCGAGTGTGCCGGTGATCGACGTGGCCGCGGGGAGGAAGCCGGTAATGATGTCGCGCTTGCTCGTGCCGAGCGTCAGCGAGCGCAACTGCGTGGCGCCGGTCTGGAGAAAGATCTTCGCGTCAGGATCGTCGGTGCATGGCGGCGCGTAGACGGCGTCGGTCACCGTGCATGCGGCGCACGCCAACAGCGTCTGCGTGGTCGAGGCAAACACCGGCACGACCGCGCCCGCGCTATCGACCACATAGACGTCGCGCCCGCCGCCGGTCGTCGGCACCGAGATGACGGCGATGGGCGCGCCCGCGAGCGCGACCATGTTCGTCTGGGTGGCAGTACCGCGACCCGCGCCGGCGGTGACCTGGAGCTCGCGCGCGACGTTCCCCGGACCGGGTGTCACGTTGTCGAGACACACCAGACGATGCTGACCGCCCGAGATCTTGATCGCGCACGGTCGGGTCACCCCGGCGGGTGGGTGGAGGACCGCGACCGCGGCGGGATCAACCCTGGACAGTGATGATTGCAGCGGCAGGGTGTTCGCCGCCCACGATGCGCGGATCCGCGTCGCGAATCCGCCGATCTGATGCGGGGGCACCGGATGGATGCGCGTGATGCCATTGTTATTGGTGCATGCCGCCTTCGACGGTACCCAGTCGGACTCCTGTGGCTGGTTCGGATCCGGGGGCACCATGTCGGCCAGGTCGGTGCGGATCGGCTGCGTACCATCGGGCCCGTAGACCTGCCACGAGACCTTGCGATGCACGGCCGGCGCCCCGCCATCGGGCGCCGACGCGATCACGACGAACGTGTATGCGGGATCGGTGGCATCGAGGATCGCGGATACCGTGAGCGCCTCGTCAGCGTTGACCGCGACGTGGTCCGTGCCGCCGACGACATCCTTGATCTCGCAGCCGGCCGTGAGCAGCGTGCCGTCCGCGTCGTAGCCGCGCGCGACGACGTACTTGCGCTTGGTGCGCGAGATGCCATCGAGGTTCCCGCTCACCCCGTTCGCGTCATGGACCTCTTCGGCGACGAGCGCGGCCGAGAGTCCGTCCGCGTCGACATCGCCGAACTCGATCTTCGTGCAGTCGACGGAGTCGGACTCGTAGACCGAGATCACCGTCCTGGCGACCGGGATGCGGTGGGTCACGTCGACCACGAGCGACAGGTCGTCGCCGCACGCAGAGAGGCCGATCACGAGCAACACCGCCAACCGCATCGACGCGGACCGTATCAGGTTAGACTGCGAGCGTGACGCTCGACCGGCGGACGATGATCCAGACCGGGTTGGCCATGACGGCGACGAAGGGACGTACGGCTGCACGCTCCTACACGCTTCAAGTCCTGGGCCAGCCGGTGGCGAGCACCCCCGCGCCGATCGCTCTGGGGGCCCGGCCGATCGTCGTTGGGGCTCACTCGTCGTGCGAGCTGGTGTTGACGGATCCGCAGGTGTCACGCCGACATGCGGAGCTCGCGATCGTTCCCGATGGCATCCGGATCAAGGACCTCGGATCTACGAACGGCACCTGGTGGCAGGGCACCAAGGTCGGGGAGCTCGTGGTCCCTGCAGGTGCCACCGTGAAGTTCGGCGGGACCAGTGTGCGCCTCGCCGCGAGCGATGCACCGTCTCTCCCACCGAGCGACAACGATCACTTCGGCGCGATGGCGGGCAGCTCGGTGGCGATGCGCGAGCTGTTCGCGGTGCTCGAGATGGCATCGCCGACCGATGCCACCGTGCTGATCGAGGGGGAGTCGGGCACCGGCAAGGAGCTCGCGGCGAAGGCGATCCACGATGCGTCGGCGCGCGCGAAGGGGCCGTTCGTCACGGTCGATTGCAGTGCGATCGCCGAGAACCTCATCGATTCGCACCTGTTCGGCCACGTGCGCGGTGCGTTCACCGGCGCGGATCGCGATCGCAAGGGCGCGTTCGTCGAGGCGACGGGCGGGACTCTCGTGCTCGACGAGCTGGGAGAGCTTCCGCTCGCGGCGCAGGCGAAGCTCTTGCGCGTGCTCGAGGCGCAGACTGTGCAGCCGCTCGGTGCCGATCGGCCGATCGCCGTCGATACGCGTGTCATCGCCGCCACGCACCGCGACCTCTCGCGCATGGTCGCGGCAAAGGAGTTCCGCTTCGATCTGTTCTACCGGCTCGCGGTGGTCCACGTCGCACTCCCGCCGCTGCGCGATCGCCTCGAGGATCTCCCGCACCTGATCGCCACGCTCTACGCGCGGCGCGGCACCGCTCCCGGCCCGATCGACGGCGACAACCTGGAGCGCATGCGCCGCCACGCGTGGCCGGGCAACGTCCGCGAGCTCCGCAACGTGCTCGAACGCGCGTGGGCGCTGTCGGGACCGAACGCGGCGTTCCGAGATCTTCGCCTGTGGCTCGATTCCGGCGCCGCGCAGGGGCATGCCCAGCTGTCCGAGGTCGTCGATACGGCGCTGCCGTTCAAGGAAGCGAAGGAGCGCTGGAACGACCAGTTCGAGAAGCGCTACGTCGCCAACGTGTTCTCGTCCAATGCGAGCAATGTCACCCGCGCGGCGGAGCATGCCGGTCTCTCGCGCCGGCACTTCCGCGAGCTGTTGTACAAGCACGGCATCGTCGATCGCCCCGGCGACGACACCGAAGCCCCCGAGTAGAAGACGATCGTGACCACGAGGTTCGGCGCCTACGAGATCCTGCACGAGCTGAAGTCCGGCGGCATGGGCGCGGTGTTGCTCGGCCGGCGCAAGGGCCCGGGCACGTTCGAGCAGCTCGTCGCGATCAAGACCATCCGTCCCGAGTACGCGGCCGCGCAGGCCGTACGCGCGATGTTCCTCGACGAGGCGGCGATCCTCGCGCGCATCAATCATCCGGGCATCGCGACCGTGCACGACTTCGGCGAGGAGGGCGGCACGCTCTACATGGTGATGGAGTACGTCGCGGGCAACTCGTTCCGCGGGCTCGTCGAGAGTCGGCTGCCACCGGCGATCGCCGCGCGCGCGATCGCCGAGGCCGCGCGCGGGCTCCACGCCGCGCACGAGGCTCGCGACAACCACGGAACGATCATGGGCGTGGTCCACCGCGACATCAGCCCCGACAATCTGATGCTGGGCTTCGACGGCCACGTGAAGGTGATCGACTTCGGGATCGCGCTCGTCAAGAACCGCCAGGCTCCGGTCACGGAGTTCGGCACGGTGAAGGGCAAGCCGCCGTACATGTCGCCCGAGCAGGTGAAGAACGAGGCGATGGATCGGCGCAGCGACGTGTTTTCGCTCGGCGTGGTGCTGCACGAGCTGCTGACCGGGCAGGGCCTGTTCGACGGGGATTCGATCTACGCCGTCGCCCGCGCCGTCGAGCACCAGGAGATCAAGCCTCCGTCGCTGATCCTCGGTGAGCCGCTGCCGATCGGACTCGATGCCGTGGTGATGAACGCGCTCGATCGCAATGTCGAACGGCGCACGCAGACCGCCGCGCAGCTCGCGGAGGAGCTCGAACGGGTGATCGCGAACGCCGGGGACGAGACGCTCGCCGCGTGGGCCGATCGCGAGCTCGCCCAGCCGCGCGCGGCGCATCGCACCTGGCTGTCGAGCGTGCTCGCCGGGAGAGACGAGCCGATACCGATCGGCCGCACGACTGGCACGGTGACCGAGGTCGGTCCGATCGCGACCGCCGGCACGCAGCTCGCAGCCGCGACACCGGCCATTGCGGAGCCTCCCGGCGGCGCCACGCACCTGCCCGCGAACGTCGACGGCGATAGCTCGCTGGATCGTGTCCCGCGCAAGAGCCTCGCGCTGCCGGTGCTGCTCGCGCTGCTCGCGCTGCTCGGCGTGTTCGCCGCTGTGATGATGACGCGCAAGAGCAGCGAACCGCAGCGCGATGCCGGCGTGCCGATCGATCTCTTCATCGCCGCCGATGCTCCGGTCGATTCGCCGCCGCCCTCGGTCGACGCACACGAGATCGCGCTACCCCCGCTCGACGCCGCGGTCGATGCCGCCGGACGCCGGCTCGCGAACGACGCCGGTCGCACCGTCCAGAAGGACGCCGCCGAGCTCCCCGTCGTGGTCGACGCGGCGCCGGTGCAGGCGACGGGGCAGGGCATCCTCAACATCCGCAACAAGCCGGGCGGCGTATATCTGAACGTCGTGGTCGACGGCCGCACGATCGGCGTCACGCCGATGCTCCGCAAGAAGTTCCCGGCGGGCTCGCACACCCTGCAGCTCCTCGCTCCTGACACCGGCGAGATCGTGTTCGAGAAGGCGTTCGAGCTGCGCGATGGCGCCACGCTCAGCCTTCAGGAACCGTAGCGGTACCTCGAGGTTCCAGCGGCCGCGGGGGCCTACGTCGCGATCGGAACGTGGAGGTACCGTGTTCCGGGGTTCCCCCAGGGAGAACGTGCAGTTATCGGTTGGCCGGAGGGTTGCTCCAGTCCTCCCCACGAACTGTTTCCTTCCCAAACCAGGAGCCTCTCCGATGCGCGCCAAGCTTCCCCTTGCTCTCCTCCTCGCCGCCACCACCACCGCCTGCGTCGACAACACCCCGTCCACCACCGAGGACGTCGCCACGGCGCTCGAGCAGGAGAACGGCGGCCTCGACACCGCCGACGAGGCGCCGATGTTCGACGCCGATCAGCAGTTCGCGGCAGCAGAGATCGAGGCCGATACGGCGGTCGCCGACGAGATGGCGGCCGATCCGACGATGACCGAGCTCGCGCATCCGGGCCCGGGCGTGAACATCGAAGCGCGCGATCTGATCATCGTGTGGGGTCGGTTCCCCGCCGATCGCGACGCGACCACCGCGCGTGACTGGAGCGGCGACCTCCGCATCTCGCGCGGCGGCATGCTGGTCCGCCGCCGCATCGCGTTCGAGCAGGCGACGGATCGCGTGCTCCCGCGCACCTCGCGCGACGTGATCAGCTTCACCTCCGTCACGCGCCCCGCCGCAGATGGCCTCGCGCTCACGGTGTTCGACCCGCAGCCGGGCACGTCCCCCCTCACGCTCACGTACACGCCGGTGACCGGCACGGCACACACGATCGACCTCGCGCAGCTCGCGACCGGCCCGATCGTCGTCGACGCTGGCGACGGCAACCGGATCCTGATCGCCGGCCACCGCCGTAACGATAGCTGCGCGCATGGCTTCCTCCGCGGACGCTGGCACGCGCTGTCGCCAAAGCTCAATGGTTACCTCGGCGTTGTCGCGAACTCCGATGGCGAGCCCGTCGGTCACATCCGCGGCATCGCCGGCGAGCGCAGCAATGGCGACGCCGTGATGTTCGGCAAGTTCATCAACCGCGACGGTCACTTCATGGGTCTCGTCAAGGGCACCTACGAGAACGGCAAGTTCGTCGCGCGCTGGCTCGATCGCCAGGGCGACCACGGCCAGCTCCACGGCGTCTACTTCCCCGGCCCGAACGAGCGCGCCGGTGGCTTCCTCGGCCGCTGGTCGGAGACGAGCTGCGACGCGAACTAACGCTTCGCTCGCGTGACACGACGGCCGCCCACCAGGCGGCCGTTGCTGTTCCGGATGGCTACGCGGCGAGGTCTTTGACGACCGCGAGCTCGTCGATCGTCGAGAACTTGTTCTTCGCGTCGCGCGCGACCGTTCCCATCGCGACCTTCGGATCGTGCGTGAAGAACAGCCGGCCGTTGCGCGAGAGCAGATCGGTGAGCAGCGTCGACTTCTCGTCGATCAACAACTCGGGGTAGCGGTCGTAGCCCATCGTGATCGGCAGGTGCACCCATGCGCGACCGGGGATCAGATCCGACGCGAACAGCACCGGGCCGTTCGGCATCTCGACCTCGGTCAGCAACAGGCCGGGCGTGTGCCCGGAGCTGCGATGGAAGCGGTAGCCATAGCCGAGTGCAGCCGCGCGATCCGAGGCGGCGAGCTCGAGGCGGCCGCTGCCGGCGAGCAGGTTCGTCATGCCCGGAATGAACGACGCCTTGTCGCGTGCGTGCGGCGACACCGCGCGCTGCCACGCCTCCGCGCCGACCACATAGATCGCGCGCGGGAACACGAGCTGCGGGTTCGCGCCCTCGGCGAACGCGGTCAGCGCTCCGCCGGCGTGATCGAAGTGAAGGTGCGAGAACACGACCACGTCCACATCCTCGGGCCGCACGCCGATGTCCGCGAGCGACTGCACCAGCACGTGGTGAGGCTCGACCACGCCGTAGCGGTCGCGCAGCTTCGGATCGAAGAAGGCGCCGATGCCGGTCTCGAGCAGGATGGTCTTGCCACCATCGCGGATCACGAGACAGCGGCAGGCGAGCGGGATCCGGTTCTGATCATCGGGCTCGATCCAGCCCTGCCACATCGCCTTGGGTGCGTTTCCGAACATCGCGCCACCATCGAGGCGCTGCGAGTTCCCGAGCACCGAGGTGAGCGTGCGCACGAACCGTCGTGTACCACGCCCGGTGTCAGTGGACCACGCCCGTGCCGTTCACGGTGGACGCCGGCTCTCGGGTAACGGCGTAGACGATGCCCGCGGTGCCACCGACGACGACCGCGCCCGCGATCGTGATCACCCACCACTTCTGCCACCATGGGCGGGGCCGGTCGTAGCGCAGAGGAATCTCACGCGGCCGCGTCGGCTGCGCCCACGTCAGCACCTCGTTGCCGCGCTCGTCGTACGCCTTCAGGTACAGCTCGAGCGACACGGGTTTGTCCGCGCGGATCGCCGGGAGCACGAGGTGATGCTCCTTGCCGGCGAGCGGAACATCCGCGGCCCGCCACCGCGTCTCGCCACGCGTGCGCACGAACAGCGTCGCGCGACTCAGAAACTGCTTCGGATCCGCGAGCACGCTGACGTCGATCGCGACCGGCGCTCCGACGCGCTGCCCGAACGCCCAGTCGACCTCGACCGCGGGCGCACTGCGCGACTTCGTCTCGTTGCGCACCGCCTCGAACTTGAATGTCGCGCGCGTCGACATCTGGTAGCTGAGGAAGTGACCCGGATCGAGGGCGAGCAGCATGTCGAACGCGTCGTGCGCGCGCGGTGCGTCCTCGTCGAACGACGCCGAGATGCCGCGCTGCTCCCACAAGATGATGTTCGATTCGTGATCGAGCGGGCCGGCCTTCGCAGCGGCATCGAGCGCGGCGTTCGCGATCTCGGGTTGCGCGTCATCGAGCGCCTTCTTGCTCTCCGCGAGCTTCGCCGCGCTATCGCCACGCGCGGCGCACGCGGTACCGGTCCAGTACTCGGTTGCCGCGCACGCATCGCGTAGCACCAGCGGCGACCGCGGAGTGCCGCTACCATGGCAGGCGGCGAGCACGAGCAGCACCGCGAGCCTCATCGAGATCGACGCTATCACTGGTGACTCGGACTCGCCTGACAGCCCGATGGTTCAGTGCGTCATGGAAGCCGTGGGAGCCGGCAAGCGGCTTGATTGACCCCACCAGGATCGGCTAGTCGGGTTGCCGGTCCGACCATTCAAGTGGTTAGAACTGCGATCGAACCAGCGTGGCACAGACAGTGCTCAAGGGTCTGCGCATGAAGCGCGCGTTCCTCACGGGTCTCGGTCTCACCCTCCTCGGTTCGGTACAGCTCATGGGTTGTGCGGATGACAACGCGGGCGACGAGTGTCTCCCGGGCGACATCGACTGCGCGGCGCCGAGCTCGGATGGCAAGGCGGACGCGTGGGACCCCACGAACAACCCTGCGCAGATGTCGCAGAGCCTGCAGTACAAGCTGTCCGCGCTGCCGAAGAAGGGCTCGCTGAAGACGCCGACGTGGAAGTCGCAGTTCCCCGACGCCGTGGGCCGCATTCCGGCCGCATGGGCCGACACCTACTGGCCGACGTCGGAAGGATCGCACAACGCTCGCTGGCAGGGCGCCGGCGTGAAGTCGCCGCTCGAGAAGTACGACGCCGCATTCAACAACGCGGCCGGCTGCGCGGCGATGCCCGCCGAGATCTGCGGCACCGGCTCGAAGGCCAAGTGGGACACGTACTATGGATGCGCCGGCCCGGCCGCATCGTGGCAGTCGAAGAACTTCCAGGGCGGCGGCAAGATGCACGACGGCATCGACAACAACGGCGACGGCAAGATCGACGAGTGCTTCGGCGACAAGGATGCCGATGGCGTCGCCGGCTGGTGGGGCACCTGCCACGCCTGGACTCCTGCCTCGTTGCTGATGCCGGAGCCGCAGCACTCGGTGACGATGAACGGCCAGACCTTCGAGGTCGGCGACATCAAGGCCCTGACCCAGAACATCTTCGACTCGACGAGCGCGATCATGCTCGGCGGTCGCTGCAACTCCCTCGAGGTCTCGCATGGCCCGACGGGCGATGCGAACGAGGCGTGCCGCGACGGCAACCCCGGCTCGCTCCACGTCATCATCACCAACTTCCTCGGGCTCGCACAGCTGCCGCTGATCGAGGATCGCACCGCCAACGCCGAGGTGTGGAACCAGCCCGTTGTCGGTTACGAGGTCACCAAGCAGGTCAAGGTCACCGCCTCGAAGGCGAACACCTGCGTCGGTGCCACCGGCTCGACGTGGAAGTACAACAACGCCGCGAAGGACCTCTACGAGGTCCAGATGACGGTCAAGTACATCACCGAGGGCGCCGCGAGCACCCGCCCGATGGGCTTCGAGAACAACATCTCGACCGACGACTACCACTACATCCTCGAGGTCAACACGGCCGGCAAGATCATCGGCGGTCGGTTCTGCGCGGACTCCGAGGACACGCACATCGACTTCCTGTGGACCCCGACCGGTCGCTACAACCCGTCGAACCCGAACGTCAACGTGGCGAAGGTGAAGGAGCTGATCACCAAGTCGATCTCCACCTCCACCGGTGGCGGCGGCACGGGCCCGGCCAAGGTGTTCACCGCGACTCCCGGCTCTGCCATCCCGGACAACAGCGCCACCGGCGTCTCGGTCGATGTTCCGGTCACCGGCGTCACCGGCGCCGTCACCCTCACCGTCTCGGTCGACATCACCCACACCTACTCGGGTGACCTCACGCTGACGCTCCTCAAGGACGGCACGAAGGTCAAGGACCTCCGCGTCAACCAGGGCGGCTCCGCGGCGAACATCGTCGAGTCCTACAACCTGTCGGCGGCCGAAGTTGGCTCGGCTCCAAACTCGCGCTGGTCGCTGAAGGTCGTCGACAACGCGGCCCAGGACACCGGCAAGGTCAACTCGGTCAAGCTCTCGTTCGAGTAAGCAGCTCTAACTACCTGGCCTCGCTTCCCACGCCTCGCGGTTCGCCGCGGGGCGTTTGTACTTTCGGTAACATTCGCGCTGTCACACGGCTGTTCGTTGTGGCGGGCGACCGGTGCTCGCTATGACGCTCCTGTGAAACGCATTGCCCTGGGGGCGGCGCTCCTGGCGGCGTGCAGCTCGAGCTCGCCGGGAACGCCGGGAGATGACGACGGCACGCCGGATGCGAGCATCGCGCCCGACGCTCCGGTGGCGCCCGGCGTGTGGACCGCCGATCCGCCGTGCACGTCGACGGCAGAGGGCATCTACGCCGCGCAACCCGGCGCTGGTGCGCGCGGATCGATCGCCGCGTGCGCGCTCGGCACGAAGCTGACGCAGGCCGAGGTGCAGGCCGCGATGGCAGCCAACGGGGCCGAGGGCGTCACGGCGCAGACCGGTGCGCGCGTGGTCAAGCTCGCGTACCGCACGGTGCGCAGCGATGGCAGCGTCGCGATCACAACCGCCACCGCGTATCTGCCGCTGGTGCCGCGCGCGATCCCGGCGCCGATCGTGCTGATCGGCCGCCCGACCTCGGGCATCGCCGATTCCTGCGCGCCGTCGAAGGACGCGACGCCCGAGACGAACCTTGCCTTACCGTTCGCCGCGCGTGGGTTCGTGACGATCACGCCCGACTACGCCGGTCTCGGCAACGATGGCGTGCATGCGTACCTCGACACCCACGAGGAGGTCGCCCAGCTGTTCGACGGAGCGCTCGCGCTGCGTGCGCTGATCCCGGGCAACGTCGTCGGTGATGCGGTCGGCGCGGTCGGCTACAGCCAGGGCGGCGGCATCGTTCTCGGTGCGCAAGCGCTCGAGATGACGATGACTGGCAAGCACACGCTCGAGGCCGTTGCGGCGATCGCGCCCGAGTGGCCGATCTCGACGCGCTCGTTCGGCTACGAGCAGATCCTGCGCAACCCCGGTGACATCACCGCGCTCGCGGGGCTCTCGTCGCCGACCGTGGCCGTGCTGCGCCACTATGGATTCATGACCAACCGCGTAGGCGTGGCAGCCGCGGGCGACGCGTTCCCTGCGAGCCAGCGCTCGAGCATCGTCAGCTCGATCGAGTCGCTGTGCACCGTGCCGCTCGGCGGCGCGCTCGACGGGCAACAGCCATACCTGCGCGATCTCGTCGACGACGCATTTCGACTTCAAGTGATCGCGTGCATCGACAGCGTCCCGGGCTGCACCGGCACCGGCAAGCTGTTCCACGACTGGATGGTCAGCGACTTCGTGACCGCCGATGCACATGGCGCACGGGTGCTGATCACGCAGGGCCTGGCGGACCAGGTGATGCCGGCTGCCGGCGAGGCCGCATGCGACGTGGCGAAGCTGCGCGCGGAAGGTGTGCAGCCCGATCTGTGTACCGATGCAGCCTCGACCCACGACACCATCCTCGAGAAGAAGATCGAGGACGTGGTCGCGTGGACCGAGGCCGTGGTCACCGGCGCGACGCCGCCCGTGTGCGCGAGCCAGACGCTGCCGGCCTGCAATCGCTAGTCACTCGCGGAAGCGATACGCCCGCGCGGTCGCGCCGGGAATCGTGAACACCTTGCGCTGGTACTTCGCGACGGTGAGCCCAGACATCACCGGCGTGAACGGACCTGCGGTCGAGTCGCCGGCCTCGATGACGTACGTGTGACCGGGGATCATCGCCGTGGTCTCGATGGTCAACGCACCATCGACAAACTGCGAGCGAAAGCCCGTGCCGAACGGGCGCGCGAGCGGCTCGCCGATGAACAGGCCCATGCCGGGCGACGCCACCGACTTCCAGTACGCCTCCACGAGCGTGTTGCCGCCGACATAGCGCGGAATCAGCACGCGCGGGTCCGGGAACTTCTGCTGGAACGCGAACGGCTCGACCACGGTGCCGAAGCTCCCGGTGGCACCGGCCTTGATGAACTCGAAGCAGCTCATCTGCCCCGACGTCGGGACCTGACCGCCGTACGAGGTCAGGTGATCAGCCACGGCGCCCGGCAGATAGGTGTTCGTCGCGAGGTTCGGCACGCTCGCGAGCCCCTGAACGTAGAACAGCACGTCGGTCTTGCCCATGACGCTGTCGGCCATGACGATGCTCGCGTCGATCCCGGACGCACTCGTGTCCCAGGTATCGAGGAACTTCTGGCACTCGTTGATGTAGCCGTACGTCGGGTTCAGCACGCAGCGCGCACTGCGAATGCCGTCGCTCGTGCTCATCAGATAGGCGCTGCCCATCGGCCACGTGTTGTCGGAGGCCACGCCGCGATCGATCAGCGCCTTCGCCTCCTCGAACGTCGCGGCCGGGATCATCATCGCGGGCCGAAACGCGTGGTCCGTGAAGGGCGACGTGGACTTCGGATCCGCGACGTACGGATTATCCGGCCCGCACTTCGGGCTCATGTTGCTGCACGCGTTCGTCGTCGGATCCTTGGGAATGTATCCCAGCGCGAACGCGCTCGTGATCGACATGTAGTCGACCACGTACGGCTGCGTCCACGTGATCGCCATCGCCTGCACGTCGGTGCCGGCGAGTGCGGCATCCACCGCCGCCTTGAGCGGCGTGAACGCGGCCACCGACAGGCCGGCGCCGGCGGGCACGTGCAGGTGCACGACGTTCGCTGCAGGGATGGCGCGCGCGGTGACGTAGTACGTAGCGATCTGGACCGAGAGTGGATCGTCGTCGTTGACGAGCACCGCCACTTGCTCGGCGGTGATGCCGGTGCGCGGAACCATGACCTCGGGCGCAGCAGGCGCCGCGTCGTCGCCCGCATCGGGACCATCGCCGGCCTTGCTTCCACCGCACGCCCCGAGCGCTGTGAGCGCGATCACGATCGATCTGCCGAGCATGGTCGAGCCTACACCACGACGACGCCGAGCAGGCCACCTCCGCGAGACACGTTGACCACGCGAAACGGCGCGGCGCGACCGAGGATGCCGAGCACCGACGGCGAGGCATAGAACCCGAACGTCGTGAAGTGGCGCTCGTGCGCGATCCGGGTGCCGCGGACCACCGGCGAATCGATCGTGGCGGTCTGGATGAAGCGCTGGACCACGGCGGGCTCGGCGCCGCTGATCGTTCGTGCCACCGCGCGATCCCACACCCGCTGCGAGGTGTCCTTGCCGATCAGGATGCCCTCGCCGCCGCACGCGCGGATCGGCTTCATCACGAGCTTCGCGCGCTGCTTCCTGACGTGCGTGGGCAGATCGACGTCGGCGCCTCCGAGACCATCCGTGGCGCGCGCGGTGAGGATGCGGGTCCACAGCACGTGGCGTGCGAGCAATCTGCGCTCGGCCGGCGTGAACAGCTTCGTGAACCGCTTCGAGCTCCAGACCTCGAGGATGCTCTTGTGGTCGAGGTCGCCCTCGAGCGGCGATAGCACGAGGTTCATCGCCACGGCGGCGCGGAGCACCGTGAGCGGACCGGTCTCGTCCTCGATCGCGAGCAGGTCGCGCAGCTCGATCGCGCGATAGCACACGTCCACGCGTTCCCCGTCGTGGTGGATCTCACCGGCGACCAGCGCGAGGTCACGCGGATCGCACACCGCGGCCTTGTGACCCGCGGCGCGCAGCATCTCGACGAGCGTGGGCCCTTCGGTGATCCCGGTCTCCCACGCGCGGTCCTCGAGCCACACGATGTGCATGCGGTCTCCCGCGTGGCCGAGCGATCGCGTGTGCGTCCTGCAGTGCTCGATCCACGCCTCGGCCATCGAGTGCGGCGCGCCCACGCGCAGCTCGTCCCCGAGGTGAGCCACGCGCTCGCGCACCACGTCGGAGACGGCGGCCCCATAGTGCAGGCCTCCGATCGCGCAGCCGTTGAACTCGAGCAAGCTCGCACCACGCGCACCGACGGCGGGATCGACGTTCATGTCGAACCGACCGATGATCGGCGCTGCGCCGCCAGGCGACAGGCGCAGCCATTCCTCCTCGCGCTCGCCGAGTGGCAGGATCTCGCGAACCGCCGGATCGGTGAGCCGCGCGGCCGCCGTCTTCCGCACGGCGCTGTACAGCGTCAGCACCAGTGCGTGGATGTACCTGGCGTCTGCGCGTGACAGCAACGCCGGCGCGAGCAGGATCGGCATGACCTGCGTCTTGCCGTCGTCGCTCGTGTACGTCAGCGCGCGTTCGATCGAGGTGGCGGCAACGCGCTTGCCGAGCGCCCGGAGCTCCTTCGGAGCGAGCTTGCCGAGACGCCGGGACAGCTGCTTCTGCCGCGTGGCCGGGCTGGCGCTCACTCGGGACACGGGCTCACGACGCCACCGCGCGGGAACGTGACCGAGCGCAACACCGGGAGATGCTCGAGTAGCGCCTTGTCGGTCTCGTCGGTGCGCGCACCGAACGGATACGCGAACGCAGTGACCTCGTAGCCATCGGCCTGCAGCACCTCGATCGACGGCAGCACCTCGTCGCGCAGATACGCCGTCATCCCGTGCGCCTCGACGTAGCTCGGGCCGTTGAGGTGGTTGACGGTGTGAGCCTCGATAGCGTGGCCGTCGGCCGCGAGCACCTTCAGCATCGCGCGTTCGTCGTCCTGGAGCGCGGCGTAGCGGCTGACGAAGAACGTGACGCGCGCGCCGTAGCGATCGAAGAGCGAGCGCAGCTCGTACCAGGGCGCGACCGACGCATCGTCGAACGACAGCGCGAGCCCGGGCCCGGTGCCGCCGCCGCTCGCGAAGTCAGCATACGTGACGAACGCGAGGCCACGATCCACGGCGCCCTTGATCACGTACTCGATGTCGCCGACCTCGACCGTCTTCTCCGGGTTGTGAGCATAGATCTCGACGACCTGGCCGCGCGCGGCGGCCCGAGCGAGCGCGGCGTCGAGGTTCGCGTGCGTCAGACCCGACTTGCGATCGAGGTCGACCGCGCAGTGAACGTGCCGGCCGTCGCCATCGTCGTAGATCGAGTCGAGCTCATCGAGGTCGCGTACGCACCCGGCGCCGAGCGTCGCCGCGAGCAGGCATGCTACGGTCGCCGCGTGCGAGCGCTCGTGGTCGCGGCGATCCTGACGGTCGCCGCGCGCGCGCATGCAGAGCCGGTGGTGCTCGGTCGCGGCGAGGTCTACGCGAGGCTCGTCACCGAGGTCGATCTGGGCCGGAGCAGGCACGCTCGCCCGCTGTCGTACGCCCCGGATGTGTGGCTCGGCGTCACCAACGCACTGACCTTGGGCGTGATCCACAGCAACACGAGCGTAGACCGGATCGATGCCGGTTCGTCGTTTTGTGTGCGCGAGCGCGCGTCGAGCTGCTCCGGCATTTACCGAGGCAGCGGCATCGACGTACGCCTGAAGTGGACGCCGCACGTCGCCTGGCACGCTCGTGCGCTGCTGCGCGACACCGATCCGGTCAAGCCCGCCATCACCGTGGGGGCGCTGCTGCGCTGGACCCGCGGTCGCTACCTCCTCGAAAGCGATCCGTACCTTCGCATCGGCCTCGGTAACCGCGAGGCCGGCAACCGCGATGCGCTCGTCGTCCCGATCTGGATCGGCCGCCGGCTCGGCGATCGTGTGGAGCTCGCGATCCACACCGGGATCGACGGCGATCTCGCGGTGTGGCGCGACGGCTGGCACATCCCGCTCGGGGTGCGCCTCGAGGTCACGCCTGCGCGCGCGATCGCGCTCGGTATCGAAGGCGGGTTCACGAGCGCCGTGGGCCCGCAGAATACGAGTGACCGGCGAGCGATCGGTGTCTACGCCGCCTGGTACGCGCGCTAGGCGGCGGACCATGCGCTCTCGTGCTCGGGCGCCCCGAAGTCCCGGAGGGACCCGAAGCAGAGTCTTCTCCTGGGGAGAAAGCCTCTTCTTTGGGAGATTCGGGTCGTTGGGGCGCAACTGAACCAGCGAGCTCCGTCGTGGGGTGAGGAGTTGCTGCGATCGATCGGCCGTGCCTCCGTCTACGCCGCCTGGCATGCGCGCTAGACCGAAGCGGCGGTGAGCGGCGCTTGCTCGCGGGTCTGCAGGAAATGCAGCTGCGGGAAGTCCAGCTTCGCGCGATTGAGCTGCCACTCGTTGCGTGCGAGGAACACGGTCGCGCCCGAGTGATCCTCGGCGATGTTGTCGCGGTTCGCGTCCGCGAACTTCTTGATCAGCTTCGGGTCATCGGCATCGACCCAGCGCGCGACCTCGAACGACGTGCCCTCGAAGTGGCAGGGCAGGTTGTACTCGGAGCGGATCCGGTCCGCGAGGACCTCGAACTGCAGCGCACCGACGACGCCGACGATGAAGTCCGAGCCGAGGAACATCTTGAACACTTGCGCGCCGCCTTCCTCCGCGATCTGCTCGAGCGCGCGGCCGAGGTGCTTCGCCTTCATCGGATCGTCGGAGCGAACGCGGCGCAAGTACTCCGGGGCGAAGCTCGGGATGCCGGTGAAGTGCAGCACCTCGCCCTCGGTCAGCGCGTCGCCGATGCGCAGCGTGCCGTGGTTCGGGATGCCGATGATGTCGCCGGCCCACGCTTCCTCGGCGAGCTCGCGCTCGTTGGCCTGGAACACCATCGCGTTGTGCACGCCGAGCGTCTTGCCGGTGCGCGGAACGGTGAGCTTCATGCCGCGCTCGAAGCGACCCGATGCGAGCCGTACGAACGCGATGCGATCGCGGTGCTGCGGATCCATGTTCGCCTGGATCTTGAACACGAAGCCCGAGACCTTGGGATCGCTCGGCAACACGCTGCGCTCGCGCGCCGGTTGCGGGCGCGGCGGAGGGGCCAGCGCCGCCACGCCGGCGAGCAGCTCGCGCACGCCGAAGTTGTTGACGGCGCTGCCGAAGAACACCGGGGTCAGGTGGCCCTCGCGATAGAACTCGAGATCGAACTTCGGGCACAGCGCCCGGACCATCGCGACGTCTTCGCGGAGCTTCGCGACCGCCGTATCGGGGAGCAGCTGGTCGAGCTTCGGGTCGGTGAGACCCTCGACCGTGATGCCCTCCTGCATGTACTCGCCCTTGCTGCGCTCCATCAGGATCAACTGATCCTCGAACAGGTCGTAGCAACCGCGGAACTCGCGCCCCATGCCGATCGGCCAGCTCGCCGGTGTGACCTCGAGCTGCAGATCCTTGGCGACCTCGTCGAGCAGGTCGAACGGATCGCGGCCCTCGCGGTCCATCTTGTTGATGAACGTCACGATCGGCACGTTGCGCAGCCGGCACACCTCGAACAGCTTGCGCGTCTGGGTCTCGATGCCTTTCGCCGCATCGATCACCATGACCGCCGAGTCGACCGCGGTGAGCGTGCGGTAGGTGTCCTCGGAGAAGTCCTCGTGGCCCGGCGTGTCGAGCAGGTTGAACGTGCAGTCGGCGTAGTCGAACGTCATCACCGACGTGGTCACCGAGATGCCGCGCTCGCGCTCGACCTTCATCCAGTCCGAGCGCGCACGTCGCCGATCGCCGCGCGCCTTGACCGCGCCGGCGAGCTGGATCGCGCCGCCGAACAGGAGCAGCTTCTCCGTCAGCGTGGTCTTGCCCGCATCGGGGTGCGCGATGATCGCGAACGTGCGTCGCTTCGCGATCTGCGCCGGTAACTGCACCTCGGACATGGCGGGGCGCAATCTACGGGGTGGGCCGGAGGGACGCAACCGCGGTATGCTGCTGCCGTGAAGCGGTTCGCCAGGTGGACGACCTTCGAGGGCGCCGTCGAGCTTCAGATTCGAGAGAACCTGAAGCTGACGATGGCGGAACGCCTGGGGACCGTCCAGATTCTGCGAGAAGCGCATTGGGGGCTGTACGGTGGAGCTCCAGAAGGAATGGCTCGAGTTTCTCGGCTTACTGACGCGTCATCGCGTCCGCTACGTGATGGTCGGCGGCCTCGCGGTGGCAGCGCACGGACGGGTCCGGTACACGAAGGACCTCGACGTCCTGGTCGACCCGAGCAACGCAAACGCACGGCGGGTAGGTCGAGCGCTCGCTGACTTTGGATTTGCTGCGAGCGCGCGATCGTGGCGGCGACTCACGATCCCCTACCAAGTCCTCACGTTGGGACGCGAGCCGATCCGGATCGATATCCTGACCGGCATCGCCGGCATGACCTTCGCCCGCGTGTGGCGCGGGCGCGTTACCGCGCGGCTCGCGACGGTCGACGTGCCCGTGATCGGTTTCGACGATCTGCGCGTGAACAAGCTCGCGGCCGGGAGGCCTCAAGACCTGTTCGACGTCGCATTGCTAGACGAGCTCACGAAGGTCGTTACTCGAGCTGCAAGCCGCAGTCGGAGCACGCGCCGTCGGCCAGCGGCGCCGCGGTCCCGCACGCGGGGCACGGCGGCTCCTCGGACTCCGAAGGCGAAGCCGAAGCGCTGAGCCCGTCGGGATCCACACCCTCGCGGATCAACGCGTCGCGCCAGTCATCCTGAAGGAGCGAGCCGAGCGCCGGAAGATCTGCCTCCTGGACCAGGAGGTGTGTCTTGGTCCCTCAACCCTTGCCGGCGCCGGGCGGGCAGCCGACCAGCACGGGAATCCCGGCTTCCAGACAACGATCGCGCAACTTCTTCATGTCGGCGATCGATCCCGACATCGCCGGCACGACTGCCGCTTCGTCGAGCAGTTCCTCCGCTTTGGCGGCGGTTAGCCTGTCCATGTGTCGTCTTATTCCACGTTTTCGACGGTGCGCCGGTGAAAATATCGCTCGACCGCAGCGCGCCTTGAGACAATATCTCCGTCGCGATCTCCGGGGAGGTCGCTCTTGAGTGTACTGTCCCCTCAACTTCTGCCGGAGACAAACGCGTGAAGAATCTCAAAGTCCTGATCCTGGTATTCGGTGTCATCGGCCTCGTGTCGCTGTTCCTCCCGATGAGCCCGCTGCCGTCGATGTTCTCCATGCTCATGGAGGTCGACAAGTTCCAGCTCGGCCTGATGCTCGCAGCGTTTGGCGTGCCGACGGCCGTTGCCGCGATGGGCATGGCGAAGCCCCCCGCGCAGTCGTGGCATGGCATTGCGGCCCTCGCGGGCTTCGCGCTCGGTGCGGTCAAGACCCGCATCTGGGAGACCGCGCCGCACATCATGGACGTCCCGCTGTCCATGAAGCTGATGATCGTTGCGGTTGTCGGCGGCGTGATCGTCTCGATCATGGGCGTCGTGAAGCCCGAAGCGACGGCGTAACGCACACTCGTCTCGAACAGGCCGCGCTCCTCACCGGGCGCGGCCTTTTCTTTTAAAGTTCGCCGAGCATAGCGAGGCGGCAAGTGGAGGTCTCCGTGAAGAAGCTCGCCCTTCCCATCATCGCGTTCTCGGTCCTCGGGCTCGCCAGCCTGTTCATCCCGATGGAGAACGGCTTCATGTTCGGCGTGTTCCTCGAGTTCGACAAGTTCCGCCTCGTGCTGATGCTCGCGGCCTTCTGCGTGCCCGCCGCGATGGCCGTGCTGGCGATGCGCGCGGTCAAGGCCCTGTCGTGGCACGGCATCGTCGCGCTCGCGGGCTTCGCGGTGGCCACGGTCAAGATGGAGCTGTGGAGCCTGGTCTCCAACATCACGAAGCTACCGACCGCCATGCTGGTGCTGACGATCGCCATCCTCGGCGGCGTGCTGTGCTCGCTGATCGCGGTCGCGACCGAGCCGAAGCCGTAGCTTACTTTTTGAAGAACTTGTCGAAGGCACGGCGCATCGCGCCACCGCCCTTCTTCTGCTGACCGTTGTAGGCGTCGTTGCCGTAGGCGATGCGCGCCGACGGGTCGATGCCGTACTGCACGTACAGCGAGAGCAGATCGTGGACCATGGCCGAGATGCCGGTCGTCCGCAGGTCGTAGCTCAGGCAGTAGCTGTCGGGCTTGTTCCGGATCATCGCCTTCGCGATGATCATCAGGATCAGCGGATCGATCAGCTCGCCGTTGCCGTCGAGGTAGTGCTTGTAGCTGAAGAATCGATCCTCGGGCGCGAGCTCGGGGGCGCCCTGGCCCTCCTGCTTCGGCGCGCGCATGTTCTGGATCGTGCGGTACTCGTGCTCGACGTACGCCGCGATCGAGTTGTTCTCGTCGCGCTTCTCGTACTCGACGAACTTTCGGAACGCGTCGAACAGGTTCTTCGGGTTCGCGTAGGCGCCGCTGATCAAATAATAGAACACCGCGCCGAGCGAGTAGATGTCGGCCGGACGACCGACGCTCTTCATGACGCGAGCGCGCACGTTGATCTCGCTCGGCTCCGCGAACGGGCGATTCAACAGGAGCTTCTTGCGCGTGCGGTCGGCCGCCGCGATCGAGTAGTGCTCGTTGCGGTTGAACAACGAGAACGTGTCGTTCTCGTAGATGTCGATGTAGAAGTCCTCGAAGAACTCGACCTCGGGTGAGCCCTGCGTGCAGTTGACCAGCAGCTCGACGGTGTTGGTCTCCTGCTCGGGGCTCTGGAAGTAGAGCGTGCCCGGCACGGCCTGGAACCGGGTCATCGAGAGATCGAGATCGGCGTCCGCGACCTTGCCGACGTTGAAGTCGGCGAGCTTGATCTTCATCTGCGAGCCGCGCAGGTTCGGATCCGGCAGCTTGACGAGGATGTTCGCCGGCTTGATGTCGCGGTGACACGTGTCGCGCACGAGATGCGAGAACTCGACCGCGGTGGCGACAGGGATGATGTACTCGAGCACGCGGAAGATCCGCTCGCGGAGCGGCACCGCGAGCAGGTCATCGCGACGGCGCTTCTGGCGCGCACCCTTCAGGCGCTCCTCGAGGCTCATGTCGAGCAGCTCGAGGATCATGAAGTCGTTCTCGACCCTCTCGCGCACCATCGGCGGGATGAACCCGGCGCTATCGCCTTCACCGGAGCCGAGCAGCTCGACGATGTTCGGGTGACCCTGGACGCGCTCCAGGATCTCCTTCTCCATCTGGAACCGCATCTGGTCCTCGCCGGTCACGCCGCGCTGCAGGCACTTGATCGCGACCGGACGGCGCAGCGTGGTCTTGCTCTCGACCCAGCGCTCCTCGCCGAGGTAGGCCTTCGCGAACCGGCCCGAGCCGAGCTCGATCGGCTGGCCGGTCTCGTCGACCACGAACGCGTAGATCCGGCTGCGCGCGACGTAGGGCGTGGGCTGCGCGATCACGCCCGAGACCTGGCTCATCGGCGGTCCGGGCATCTGCTGCATGACGCTCGGGGGCTGCATCATCGGCCCCGGATTCGTCGTGTTCGCGATCCAGTTCTGCTGCTGCGGCGGCGGCTGATGCTGCAGCGGCGGTGGCGCACCGAACTGCGGCGGCTGCGGCGGCTGCGGCGGCTGCGCGTGCATCTGGCTCGGGTGAGGGCGCGGCGTGCCCTGCGCCTGCGGCTGCGCGGGCGCAGGCGGGATCTGGTTGACGTTGGTCTGATCGCCCTCGAAGTCCTGGTAGTCGTCGTCGCGCTGGATGGGCTGCACCGACGGGGTGTGCTTGCGCGACGGTGGGCCAGAGGGCGGGCCGGGTGGCGGGGTGTGAGCCATGGGCGAGGGGGCTGGCGACTACCTGCGTCCTACAGGTGTCTTGGGGATCGGACGTCCCCGAGTGTAGACGAAGTATGCGTCGGATCCGGGCCCGAAGTCGAATAGGATCGGGTCCGTACAGTCCTCGGTTCGAACAGCGATGCGCTCGGTTCCCAGCCCGAACGTCAGCTGGTTGACGGGCTCGGCCACCCCGGTGGAGACCCGGATATGCCCGATCTCCTGTGCCCGGGGCGTGACCAGCGCGATATCGCCCGGATGGTCGATCTGGACGGCGGGGCTGGGTCGTCCACCAAGGTGAGCAACGAAGCAGGTCATCCCCTTCATGTGGATCACCAGCCCGTTGGGACTGTGGATCAGCGTCACGCGCACCTTCGTGTTCTGCGCGCCGGTCAGATCGGTCTGATTCGAGACGCCGAGCTGGAGGAAGTGCACCGCGCGATCACCCGCGCGCTGCGGGAGGTCCGAGAGCCCGAGCATACGCGCGGGCCCACTCGCGGCTGCTGTGTTCGCCATCCACGGCGTCCTCAGCCCGGCATGCGAGTAGATGTGCTGCGCCGGCGGGCGCTGCGGTGGAGGAGGGGGAGCTGGGATCGGATCGCTGACCTCGGAGACCGTCGCTGATCCGGCAGGCGGAGTGATCGCGGAGTTCGGGATCGTCGGCGTCAGCGGCTGCGTGTTCTCCATCGGCGGCGGCGGCGGGAGCGGAGGTGCGGCGTCGGCGTCGAGCGCGATCTGGAGCTGGATCGCGAGCTCGTCGACCTTCGCGAGCCGCTTCTTCGGGTCGAACGCGAGCGCGTGGATGAACAGATCGATCACCTTCTTCGAGATGCCGAGCGGCACCAGCGCATCGCGGACGTGCTCGTCGGCGTGGCGGCGCTTCTTGTAGCCGGCGTAGACATCTTCATCCGCGAAGATCGCCTTGCCCGAGAGCATGTACACGGCGACCACGGCGAGCGAGTAGATGTCCGTCGAAGCGCTGACCGGTTGACCCGCGAGTTGCTCGGGCGCCGCCCAGCTCGGCGAGTACATCGCGAGCTTCTGCCCGGCGACGATCGCGGTGTCCTCGGCGCGCTGGCCCGAGTCCTCCGAGTCCGCGCTCCACTTCGCGATGCCGAAGTCGGCGAGCTTCGGCAGCTTGCGCACACCCACCGAGCCGAACAGGATGTTCTGCGGCTTGATATCGCGATGCACGATGCCGAGGGCGTGCGCCTCCGAGAGCGCCGCGCACATCGCGCCGACGATCCGCGCGGTCTCGACGATGCCTTGCTTGCCTTGCTCGCGGATGATCTGGGAGAGCGTGCCGCCGCTCATGTACTCGCAAACTTGCAGCGGCATGCCCTCGGCGTCCTTCGGCCCGAGGTGGCCGAAGTCATAGATGCGAAGCGTGTTCGGATGGGTCAGTCGCGACAGCGCGAATGCTTCCTGCACGAAGTGCTCGTAGCTGGTGCGGCCCACGCCGGACTTGCCGCCGAGTCCGCTGAACACCTTGATGCAGACCGGGCGCGACAGCCGCTCGTCCTGCCCGAGATAGACCACGCTGTGACCGCCCGACGCGATCTGCTCCACAACGCGATAGCGTTCGAGGACCAGGTCGCCCAGCTTGATCGCAAGCGGCGGTGGTTCCGGTGCCTTGGGCGGCTTCGGTGCGGTCCCCACGAGCCATCATCGTACCCCGAATCCGCGCACCACCCCCGATCGCGGCGGCGGTGACTGCCTCACAGCTTCTGGCGTGTGATCAAGGGTGCGCGAGCTTCGTGGCCGAACCCGGCGCGACTGCGGACACCCGGTAGAACACGGTTGTCCCCGCTCCACCGGTAGCGTCCTCGGCACCAGCCGAGGCACTGGTCCCCGTGGCCTCGTGGTACGGGGCGTAGACGAGCGTCATGCTGTCGTCCGCGGTGTCGAGGATCGCCTGCGCCGCGACGGTGACCGAGGGGTCGGCGAACAGCACGCCGCGCCACTGCACCACCAACGTGGTCCCGACCGTCCTCGTGCAGATCCGCACGTGATCAAGGTCATCCCAGTACGCGGCGACGAGTCGGTTCGGGACGGCCGAGCTCGGCATCCGCTGCTCGTTCCGGCTCGCACTCGCGCTGACCGTGGCGGCCGCGTCGAAGGTGAACCAGCCGTTCGTGGAGATCTTGATCTGGGTGACCGGCGTCGCGAAGAAGTCGAAGCCGGCGGGGAGCGCCACGGCTGCCGTGAAGCCGTCGTCGCGATCCGCCGGCGTGACATCGGTGCCGCCCGGGCAGGCGTTGGCCCACGCGGTCGTCGCGGTCTGCGCGACGTAGAATGGCGATGCGACGTTGATCGTGACGTCGAACTGGCCGGTGCCGATCGCGCCGACCGAGTCGACCTGGATGGCGACGTAACCGCGCGCGTCGGCGTTGATCCGTAGCACCTCGTCGGTGTTCGCACCGCCGGCGTTCGCGAACGTCAGCGTGGTCTCGTCGGCGGCGAGGTTCGCGATCTTCAGGTCGAGTGTTGGGGTGATCGGATGCGCGGTCACCGTCACGACGTTGTTGGGCGACGTGCGTAGCAGGTACAGGCGGCGGACGTTCACGAGGTCGAGCACCTGCGCCGAGTGCGTGACACTGAACGGGCCCTGGTGCGTGCCGTCGTCGGTGTACGTCTGCGCGGCGATGCCGAGGTCGAACGTGCCCGCGCCGGTGCCCGTACTCGCGAGCGCGATCAGATGCTGCGGGCCGCCGAGCATGACGCGCGCGCCAAACCCGGTGGAGCCCGCGGTCGCGCCGACGTCGAGGAGCGGGATGCCATCGCCCGGATCCGTCGTCGGCCCGCCGCCCGTCTGATCCTCCAGCACGAGCGGCGAGAGCCGGCCCGCGGTGGTGTTCGCGTCGTAGAACAGCGCGGTCGCGCCGCCGGAGCCCGCGCTCGCGGAGAGCGTGGCGCGCTGCCAGGGCTCGGCGTTGCCCGAATAGTCGAACGCGATGGCGTTGAACGGACCGGGTGCGTTCGCCGTGAGCGGCGCGCCGAAGGCGAGCGGCGTCGCGGTCAGCGTGGACACGGTGCTCGTCGCGATCAGGTCGTCGCCGACGGCGCCAAACGGATCGTTGACGAGGAAGTAGTAGCGGCCCGGCGCCGGCGCGCGGAACACACCCTGGTAGCCGTCCCAGCTGAAGTTGCCGAACCCGCCGAAGAAGCCGGAGAACGCTGCGCTCCCCGGATCCCACGAGAACGCACTCGCGACCGCGCCGTGCTCGTCGAGCAGCACGCCGTCGACCGGCGTGTTCCACGAGACGTCGAGGCCGATCAGATCGCCGGCCGCCGCCGCGTCGAAGTAGAACGCGGCGAGGTCGCCGATCGCGGCGGGCACGACGGAGGCGTTGTTGCGCATCGCGATGCCGCCGGTGAGCGCGAGCGGAACCGCCGCGTGCGTGGTGATCGTGAGTGTGGCGGCTGCGGGCGCGCTCGCCGTGTTGATCTCCGGATCGACGACGATCAGCGTCGCGTCGGTCGGATCGATGCCGCCGGTGATCGTGTGCGCGGGCGTGTCGCCGCTCGTCGACTTGCGCTCTGCGGAGACATCGGTCGCTGCCATGCCGACGCTGACGACCAGCGCGCCGGTCGAGCTTGCAGCGTCGGTGGACAGCGAGACCTCGTTGAGACCGATGCCCATCGGCGCGGTGAAGAACAGCACGTCCTCGGGGCCGAGCGGTGCGGTGGTGGTGACCGCGCCGGCCGTCAATGTCAGCGCCGTCGGCGCAGGCGCGGCGAGCTGTTCGATCGTCACGTAGTACTCGGTCGTGGTGGTGCCGACGGCGCTGCCGATCGTCAGCGAGCGCGAGTCCGCGATCACGATCGCGTAGCGCCCCGCCGATGGCAGGTAGAGCCCACGCTTCGTCGTGTCTCCCGTCAGGTTGATGCCGAACCGGATCCAGTCAGCGAGTGCGGGGACCCCGGTGACCGCGAAGAAGCCGGCCGACAGACCATGCACGCCGTCCGCCGTCACCCGGAGCAGGGTAGGCCCGGCAACGTCGACGAGGTAGGTGTCGTAGTCGGGCTCGGGCTGCCCATCGTCATCGCGATCCGGGCGCGGGGTGATGGTGCCATGGAGGATCGTACCGGGGGCGCCGATCGCCTTCAGCATGAAGCTGCCGGCGGGCGTCGAGCTCGCCTCGCCGGCGAGGCCGAAGCCGTTCGGCTCCGCGCCCTCCTGCACATCCGGGAACAAGCCCGCCGTCGGATCGACGCAGTGGTCGTTGATGAGGACGGTGCCGTCCTGGCACGACGCGGGATCGATCTCGCACGAATTGCTCGTGGGATTCAGGATCGTGCCATCCGTGCACATCGGCGGTGTCGCGCTGACAATGCAGGTCCCCTCGCCGTTGTCCTCGGTGCCAGGCCCGCAGGCCTTCGCGTTGTCGCCACAGGCGGTTACGAGCAGCGCGAAGCCAGCAAATACCCCGAGGAATCGGATCATCGCCGAGGCAGATTGGACTTCGTGGTGTTCGTCGTCAATGCTATCTACCTCCCCGTGACCCCTCGTCACATCGTCCTCGTAGTGTCGTCCGTGGCGGTGCTCGCCATGGGCCTCTACCTGTGGCGCGAGGTCAGCGCGACCCCTGCGCCGGCCGAGCCATCGAAGCCGGAGAAGCGCGCTGCGAAGCCGCCCGATTCCGACGAGGCGCCGATACCCGAGAAGCAGCCCGACAAGATCGCCGTCACCGAGCCCAAGCGTCCCGTGCGCGACACGGCGATCAAGGCGCCGCCGCCGCCCCCCCCCACGAACACCGAAGCACCCACGCTGACCGGCAGCGACCCGATCGCCGAGGAGCTCGCGAAGCCAAACCCGAAGCTCGACTCCGTGATGGCCGAGGCGAACAAGGCCTACGACCATGGCGACTTCGACGAGGCCAAAGGCATCGCGCTCAAGGTCCTCGCGAAGGACCCGAACAACGTTCGCATGCTGCGAATTGCCGTATCGGCCGCGTGCATCGATGGTGATTCCACCGAGGCCCAGCGCCACTACGCGGCGCTGCCCGGCCCCGACCGCGAGGCGATGAAGATCCGGTGCGGACGCTACGGCGTCAACTTCACCGACAAGTGACGTGAGGCACGCGTCAGGAGGCGGCAAGCTGCGGCCTTCCGGCTAGACGCCCCGCGGCTCGGGCCGTATGGTACGCGGCATCGCCTAGGAAGGATTTGCAGATGCCCACTCTCGTCGACCAGCTCGGTAAAGATCCCCTTCGTCCTCTCGTGATCGCAGACTGCGTCAACCTCATCGACGCTCAGGTCAAGCAGAAGGGCTTCGTCATCAAGAGCGCCTACGCAGTGATCAAGGGCATCAAGAAGAAGTTCGTCCCCGAGGTCGTCGACTCGCTTCTCGATGACTGGCTCGGCAAGCTCCAGCCGCACTACGACAAGTGGGCCGCCGCGAAGCAGTCGACGTTCTCCGACTACCTCGTCGCGCGCTCCGAAGACGTCGCCGAGGATCTGCTCTCTGTCACCGACGCACGCGCCGAGAAGACGTCGCACACGACCGCGAAGAAGATGTACGTGAAGATGCGCGACGGCGCGAAGAAGAACGTCGTCGAGGCGATGCCGGATCTGTCGCGCACCCTCGAGGCGCACCTCAACAGCCAGCAGCCCGCCGCGACTGCGTAGAGAGCGCGAGCGCGAGGCCGAGCACGATCGCGCTGCCTCCGATGGCGAGCGCGATGCGGAGTGACTCGCCGAGCAGCGCGATGCCCGCGATCGCGGTGAGCACCGGTACCGCGAGCTGGATCGCCGCAGCGCGTGTGGCCCCGAGCGCGGGTACGGCCGCGTACCACAGGCTGTAGCCGAGGCCCGAGGCGATGCCGCCCGAGACCGCCGCGAGTGCGATACCGCGCGCGGACAGCTGCGCGTGCCGGGACAGCGCGATGACCGCGACGACGATCGCGATCGGCAGCGCGCGCGCGAAGTTGCCGGCGGTGGCTGCGAGCGGATCGGTGACGCCGGCGCCGCGCAGCGTGTAGACGCCCCAGGCGATGCCGGCACCGAGCATCAGCGCCGTGGCGAGGGGCGGCGGCGGATCGACGCCCGGCGCGGTCAGCACGACGAGACCCGCGAGGGCCACGAGCCAGCCGAGCCACTGCCGCACCGTGGGACGCTCGCCGCGCAGCAGCGCGCCGCCGATCATCGTGAGCTGCACGCTGCCGAACAGCAGCAGCGCGCCGGTACCGGCCGGGAGATCGAGGTACGCGAACGAGAACAGCACGGCGTACGCGGCGAGCGCCGCCGCCGAGCTCCAGGATCCCGCGCGAGGTAGACCGCGCGTGCGTGCTGCGTAAAGGAGCGCGAGCACCGCGGCACCGGATGCGAGACGGATCGCGGTGAAGCTCGCCGCATCGATCTCGCCCGAACGCAGTGCGAGCCGGCAGAGCAGCGAGTTCGCGGCGAAGCCGAGCAGCGCGGTCGCGGCCAGGAGCGCAGTTCGCACGTGAGCCCGCTACTGCTGGTCGAGCAGGTAGACCATCAGGTAGCCCTCGGCGGTCCGGCGAGGACCCGGGGCGCCCGACATCATGCGGAAGTCCGCGGCGAGCTGGCGACGCTGGTACGAGCGGTAGAGCGCCATCGGATCGATCTCGTGCGTGGGGCCGTGCTCGAGCTCCTCGATCTGGCGGCCCAGGATCTCGGCGGCCCAGGCCGGGCTCGCGGCGGAGAGGTGCTGCTGCTGCATCGCACGGCGCAGGATGGCGAGCTCTTCGCTCGTCATGTTGAACAGGAACTCTTCGAACGCGGCGCTCTCGTCGGGTGTCATGCCGTCGCGGCCGAAGAACTCGAGCACGTCGGCATTGCAGTCTTCCATGATCAACCGGAACGTCTCGGTCGCGCCGAGGAGCGTGCCGTAAGCGCTGTTGATCCGGTTGCGCGCGTGCCACGCGGACTCGAGGAGGGGCGCGAAGTCGTCGATCTCGAGCATCGCGTCGTCCCAGACGGTGATCAGCTGATCGGCGGCGCGCTGCTTCGTGCGACGGGTGACGTCGGGCTTGCGGAGCAGCGCGAGGAACAGCTCCTCGGCGAGCAGGGTGTAGATGGACTGCGCGAGCTCCTCGCGGAGGTCGTGGCTCATCTTCGCGACGCCGGGGACGTCGCCGATCGCGCACGTGGCCTTCACGAAGCCGCGGAGGAAGTTGATCTTGGTGAGGAGGTACGTGCGCGAGAGCGTGGCCTTGAGGGGCAGGGCGAGGTCACCGGAGAGGCCGTCGATCGTGCACAGGTGCTCGATCAGGGTCTGCTCGTCGCGTGGCTCGCCGCCGAGCGCGGTGGGGCGGCGGAGCGGGCGCTGGCGATCGAGGAGCTCGGAGGTGGCCTTGAGCTCGGCGATCAGACCCTCGAGGATCGCCGCGTCGGTGGGCGAGCGCTCGGACACCAGCGCCATCGCGGCGGTGACGAGCTCGGACTCGTGCCGGTCGAGCACTGCGACTCCGAAGGCCGCAGAGTGTGCCGACGACAACGACGACATGCCCGGTGACGCTAGCACGGACGTAGCGCTCGTCGGGAGCGAGACGACCGGGGGGGAGGTAGGAGTGCGGCTTTGGTACGACACGGTAAGTACTGCGTCACTCGGGGTTCGTCGTAGTCCCCTGCCGTTCGCGGCGTCTGCGTAACACGAACCTGGTCGCCAACGCCAAGAGGGCTAGCACGACGACCACGCCGATGACGAGGTCCATTCGTTTCAACTTGCCGGCAACTGCCTCCCAGTTCTCTCCGAGCTGGTAGCCGAGGATGATGAGGAAGCCTCCCCAGATGGTGGACCCGATGAAGGTCTGAAGCCAGAAGGTACGCAGGGGCATTCGCGCGATACCGGCGGGGATCGAGATGATGTGGCGGACGACCGGCACGAACCGGCCGATCAGGATCACCCACTTGCCGTGCTTCGCGAACACGCGCTCGGTCTTCTCGAGGTCGTGCTGGCGGAGCAGGAAGAACTTGCCGTAGCGCTCGAGGAACGGCTTCCCGCCCGTCTTGCCGATGTAGTAGCAGATGGTCGATCCGACCAGCGCAGCGATGCTGTTGATGGCGAGGACGACGGGCAGCGAGAACAGGCCCTTCGAGGCCATCGCGCCCGCGAGCGGCATGACCAGCTCGGAGGGGATCGGGACGAGCGTGCTCTCGAGCGTGATGAGCAGGAACACCCCCGGGTACCCCATCGATGCGATGACGTCCTTGACCCAGGTGGCGAACTGCTCGAGCACGCCGCTCTGTAGCAGAAAACCGAGGCGACTACGAAGACAAGAAGGAGAAGTAGCGCTCGGGAAAATCGTTGAAGGCCATGGCGGCCCCGCACTCGGGGCAGGTCATCGGCGGGGGCTCGAGCTTCGAGAGGCCCGTGGCATTCGTCACGGCGTCGATCAGGAGCGACTCCTCGCGGCCGCATGCATCGCAGGCGTACGGGGCATAGAACGAGGTCACGGCCGCGTTGCCGCGGGTGGCGATGATCATGTTGAGCTGGTGGACGAGCACCTCGGCGACGCGGCGGAGCTCGACGGCGAGCCCGGACTTCTGCGCGGCCGCCTGCATGCGGATCCAGTCGCGCACGCCGAGGGAGTTGATGAACGTCACCCCGCCGAGATCGAGGATGAGGCGGCCGGCGATCGCGCGCGACAGGATCTCGTGCAGCGCGGCGGACTCGTCGATCGCGCCTCCGATCACGAGGGCGTCGCCCTGTGGATCGATGGTCATGCGGCCGCGGGTCTCCATCAGCGCTCCACGAACACGTTATACGACGATGCCGAGAGGCGCTCGGTCGGTGGGTGTCTGACGTCGATCAACGCGATGATCTCGGTCTTCTTTCCGGGTGCGAGATCGAAGACGAGGTGGTCGCAAGACCGATACGCGAGCGCGACGCCCATGC
>JBBRBG010000062.1:0-43682 GCA_038206055.1 Haliangiales bacterium
ACCGGACGGCACCACGACCCACACCCCGGTGATCGAGGGCCTCGCCACGTTCTACGGCTCGCACGTCGGCTACTACGACCTCGCAGCAAAGACCAGCGAGGGCAAGACGCTCGCGCAGATCGAGCTTGCCGCGAACCTCGCCTCGACGACCGAGTCCGATATCGCGCCGTCGACGGAGCTCACGCTTGGCGGCAAGAAGCTCGAGGCTCCCGAGGCGTTCGCCGTGACCCGTAGCCAGAAGCTGTGGATCTATCTCATCCTGTTGGCGATGGGCCTCATCATCGTCGAGTGGGTCACCTATCACCGGCGGATCACGGTCTGACATGTCCCTTCGTAAATCCCTCAAAGCGCTGTTCGCCCCCGGCCCGCTGATCCGGCTCGGGCTCGCGATCGGCACGGCCGTGGGTCTGTGGATCGCGATCTCGTACTGGATCGGTGACCGCACCTCGATCCACGTCGACTGGCTCGGCACCCGGCCGATCGACCTGCTCTCGCCACAGTGGCTGCACCTCGCCGCCATCGTCCCCGCGTTCTTCGTCCTGCGTGTGCTGTCGCTGACGGATCTCTCGATCCTCCAGCAGGTCGTGCAGTCTTCGCTGCGCTCGCTCGTCGTGGTCGGGGTCGCGGTCGCGCTATCGAGGCCGTCGTGGATCACCGAGCAGAGCAAGGTGTCCACGATCGTGCTGGTCGATGTCTCGGACTCGGTCTCGGAGAAGCAGCTCGACGCGGCAAAGAAGTACGTCGACGACATCGAGAAGGAGGAAGGCGAAGGCAACCTCCAGATGATCACGTTCGCCGAGAAGCCCGAGGTCGTGCGGGTCGGCGACGGTGCGCTCTCGACCGGCATCAAGCGCCACGTCGGCCGCGGCGCCGGCACCGATACGCAGGCCGCGATGCAGCTCGCGTACGGCCTCTACCCGGATGGTTTCCTGCCACGGCTGGTCGTCGTCTCCGACGGCAACCAGACCGTCGGAGACGTCGCCGTCGAGGCCTATCGCGCCAAGGAGCTCGGCGTGAAGGTCTCGTGGCGCACGTTCGATCAGGACAAGACGAGCGAGATCCGCGTCGTCGGCGTGATGGTCCCCGACGACATCAAGGTCGGTCAGCCCTACGAGGTCACCGCCGAGGTGTGGTCGACCGAGGCGCAGAGCGCCACGCTGACGCTGCAGCAGGACGAGTTCCCGAACCCGCTCGAGGGCTCCAAGCGCGTCGATCTACGCGAGGGCAAGAACCTGGTGAAGTTCAAGTCCGACGCGAAGCACGCGGGCGCGACGACGTACAAGCTACGGCTCGCGAAGTACGAGCACGATACCGAGAAGGCGAACAACGAGGCGGTCATGACGGCGCCCGTGAAGGGCAAGCCGAGCGTGCTCTACGTCGAAGGCGGCATCCTGCGCGAGCCGGGCTCCGCGGGCTATCTCCAGAAGGCGCTCGAGCACGAGAACATCGACGTCACGGTGCGCGGCCCGTCCGGCATCCCCGCGAACCCGAAGGAGCTCGAGAAGTACGACCTCGTGCTGGTCTCCGATGTCCCCGCGCACCTGATGGGTGCCGGGCAGATGGCCGCGCTCGATACCTACGTCTCGGCCATGGGCGGCGGGCTGATCATGGCCGGCGGCGAGGATTCCTTCGGCTCCGGCGGATACGAGCGCACACGTATCGAGCAGATCATGCCCGTCCGCTTCGACTCCGAGAAGATCAAGGAGCAGCCCGACATCGCCCTGGTCCTCGTCCTCGATCGCTCCGGCTCGATGCAGGGCCCGAAGCTCGAGGCCGCGAAGGAGTCTGCCCGTGTCACCACCGAGGTGCTCTCGCCGAACGACTACATCGCCGTCGTCGCGTTCGATTCCGAGGCGCAGGTCTATGTGCGGCCGCAGCGCGCGGCGAACCGCATGCGGATCTCCGCCGAGATCGCTCGCCTGCAGTCGGGCGGTGGCACCAACATCTTCCCGGGTCTCAAGGAGGCCTACGAGATCCTGCAGGGCATCAACGCCAAGGTGAAGCACGTCATCGTGCTGAGCGACGGTGAGGCCCCGCTCGACGGCATTCCGGAGCTCGTTCAGGACATGCGCAGCGCCCGCATCACCGTGTCCGCCGTCGGCGTGCAGGGTGCCGACCGGAATCTGTTGTCGATGATCGCCGATGCCGGCGATGGCCGCCTCTACATGGTCGAGGACATCGGCGCGCTACCGAAGATCTTCATGAAGGAGACCCAGGAGGCGCAGAAGTCGCAGCTCGTCGAGGACGTGATCCACGTCCGCGTCGCGAAGAAGGTCGAGGCCATCGAGGGCACCGGCGTCGAGAACGCGCCGCCGCTCCACGGCTACGTCACCACGAAGCCGAAGCCCACCGCCGAGACCATTCTGATCTCCGACCTCGGCGAGCCGATCCTCGCGCGCTGGCGCCACGGCTCGGGCACCTCGGTGGCGTGGACCTCCGACGTCAAGAACCGCTGGGGCGTCGACTGGATCCGCTGGGGCGGCTACCCGAAGTTCTGGGCGCAGGTCGTGCGGTCGTCGATGCGCCGCAAGGTCTACGACTCCTACGACCTCACGGCGAAGGTCGCCGATGGACGCGCGATGGTCACCGTCGACGCGATCGACACCGGCGACAAGTTCGTCAACGAGCTCGAGACCAAGCTCGAGGTCATCGATCCGGCGACCAACAAGACCACGCAGACCGTTCCCATGGAGCAGACCGCCGCCGGCCGCTACACCGCCGACTTCCGGATCGAGAAGTACGGCAGCTACCTACTGAAGGCCGTGCACAAGCGCGACGGCAAGACCGTCGCCGAGTCGCTGGGCTCGGTCGCCCTGTCCTACCCGCTCGAGTACCTGCGCACCACGCCCGATCCAGAGCCCCTGCGCCACGCGGCCCAGGTCTCCGGCGGCTTCGATCAGGCCAAGCCCGCGCAGATCTGGGCGACCAACGACGAGAGCGTGAAGTACGCGCAGGATCTGTGGCCGTGGGTGCTGCTCGGCGTGGTCGGTCTGTTCATCCTCGACCTCTACGCCAAGCGCGTTCGTCTGTTCGGCTACCGAACCATCAAGTTCTAGCTCACCACGCGACGTCGATCGTGCCGGTCTGGCCGCCGATCGAGATCGCGAAGGACTTCTGGAGCTCGCCGGCCGGCGCGCGGACGACGTCGATGCTGAAGCTAGTGCCCGGGGCGACGATCTCGTCGGCGGTCAGTGCGGTGCCCGCATTCGAGATCGTGACCGGCGAAGGGCACCCATTATCGCCCTCGATCGCGGCGGTCGCATCGCAGCCCCAGCCGCGCAGGGCGCTGACCTTCAGGCATGACGTGGTCGGTGAAACGGTCGCCTTGACGTCGTCGACGCCGCACCCGCCGCAGCCGCTCGACACGGCCAGGGGTGCCGAGGCGAGAGCGCCGATCAGGAGGGAAGCCAGGAGGAGTCGCATGGCGCGCACGTGTTCAGCAATCATGCCCCTATCGGAGTAGGCTGCGCAGCCGGAGATGGACGATAAGCTGGACGTGCTGCTCGCCGATGGCGTGATCGACGAGGTCCTCGGTCGCCTGAAGAGCGGCAAGGAAGCGAACATCTCGCTGGTCCGCCGCGGCGAGGATGTGATCGCTGCGAAGGTCTACAAGGACCGTGCGACGCGCAGCTTCAAGAACAACGCGGAGTACAAGGAGGGCCGCAAGGTCCGCAATACCCGCACCCAGCGCGCGATGGACTCCGGCGGCAGCTTCGGTCGAGATGCCGCCGAGCAGGAGTGGAAGTCTGCCGAGGCTGACGCCCTGTACAAGCTGGCCGGCACGGGCGTGCGCACGCCGGCGCCGGTGATGTTCTACGAGGGCGTCCTGCTCATGGACCTCGTGCGTGGCGCCGATGGCCACCCCGCGCCGCGGATGATCGATGTGACGCTCGACCGCGATGCCGCGCTCGGCGTGTACGCGGACCTGTGCTCGCAGATCATCGCGATGCTGTGCTGCGATCTCATCCACGGCGATCTCTCGCCCTACAACATCCTCGCCGCGGCCGACGGGCCCACCATCATCGACTTCCCGCAGGTCGTCTCGGCCGTTCACAGCTCGCGCGCCGAGTTCTACTTCCTGCGTGACTTCGACAACGTCGTGCGATTCGTCGCCGGCTTCGATCCGGCACTCGCGGTGCACACCGCCGATGGCCGCGCGATCTGGCGCGCGTACGTCAGCCGCGATCTGACGCCGCAGTTCGTGCCGCCTCCCCCGCCGCCGCCGCGCCAGACCCGCGGGCCGGATCGTCGAGGCGGGAACGATGGCCGAGCGCCGCGCGGCAACGGCCACCCACCGCGTCGCAATGATCGTCCACCCCTCGGTGCCGATGGGCGTCCCAACGGGAACGGTCGCCCGCCGCAGCGTCACAACGATCGCCCGCCGCTCGGCGCCGATGGCCGACCGTTACCGCCGTCCGCGCAGCTCCAGCAGCCGCAGCGGCAACAGCCTCAGCGCCCGCAGCCTCAGCGCCCGCAACCGCAGCGCACCGATCGTCCGCCGCCGCGTTCCGAGGCCGCGCGCCCGGGCGGTGGTGGCAAGCGCCGCCGCCCGAAGCGCCGCTTCTAGCCGTCCGCGGCGTCCGACCCACGGCCGCTGTCCGGCCGAGGCTCGGATTCACGTGGCCGCCGGCTCGTGGTCTCGCGGGGTTGGCGGTAGCATACGCCGTGCTGTTGCTCCCGGGCGAAAGGTCCTACGATGAGCAACGAGCCGATGAACGACGACGATGTTTCCGCAACCCGCGGTGACCTCCGCGCGCTGAAGTCCGAGCTGAAGGCGGAGCTGGCTTCCAAGCAAGACCTCCGCGCGCTGAAATTCGAGCTGAAGGCGGAGCTGGTTTCCAAGAGTGATCTCAAGAACGAGCTCCGCGACGTCGAACGACGCCTCAGCGCAGAGCTCGCGCAGCACGCGAACGCGATCATGGAGGCGAACCGCACCGATATGCGCGCGATGCTCGACCCGCTGCTCTCCCTGCCGGCACGGGTCGAGAAGCTCGAGGCTTCGAAGCCGCGGCGGCGCTCCGCTCGCTGAGTTACTGGACGACGATCACGCGCTCGGTCCATTGCGCGATGTGATTGTTGCTGACGATGTTCTGGAACGGGAGCCAGAACGCAGGAGCGCTCGGGTCCATCTGCGCCGTGGCGCGCGCCGGGAAGAACGGTGTCATCCACAGCTGCGGGCGGCCGACGCCGAACAGGCGCGTGCCGAAGTTCCGTTTCGAGGAGACGGTGATCCAGAACATCTTCTCGCCCGAGGACTTGTAGGTCTGCGCGAACGGCGCCCACCGCCCCCACGAGTTCGTCAGCGCGCTGCCATCGTTCGCGACGGTGAGCTGGATCGGCGGCTGCGTGCCGTCGGCCTTCACGACCCACATGGTCGCATCCGTGGCGTTGTAGGCATTCGCGTTCGAGGGCGACCGGTTGAACAACACCCACTCGCCATCGGGCGACCACGACGGGTAGTAGTTGTCACCGCCGCCACTGACGAGCGGCATCTCCGCGCCGAACGTGTGCGTCGACTGATCGTACGTGCGCGTGACGAGGTTGCCGCCGGTGAACGACCAGTCGGCGCCCGCGGCGTTGGTGCGGACGTAGACCAGCTTCTTGCCGTCGGCAGACAGGTCTGGATGCGTGCCCCAGCCGGTCGACGGCATGGTGGTGATGAGGGACTGGTTCGCGTACTGGCGGACCCGGATCGCGCCCTGCTCGGCGGTGATCAGCTCGTTCCCATCGGGCGTGAACGTTCCGAAGTTCCACTTGTTGCTGCCGCCTTGCGCGGTGGCGGTGCTGACGTCGACAAGGGTGGCAGCTCCGTTGCCGCCGTCATAGGTCACGGCGAGCTTGGTGCCGTCGCGAGACAGCACGTGACACGCGACGCAGCGGCCGCTGGTCTGGTTCGTGGTCATGTACTCCTCGGCGGGCAGGCCGGGCTTGCTCATGTCGTGGCGGAAGATGCCGTAGGCCCCTGCGCTCGAGGTGGACGCCCAGTAGTACAGGCCGCCCTCCATCGATTCGTTGGTGAGGTTCACGGTGCGCGGCGGCGCAGCGCCGACGGGGCCCGGGTTCGCCGTGTTCGCTCCTCGGACCTGATAGGTCAAGCTCGTCTCCAGGCCCACCGCGTCGAGCCACTCGTCGGCGGAGAACGCCGACCACGACGGCGTGGGACCCGCGGCGGCCATACCGTTGCCGCCCGGAACGTAGACGCGCACGTCAGAGAACTCGGTATGCAGCGAGATCTCGAACACGTTGTTGCCGTGGCTATCGGTCCAGTGAGTCTCGAAGTCGCCGAGGTTGCGCGGGGCGATCACGTCGGGCGCGGGGTAGACGACGGTCGGTGCGAGCGCCGGGTCCTCGGTGCCGGCGAACAAATCGGGTGTGTTCGGCGGCAGCGTCCCGTCGACGCGCACGTCCTTGAGTCGCGCGATGACCTGCGCGTTGGCAGTCTTATCGGTGTACGAACCGTAAACCAACGTCTTGCCGGCGGTGCCAATCGCGAGGTTGTTCGCGCTGAACTTTCCGAAGCCGTCATCGATGACGAATGCGGTCTCGCCGGTGACATCCTTCGTCTTGCCATCCGGGAACGTCAGGGTCGCCGTGTAGTCCTGATGCGCGTCGACGCCGTTCAAGATCAGCAGCTGCGCCGCCGGCGGATCGATCGACAGCGTCGCGAGTGTCTCGTCGACGTCGTCGCCGCCTCCATGATGTCCACACGCCGCCATCGAGCACACGAACGCAGCGACAAGCCCGATCCTCATCATCGAGCCACTCTACGGCCGACCCGGGAGGCTGTCGATTCGGTCAGTTGTCCCCACCGCGTGGGCTACCCGACACGGCACCAATGTAGGTGGACCGGCTAGAACCGGTAGGCGATGCGGGCAAACCCCATCAGACCGGTGACGGTGGGGTCGGCGGTCGTCGTCGTGATCTCGTTCATCGCGCCCGAAACGTCGGTGTGCTTCAGGGTTTGGCGGGTCAGGAACAGGCTGCCGATCGCCATCCAGTCGCGATTGATCCGATAAAACAGGTTTCCGCCGAGCGACAGGATCGCGCCGGTCGAGGCGCCGAAGCAGGTGTTTGGCTGATTCGGGCCGTTGCAGATGATGCCGGCGGCGGCGTCCTTCGTGGTCGCATAGCTGATCTCGGCCTCCCATTCGCCGTGGCCGTTCTCGAGCTCGCGCGCCGCCGAGACGCGGGCGGCGAACACCTCGCTGCGCTGGAACGCGACGTTGCCGATGCCGATCGTGCGCGAGACATCGAGCCCGAGCCGGAGGTTCGCGATCGAGCGGCGGTCGGTGATCGCGCCGTAGAGGTCGATGCCCTGCGCGGCATCGAGCTTCAGCGTCATCATCCCGTTCGCGGTATCGAGCGCCACCGCCGGGCGGTAGCGATACGCGCCCTGCACGCTGACCTCGAACCGCTGCAGCTGGCCGAGCCCGGCCGAGACGCCCGCGCGCGCGACGTTGGTCGAGAGCCGGCGGAAGTAGGTCTCGTTCTGCACGATCTGGCCGCCCACCGGCGCGGTCGTCGCGTCGGTCTGCGGCGTGTTGAGGAATGCGTTCGCCTGTACATTCAACGTGTCGACATCGACCCGGTTGAAGTTCGCCGTCAGCCGCAACCGCGGATTCGGCTTGTAGTTGAGGCCCGCCGACAGGTTCGTGATCGCGGCGCCGACCGAGCTGACCAGGTCGATCAGCGCGAAGTGATAGATGTCGAGCGTGGCGCCGCTGCGGTAGTAGCCCTGCGACGTGGCGAACACGCGCGGCGTCTCGCCGGCGAACGGGAACAGCGCCACGCCGCCGACCGAGCCGTAGGCATTGATCGTGCGATACGCACCGCCGAAACCCGCTGCACCGATGAGCTTGCCGGCCGAGGCGAGCTGGTCGGTCTTGAGCGGGACGTAGTCGGTGGTCACCGACCGCGATCCCTTCACGGGGTACAGACCACCAAAGCCGATCAGCGTCAGCGTGCGCGACTTCGCGTAGTCGATGCGCAGGCCATCGAACTTGACCGCGCCGAGATCCGCGATGAACTGGCGACCGAAGAACGTATCGGTGCGCTTTCCGCTGTGGAACAGCCACAGCTCCTTGAGGTCGTACTCGTTGCGTCCGTTGAAGCCAGACTGGATGTGGTTCGGATCGGTGGAGCTCGTCTTGTCGAGGCACCCTCCGCATTCCTCGGGTGTCGGCACGAGCCGCGCACGCGCATCGATGCGCGCGTCCCAGCGCCCGCCGCTGATGTGGCGGAAGTCAGTCTGCAGCCGGAGCTCGGTGTAGTAGCGATTGAAGCGTGAGCTGTTGTCGCCCTGGCCCGTGCCGTACGAACCGCCCCGCTCCGTGAAGAACAGCGAGCTAGAGGCGAGGCTGCCCTGGACCAGCGTGCCTTTCTCGGTCTTCGCGGTATCCGCCTTGTCGACGAAGAACCGGTCCTTCTCGAACAGGTTCTCCTTCTTGCTCGTGCCGAGGTCGTGGCCGGAGAGGTCTTGCTTGACCGGGCTCTCGTCGTCGGACTTCGCCTTGGTCTTGTCCTTGACCTTCGTGCCGCCGCCCTCCTCGTCGTCCTCGGGCTGCTCGTCGTCGCCGCTGCCGCCGCCGTCCTCCTCGCCGGAGCTGGCCTCTTCCTCCTCGCCGCCGCCCTTCTTCGCCTTGTCCTTCTCCTTCTTCGGCTTCTCGTCGTCAGCGGACTCTTCCTCCGCCTCCTCATCCTTCTTGTCGGCCTTGCCCTTCGCCCACGCCTGCGGCGCGAGCAGGCCGATCGCCAGCGCGATCGCGAGATGCCGCCTCAGCGACACACCGACTCCCGCGGGAACCCGGTCTGCGGCGCCCACGAATTCGGGTTGTGGCACCCCAGACCCGTACACGTGGTGTAGCTGAGGTGAAGCGCGCCGCCGTGCTTGATCGCGTCGTCGATGTGGCAGCTCGCACACTGCGGGCTCATCGCGGAGAAGTTGCCGTTTCGATGACAGTCGAAGCACGCGATCGTCCGGTGCACGCCGGTCAGGTTGCAGCCCACGCGGCTGTGATCGAACTTCGCCGGCGCGAACGACCACTGCGTGTGGCACTCACCGCACCGCGGCGACAGTGCGTTCGAGTGGATGTCGTCCTGCCGGTGGCAGTTGATGCACAGGTTCCCAGATCCGGCGAGCGGCCGGTTATCGCGGTGGCAGCGCTCGCACGCGATGTTGTTGTGCGCACCCTTGAGCGAGAAGTCGCCCACGTCGTGAAGGGGCTTGATGTCCTCCCACGTGCGGGTGGAGTGGCACTGCTCGCAGCCCGTGCCGTACTGGCCCTTGTGGACCGCAGGCTCGGGGTGGCAACCAAAGCAGCTCTTCGGCCGCGGCTTGAACGTCACCGACGGGTGGCAGTCCGTACAGCGCACCTTCATGTGGCCGCCGTCGATGCGGAACGAGCTCATCGTGTTGTGGTTGAACGTGTTGTCGCCGGTCTCGACGTGGCACTTCTCGCACTGCTTGCCGAGGCGCCCCTTGTGGGCATCGTCGTCGGCGTGACAGCCGTCGTCGGAGCAGCTCGTGTTCGCCTCGACGTACTGCCGCGTCGGGTGACACGACTCGCACTTGTTGTCCTTGTGCGCGCCCTTGAGGATGAAGCTGTCGACCTTGCCCTTGCTGCCCGCCGGGAACGGCTCGTTGTGATCGAAGCGCAGCGCATCCCAGATGCCGGGCGTGTGACACGTCGTGCACACCTTGCCGAGCGTGCCCTTGTGCAGCGAGTCCTCGTGGCACTTCGTGTTCGTGCTGCAGTCCGCTGGGATCTTCTCGAACGTGGTCTTGCTGCCCTTCCGGCCGGTGTGGCACTCGGCGCACGGGACGTCCTTGTGCCCCTTGACCAGCGGGAACTTCGAGGTGGGCCCGTGATAGACCTTCACCATCGCGGCATCGTTCGTCTTCGGATTGCCCGGCTCGATGTGGCAGCCGTTACCGCCGAAGCACTGACCGTTCGAGAACTTTCGATCGTGGGCGTTCTTGTGCTCGTGGCAGCCCATGCAGTCGATGTTCTTGCCGTTCACCAGGCTCTGGAGGTTCTCGAAGTCCGCCGGTCCCTTGCCGCGATGACATGCGCGACACGGCGCGGCCAGGTGCTTCGCCTCGAGCGTGAAGCCCGTGCTCGCGTGGCGGAATGCCGTGGGCTTCCACGCGGTGGTCGGGTGACACGTGCCGCACTTCGGCGGCGAGCCGAACGCCTTGAACCGATCCTGGTGCTTGTTGTCCTTCGCGTGGCACTGCTCGCAGGCCGCGATCGGCTTCGCGAGGCCCAGCGCCTTGGTGTGGCAGTCGTAGCACTTGAGCTTCTTGTGCGCGCCGAGGTCAAAGCGCGTGCGCTCGGAGTGATTGAAGAACGGCATGTCGGAGTTGTATTTCTGCGCGAACGATTTGAACGTCGGCGAGTGGCACCACTCGCAGTCGCGCTGGCCGAACAGGTGGCCGTCGTGGATCGACTGGTGACAGCCCTGATTGCCGCAGCCATCGGGCTTCGCCGCCGGTAGGTTGAACACGGCCTTCGGGTGGCACTTGCTGCACGCGACATCGGCGTGCGACCCGAGGATCGGCATCAGCGCGTCCTTGCGGTCATCGTGATTGAACTGGAGGACGCGCTTCTCCGGCTTCCACACGCTCTCGGTGTGGCACCGCTCGCACGCGAGCATCTCCTTGCGCTGGAACTTGTGCGGCTGATCGTTCGCGTGACAGCCGGCCGAGCCGCACAGGCGATCCGTGCCCATGAACGTCTGCAGCCCCTGCTTGTTCTTGGCCTTGTGGCACTTGTCGCAGTCGGTGGCGGCGTGCTTGCCGTTGAGCTTCCAGCCGGTGAGGTCGTGATCGAAGCCGGTCTTGCCGCCGGGAACGCTCTTCCAGCCCATCAGATCGTAGCCGCGGCTCTTGTGCTCGTGGTGGCACGACTCGCACGCCTTGCCGCGCACGTTCGCCGACGCGTGGAAGCCCTTGCCCGCGTTGATCCGCGCACCGAGATCCTGATGGTCGTGGCAGTTCAGGCACTTCGTCTTCGACACCTCGCGCGTGTTGTCGACGTGGCAGTCGTTGCACTGCTGCTGGTTGTCGAGCGCACCGTGGCTGGTCGACAGCGGACCCGGCGACGTCGAAAAGAAGTCATCGGCGCGTGCGCTGCGAGTGGCGCACACGAGCAGGCCCAGCGCGACGAGCGCGACCCATACCCGCGTCATGGAACGGAGCTTACCAGGCTGCACGGGACCACGAGATGTAGATGTGCGCCGTTGCGAGCACGGTGAGAGCCACCGTGAACGGGACGTGGACCTTCTTCCACGAGTGAAGAAGCATCTGCGCCTTCGGGGCCACGACCTGACGACGCGCGATGATGATCATGCGCCCGGCGCGCTTCGCGAGCTCCTTGCGCGTCTTGCGATCCACGCCGAGCTGCGACAATCGACCGCGTCGGGCGATCGTGCGCGGCCAGCGGCCGACATCCTGAAAGATCAGCCACCACATCGCGCGCATCATGCTAGGCGACTGGCCGACGGCCTGGGCCTTCGCGCGCTGAATCGCGAGCTCGCGATCGATCTCGGCCATGGGCACGGTGAGCCGCGGCCGGTGCTGCTGGAAGTACCGCTCGTGGTCGAGCTCCTCGAGCTCCACGCCGCTCGCGAGCTCCGGGACCTGTGTGTAGAGGTAACGGCCGAGGAAGCCGCTGACCACCACGATCACCATGCTCCAGAACGCGAAGCTGACCCACGAGTCGAGCTGCACCACGGAGTGCAGCGCGATGAACATCGGGCCCACGGTACCGGCCATCAAGTGGAAGTCGAACCACATCGTGTTCGACGCGAGCCAGCGGAACAGCTTGATGCGCCGGAAGATCGGATAGATCGCGGCGATGATCATCAGGCCCGTGCCGATCAGGCCGCAGTAGGTGGAGAGCTGATCGCCCGGCCGGAACACCACGCGCTCGAGGACCTGCTCCGTTGGCGCGTCGATGTAGTCGGACATCGCTGCGACCTGGTGGAACAGATACGACTGCGCTGGCGCGTACGTGCGGAGCAACGCCTCGCCGAGCGCGATCAGGAACGCGAAGATGCCGATCAGCCAGAGCAGGAGAGGCGCATAGCGGCCGCGCTTCAGCTTCGCGAGCCCGCCGGAGCGCACGGCCACGCCCTCGGTGAACGGCATCACCGGGAGGACCTCCTTCTTGTCCTTCTTCTGGAGGTCCGCGTCGTAGCCGGTCTTTGCGAGCTGGGCCATCTTCGGCGAGCGCTCGCGGAAGAGATCATAGGCATCGATCTCGATCAACGAGCCGGTCGGGCACGCCGAGACGCAGGCCTGATCGCCGTAGGCCATGCAGTGGTCGCACTTGTTCGCGATCCGGCGAGGCGCGGCAACGCGCGGCGTGCCGGACCCGAACTGCAGCATGTTCTTCTTCTCGAGCCGCGCCTTGAAGTCCTTCTTGAACGTCGGCGCGTCGGGCTCGATCTCCACCATGTCGATCGCGCCGTAGGGGCACGCCTGCGCGCACGCGGTGCAGCCGGTGCACGTCGACTCGTTGATCACGACCTCGCGCTTCGTCAGGTCGTACTTGATCGAATCGTACGCGCACGGATCGATGCACCGCTGATCGGTGCACGTGCGGCACGTGTAGATGAAGTCGAGCATGCCGAGCTGGTAGCCGCCCAGCGTCAGGCGACGCGCGCCGTACCGCTCCTCGCATGCCTCCTCGCACAGCTTGCAGTCGATGCACAGGCCGAGCTGGCGCACGCGCACCATCTCGCCGGAGACCGAGATGCCCTGGCGCACGAAGAAATCGAGGAGCTCCTGCTTCACGCCGGAGACCCACGCGAGGCGCTCGCGCGAGATGCTGATGGCGCGACGCAGCCGGGTCTCGAACACCGGATAGCGGACGGCGAGCTCGGCGACCCAGCGCTGGTCGAGCGAGATCAGCTCGGAGGGCGCGGTCGTGTAGAACGCGATCGGCTGGCCGCGGGCGGCGTTGAGCGCGCCCGAGTTGAACAGATCGTTCTCCATGAACAACGCGATGTTCTTGAGAGCCACGCGGGCGAGAGGTGGCGGCTTGATCAGCGACTCCTCCTCGAGCTGTTCCTTGCTCGCCGTCTCGTGGGTCGCCTGCTGCGCGTGGCGCTCGGCGAGCTCGTGCTCCATGAACACGCCGGCCGCGACCTGCCCCGTCGCGACGTAGACGACCGGCGACGCCTGGCCCTGCGCCAGGCCGATCGGATCGAGGACGAACATGTCACGCTCGAGGCGGCGAACGGCGATGCCGCCCTGCCCCATCGCCGCGATCAGGTCCTCGTTGCCGACGCCTTCGAACAGTGGAAGCTGACGGATCAGCGCGTAGTCCTGATCCATCCCCGGTGGTAGCATTCCCGTCGGTCCGACCGAGGCACTGCGCTGGATGGCCAAATTCGACATCGGAGACGGTGAACGGTCGGCTATGTGGAGCTCGGTCCTCAAGAGGAGAGAGGACCAACAAGCAAGCTGCGAGCCCGCCCATCCCGGGGGCCGTTTAGGGCCTGATTCTACCAGGATGCGCCAGCAGTGTAACCCCTTGGGGCCCGCCGACCGGGGTATCCGCTCCCCAGTGGGACTCGCAGGTATCTTCGCGTGTTTCCTCGCTGTAACGGGATCCGCCGCCGCCGATCCCTCGACAGCGACGATTCCGGACCCGCCTGCACCGCCGCGCTCGCCCTCCGTGGGCCCCGGAAACTTCCGCCCGAGCTCTGACCTCGACGGGATCTACCTGTGGGTCGGACCGAGCGGCGCCGCGAGCCGGATCGATGGCGCATGGGACTCGACCATTGGTGGTCATGCCGCGGTGCTCCGCGTCCGCGAGGGGTCACCGCTCGGCGTGGTCGGCGGCGTCGTCGGTGCGACCTTGTGGACCGAGCGCGGCGGCGGGCGCATCTGGGTCGATGCCATCGCCGGCACCCGGCTGTGGAAGATGGTCGGTGTCTCGGCGGGGCCGATCCTCGAGCTGTCCGAGCGGACCCATCCCCGGTTTGGCGGCTCGATCGGGATCTGGGGCTTCGTCGGGGTGACGCCATTCGTGCGGGTCGGCGTCGTCGAGGAGCTGGGTGGGTTCGCGGAGATCGGAGTTCACGTCGCGCTTCCCGTGCTGCGCCGGTAGGAGCCGGTAGGAGCCGGTAGGGCGTAGGCGAACGCCACGACGGAGCTCGCTGGTTCAGGTGCGCCCCGAAGACCGGAAGTTCCCCAAGAAGAGGTTTTCTCCTCCAGGAGAAGACTCTGCTTCGGGCCCCTTAGGGACTTCGAGGCGCAGGTGCACACGAGCGAATGCTCCGCCGACCCAGTTCTCGACATCTCCGTCTACGAGCTACGGACTCCTACTAGCTAGGCGTGCTTCCCCGCTGACCCCGTTGACAGCGGCGGGCCGGCAAGCTACCTAACCGTCCATCGGGGCGTAGCGCAGCCTGGTAGCGCACTTGGTTCGGGACCAAGGGGTCGCAGGTTCAAATCCTGTCGCCCCGACCACGCGGAGGCCTCTGACAGGGCCTCCGCGGAGTCGGTTTCGGCGTATAAGTGGCCGATGGTGGTAGGGGCCGTGCCGTTGAGAACTGCGTCGAAGTTGTCGGTGCTCGTGGTCGACGATGACCAGGACATCCGCGATTACCTCCAGGACTTCTTGTCCGGAGAGGGGTTCGAGGTCACACCGCTCGCCGATCCATCACTCGCAGTCGAGCGGATCCGCGACGAGGTGTTCCACCTGGTCGTCCTCGACCTCATGATGCCGAAGATCTCGGGCCTCGATCTGCTCCAGCAGATCCGATCGGTCGATGACGACATCGCCGTGATCATCCTGACCGGTCACCCGTCGCTCGAGACCGCTTCGGCCTCGATCCAGCACGAGGTCTCTGCGTACATCAACAAGCCTTTCACGCCCGCCGAGTTCCGCGAAGTGATCGCGCGGATCGCGAAGAAGAAGGGCCTCGTGCTTCGCCGCGAGGACGAGCTGCACGCCGCGATCGGTCGCCAGATCCGGGATCTCCGAAAATCGCGCGGTCTCACGCTGAAGCAGATGGCGCGCCGCACGAACCTCTCGGTCTCGCTGCTCTCGCAGATCGAGCGCGCGGAGTCGAGCGCCAGCGTGTCGAGCCTGTTCAAGGTCGCGACCGCCCTCGACGTGCGCCTCACGGACCTGTTCGGCGGCTACTAGCCGTTGTAGCGTTCGCGCGTGCCCGTCAAGATCGCGCCGAGCATCCTGTCCGCCGACTTCGGTCGGCTCGCCGACGAAGTGCGCGCCATCGGCAGCGCCGACTACGTCCACGTCGATGTCATGGACGGACACTTCGTCCCGAACCTGACCATCGGCCCCGTCGTCATCGAGGCCGTCAAACGCGCGACCAACTTGCCCCTCGATGTCCACCTGATGATCGAGGACGCCGAGCGCTGGGTCGCCGCGTACGCGAAGGCCGGCGCCGACATCATCAGCGTTCACGTCGAGGCGTGTCCGCACCTCCACCGCACGCTCCATCAGATCCGCGACCTCGGGAAGAAGCCGTGCGTGGTGCTCAACCCGCACACCCCGGTCTCGGCGATCGAGGTCGTGCTGCCCGACGTCGATCAGGTCTTGATCATGTCGGTCAACCCCGGCTTCGGCGGCCAGTCGTTCATCCCGAGCGCCCTCGACAAGATCCGCACGCTGCGCAAGATGATCGACCAGCGCGGCCTCACCATCGACATCGAGGTCGACGGCGGGATCAAGATCGACAACATCGCCGAGGTCGCGGCCGCGGGTGCCGACGTGTTCGTCTCCGGATCCGGCGTGTTCGGTACCAAGGACTACGCGGCCACGATCACGGAGCTCCGCGATCGCGGGACGCGCGCCCGCGGCTGACGGTCAGCCCGGCGGGCGGATCGTCGCGACGGCCGGGGTCAGCGCGGGAACCTGCGTGCCGTCCTTGATGTGACGCAGCTGGGTGTACGCGACCGCGGCCATCACCGCCGTCAAGGAACCGGTGAGCACGTTCACACCGATGACCACGATTGCCCGGGTGTCGTCGCCGAACAGGGACCGTCCGAGCTCGCTGATCCCCCAGGTGACGAGCAACGTGAGGATCATGATTCCGAAGATTGCTCCGCGGTGACCGATCACCAGCTCGCGACTTCGCCGGAGCGACGCCATGACACCCGAGCTCTCGACGACCGAGACCGGAACGGCGACGTAGAGGTTGCACATGACGATGACGCCGGGCACCACCAGCAACATCGACGCCCCGAAGATCGCGAGGATCGACAGCATGACGACGCCGATCACCGTCACCGCGCGCGCACCGCCGATCGAGAGGCAGTCGCGGAACGCCGGGCGAGTGCCGCGGAGCTCCATGACCACCGCGTACGTGAGCGTCGAACCGACGAGCGCATTGAGCACCATCGCGACGGGAATCATCACGAGGTACCAGGTAGGCCCTGGAAGCAGCAGCCAGAGGATCGCGGCCGGGATGTAGATCGCGATCGCGATCAGAACAAAGGGAACGAGGTTTTGCGTCCAGACCCGAAGCCCCGTCCGCACGACCTCTCCAACCCGCAGGGTATCCATCGCCCGAGCATATCGTATCGTCGTCGATTGCCACGCGTGGTCACCTCGCCCATGGCGCCTCGAGACCGAGAACGTAGCCCAGGACGACACTTCCACGGTCGCGGAGCGGCGCGATCGGGGGACTCGCCCCCGCGGCTGAGCGTATCGTCGGCCGATGCCGCCGGTGATCACTGCGCTCTACGGAGCTCTCAACGCCCTGTTCAACATCTTCCTCGCGAACCAGGTGTCGCGGATGCGGAAGAAGCACGGGGTCAGCATCGGCCAGGGCGAGCACCCGGAGATGCTCGTCGCGATCCGCGTGCACTCGAACAACGCCGAGTTCGTGCCGCTCGCGATCGTGCTGCTCCTCATCGCGGAGCTGTGCGGCGGGTCGAAGATGCTGCTCCACATCGCCGGCGGCGGCCTGTTGATCGCGCGCGTCGCGCACTACATCGGGATGCCGCGGAAGGCGCCGAACGCGTTCCGGTTCGCCGGCGTCGGCCTGACCTGGCTGGCAATTGCCGGCACCGCTGGTTACTTGCTGTACCTGCGGACGACGATCGGTCAGTGACCTGCCAGGTGCTCACCACCGTCGGCGCGCAAGTGTGCGTCGCGGCTGGTGGACGGCCATGGCACATCTCTCGCTGTAGCTCCGGCAGATGCGTTCGACTGCCGTGCTTGCCGTGCTCGCCCTGTCGCTGACGTCGGGCTGCTACCTCGGCCGCACGAGGAGCGCGAAGACCAGCGCGTACGTGCTGAACAGCTTGATCGTCACCGTCGCCGGTGCCGTCGCCCTCTCTGGGGGTAACGATCACGCGAGCAACAACAACGACGACGCCTCCGGTAGCTTCGACCTTCACCTCACCCCCGGAGCCACGGCGAAGCTGGGCACGATCGTAGCCGGCGCGGCGCTACTCGCGATCGGCGCCACCGCGCTGGCGCCGACCGAGCGCGATGCGCCGGCGCCCGATCCGCTGGAGCGCGAGGGCATGCGCAGCACCGTGACCGCGCCGGGCCTGACGCCGGCGATCGTACAGATCCGCTAGCGGCGCTCGAGGCGAGCGAGGTAGAAACCGTCCGCGTCGGGTGGCCAGGTGCGGTGTTCCTCGACGAGCGTGAGCCCGGTGCGCGCCACCAGCGCGGCGATCTGCGCCGGACCTTCGGCGCGCGTGAACGTGCACACGGAGTAGATCAGGGTCCCGCCGGGCGCGAGGCGGGGGACCACGGCGTCGAGCAGCATGCGCTGCAGATCCGCGAGGCGCGGCACGTCGGCCGGCTTCAAGCGCCACTTCGCGTCGGGGTGGCGCCGCAAGACGCCGAGGCCAGAGCACGGTGCGTCGAGGACAATCAGATCATAGGCGGCGGCGAGTGGCGCGCCCGGGTCGAGGAGGTCGCAGGTGTGGCGATGGATCGAGGTCAGGCCGAGGCGCGCCGCGGTCTCGGCGCACAGACCGAGCTTGGTCGACGACAGGTCCGCGGCGTCGATCGTTCCCTGATCGTCGGTCAGCTCGGCGAGGTGCGTCGACTTGCCGCCGACGCCGGCGCACGCGTCGAGGATGCGCTGCCCCGGCTTCGGTGCCGCGGCGATCGCTACCTGTTGCGCGCCGAGATCCTGCACGGTCCAGCGGCCCGCGGTGAATGCGGCGTTGCGCGCGGGATCGCCGAGGCCCTCGAGGCGGAGCGCCATCGGTGCGCCCTCGACGGGGGTGGCGGTCACACCGGCCTCGGCGAGCTCCGCGATCAGCGCCTCGCGCGTGGTGCGGCGAAGGTTCGCGCGCGCGATCAGCGGCGCCGAGTCGGCGAACGCGGCGGCGATCGAAGGGAGCTGGTCGCCCGCGGTGGCGGCGAGCTCGTCGAGGATCCACCGCGGCAGCGAGGCCGAGAGCTCGAGGTCGCCGTCGGGGAGCGCTGGCTCGCCGGTACGAGAGATGTTGCGCAGCACTGCGTTCGCGAAGCCGCCGACCTTCGGCCCGCCCACGGCGCGCGCGGCTTCGACCGCCTCGTTGACCGCGGCGTGGCTCGGCACGCGATCGAGGAACAGCATCTGGTACGCGGCCACGCGGAGCGCCGTGACCACCTTCGCCTGCGTCTTCTTCAGATTCGCGTGGGCCGAGAGCGCGCGATCGAGCCGCGTGCGGTGGCGGAGCACGCCGTAGACGAGCTCCGACGCGAGCCGGCGATCGCGATCGTCGAGGTTCGTGCGCGCGAGCTCGCCATCGAGGGTGGGCGTCGCCCACGCGTCGTCCTTGTCGATCCGGTCGAGCACGCGACGCGCGACCTCTCGCGCCGAGATGGTCGCGCTCACGCGGCGGGCTCCGGGACGAGAGGTCCGAGCACGTCGCCGATCGCGATGCCGCGACCGGCCGCGAACTGCGCGGCGGCGAGGCGCTTCCGGCCGGGCGCCTGGATGTCGCGGATGATGGCGATGTTGTCACCGCACACCACGTGAAGGCCGCGCGCGTCGATCGCGATCACGGTACCCGGCGCCTCGGGGCCCGGCGCGCGCGCATGCGGGACCGCGCGGAACAGCTTCACGATCTGCCCGCGGTGCATCGCCTGCGCGCCGGGCCACGGATCGACGCCGCGGACCCGCGCGGCGACGAGGTGCGCGGGCCGCGTGAAGTCGATCGCGCCGTCGGCCTTCGTCAGCATCGGCGCGTGCGTCGCAGCGGCGGCGTCCTGGTGCACCGGGTGCGCGGTGCCGGCGGCGATCGCCGCGATCGCATCGAGGCACGCGGCGGCACCGAGCGGCGCGAGCCGCGCGAGCAATTCACCCGAGGTCTCCTCGGGATCGATCGTGACCTTGCGCTCGAGGAGCACCGGCCCGGTGTCCATGCCCGCGTCGAGCTGCATGATGTCCACGCCGGTCTCCGGATCTCCGTGGATCACGGCCCACTGCACGGGTGCGGCGCCGCGGTACCTCGGGAGGATCGAGGCGTGGACGTTGATGCAGCCACGCGGCAGCGCCTCGAGCACCGGCACCGGGAGGATCTTGCCGTACGCGACGACGACGGCGAGCTCCGCGCCGGTCGCGACCATCGCGTCACGCAGCTCGCCGGTCCTCGCCGAGCGTGGCTGGATGACAGGGAGCCCGAGCTCGAGTGCAGCGACCTTGACCGCGGGCGCGGTGATCTGACTCCCCCGCCCCGCCGGCCTGTCGGGCTGGCTGACGACGAGCGCGACCTCGTGCGCGTTGGCGAGCGCCCGCAGGCACGGCACCGCGAACTCCGGTGAGCCCATGAACACGACGCGCACGGCTGCGATCTACCACCGATCGGTGCGGAACGGCTACCCGACCAGGTTCGACAGGTACGTCATCCGCAGACGATCGTCGCGCAGCACCCGGAACGCTTCGTCGAGGACATGCGCGATGTCATCGAGCTCCTGCGCGAGCTCGCGGCGCAGATCGTTCGGAAACGAATCGGTGGCGAAATCGCGGCGCGCGGACTGATACGCGCGGCGGATCTCGAACCCGGTCGCGTCGCGTCGCACGCCGAGCAGGGCGAAGTAGTCGGCCTCGCCGACCAGCTCCCAGCGCGCGCGCACGCGTTCGCGATCGATCGCGAGATCTGTCTCGCCGACGAGGGCCGACGATTCATCCGGAACCTCGGTATCGGTGCGGCGTGCAGTGGCGAGGCCGAGCACGCACAGGCCCCACGCGAGCGGCAGCACATCGGCGACATCGACACCGGCGGCGCGCGCGACCGCACTGAGATCCGCGCTCGCATCGAACGCCGCGAGAGCGCTGCGCTCCTCGACCGCGAGATCGCCAAGGTTGATGATGCCGCCGAGGCGCTCGCGGTCGGGCACCTCGATCACCGTCGACGCGGCGCCGATCAGCCGCTCGAGACTCGTGCGATCGAGCTTGCGGCGAATGCCCTCGAGGATCAGCGCGGCCGGGTGCCGCGACAGGCGGATCCGCTCGGACGACGGCGTGGCATCGAGCGCGATATGATACGTGCCGCGGTCCCACTGGAACAGCGAGTACACGATGTCCTCGACGTGGCGCCGCACGGCGGGCAGCAACTCGCGGCGCTTGAGGTAGCCGAAGTCGACGAGGATCTCGCCCATCCGTCGCCCCGACTCGGCGACCACGGTCTGGCAGCGCTCGTACTGCGCCGCCGTGATCTTGCCCTCGCGGACCAGCAGCTCGCCCATGCGATCGCGCGGCTCGCTCGACGATGCGAACACCGGCCGCCCCTGATCGAAGAACACGACCTTCTCGACCGCGCCGAGCCCCTCCAGCCGGAACGCGATCCGTCCCGTCGAGGCCTGAGCAAACATCTTCGCGAGCAGCATCGCCGCATCGGAGACGCCGCGCGCGATCTCGCCGGTATCTGGCAGGCCGCGCTCGCGGATCTGCGTGTCCCACGAGCCAGGCGAGGTGGTGAGGTCGCGGATCTCGCCGGAGCGCGACGACGACCGCGCTTCGATCTCGGTGTTACCGCGCTCGAGCGCCGGCTCCTCGCCGAGAGAAGTCAGATCGATCTCGGTGTGGTGATCGTGGCGCGGTCCAACATCGACGGCGACCGCGGGCGACGATGCCGCATCCCCGCCCTGGAACAGGCGCTGCGCCATCATCGACATCTTCGCGCGGAGCTGACGCGCGAAGTCCCGGCCATCCTGCGCGGCGTTGCCCGCGATGACCGAGGGCAGCGCCGTCAGCGGTTCATCGGGGAGGCTGTCGATGACCTCGAGGCGCGGCTCGCTGATCTTGCGCCTCGAGGTCTCGTGACCGAGGACCAGATCGTCCTCGAAGTCATCGAGACCGACGTCATCGTGGATCGGCTTGGGGCGCGCCTCTCCGCCGATCAGCTGGGCGAGCGGCAAGGCGCCGGCCCACGGATCGGTCTCCCTCCCGCTCGTGCGCTCGAGGTCCGGCGCGGCGGGCTCCGGCGCGGGCAACGGTGGCGGAACGGCGATCGCCGGATCGGACATCCCCGATGGCTCGGGATCACGGATGATCAGTGTGGGCTCGCGAACCGGCGGCTCGGGCGCGCTCCAGACATGAGAGTCGACCTTCTCGCGCAGCTCCGATGTTGTTCCCGGCTGCCAGACCTCGAGAGGTGCCGGCACACTCGTCGGTGATTGCGAGTCGCTGTGGCGGCGGCCCGGCGGATCGGGCGGCGGCAGCGGCTCGGCGTCCTCGCCCGGATCGGGGCGCATCTCCTCTTCTTCCACGATCTCGACGAACGAGTTCGCGAGCGCCTCCCATCGGACGCGTTGCGCTGCGCGCTGGGAGTGCGTGGGATCTACGTCGGGTAGGAGCTCCGGCGCCGCGCTGGGGTCAGGCTTCGCCGGCGCGGTGCCGCGGGCGAGCGCCACCGCCTCGAGCACCCCGCCGACGGCGAACCGCAGCGCTTTCGGCACCACCGGGCTCGAGACGAAGCGATCCGGCGCGAGCTCGAGGGCATCGAGCGCGGTGCGCATGGGCCCCTCGGCATCGCCGATCAGGACGATCGCCACCTCGGCGCGCGGGATCATCCCCCGCAGCGCATCGATCAGCGCCGCTGCATCCCCGCCCTCGAGGCTGGCGGTGATCACGCACACGTACGGGCGACGCGATGCGGCCAGATCGATCGTGTCGTCGCCTCCGGTCGAGCGCAGGATCTCGGTGAAGCCGAACGGGAGCGGCTCGTCGAACATGACGGCGATGTCGTCGACCCGAGGAGGATCGGCGACGATCAGCACGCACGGAATGGAGGCACTCACCCGGCGCGAGTATACAACGCCGCTACAGGGTCGACACTGGGTCGACATCCAGCGTGGCACGCGGGTCCTTCGACGGATCGCCGAGCGGGAGACTGCGCGCGACCTTGCGCAAGGCGTGTCGATCGGCGCTGCGCAGGAGGATCTGCCAGCGTGTGCGTCCGCGGAGGCGCTCCAGCGGTGCCGGGGCGGGCCCGAGGACCTCCACGATACCGCCGAGCTGCGCGGCGGTGGCCTGCGCTACCCGGCCCAGCTCCGCTGCGGCACCGGCGACCTGATGACCGTCCTTGCCCTCGATGCGCACCGCGATCAGGCGGCCGTGCGGCGGGTACCCGAGCTCCTTACGCTCGGCATACTCGGCGGCGAAGAACTGCGCGTAGTCGTGCTGCGACGCCGCGACCACCGCCGGCGCGCCGGGCCGGTAGGTCTGGATCAGCACCCGGCCGACGCGATCGCCGCGCCCCGCCCGCCCCGCGACCTGCGCGAGCAACTGGAACGTGCGCTCCGACGCGCGGAAGTCCGGGAGGTCGAGGCCGGTGTCGGCGCACAACACGCCGACCAGTGTGACGCCCGGAAAGTCGTGGCCCTTGGTGACCATCTGCGTGCCGATCAGGATGTCGACCTCGCGTCGCGCGACGCGCCCGAGCACGACCTCGATCTTCGCGCCGCTCGCGACATCGCGATCGAGCCGGGCGACGCGCGCCTTCGGGAACGCCTCGACGAGCGCCGCCGCCACGCGCTCCGTGCCGAGCCCCTTGCGCTCGATCGAGATCGCCTTGCACTTCGGGCATGCCTCGGGGACGCGTTCGCAGTAGTTGCAGTAGTGGCAACGCAGGCGATCGCCGTGCTGGTGGTAGGTCAGCGACACCGAGCAGTTCGGACAGCGGAACGAGTGCCCGCACGCCTTGCACAGGACGAACGTCGCGAACCCGCGGCGGTTGAGGAACAGGATCGTCTGATCGCCCGCGGCGAGCGTCTGCTCGATCGCCGTGCGCAGCGGCGCCGAGAGCATCCCCTCACCATCCGCCATGAAGGTGCGCAGATCGATGATCTCGACGGTGGGCATCGGCCGCGACATCGGCCGCTCGGTGAGGCGCAGCATCCGGTACGGGCCCTTCTCCGCGTGCGCCGCACTCTCGAGGCTCGGCGTCCCCGAGCCGAGCACGCACACCGCACCGGCGCGCTGCGCACGGACAATCGCCACATCGCGCGCGTGGTAGCGCACGCCTTCGTCCTGCTTGAACGAGCCGTCGTGCTCCTCGTCGACGACGATCACGCCGAGATTCGCCAGTGGTGCGAACACCGCCGATCGCGCACCGACCGCGATCCGCGCATCACCGCGCCGTAGCCGCGACCACTCCCCGAGCCGCTGCTGCTCGCTCATCCCGGAGTGGAGGATCGCGACGAGATCGCCAAACCGCGCGCGAAACCGCGCCGCGAGCTGTGGCGTCAACGAGATCTCCGGAACCAGCACGAGCGCGGTCTTCCCCTGCTCGAGCGTCTCCGCGATCACGCGCAGGTAGACCTCCGTCTTGCCGCTGCCCGTCACGCCGTGCAGGAGGAACGGCGTGAACGGCCGCTTGCCATCCGGCCCCGGCGGGGCGACCGCCGACGCCGTGATCTCCGCGACCGCGTGCGCCTGCTCACCGGTGAGGAGCGGCGGCGGAATCACGAGCATGTCGGCGCCGGTCTCGAACGCGTCGATCGCGAGCTCGCGGTCGAACAGCTCGACGAGGCCCGCCTTCGCCAGCTCGCGCAGCGTGGTCTTCGCCCCGGGCATCTGCTGTTCGATCGACTCGATCGGCAGCGCGCTCCCCGCCGCGAGCACGTCGATCACGCGCACGCGCTTGAGCGACTTCGCCGAGGCCGCCTTCGCGGCCACCGCATCGCCGACGAGCCTCGCCATCTTCTCGCGCTTGAGCTTCGTCCGCGCGTTCGACCGCTGGTCGCGGAGCTCGACGAGCCCATCGGTGATCAGCGCCTCGAGGATCCGCCTGATCCCGGCGTTTGCGCCCGCGAGCGGCAGGTCCCCGCCTGCGAGCTTGACCAGCACCACGCGCTGCTTCGCGGGCAGCGCTGCCCCCTCGCCCTCCGCGATCGCCCGGCCGCGCTCGGTCAGGGCATACACGAGCTTCGTCTTGATGCCGCTGCCCGCAGGGAGCGCCGACTTCAGCGCCTCGCCGGGATACGCCTCGTAGTAGTCCGCGATCCACAGGCACAGGTCGACGACCTCGGGCGGCAGCGCGGGCTCGTCGTCAAGCACCTCGCTGACGTCGATCGGCACCACTCCCTCGGGAGCGGGCGTGCCGGTGCGCACCACCACGGCGGTCAGCTTCTGCTTGCCGAACCGTACGAGCACGCGCGCCCCCACCTGCGTGCGGCTCGCGAGGTGCGGCGGTACGCGGTAGTGGTAGCGGCCGTGCACCGGCAACGGCACGCAGACCTCCACGAGGTACGCGTCGGTCACGCCCCAGGCCCTCGTGGGCGGCGGGGATCGGCTCGGCGTACGCACCACATCTCGCGGGCACCGTATCATCCGCCTCGGACATGGCCGACCACCGCCCGTTCCCGCCGTCGGCACGGCGCCGCGCCCTCGCGCGAGCGGCGGGGTTGTCACCGGCGAGCCCCGTCGTCGTCGGTGCGATCGCGTGGATCGGCGCGCTCGTCGGGATCCTCGTGTTCGGGCGCGCGGTCGCCGTGCGGCTCGGCGCGTGGGTCGCGGCCGCGTGCAGCGGCGCCGATGGGCCCGACGCGACCGGTCCGGGCGTGCATGCATGGAGCACCATCGTCACCGACGTGCTCGCGTTCGTGCTGCCCGTCCTCGTCGCGGCCGCGCTCGCGGCCCTGGTCGCACACGTCGCGCAGACCCGCGGGTTCTGGATGCCACGGCGAAACCTGCGCGGCGCGCCGGCGCTCGATACGTCGCGCACGCAACACGCGGGTCTCGGGATCATCGGCGCGATCGCGATGGGCGGCGTCACGCTCGCGTGGCTGTGGGCCGTGGCGCCGCGACTCGCGTTGCTCGTGCAGCACCCTGCCGCGGGTGCGCTGATGCTCGCCGGCTTTCTCGGCACCCTCGCGGCGGTGTGGATCGGTCTCGGCGTGCTCGATGCCCTCCTGCGCCACGCCGACCTGGCGCATTCGCTGCGGATGACCGCCGCGGAGAAGCGCGAGGACGAGCGGCTCGCGGGCGCCGATCCTCGGTGGCGCGCACGGCGCGCGGAGGCGGCGCGCGGTCCATCGGTGCGCGATGCGGTCGCCGGAGCTTCGGTGGTGCTGCTCGCCGATGGCACGGCGGTCGCCGTCGCGTGGGATCCGGTGCGGCGCCCGGTGCCGGTGCGAACCGCGATCGGCCGCGATGCGCGCGCGACCCAGATCCTCGGCCTCGCACGCAGGCACGGCATCGCCGTGCACCGGGATCCGGAGCTCGCGCTCGCCCTCGCCGACGGCGACGGTCCGGTGCCCGAGGCGCGGTGGGCGCGGCTCGCCGAGATCATCGCCGCAACCCGTCGCCGCACCAGCGGCCTCTGAGCCGGGAGTAACTACAACGCGCCACGCACGAGCGCCGCGATCGCGACCGCGAGCGTCGAGACCAGCGCCGCGGTGACCACGACGAGCGCCGCCGGCACCGCGGCCGCCACCGGTGCGTGCGGCCCTGCCCGCCCGGCGACGCGCACGCCGGCACCGACCGCGATCTCGACGACGGCGGCGGTGACGAGCCACGGGATCGCGAGCGCGACGGCCGAGGGAATCAAGCCGCCGATCGCGGCGAGAATGCGCGGCTCCGTGGTGGCGATCGCGGGCGCGGTGCGAAAGCTGTCGACGACCGCGGTGATCAGCGCGACGTGGCCATCGATGCCGACGAACACGGCACCAGCGAGCACCGCGAACAACCCCGCATATGGGCCTTGTCGCGCGCTCACGGTGACATCGACGAGCCGGCCGGCGGCCGCCGCGGCGAGCAGCGGCAGTGCGGCGAGCAGGCCGAGTGTGGCGCCGACGACGAGCTCGTGCGCCGCGACGAGCAGCGATGCCTCGGCTGGCGCCAGGCTGCTCGCGAGCACCGCGGACCACAGCCCGAGCAGCAGCGCGAGGCCGAGCTGGACGATGCGCGGGATCCCGCCGACGACCGTGGTCAGCACGGCGACCGCGGCCGCGCCGCGCAGCGCGAGCACGAGCGTGCCCATGGTCAGCCCACGCCAACGGCGGCGATCATCGGCCAGATCCGCGCCGCGAACGCTTCGAGCTGGTGCGCGATCGACGGCGCGAACATCACGATTGCCGCACCGACCGCCGCGACCCGCGGAACGAGACCGATCGACGGATCCTGGACCTGCGTGATCGCGCCCACGAGCCCGGTGATCACACCGGCGATCAGCGCGGCGACGAGCAGCGGCGCCGCGAGCAGCAGCGCGAGCAGTACGCCCTCACGCACGAGCGCGACGAGGCTCGGCGTCACACGTACCCTCGCAGCAACGCATCCACCAGCAGGCGCCAGCCATCGACCGCGACGAACAGCAACAGCTTGAGCGGGAGCGCGACCACCTGCGGGGAGGTGGAGGCCATGCCGAGCGACGCGAGCCCGAGCCCGACGATCAGATCGATCACGAGGAATGGCAGGAAGATCAGCACCGCGATCGCGAACGCCTCGCGCAGCTCCGTGGTCAGGAACGCCGGCGCGAGCACCCACAGCTCGTCGCCCTTCGTGGCGCGGCCCATCCGCGCTGCGAGCTCGACGAACGTGGCGCGGTCCTTCGCCCCCGCGTGCCGCGCGAGGAACTTCTCCAGCGGCACGAGCGCGCGCGCGACCGCATCGACGTCTCCCTGACGATCCGCCGGGACGAGCGTCCGGACCGCCGTCTCGAGCTCCGACGGCGCAGGTGCCGTGACGCCCGGGGTGGCCGCGGCCTGCACCATCTCGACGGCGACCGGCGCCATCACGAACATCGTGAGCACGAGCGAGAGCCCCATGACCACGAGCCCCGACGGTGCATCCGGCGTCCCGATCGCGTTGCGCACGAGCGAGAGAACGACCGAGATCTTGACGAAGCTCGTCAGCATCAGCACGACGAGCGGCAGGATCGCGAGCACGGCGACCAGCCCGGCATTGCCGAGCCCGCCGCCCGTCATGACGACTTCCGCCGCGCCCAGGCGGCGCGCACCAGATCACCGAAGCTCTGCTTCGGAACGGCGCGCGCGCGGACCTCGTCGCCATCGAGCTCCGACAGCACCGACAACCCCATCTCGCTGGTGCCGACGAGCAGCGTCTTCCCTGCGACCTCGACGACATACAGCGAGCGGCGGGGCTCGAGCGGCACGCGCGCGATCACATCGAGCAGGTGCGCTCCCCGCACCCGCCCGGTGGCGAGGAAACGCCCGAGGAATTTGACGACGACGAACGCGACGACACACACCACCGCAAGGACGATGATCGATGTCACCAGCAAGTCGCCGTAGCTCGCCGCCTCACCATTCCCGGACATCGCGCGAGGTCATAGCAACCCCGTCTGACAGCCGCGGATCCTCAGTGCATCTGCACGGCGGGAGAGAACCGCGTGCCGGTCACCGCGCCGTGGACCCAGATCACGCCGACCCCACCACCACCGCCGCCGCCGCCACCGAAACCGGACGCGGGAGGAGCAAAGCCGATCATCGCGGCGACCGCGAGATACCCGCCGTCGCCGCCGTCGCCGCCGCGGGACCCGCCCTCCCGGTTGCCGCCCTGCGCCACGGAATTGTAGTTCGCACGCGCGCCGTCGCTGCCGGCGGATCCGTTGCCGCCGTCTGCACCGCCGCCGCCGCCGCCGCCGTTCGCGGTGACGGTCCCCACAACGTTGATCGTCGGCGCTTCCAGGACGATCAGCCCGCCGGAGCCGCCGCCGCCACCCGCGCCGCGGTTCCCGGACGCCGGGCTTCCACCACCACCGCCGGCTCCGGATGCGTAGACGCCGCCCGCGATCTGGATCGATGTCCCGGCAAGCAGTGCGAGCGCGCCGCCGCTCGCGCCGACACGGCCGCCCGATCCATTCTCGCCGTCACCGCCCTTCCCACCGGGGCAGCCGCCGCGGATCTGCGTGACGGCGATAGGGGCACCGGCGAGTCCCGGGTTGCCGCCGTTCGCACCACGTCCGCCAGCCGCTCCCACCGCACCGAACCCACCGCCTCCGCCGCCGCCGCCGCCGGAGATCTGCGCCTGCCCCGTCGTCACCGTACAGCCCGCGCCATTCGCACCACCACCGACGTCGACGCCGATGCTCGATGCATCGAGCTGGACCGTGACCGAGATCGTGGTCATCGCGGCGAGCACGAGCGGTTTGGCGCCGGTGACGCGCACGGTCCCGACCGTGATCGTCGCGCCGGCGATCACGCACAGGTCGGCGCCGCCTGATTGCGGGTAGTTCGCGCACCGCGCATCGGTCGACGTATCGATCGTGCCCGCCAGTACCAGGTCACCCGACGGCGGCATCGTGAAGCAGATCGACTTCAGTGTTCCCAGGCACGTCAACGAGTCCGATGGCGCATCGATCTCGGCGTCGGACGAGGTGTCGACACCTGCATCGGGGGCGGTCTGGAAGTCGTCGATCCCGAGGAATGCGTGGCATCCCGAGAGTGCGATCACGACCACGACCGGCCAGCGCATCCATCCCGATCCTATCATCCTCGCCGGAGGTACCCCGCCCTGTGATCTGTAGGCTGGTTGCCCACCCCGTCGGTGTTGAGCGATCTCCGGGTTCAGCTTACGCTCTCCACGTGTACCCAGAGGGGACGGTCATCGCGGGCAAGTACCGCATCGAGCACGTGCTCGGTGAAGGCGGGATGGGCATCGTCGTCGCCGCGCGGCACCTCGACCTCGGTAGTCGCGTGGCGCTGAAGTTTCTGACGGCCGAGATGGCCAAGCACGCGAGCATCGTCGAGCGGTTCATGCGCGAGGCGCGCGCCTCGGCGCAGCTCCAGAGCGAGAACGTGTGCCGGGTGATCGATGTCGGTCGCGTCGAGGAGACCGGCATCCCGTACATCGTGATGGAGTACCTGCAGGGCCAGGACCTCGCGCGCGTCCTGAAGTCCCAGGGCCCACTCCCCGCGACCACCGTCGCCGAGTACATGCTCCAGGCGATCCAGGCGCTCGCCGAAGCCCACGCGGTCGGCATCGTTCACCGCGACATCAAGCCCGGCAACCTGTTCCTCACCGAGCGCCCGAACGGCAAGCCGCTCATCAAGGTGCTCGACTTCGGTGTCGCGAAGGCGCCGACCGGTCCACAAGATTTCAGCCTCACGCGCACGCAGAACGTCATGGGCTCGCCCGGCTACATGTCCCCGGAGCAGCTCAAGTCGAGCAAGGTCGTCGATGCGCGCGCCGACATCTGGTCGATCGGCGTCGTCATGTACGAGCTGATCTGTGGTCGCCAGCCATTCATCGCGGAGAGCATCACGGAACTCGCGGTGCGCGTCGTCACCGAATCACATCCCGCCCTGCCGGCGACGCTGCCGAGAGGCTTCGTCGAGATCATCGGTCGCTGCCTCGAGAAGCAACCGGCGGCCCGCTATTCCGATGTCGCCGCGCTCGCCGCCGCGCTCGCTCCATTCGCCGCCGGTGGTCAGGACTCCGCGCTCGGCGCATCGCGCGCGCTCCGCGGCTCGACACAGCTCAGTGGTTCGCAGCCCGTCGTCGCGATCACCTCTCCATCGACCTCGATGCCGACCACGCTCGGCAGCGCGAGCGGCGTCTCCGAGTATCAGCCCGGCCGGCGGCGCGGTGTTCTCGCCGGCGTGATCGGCGGCGCGGCGGCGCTCGGTATCATCGCCATCGTCATGCTGACGCGCGGCGGCGGCGATGCCGACACCACGCGCGGGACCGCAGCGCCTGCTCCGCCCCTGCCCACCGTCACCGAGCCCGCGCAGCAGCCGGTCGAGCAGGTGCCGACGCCCACGGAGCGCGCCCCCCTCGTCGTCGAGCCGAAACCTGCCGTTGAATCCGTGCCCGTCGCGCCCGTGCCCACCGCTGCGCCGCCCGTCGACGGAAAGCGTCCCGACAGGTCCGTGCTGCAGAAGAAGCGACCGCTCCCCAAGAAGAAGCCGACCGTGGAGGACCTGAGTGACATGCGCAAATAACCGCGCGGGCCTGTTCGCCGCGCTCGCCGCTTCGATCTTCCTCGTTCCCGCCGCGTCCGCGGGTCCCGCCGACGATGCGTTCAAGCAGGGCCGCGACTTCATGAAGGCCGGCAAGTTCGCCGAGGCGTGCACCGCGTTCTCGGAGAGTCAGCGGCTCGATCCATCGCTCGGCACGCAGTTCAACATCGCCCAGTGCGAGGAGAAGACCGGCAAGCTCGCGAGCGCGCTCAAGATCTATCGCGACCTCGCGCAGTACGACACCAACGAGACGCGCAAGTCCGCCGCCGCGGCGCTCGCCGAGAAGCTCGCACCGCGCGTCTCGAAGCTCCAGCTCCAGCTCTCCGTGAAGCCCGCCGGCACCGCGATCACGCTCGACGGCGCCGCCTGCGCGCCGTGCCTCGCCGGGGATGCGCCCGTCGATTTCGGCACGCACACGATCGGCGTTGCGGCCCCCGGATTCCTGACCGCGACCGCGACCGCGACCGTGAGCGAGGAAGCGAAGGTGATCGTCGTGCCGATCAAGCTCGAGCCCGGCACGCCCAGCACCACGTCCTCGCCGCTGCCCGTCATGGTGCCGCCGCCTCCGCCCATCTCGCACACCGATGCGCCGCCGCGCTCGCGCCGCAAGCTGGTCGCGATCATCGCGATGGCGGGGGGTGGCGTGTTGATCGGCACGGGCGTCGGCTTCGGCCTCTCGGCGCGCGGGCGCTGGAACGATGCGAAGGACGTCTGCGGCGGCTCCACCACGTGCGCCAACGACAGCGATACCGAATACGCGCAGGCGCTCGGAGACTCCGCGCGCACGCGCGCCAACGTCTCGACCGTGATGTTCGTCGCCGGCGGGCTCGCCGCCGCCGCCGGCGTGTACCTGTTCGTGACCACGCCGAAGGAGCACGCCGTCACCGTGTCGGCGAGTGGGTCGGCGACAAGCGCCGGCCTCGTCGTCGCTGGCTCGTTCTGATCTCACCGCGGGCGAAGGACACCGTGCTCGTCGAGCACGGCATTGGTCACGGTGCGTAGCCAGCGCTCGAGCTCGGCCGGATCCTGCGGCACGCGATCGTACGCGCGATAGCCGTGGCCCTTGTCGTCGATGAACAGCATCGTCGTGTCGTCGACAAACTTCAGGCTTTCCGTGGGCTTCCCCGCCAGCGGCACCACCCGTCCCGATCCCGTCGCGACGTCGTAGAGCGTCACCGACTCGCTGCGGACATCGTACGCGAGCAGGCGATCGCCGTGCCCGGAGAGAACGAAGGAGCGTTCCCCGTTCGTGCCGAACGGGATGGAGGCGATCGGATTGCCCGCGTTATCGACGATGCGGACCTGGGTGATGTCCGCAAACGCTACCCGTGATCCATCGGCGGAGACAGCGATCCACCCGATCTCCTTCGACATCGGCGGGGTGCGGGCGGTGCGTCCCCCGTTCACGATGATCACCTGCCCGGGCTCGTCCAACAGCCTGACGACGAGCACGCTGTGATTGGCCGCCCGAGCATGGTTGTCGATGGCTCCGCCATCGGCCGCCAGCTCGGTCACCGAGTTATCCGCGACGTCGCAGACAACCAGCGCCTTTCCCCGGATCCCGAAGACCAGCGAGCTAGATCCCTGGTTCGAGACGCGGTCGAGCGTGGGACACCGCCGCTCCGTCGCTCCGGTGATCGGGTCCACCAGCTCGACCGCGCTCGCCGACCTGGCGACGACGCGACCGTCGTCGAGCATGCCTTGTGCTTGCCACCCCGCCGCGAGCTCGACCACGACGCCGCGGTGATTCGACCGCTGCCACCGCACGATCTCGGGCGAGGCCGCACCAGCGGCGGCGGTCAGGATCCACGACGCTGTATCGCCGATCAGACGCGCCGGCACCTTCGTGCCTCCGTGCAGCACCTCCCGATGATCGCGGCCCCCATCGCACACGACCATCCCACCCGGATCCGCGGTCGCGATCAAGGCGCCGTCGAATGACGCGAAGCCGATTCCGCCGGAGCCACACACCGGCCCGTCCATCGCCCGAAGGTCCCAGCGCCGGATCGTCTGATCGTTGAGGACCGCATACACCACGTCTCCCGACCTCGTGATCACGCCACTGCTCGCCGAGATGGGAACGCGGAGGGTGACGTTCCGATCGTCGGTCTGCACCGTGATGGCGTCGGTCCCGAGGCCGAGCATCGCGTGTCCGCGCGACCGCACTTGGCGCGTATCCGCGAGCGCCTCGCGGTGCCATCCGGCATCATCGTGCGTGTAGCGCACCTTCGCCTCGCCGTGCACGAGCAGTGAATCGCCACTGAACGTCGCGTACTGGATCCCCTTGATGCCCACGTCGAGCGCCGTCCACGTGCCGCCGCTGACATCCAGCACGTGGATCCGCTGTGCCGCCCGCTCCGTCACCACGACCAGCGTCGAATCTGGCGACGCGGATGCGAGGCGGTTCTCCTCGGTCGTTGCGTTGGCCGGAAACGGGATGGTGTGGCGGTCACCGCTCGCGCTGGTGACCCAGACCTCGCGCAGGTCGGGCACGATCTGGAGCAGCGATCCGTCGTTGGTGACGGCGATGGATCCGAAATGGTCGGCGCCCGCTGCGGGCACCAACCGCGAGGTGCCGGTCGCCGCGTTCCACATCACGTTGCCTTCGCGCATCCGAGCAGCGATCCACGTACGATCGGGTGACTCTGCGGCGTAGTTGATCTTCGCGGGCGCCAGGTATCGACGCTCCGCTCCGCTCACCACGTCGAGAGCGATGACTGTAGCTCCGTCGACTTCGTAGGCCGTGCGGTCACTCAGCACCACATCCGTCGTTGTCACCACGAATTCGCGCTTGGTACCGGAGACCAGATCGTGGACCTCGAGCTTCTGCGCGTTCTGCGGGTCGAGCACCAAGAGGTAGCGATCGTCATCGGTGAGGGCGACATCCGGCGAGTCGAGCTCCGTGCGCGCGACGATCGTCGAGATCCCCAGACTCGCGGCCTCCGCGGCGATCGGCCGCGCGAGCGAGACCCCGGTACGCAACTGCCCGAGGATCGCGATCGCCGCCGTCGGGTCCTGCTGCACGACCGCTGCGGCGCGTGCGTGAATCGCCGCATCGGCGCGCTCGGACTCGCGTTGCCGCGCCACCTCGGCCTCGCGGGCCCTGTCCTGCGCAAGCCCCTCGGAGCCGACGATCTTCACGACGGCCACGACTCCGATGCCGAGCGTGACCACCGCGGCAACCGCCGCGACCGCCACCGCCGCACGGTGCTTGCGCATCCAGCGCGCGATCCGCTCCAGCGCACCGTACTCGCGCACCGAGACGAGCTGACCGGCGGTGAATCTCCTGAGATCCGCGACCAGCGCGCGCGCATCTGGATAGCGCAGGGCTGGCTCGCGCTGCATCGCGCGCTCGGAGATCGCGATCAGATCGCGCGGCGCCTCGGGAACGAGCGTCGCCGCGGCGGTCGGCGGATTTTCGAGGACCTGGAGCGCGCGCTGCTCGTTCGCTACGTCGGCATACGGCGGGCGGCCGACGAGCAGTTCGTAGAGCATCGCGCCGAGCGCGTAGACGTCGGCCCGCTCGTCCACGGTCTTGCCCGCCGCCTGCTCGGGAGCCATGTACGCCGGCGTTCCAAACACCGAGCCCTCCACGGTCTCGCCGCTCGTCGCCGCTGCCTCGTACGTGCCGTCGGCCGTGTCCTCGTCGATGTCCAGATCCTTGGCGAGCCCCCAGTCGATCACGATCGTCTCGCCGAGCTCGCCGACGAGCACGTTCCCCGGCTTCAGATCGCGTTGAATGATCCGCGCGCCGTGCGCGAACGCGATCGCGTCGCACACGGCGATCAGCGACGGCAGCATCGCGATTCGCTCGTCCAGTCCCGCAGCGCCGCGGAGCAACGCCGATAGCGGCTTACCGTCCACCAGCTTCATCGCATAGAACGGCGCGCCGTTCGGCCAGCGGCCGCAGAGGTAGACGGGCACGATCGACGGATGCTGGAGCCGCGCCGTGATCATCGCCTCGCGCAGAAATCGCGCGCGGGCCTCGGGCCGATCCGAGAGGAGCTCCTTGATCGCGATCGGACGATCGAACATCGGATCGCGCGCCCGGAACACGCGCCCGATCCCGCCACGCCCCAGCTCCGCGCCGACCTCGAACGTCGACGGCGGAAACGTCTCGAGCCCGTCAAGCACGCCTTCGCGCTGCGTCCCCTCGGAGCTCGGTGCCGCCGCGGTCGCAGCGAGCGCATCGCTGGGTGCGGTGGCGGTCGGGTCCAGTTCTGCCATCGAGCCCCGAGAGTACCCGACTGCCCAGCGTTCTACGGACGCATCGCAGCCGCCGTGCACTCGCTCGCGTACTGCGCCGGCGTCCTGCCGATCTGCGCCTTGAAGTCGCGGATCAAATGCGACTGATCTGCGTAGCCGAGCTCGCGCGCGAGCACCGACCACTCCACCGTGTCGCCGTGCGCCACGCGCTCCGCCGCCTCGTGCACGCGATACCGCCGCACCACCCACTTCGGCGTGACGCCCACGTGGGTGCGAAACAGCCGCTCCATCGTACGCACCGGCATCCGCGCGCGCACCGCCAGCTCGGCGACCCGCGCGATGCTCGGCTCCGCCTGCGCGAGCGCCACGATCCGGTTCGCCTCGCGCATCTCGCTGTCCAGCACGGGCCCGCACCGCCGGAGCACCGCCTCGAACCGCGCGATGCGGTCCTCGTCGCACGCCGCCGCGGCGACCTCCTCGGCGAGCCCGGGGAACACACGCGCCACCGGCCACGTTCGCTCCGCGAGCTCGCACATCGGTGCATCGACGAACGCCCCGAACGCGCCTGGCCTGATCTTCGCGCCGATCACCCAGCCATCGCCCGCGAGCTCCGCCACGAACCGCCGCCGCCGTGGCCCGTGCACGCCGGGCTGGTGCGTACCCACGACCACGTTGACGTTCGGATGCGGCAGCGTCTCCTGCGCGTACGGCGCCGCAAGCGTCCACCGCACGATCCAGTACCGCTCGACGATCTCCGCGAGCTCCGCGCACGGGGCGTGACGCGTCAGCGTGAACCGCGCATCGATGGCGCCGGGCACCAGGATCCCGCGTGTGCTCGCCATGTCGCGTTTCTACAATACCGCACGCGGTTCGTACGCCACTCTGTCGCCATGGCGAACCAGACGTACGAAGGATCCTGTCACTGCGGTGCCGTCCGCTACACCGTCGCGATGCCGCCGCCGGAGAAGGCGTACGCGTGCAACTGCTCGATGTGCCACCGCGCCGGATGGCTCCTCCAGTTCGTGGAGGTCCCGCAGTTCACGCTCCTCGCGGGGGCCGACGCGCAGACCGACTACATGTTCGCCAAGAAGCACATCCACCACACGTTCTGCCGCACCTGTGGCGTCCGCGCCTACTCGCAGGGAACGTCGAACGGCAAGACGATGGTGTCGATCAACCTGCGCTGCATCGCGGGCCTCGACGCGACCAAGCTCCCCGTCGAGGCCTTCGACGGCGCGAGCATCTGAACGACGAAACGCCGGCGCAAGGCCGGCGTCTCTCACATCCGGGTCGCTACGACTTACTTCGTGGTGACCTTCGCGCCCGCGGAGACGCTCGCGTCGCCGTCCTTGCCGCTCGCGCTCGCGCCGGCCTTGACGCCGGCCTTCTTGTTGCCGGCCTTGACCTTCGCGCCCGCCTTGACGCCCGCCTCGCCGTCCTTCGCCTTCACGCCGGCGCCGGTCTCCGCACCAACGCCCTTGCCGTTCGCGTTCGCGCCGACACCCGCCTTCACACCCGCCTCGCCATCCTTCGCCTTCGCGCCGACGCCGCCCGTCACGCCGGCGCTGCTGCCGTTCGCACTGACGCCCGCGCTGCTGTCGACGCCGACCTTGCCGTCCCTGGCCGTCACGCCGACGGCCGCCTTCGCGCCCGCCTCGTTCTTGCCGGCATTCGCTCCAACGCCCGCGTTGACACCGGCCTTGCCGTCGCCGGCGCTCGCACCGGCGCCGGCCTTGATGCCTGCTTCCTTGCTGTTCGCGTTCACCTTCGCACCCGCGTTGATGCCTGCCGCGCCGTTTCCGGCGCTGACGCCGACGCCCGTCTTTGCGCCGACCTCGTTCTTGCCCGCGTTGGCGCCGCCGCCCACCGTCACGCCGGCCTTGCCGTCGCCCGCGCTCGCTCCGACGCCGCCCTTGACGCCCGCTTCCTTCCCGTTCGCCGACGCCCCAGCGCCGACCTTGATGCCGGCCTTGCCGTTACCGGCCTCGGCGCCGACGCCACCCTTCACGCCCACGGTGTTCTTGCCAGCGCTCGCGCCGGCCTTCCCGCCGATACCAGCCTCGCCGTCCTTCGCGCTGACGCCGACACCGGTGCTCACGCCGGCCTTCTTGCCATTGGCCTCCACGCTCACACCTCCGCCGACCCCGGCCTCGCCGTTCTTCGCCCGCGCATTGACATCGCCATCGACGTCGATGCTCTTCACGGTGTCCTTCACCTTGATGGCGGCCTTCTTGGTCGCCTTGCCGACCTTCTTCGCGGTCTTCTTCACTGCCTTACCGACATCCTTCGCGGCATCCACGACCGGATTCGTGTCGACCTTCGCATCGACGCTGGCGCTCGCCTTGACCTCGGCCTTCGGCGGCGTGTCGGCAAGTGCGCCTGCGGTGAGAGCAGCGAGAACGAACGCTACGCGGGACATGAGACGCATAAGAAAAGCTCCTGATTGGTTAGGCCATGAGTGGCGCTCCAAGAAGTTGCAGTCCGCATGCCTGTGTACGCCCAACGATCTCGGGGCCTTGGTGACTACGGGAGTCCGAGCGGCGCACGACCACCGTGCGCACGTGCGCATCGGCGCGACGAGCGCTCAGCCGACGCCCGTGCGCCCACGCCTCTGCACGAAGTGCACGACCGCGACGATGACCGCGACCAGCAGGACGATGTGGATGGCGCCCGTGGTCAAAGGCCGTGAAGCCGAGCAGCCAGAGAATTGCGAGCACTGCAGCGATGGTGAGCAACATGGATGATCTCCTTGCCCGAGCCAGATGCATGTCGGCGGCCAACGCGGTGACGCAGCGCACCACCAGACACCGGTGGACCGCACTCGTTGGAGAATGCGATAGTGCCGGCGTGAACCCGTTCCTCGCCGCCCTCTCGATCCCCTGTGCGCTGCTCCTCGGATGCGTCGATGGTCGCGAGCACGGCGGACGTGCAGATCACCACGGCGCGGCCTTGCCGAGCGACGCCTACTACGTCGGCATCCCGCAACCGTTCCGCACGGTCGCCGATTGCGTGGCCGTTGGAAAGGTCGCGGCGGCGTGCACGAACGAAGTCGCGCTCTGCGCATCGGGCGACTACGGCCTGCGCCACGGCGACGTGGTGACCGCCGGCCGGTATCAGCTCGTTGATCGTCACGCGGTCACCCGCACCCACGGCAAGCACGACCACGGCGAGCACGACGACGGCGAGAACGACGATCAGGATCACGCGGACGGCGAGAACGGCGGCGCTGCCGCGGCGCCATTCGACTTCGATGTCGAGGCCGGGCAGCTCGTCGTCGATCCGAGTGGCAGCACCGCGCTCTTCTGGGAGCCGGACTACGACGGCCAGTGGAAGACCTCGGTGGGCTCCGCGATCGACTGCTCCGCGCGCCCGCTACGCCACTAGAGTGTGCCGGTCTTGAGGATGGGGTGACCAGCTTCGGGCCGAGCTTCACGGCCTCATGGCTTCAGGGACACGATGTCCACGCCCTGAGCCTTCGCGCGCTGTCGCAGCTCCTCGACAGCTGTGACGAGGACCTCCCAGTGACTACGACACCATCGGCTGCACGACGATTCCCTGTCCGGTGAGTCACCCTTTCGACAGAAAGTCTTACGTTCGTCGAGCAAGAATCTGACGGTTATCGTTGGAGGGCCGGAGTTGTGGGGGGCGTCGATGTACTCGTCATCGAAGTTTGTCTCCCGGAGCTTCCATAGCTCCTCCTCCACGCTCAAACAGGCATGGACGACAGCATGAGGATCAACCGGCCCGGCTGGGAAGATCCTCAGCGCCGCCGGTCTCATCGCGGTCAAAAGCGGGTTCGCCTCGCGGGCGATTCGTTCATAGGTCGCGGTTCTCTGGGATTTGCATCCCGAGGCAGTCGCTCCGAGCCAGGCCAGGACGAGCGCCGTAACGATGCACCTCGTGCGTCGCATATCAGCCGATCGACTTCCTGATCGAATCAGGCACCAGCTCTGCGAGCAATAGCTGCAGGCCCGCGTTGAACTTGCCCCATTCATCTTTTGAAGCATTCTCGGGATGGCCCACCACCGCCCGCGAGACAACCCATCGGCGTTGGTGTTGCGAGAGGTGATTCGCGTGCCCGTCTTCATCGAGATTGAGGGTGAAATCCGACCCTCCAGCCACCCGCGCCACGACTTGACGCGGGATCTTCATGTCCGCAAGCGGAGTGCCCTCGTATTGTTCGCGAATGGCAGAGTTCACTCCATCGAGCGTGGCGTAACGCACCGCCGGTTTCTCGTCCATCTGGTCCGCGGCGTCGATCCGGGGTAGCTCGGCGAGAACCTCTAGAACACCTGGTGTTCCCCTCACGGGGTTCAGTTCCGGTGCGCGTTCAGGAACGAAGCCGGGTGCGGACTTGTTGGTCCTGTCCCGATTCTCCTGAGTGCTCATGTTGGTCGTCGTCGGGCCCACGTTGACGTCGCCTTTCTGGACCGCCCCATTCTTCCCAACTGCGCCGAACTTGGTCTGCGCGAGATAGCTCACCCATGCATCCCGCGACGCGCTGTACTGACGATCCGCCGCTTCGGTCAAGTTCGCCGACGTGCACAGGTCGGCGAGTGCTCGAGCCATGGTGGGGTCCAGACTGTGACGTCCACCCTTGATGAAGTTCGTCTGATTCTCCATCTGCGCCGCCCTCACTCCCTCCTTTTGCGCATCCATGAACGGATCGATCGCGTTGTCGTCTTTTCCGCCAGCTAGCACGACCAGAATGGACGCTTGAGGATGCTCGATGGACGCTGGAGCCATTGGCTTGCATGAGCGCCCGTATCGACGCATCCCGCCTGCGGTTGCGCGGAATCGTTGATCCGGCGGCGCGGCGGGGACTTACGACTTGGTCGGCGTCCTGCTCGTACCCTCGCCGGGCGCAAGGATCTCCGGACACTTCGCGCTGGGTTCCGGAGGAGATCGAGGATTCTCCACCTTCGACACCCCGACCTGATTCGAAGTGGCGAGCCTCTGCACGTACGCCGACGCGAGCTTCGCGTGCGATCCGCTGCCGACGTTGACCGTCCGGGACGATCGGCGAAGCGATCACCGACCCGAGTCCGTACCCCTCACCCAGGGCGCGCCGCTGACCTGGAAGCCCATGGATCTCGGCCAGCGCGACTCCGGGCAGCAACGTGTCGGTTCACGGGTCGTCCACAGTATCGACGACATCTACAAACGAGGCTGAATCGCGCCCGATCACGTCCGCCCGCCAGCGGCGCACTGCGATCTTGTGGCGCTGGGTGACACGGACCGGCAGATCGCGCGAGGGACGTGTTGCCGTCCATTGGGCGAACGCGTCGCCGTGAGGCGTACCGCGCCCCTGCCGCAATTCGCTACACCACAACTCTCTTAGCAACCCGCGCAGGTCGCGGTCGACAAGCGATGGATGATGATCGATTCTATAAAGATGATGAAATCCCGGTGGGCGAGCGTGGCGTCAATCCTCGTGATGACAGCTAGTTGCACTACGCCAAATCCGAGGAGCTGCGTCGACGGCAGCTGCACCGACCCCGCCTTCCCGTACTGTGACGCAGACGGTTCCCTAGCGGGCGCGGAGAAGACCTGTATCGCGGTGGCGTGCACACCTGGCGAATTCATCGCCTGCCAGGGGAGCGCGGCGCTCACCTGCAATGCCGGCGGAGGCGACTACGATCTCATTCACTGCGACCGCGGCTGCGAGGCTGCTGCGGGCGGCTGTCACCTTTGCGATCCAAACCAGACCGCGTGCACGAACGGAAATGTCTCTACGTGCGACGCAAGCGGCAAGGTCGTTTCGTCGGAAGCATGTCCGCTCGGCTGCTTCGAAGACAAGCCGCGCTGTCGCGAGATGGTGCCTTCCAACAACCTGGGCATGTATCTCGACATGGTCGCAAACCCTCCCGATGTCGAGCTCACGAGTCCCCGCATCGACGTCTACGATGGATCTGTGGTCGTCGGTGCTCAAATGATTTCCATTCCTAGCTTTGTCAGCACGGGACCCGGCAACGGAAACGGAATCCGGGTGTTCGTCGTCAACTCGCTGAAGCTGCACAGTGCAGAAGTCTCGGCCACGAGCCCGGGTAGGCTTGCCACGTATGGTCTGGCATTTGTTGCCCGGCGTGGAATCACGATTGATGGCGAGATCAACGTTCAAACTGCTGTCGGGGGGGCATACAGGGGGTGCGGTCCTGCGACCCCTGGTCACACCTACGCGGAGACGGTATCGCGCTGGCTCTCGACAGGTGGTGGCGGGGGTGGCAACGCCACCATCGGTGGACGTGGAGGAAACGTCGGTGGGGGACCCGGCCCCGCCGGGGATGTTGTATCTGGCACAGCCACCCTGGTTCCTCTTCGTGGCGGTTGCTTCGGCGGAGTCGAACTTGGTTCGTCACCGGGCGAGTACCCGAACGGTGGTGGCGCGATTCAGTTGAGCGCCCACGCGACGATCCATCTCGGCGGAAACATCAACGTGCGGGGAGCGGAGGGCATCTTTGACTACGCGACAGAGGATCAAATCCACGGCGCATACATCATGGGCGGCGGCGGCGCTGGCGGAAGTGTCCTGATCGAAGCGCCACTGGTGGTTTTGGAACCCGACGCGAAGATCGACGCGCGCGGAGGCAATGGGCACGGTTGCGATATGCCCACGATGTATTGCGGCGCAGCAGGAATGGGCGCCACCGCACAGCAAGCTGCGACCGATGGCATGTCAACGGGCTATATGTCGGGGGCGAACCTGACGTTCGAAGCAGGCGGTGGTGGTGGAGGTCTCGGGAGGCTGCGTGTTAACACCGCCGACGGAAACTACACCAAAGCGAATACCACCGTGGAAGAAGCTGCCGTCACCACCGGTACGGTTCAGACGCGCTGACCGCTAATTGCAGTCGGCCTGGTTAACGGCGAGAACACCGTCGAGAACGGTACCGGCGATCGTCGTCGCACGCGGGAAGAACAGATAGCGATTATCGAACACGCTGTAGCTCCAGATGCCCGTGATGGTCGAATAACACTTGGTCGCCTCGGCCGGGAGCATGCGGGCCACGTCGTCGTCGGCCTTGAATGCGGTCGAAACGGTTGTCTTCTGCGACAGGTCGCTGACGTAGAAGGCGGTGGAATCGCCGACGGTGGTGATCTTCACGTTGGTGAGCGTAACAAGCACACCTTCGTACGGTTCGCCGGTTGCCGGAACGAGGAGCGAAGCGACGGTCTGACCCAGGACGGGGGTGGGCGGAACCGTCGGAGCAGCAACCAGCGTGAGGCTGAGCCGCGAGATCTGCGTCAGCGGGTCACCCGTCGCGTCGTTGTTGAACTCGGTGACCTTGCCGATGACGTTGACCTTCGCGCCGACGACGATGGATGAGTCGAGCGCGGGGACACCAGTTGCACGGACGTAGATTCCTTCGTTCGGTGCCGCCGTGAGCGAGCTCGACACCCACAGATCAAACTTCGTACGCCCAATCGCGGTCACGTACACATTCTGCAGTTCGACCGCGCCAGTCGGCGTCGCCGCCCGAACGGCGGAGATCGTGGTGGCCGTACGGCACGCGGAATCGCCGATGATGCAGCCGTTGTCCATGCAGTCGCTGAAGCCATTGCCGTCGTTGTCGATGTTGTCGCTGCACACGGCGTGGCTCGCGCCTTCCGCAACGGGGCATCCCGTCCCGCCCGTGACGACCGCCGCGGTCGAGGTGTTGAGGAGGAGATAGTCGAAGAAGTAGTCGACAACGCCCGTGATCCCCATCAGGCACTCACCGGAGGCGATGCTGGACGGCACTGCCTTGGTCGTACCCATGGCGGGCATGTAGCCCGGGAACGGAGCGAGCGACGACTCGGCGACCGCGCCACCGGTGATGGTGAATTTGTTCAGCGTGTCATCGTTGCACGCCGTTCCGACGCACGCGGGGCGGTTGAGAGCCGGGATGTTCATCACGGTCACCAGCACGCCTTCCCACTTCTCCCACTCGGCGTCGCGCTCCGCCTGCGTGGCCTTCTGGCCGATCGCGAGCGCATCGACAACCACCGGGGCCGGGACCGTACCCGTGCCCGTCTTGGTCACGGTCATCATGCCGCCGTTGACCGGCTTGAGCTCGGTGATCGAGCGGCCGGAGGTATCACCGCCGACGCCGTTCGAGCCCGCGTACGCGAACTCGTCCTTCTGCGCGCCAGTGATGTCGACGAGGTCGCCGACGGCGATCGCGCCGACCATCGCAAGGGGAGCGCCGAACACGTGGACGCCCGAGCGCTCGCCGCCGCCCGGCTCCTCGACCCAGAAGTCGCCGGTCTTGCCGCCGTAGGTGTCGATCGTGGTCACCACGACGCCCTTGAGCGTCACGGGTGTGCCCGGAGCCATCGCGTCGTTCTGGACTTCCTGGATGGTCACGTCACCACCGGCAGCATCGCCCTGCACGTCGTCACCGGGCGGGTTGTCGCTACCGCGGCAAGCGGAGAAGGCAGCTGCGAGCGTGATGGCTAGGGCGACGGATCGGGTCATTGACTCTCCAAGCGAAGGCGGCTGGCTGGCCGGCGACGGCGTTATGGCCGAATTTCAGGTCGTGTGTATACCCAAAAACAAAGCCCGCCTATGCGGCGGGCATCACACGAGATCGTGAAGTCTTCGAGAGACTGCGAAGGCGGAGTCGCAGCGGGCGTTATGCAGCGACGGGGGCCTGGCCGTTGAGGCCGACGAGCTCGATGAAGGCCATCGGAGCAGCGTCGCCCTTACGGACGCGGGTCTTGAGGATCCGCGTGTAGCCGCCCTTGCGGTCCGCAAAGTGCGGGCCGATCTCGGAGAACAGGCGCGACATCGCGGCCGGGGTCGTGACGATCAGGCGCGCCTGGCGGCGAGCGTGGACGATCTTCGCCTTCTCTTCCTTCGTCGCCTTGTCGCCCTTGGCGACGAGGGACGCGACCGAGATGCCCCAGCCGATGGCGGCGGCGGCGTGCGTGCGCAGGTCCTTGGCCTTGGCCTCGGTGGTCTCGATGCGACCATGGGTCAGCAGCGCGGTCACGAGGTTGTTCCAGAGGGCACGACGGTGAGGAGCGTCGCGGTTGAGCTGACGGCCTTGAAGGCGATGGCGCATGGTCTTTTCCTAGGTAGTCAAACAGCGTGGGAGCGCTGAATCAGGGCTTCTTGAGTGGATTCGGGCC
>JBBRBG010000063.1:0-43078 GCA_038206055.1 Haliangiales bacterium
GACCCGGAGCACGACGTCGGCGGTGTTACAGCACCGTCGACGTCACCTAATTTCGGCGAGCACCGCGCTCAGAATCCGGATAGTCGGACGAGGCTTCTACATCAAGGAGCCGGATCCTGACCAGGCACCGACGGTGATGGCGTCCGATGCGCCGGCCATCATCCAGCCCGCCTCGAAACCGTGCGCTCTCCATCGACGGGGATGCTCCATAACACCCCCGAGATGCCCGAGTACGCGATCCTGCACGACCATGTACTCGCCGTGCTCACGATCGATGAGATCGGGGATGCGCTTGTTCGTCTCGTCCGAGGAGAGGCCTGGTCGAGTTGATCGAGTCCAAACCGTCCGGCGACTTTCTTGGCCCGCCTTCGGTGACCGAGACCGGATCGATGATCGCCGAGATCCTGTGCGAGCGCCCTTGGTCCGATCGACTCGGAGCGCAACCACTCGTCGATGACCTGCTCAGCGAGAGCTGGGCAAATCCGAAGACGCCCGAGCCGCGATCCGTAACAAATTCAGCTAGCTAGCTAGATAGACAGGGAGAAGGATTCGAACCGTCGATCGCGACGATTCGCGCAGTCGGATGGACTTCGTTCATTCCGCGGACACGACTTCCGGTGGATCGTTCGATGACCCATCCACTCCATCAGCGAACCTCGCTAACAGAAGCGCTGAGGCCGTAAAAATAGTTCCAACGAACGGAATGCCCGCGGCACTTTACGAGTGACGCCGATGGAGACGCACCCCGCCGACCGACTGGAGCAGCTCGCCGCCGAGGCGGTGTGGCTGCGCCGTCTCGCGCGGTCGCTGGTCGCGGATCAGGCGGCCGCGGATGACCTGGTTCAGGACACCTATATCGCTGCGGCGGTGAGGCCACCGCCCGAGGATCGGCCGCTCCGGCCGTGGCTGGTACGAGTCTTGACGAACCTCGCGCGGATGCGAGGGCGAAGCGCGCGCCGCCGCTTGCAGCGTGAGCTGCGGGCAATGGAGGACGTGAGCGAGCCGGCGAGGCCTGATCAGATCGTCGAGCATCTGGAGACGCAGCGAGTGCTTGCGGGCCTGGTGCTCGAGCTCGGCGATATCTATCGCGATGTCGTACTGCTGCACTACTTCGAGGGCTTGTCGTCGGTCGAGATCGGTCGGCGATTGGGGATTTCCGACGGCACCGTACGTTGGCGGCTCAAGCACGCGCTCGACGAGCTGCGCGCCCACCTCGGCGGTAGGGATCAACGCGCATGGATCGCGCCGATGGCCGGCTTTGCCGGGCGAGGAGCTTTGGGGATGAAGAAAGTGCTGGTCGTTGCGGCTCTGGTCGCTCTGCTCTTGCTGTCTGCGTTTGTGGCTTGGCGCGCGACGCGCCCCACCGACACGATCGAGCCCGTCGAGGTCGCGCGCACCGCGCCAGCCGTTTCGCCGGGCGCAGCGGACGTGCCGCGCTGGGTGATCCAGCCCGAGGTCGCGGGACGGCGCATCGCGGGCCACGTACTGCGGGCCGGTCAGCCCGCACGCGGGGCGGTGGTCACGCTGCACGCGGCGGCGCAATCGGATCTGGTGATCGCGAAGATCGTCGTGGCCGCGGATGGCGCGTTCGATTTCGGCGAGCGGCCCGCGGCCGACTACCACGTGGTTGCGAGCGCGGGCGCCGAGACGAGCGCCGCGATCGTCGATGTGAGCACTCGCGATCCGCGTCGCACGTCGGATCGCCTCGTGCTGACGATCGGCGACTGCGCGTGGCGCGTGGTGGGCACGGTCACGGACGGCGCGGCGACGCCGATTGCCCACGCGAACGTTCGACTGCGCGGGCTGGTCGGCGTGGAGACGGACGCGCAGGGGCGTTTCGTGCTGTGTCGCCCGCCGAGCTCGCAAGCGGTCACGGTGATCGCGGCGGCCGATGGGTACGGCACGCTCGTCGCCACAACGTCGATGCGGGGCACGGAGCGACGCGACTTCGTGATGGTGCCGGAGGGCGTACTCCTCGGCCGCGTGGTCGATGAAGCCGGAGCCGCCGTCGCGGGCGCGCAGGTGATGCTCGCGCAGGTCGACCGTGCGCGCGCGCCGCTCGCGCCATCGTCGACGCAGAGCGGCAACGACGGTCGTTTCCAGATCGCCGGTCTCGCGCCGGGCCGCATCACGATCGTCGCGCGTGCCGAGTGTGGGAGCAGTACAGACGTCGAGACAACGATCGAAGCCGGCACGTCGAAAGAGCTGCTGGTCAAGCTTCACCCGACGGCTCGCGTGCGAGGACGTGTGCTCGCTGGAGGCGATCCTGTGGACGGAGCGGAGGTCTCCGCGAGCGGCGCGAACGCGACGACGGCGTGGACGCAGCCCGATGGTTCGTTCGTCCTCGACGAGGTTTCGCCGGGCATCGTGACCTGGCGAGTGCGCGGCTACACGGTCGAATCGCCCGCTTCGTCGAGAGTCGCCGGCGAAGCGCATGTCGTTCTCGAGGTGTCACGCGATGCGAGCTTGTTCGGCGTGGTGACGCGCGAAGGCCGGCCGGTTGCGGACGCGGTGGTCGGCTGGGAGCAAGGGCGCCAGTCGCTCGAAACGGTGACCGACGCGGAAGGCCGCTACGAGCTGGTCGGCGTTCCGGTGGGGCGGGTCGACGTGCAGGCGGAGAGTCTGCCGCTCGGCGCCTACGCCAACCGAGCGGACGTGGAGATCGCTTCAGGCTCGCGCCAGCATCTCGACCTCGAGCTCGACACGTACGCCTCCGTGAGCGGACTCGTCGTCGACGAACGAGCTGCCCCTGTCGCCGGTGCGTATGTCGCGATGAGCATGGACGGTGATCACGGCGCAGCGATGACCGATGACGCGGGGCACTTCGTGATCACGGCGCTCTCGGGAGGCCTCAGCTACCACGTCGCCGTGTATCCGACCGGAGAAGGAGCGAAGCCGTATCCGCCGGCCCGAGGCGAGTCGCTGCCCCGCATCGAAGTCGCGAACGGGCAGAGCGTCGTGACGGGGATCGTGCTTGCCGTGCGGACCGAGCGGGGCTCGATTCGCGGCCGCGTCGTCGACGATACGGGCGCCCCCATCTCCGACGCACGAGTCAAGGTCGCGGACCCGCGGGAGAGAGCCAGCGCGATCGTCACGGCCGCACCGGGCACCGTGACGGATGCGGCCGGGCGGTTCGCGCTCGACGGTATCGTGGTCGGCGAGGCATACCTCCTCGCGACGAGCGCCGACGGAGGCGAGGCGGTCGTCGGACCACTCGTGACGGGCGCGAAGGACGTCGTCGTGACCGTGCCGCGAGCCGGATCGATCGCGGTGAAGACCGTGGGCTTTGGACCCAAGCCGCGCGTGATCGTGTCGGACCGCGGAAGTGCGGACCGGGATCGGGTCATCGACGGCACGGACGCCGTGTTTGCCGGTCTCCGCGCGGGGACATACGCCGTGAGCGTCGCACAGGGCGACGGCGGGGATATGCGGACCGCCGAAGTTCATCCCGGTCAGGTCGCGCGCGTCGAGCTGGTCAACCACGGTACCGGGCGGCTCGAGGCGATGCTGGTCAAGGCCGGGACGAGAGCTCCCGTTACCGGCGCGGCGTGCTCGGTGGGCCTCGCGGATGGCTGGCCGGCTCCGGCGGATGGTGGAGAGCTTTACACGAGCGATGCCGCCGGTCGGGTCGCGCTCGAGGTGCCCGCGGGCCGCGTTCGCATCACGTGCGTCCTGCCCGGAAGCCATTGGCAGACGGCCGCCCGCGAGATCGACGTCGGGGCGACGAAGCCGGCGTCGACGGTCCTCGCCTTCGTGCCGCGCGAGCCCAAGGGCGGCGGAATCCCCAACTTCAACGTGTTTCCCGAGCTGATGCCGCTCACGGTCGGTGACGTGTTCGGCACCGTCGTGGCCGCCGGTTTGCGGTCCGGCGATCACATCTTGGCGATCGATGGCGTCGCGCTCGAGGAGCTCGGCAGCCGGGGCGCCATCACGCTCCTGCTCCGGCACGCGAAGGGCGAGACGATGGTCCTCGGCGTGGAGCGGCGGGGGGTGATGCTGACCATTGCGATCGTCGTAGATGGTTAGAGGAGCGGGGAGCCACTTGTTGATCATTTCAGCGACTTCAGCGATTCCTCGACGAGGAGCGTCGTGATCCTGTAACGAGCTATCGAGCAGCACCCGATGACCCCTCGCTGGGCTAGGATCTACCAATGCCGAAAGCGAGCTCGAAGTCGAAAGCGACCTCGAAGCCGAAGGGCACGCCGAAACAGAAACCAGACGACAAGAACCGGCGGCTTTGCGAAGCCGTCCGGGCCGACGACGAGAAGGCTGCGGCTGCCGCGCTCGCGAATGGCGCGGACATCAACGCACGCGTGCGATTCAAGGACCTCCAAAGCAAACGTTTCCCGCTCGCGTACCCAGCACAGGCGGCGCTGGCGTGGGCGGGGACCGTTCCGATGGCCGAGCTGCTGCTGGATGCGGGTGCAGACATCGACGCGACCGACGAGCAGGGCTACACGGCACTGCGTCGCGCCGTTTTGAGCTCGCGCAGTGGGAGCTTGCTGCTCATCAAGTTGTACTTGCGCCGCGGAGCGAATCCGAGCGTGCTCGAGGATGTTGGCGGAGGCGGCTTGCAGCTCGCGCAGTTGCTGCTCGACGCCGGAGCGAAGGTCACGCCCCAAGCGTTGAGCAAAGCGTTGCACCAACCCGAGATGCTCGCGATTCTCGAGGAGTGGCCGATTCGAAGCTCGATTGCGAGCGTCGAAACCAAGGAGCTCATGCTGGCCGCGCGCGCGGGTGCTCTCGAAGCCGTCACAGCGCTACTTCACAAGGGCGCTAGCGCGATCGCACGCGATGCGTATGGAGAATCGGCGATCGATCACGCTCTGAAGAAGGGATACGCCGACGTCGCGCTCGTACTCGAACGAGAGGCGGTGGCGGGACACGCGTCTGCAGAGCTGTTTCTTGCAGCGCTCGACGACACGGTCTATCGAGTTTCCAACATCGCCGGGCGAACCGATCTGGAAGCGCGGAACGGAGGTGGCTTGACGGCGCTGATGCTGGCCGCGCGATACCGTCGACACTCAGCCGTGCGTGCGCTGGTTGCCGCGGGTGCGAAGATCGATCCCGGCGTGCTGGTGCTCGCGATCGCGGCGGGTGATCTGGAGGGTCTGCGGCTGCTGTTCGAGCTCGGCGCGACCCTGGATGCAGAGCAGGCCACGATTCTCCGTGTGGCGTGCCAGCAGCCCGATAGCGATCTGCTCAAGCATCTGCTGCTGCGCGGCATCGACATCGCGCCGGATCCAGATCTCGCCACGGCGAGCACCGAATCGGATCGACTCCTGCGCAATGCGCGTGCAGGACGGCTACCGCCTGCGAGTCCGACGGTGGTCTCGTGGAAGGAATGCCCGCTCTGCCGCGACCTGCGCGACGTCGAGGGATGGCATTCCCGCACCCATGAATCGATGGGCCGGTTGCCGGAGGTCACCGAGCAGTTCGAGACGTTCGGCTTCCAGCGGAACGGTCTGTGGAAATGCCCGCACTGCACCACCTACTACGGCTACGAACGCGATCACGACAACGGCATGACCGACGGGTATGACTGCGAATGGCTGTCTCGGATCAGCCACGCGAAGGCGCTCGAGGCGCTGCGCGCGATTCCATCCAAGAGTCCGCAGTTCGAGCGCGAGATCGCAGCGCTGACCCTACGGGTGAGGTTTGACGAGGCCGTCTCTGTGCCGGCGGGGAAGGTTCAGGTGCCCGACGAGGAAGGGAGGAATGGAAAGCGCACGCTGATCATCTACGGCCTGAGCAGCGATGGAGCGAAGCAACTCGCGTATCGCCATCTGTCGGAGGCCGAACACGACGCGCTGGTGGCGGACTTGAAAGCGCGCGGACTGGCGGTCGCGGAGAGCGACTCTTCTTGCGACTTCGTCTGGGTGCGCAATGGCAACGGCATCGAGGTCTACGACAGTAAGTGCAAGGTGCTCGATGTGGTGGGCGACCGCGCGACGCTCGCCGACGGCTGTGTCGTCGCGCGTGCCGACGTCGCGCACGTGATCGCGTTCGCGGCGGACAACGGCGTCCATCGCGGCGTCAAGGCGGTGTTGCGGTCGGGCAAGGAGATCGAGCTCGTGGCCGACGTGTCCATGGCGGCCTATGCGAACGAGATGGGCTATCCGACGTACAGCCGCAACGAGCTCCTGTGCGAGACCGGATGGTGCTCGACGCTGGGCGCCGCGATCGCGATCTGGGCGGGCACGGGGCTCGAGAACCTGATCTGACGCTCAGACGTCAGGCGACGGGAGAAGATGGTTTGTCACGTTGGAGGAGCAGCACGCCCTACCTGCGCAACACCCGATGGGCCGCGGGATCCATAGCTCGAGGATCCTGGCATCCTCCGACGACATCGTCGCTACACCATGCGGCCACGTCGCCGCTATCCATGTCACGGTAGCGCCGTGATACGTGGCCTTCCCCCGCGCGTGATCCGGTTGGTGCTGATCGCTATGGTCGGTCTCGGCGTCGCGGTCGACGTGTTCTTCGCCGTCGTCAACTTCTATCCCGTCGCGCCGCATCCGGACCCCGGGCCACGTCGCTTCGTGGTGATGCAGCTCGATGCGGTCCAGGCCGCGTGGTTCCAGACCCACGTGCTCGACGATTTCAATGCGGAGACCAACTCGAACCTCGAGGTGCTGCGCGTCGGCGAGGAAGAGCAGCTCCAGGCCGTCACGCGCGATGCCGCGACGGCCGGCAAGGATGTCGTGCTCACGGCGCTGCCCGAGACCCAGCTCCGGCACGCGATCGAGACCAAGCTCGTGCGACCGTTCACCGATGTCGTGTCGCCTGCCCAGGTCGCGACCGACTTCACGGAGCTCGGTGACGCACTGCTTCAGCCGGGCATCGTCGACAAGACGCAATACTTCCTGCCGCGGATGACCGTGAACGATGTCGCGGCGTATCGAGTCTCGAAGGTGCGCGATGCGGTGCTGCACTGGTCGGTGCTGCGTCCGCAGATCGATGCCGCGCTCGCGAAGATCAACGGCCATGGCCTGCCCGCTGGGTACGAGCTCGGCCTGACGCCGAGGGCGTGGACCTCGTACGACCTGTTCGTGATGGCCTACTACTGGTCGCATCGCGGGTACGGCGGCCAACCCGCGAGGCCGCGCGTCGCGCATCGCACGGGCGACGAGATCGATGGCCAGCGCGACATCGTGTCGGCGCTGTATCGCCTCGGCACGACCGACGCGACGGTCGCGAGCTACGGCGCGCGCCCCGCGATCGACCTCTATCAGTGGGAGGCGTTGTACCGGGACGAGGGCGCGTACGTGCCGGAGATGTTCGGGGACGAGCCGTACGACGACGAGGCCGTGATCGAGGGCCTGCGGAGCGGCGAGCTGTTCTTCGCACCGATCGACACCATGGAGGGCTTCATCCTCCACGGTGGCTCGCACGAGGGGGCGCTCGCACAGGTCGACGATCCCGCGGATCTCGAGTTCACTTCGATGCCGCACGGTGCCTCGCTAGCTCTCGATGCCACCAATCACCCCGCGCGCCAGCGCCCGAGCTTCTCGTTCCTCGAAGACTGGGTGTGGGCACTGCCCGCCGGCGCGCGCGATGCCAACGTCGGCTACCAGCTTGTTCGGTTCCTGTGGCGCCCCGAGATCCATGCGCGAGAGTGCGAGGCGCTCGGCATGTTGCCGCTGCATCCGAAGGTCGTCGCCGAGCGGGTGTCGCGGTTCCGGCTCGACTGGATGAGCCACGTGTTCGAGGCCGGGCTCGATCAAGCGCGACATGGTGAGCGCACGCCGCCCGAGTTGATCGCCAAGGGCGTCGGCTCGGTCTACGCGCAGCTGTGGAACCGGATCGTGGTCGGCAAGCTCGGGCCGATCCCGGAGAGTGCGATCGTCGAAGCGCTGCGCGTCCCGCCCGTCCCGAAGGCGCTCGCGGTCGTTGCGGCAAAGGACACCGCAGAGCCTCCGCCCGAGACCAAGGCTCCACCCGACATCGCGGCGCCGCAGGCCGAGAACGAGGACTGGGAGACCGATGTCGTCCTCGAGCGCGTCGCAGGCAAGCCATGAGCGAACCGACCACCGAAGCCAAGCCCGACATCCCCGAGGATCTCGAGAAGGCGATCGAGACCGCCCTCGCGCGCCTCGAGGCCGAGCGCAAGCTCGAGGTCGCCGCCGCGGCCAAGGCCGCCGCGGCCAAGGCCGCCGTCGGTCGCCGCGTCTCGATCGCGGCGCTGCTGCTGACCATGATGCTGTCGTTCCTCGGCTTCGTGCGCGCGCAGTCGGAATCCGCCGAGACCGATGCCAAGGGGATCGTCCAGCAGAGCCGCAACGAGGCCGCCACCGAGTGGACGCTGTACCAGACCAAGACCTCGCAGCGCAGCGGTTTCATCGAGGCCGAGGACGTGCTGGCCCGCGAGGTCCTCTCGCTCGCTCCGAGCGATCCGCGGCGCCGACTCGCGCGGTTTCACCATCACGAGTACGAGGCCCGGGTCCGTGCCCTCGACGAGGACAATCGTCAGGTGTTCCACCGGATCCAGGCGCTCGAATCCCGCGCGTATGCCGCGCAGAAGAACGCCGATCACCATGACCGGCGAACCAAGCGCTACGACATGGGCATCCGCACGCTGACCCTCGCGCTCGTCCTGATCTCGGTGACGCTGCTCGTCGACCGCTCGTACCTGTTCTTCTTCGGCCTGCTGGTCGCCGCGATCGGAGCCTCGTTCGGCGTGACGGGGTACTTCCTGCGCTGAGCTCGACGGCCGCGACGACGTCCGCTCAGGACTCTCGCATCGGACGCTGCGATGTCGGCGGCGGGATCGAGTGCGGCGCAAGGGCGCCCGCGAGATCCGGCCCGTCGCGCACCACCGTGACGTTCGACGGCAGGTCGCACGTGATGTGCGCGGCGTTCGGACCGACCAGGTAGAGCGCCGCCGGATTCCAGCCGGCGAGCACTTCCTTGACGACGCGGCTGACGCGCTTGTTCCAGGCCTTGACGCCTTTGCGCTCGAGCACGTGCGACGCGACGTACTCGCTGTACGTGCGGCGCTTGCGGAACTGGAGGCGGCCCAGTTCCAGGCCCGGGACACAGACACCGTCGAAGAACATCGAGGAGTCGAGTCGCTGGGTACGGAACGACAGCACGAGCTCGACACCGCTGCGCCGGATGATCGACGCGAAGCAAAGCTCGGCGCGGCCCATCACGCGAACGGGACGCATGCACTGACGCTCGAGCTCGCGTGACAATGCGGATGCCATCCAGTCGTCACCAAGATCGCGCCCGGAACCGACGGTGACACGATCGAACTCACCGAGCGGCTCGAGAGCCGGCCAGAGCGCTTCCAGCGTGGCCGGCATCGCCGTGTCCACAGAGCGCGGCAGCACCAGGCGATCGCCAAGCGGACTGCACGTCGGACCGAGAACAACGGCCTCGATCTCCGGCACGCTGATCAGAAGGACAAGCGTGCGGGGGCGCGACGAGCTGAAGAGCATGGAGCCGCCCAGCATAGCAAGTGGCGGCATCGCGAGCGCGTCGGCGGCAAGACGGTCGATACCGAGTTGCACATCCGCTGACGAGCGTTCGACTTGTCGAGGCCGTGGCCGCGCTACGAGGCCTACTGGCCGGACTTCCGGCGGCGTCGCTTGAGGAGTGCGCGGTTGGAGCGTTCACGCAGGCGCGCGAACAACTTCTGCTGGGCGAGCGTGGCGGGGTCGAGGTCCGGCGTGGCGACCGTGCGCTTGGTGAATTTACGGGTGCTCATGAGGGCGGCAAGGTACCAGATCTGCGCGTCACGGGGCTCCTGGACGCCGCGGCTCCAATGCCAGGCGCCACGCTGAGTTAGCGCGCGACGCGGTCCAACGAGCGCGGTTTTAGACAACCCTCGCGGTTCTTCTCCCACGCTCACCGCGCCAGGAACAACCAGTTCGTCTCCGCTCTGTAGACCGTGTCGTTGTAGAAATCGATCGGCTCGACGCGGACCTCGTCAAACGTCTTGTGGAGCTCGGCCTCGAACGAGGGACTGGGTGACGTGGACCACACGGCGAACACGCCGCGTGGCTCGAGGTGCTGTCGCGCGAGAGCGAGGCCGTCGTGGGCGTAGAAGCTGTCGTTCGATTCGCCGAGGCGAGAATCGGGCGAGTGATCGACGTCGATCAGCACGAGGTCGTGCTTCTTGATCGGATCCCGGCGCAGGCGGTCGTAGACATCGTCCTGCACCACGTGAAACCGAGGATCGAGCATGAGCTCGGGTCCAAGCGGGATGAGGCCCCGCTCGGCCCACGCGATGAGGCCGGGAACGAGCTCGACGACCTCGACGCGAGCGACGCGGTCCGAATCCAGCGCTTCCTTGCTCGTGTACCCGAGGCCGAGACCGCCGATCATCACATCGAGTCCTGAGCCTCCATGCATCTCGATCGCGCGGGTTGCGAGTGCGCGTTCGGAGAAGGTCACCGTGCTGCTCATCAAGAACTGATGCTCGAGCGTCAGCTCGAGGATGTGGTCCTCGGGCGGATTCCGCCGTCTGAGAATGAACACTCCGAGCGGCGACTCGGTGTGGTCGAGGACTTCAAATTCCAGCACTCATCCACTCTTAGCATCGAAGAACAAATTTGTGGTGGCGCGCTGCCTCGTGCCGTCTCTCCGGAGCATGAGAAGCCCGTGCGGTGCGAAGTCCTGGTCCGTCGTTGTAGCTCTCTGTGCCGCCGGCTGCGGGGGGGGTGGCGGCAGCGGCGTCGACAGCGGGGATGACGATCCACAGCATCGAGACGGGAATACGACGGGGGATGGCAACCCGGGACTTCCGTCGGCGACGGCCACGCTGGTCACGGTGGGCACACAGCTGCGCGGTGACGACGGCGGGTGCGGTGCGGTCGGGTGCGGGGAGGTGCTGGGGCAGCAATCTGAACTACGTGATCGGCAACGGCGAGAGCGCGAGCTTCACGTCGACGTCGCCGGTCGCGGTCACGGGACTGGGCGCGAACGTGACCCAGATCTCCGGTAGCAGCACCGAGCACGCCTGCGCCGTGGTCGCGGGGGCGGTGAGATGCTGGGGTTCCGCGAGTGCGGCGCTAGGAAACGGTGACGCCAACTCCAACGCTCCGTCACCGGTCAATGTGATCAGCCTGCCGTGATCCGTCCGCACGACGGACGGCATGCGCGCTGCACGATCTTCGTGCACGCATGCACGAGCTCACCACGATCGGCGACTACGAAGTGCGAGTGATCGAACGGGTGGGCGCGGTGGTGCGATACGCGGCGACGCATGTCGTACTTCCGCGTCGCGCGATCGTCGAGCTGCTCGAGGTCGATGCGCCCCGCGCAGCCGCCGTCAGGCTGATGCGTCGCGCGTGCATTCTCGAGGCGTTGGATCACCCGGCCGTACCGCGTGTGTTCGAATGCGGGCGCCTGGATGGCAGACCGTGGATCGCGATCGCGCACGAGAGCGGGACCACGCTCCGCGACGAGCTCGACCATCGTCTGCTCGAGGTGCGCGAGGCACTTACCTTGCTCGAGGAGGCGGCGGCGTTTCTGTCCCATGCTCACGCGCGCGGTGTGCTCCACGGCAACATCACGCCGATGGCGATCGTGCGTGCGCCCACGCTCAGGCTCCAGAGGTGGGAGAACGCCCGCGTTCACGATGCCGATCTCTCGAGTGACGTGATCGACGGTCGTGACGACGTGTTCGGCCTCGGCAAGACCGTCTCCGCGACGCTGGCCAGGCCTGACCTCGCGCCCGAGGCGCTGACGAGGCTCCTGGCGCGGATGCTCGCCGCAGATCCCGCGATGCGGCCCACGGCGGACGAGGTGGTCACCGCAGCCCGCTCGGTTCGTGAGGACGAGGACGAAGGCCGGGAAATCGTGATCCTGTATCCAACGCCCGACGACGACGACAACGAACCCATCCTGCTCGAGCAACGTCCCGTCACGATCGAGACCGTGATCGTCGATCTCGATGCGTGCGGATGACAGGCCATCCACCCTCCTGAGCGTGATCGATACGTGGTGCGCCGGTAATCCGGGCTGCGTGTCTCCGCTCGGCGCCCGCGAGATCGATCCGCTCGACCACGAGGAGCTCGAAGCCGCGGGGCGCGAGGACCGCCCTGCGTTCATGTTCGTCGACGAAGCACCGCTCCCTCCGCCGCACGCAGACATCTGGGTCTATGGAGATCCCGTGGTGGTGCGGGCGAACGGGCGCGCGATCCCTCGCCTCCTGCGGGAGCGGGCGCGGACCTACGGAGTGCGGCGGCGTTGCGGTTCCAGACACCGGCGGGAACCGTCGCCATGGTTCTCGATGGCGACCGGCTATCGTTTCGTCGCGCGCAGGCGTGAAGAGATCACCGGATGACTCGGGTCAGCCGTGAACGGCAGTGGGCGGCGCGTGCCTCCATTCGCCCTTCCGTCGCGCGTACACGGCCTGCTCGGTGCCATCGAGCGCGAACAGATGGAGCCATTCGTTGTCGACGAGGTCGCGCACCTTGGGGTGCTTCTCGAGAATGCGGTCGATCGCGGGACACGACGCCTCGATGAACACGGCGAGCCGGAGTGGAGCGTGCACCCACCGGTTGCCGTCGTGCAGTGACTGGAGCGACAGGCCGATCCGGAGATCGCCGCCGTTACCCTCGAAGACGCCGAGGTGTCCACCGACGATGTTGTGGAGCACCTTGTTGCCGCAGCCGTAGCGCACGTTGTCGACGGTCGACGCGTAGTACTGGAAGTTGATCCAGTGCGCCACGACCATGGGACCGGTCATGATTGCCTCGAGGATCGCGCCATCGGCGTCGTCCTCGAAACGATAGTCGTGGAGGAACGCGCGCCCTCCGAGATCGATGTGCCGGGTGCGCTCTCGAGGAGCCACGATGAACGCCGCATTGCCGACGAGGCCCCACTCGGGGCGCACCTCGGCCCAGTTCCTCGCGCGCTTCACGGCTGCCGCGCGCAGCTTCGCGTCCGAGAGATCGCCGAGGCCGTGTCGCGGCGCTCGCTCGCGCCTGGTCGTGACGCTTGCTTGATCGAGGATGACCCGTACACCGGCGAGGTCGGTCTCGTGCGTCGCAGCGCCGGGGCTCTCCTTGAATAGCGTGACCTCGTCGGTCGTCGTGTTGTGGAGCGCACCGACGAACAGCGTCGTGGCAGGGACCTCGATGCCACGCGCGGCGAGGCCGGCGCGGACCTGCGCGTCGTTGAGGAGCGCTGCCGCCGCGCGAGCATTGACGTCGCCCGGTTGACCGTTGCACGCGCCGCAATCGAGGCCGGCGGCGTGCGCGTTGTTCTTCGTCTCGCTTCCATGCCCCACCAGCAACACGACACGCGCGAAGTCCCGGGTCAGTCCCATCGCGCGGAGCAAACCCGCGGCGATATCGCAGCGCACGTCGGCCGAGACCGGCTCGCCGTCGACATCGCTCGTGAGCCGCGGCAGCCGCGTCTGGTTCTCGCTGTCGCTCAGCCCGGCGCGATCGGGGTGGTCCGCGGGATGCTTCTCCGCGCGGAACGCGTCCTGAAACAGCGAGCGTGCGAAGAACAGGCCCACGGCATCGACGAACGCGAAGCTCGACAGCGAGCTCGACTTGAACGCCTTCCACGCATAGGACGCCTCGAGGCGCGCTCGGCGCTTCGCTTCGAGCCCCTGCGGCACGCCGGTATCCGTGACGCGGTACCTCGGCACGAGAAGGCCGGGGAGCTGCGGGCGCGCGTCGTCGGAAGCGAGCTGCTCGTATTCGATGGGCAGACCGAAGAAGCCCGCCACGCCCAGCGTCTGGATGCCTTCGCCTTGAACCTCGAGGGCGCGTCGAAAGACCTCGGAGCGCACGTCGAGGCAGAACGCTGCCTGCAGCGTTGGTGTTGCGGGTCGGGTGCCGGCGAAGCCCTTGGTCAGCTGCGGCCGCAGATGGGATAGCCAGGCAATCTCCACGGCCCGTTGCAGGATCCAGTCGTCGGACCTGACCAGACGCGCCGCTCGATCGATCGCGGGCCAGCTTGTCATCGCGAGGCGCCACTCGGCGCGGATGGTGTCGTCGCCGGCGAAGAACAGGATCCATTCCCAGCCGAGGCGGATCGCCAGGAGCTCGCGCAGGTGACCATCGTCTCCGCCGGCGAGGCGCGCCGTCCATCGGAGGTACGCGCACCACGATGCCCACCCGTTCACGTCGAGCAGGAGCGCCGACAGGTAGCGCTCGCGCTCCTCCACGGGGATCCCGAGGTCCGAGCAGCCCTGCGCGATCATCTCGTCCACGGTGTGCGGAAGCTTGGCGACCGTCGCGCGATACCCGTCGAGGTCCATGAAGAGGTAAGGCGCGTGATCGGTCCTGGCCTGGCTCCTCCAGCTCGCGTAGAAGCCGCCCTTCCGGACGCCGCTGATCTGCGCCTGCCCGTCGCCAAAGTAGGTCGAGCAGAAGCGACTGACCCGCTCCATCACGAACTCGGGCCAGGTGACCTCGTGATCGCGATGACCGAGGGCCTCCATCGTGGAGACGACGAGCGGCCGCTGCGACGGTGTCGGCTCGCCGCTCCAGAACAACGCCGTGAGCTCGTCTTCGGTCACCTCGGACCCGGCCTCCGCGATCGCTTCGCGAAGGTGTTCGGAGCGAAGCCGCCCGGCGCGCCACTCCTGGGCGAACCACTGGCGCGGCATCAGGAGACGCGCGCCCGAGAGAGCCGCGAGCTCGCCGGCCACTTCCGGAAGCGGTTTGTGGGTGAGCGGCCAGAACGGATTCAGCGCGATGAAGCGATCGAGCGGCCAGGTCGGTGCGATGCGAGCGCACGCACGCTCGATGGCCTCGACCAGCGTGACCTGCTCGGTCACTGGAGCCCCGGCGGGAACAAGCGGAACGTCAGCCGCATGAACCAGTCATCGATGTAGAGGCCGCTGAGGAGATGCGGCTGGAGCCAGTTCGCGAACCAGCCATTGGGACGGATCTGCAGGATCGTCTGGATGACGAAGAGGAACACGAGACCGTAGACGACGATCGACCACAGCAGGGTCGACCCCGAAACGTCTGCATCGATCCAGGGAGCGACCAGATCGAACAGGATGTGCCACCCGAAGTACGACGCCGCAGCGCCGATGATGAGCACGACCGACGGCACGAGCACGCGCCAGCCGGCCGCGAACACGCGTGCGATCATGGGCGCGAAGCTGAGGCCCAGCACCAGCGCGAGCGAGCGAGTGGTGGTCGACAGGTTGAGCGCCGGAAGCGCGGTCGCCATGTAGAGCGGGGCAATAGCCATCGCCACGACGACCGCGCCGGCGAGGAGATGCCAGATCCGCACGCGTGGGCTGTGGACGATATGGGCTGCGCGCCACTGCTGCACGACCGAGCCCGAGCTCAAGAACGTGTGTGCCTTGTAGAGCGAGTGCGCGAGCAGGTGCATCAGGGCGAGATGCCAGGCCCCGAGCCCGCACTGGACGAGCATGAAGCCCATCTGCCCGATCGTGGACCACGCGAGCGCACCTTTGACCGCCGGGCGCGTGGTCATCACGAGCGACGCGACGATGGTCGTGGCGAGCCCGACCCCGACGAGCATCCCCTGCGCGATCGCAGCATGAGCCATCAGCGGTGCGAGACGGATCATGACGAAGCCGCCGATGTTCACGACCCCCGCGTGCAGGAGCGCGGAGACGGGCGTCGGCGCCTCCATCACCTGCAGCATCCACCCGTGAAAGGGCAGCTGCGCGGACTTGAGGAGGACGCCGAGGACGAGCAGGACGCTCGCGATATGGAGGGTGGGGGAGAGCTCGCCATTGACCCGCGCAAACGCGCTCACGAGGTCGATCCGCAGCGAGCCAACCTCGGAGCCGATGATCACGAGCGAGGACACGAAGCACGCATCGGCGAGCCGACTGAGCAGGAACTTCTTGTGCGCCACGATGATCGCCTGGCGCCGCGTTCGATAGAACGTGAGCAGCTGATGCAAGCCCACGTCCGTCGCAAACCACGCGACCACGAGCACGGCGAGGTTGTTCGACGTCACGAGAACGCACACCGACGCGACGGTGAGCAGCAGGGAGCGCGTATACCGATCGAGCTCGCGCTCTCCGGCGAGGTACGACCGCGAATATCTGACGACGATGAGAGCGAGCGTGGAGACCAAGACGAACATCGCGCCCGAAACGATGTCGAGCTGCATCACGTCGTTCAGCACCGAGCGGGACGTCGTGGTGCGTGCGTCGTAGCCCACCCAGTAGAGCACCGCGCGGAGAATGACGGCGAGGTACGTCAGCGCAGCGGTGAAGGTCGTCACGCCGGCCGCGATCGTCAGCGAGCGAGATCCTCGTCGCGAGATCAGAAACGCGGCGACGAACAGGCAGGTTGGAACGAGCGCGGCGAGAATAAGCGGCAGCAATGACAGCAGATCGGCGCTCGTCATTGCGTCGGCATCTTAGAGCCGCCGGGGTCACAACGGAACCGTTCGGGCGAGTAGTGTCTGCTCGTGACGCGAACGATCTACGAGGCCGCAGGTGGGCAGGATGCCTTCCTCCGGCTGGCGCACGCGTGGCACGCGCGGTGTCTTGCGGATCCAGTCGTGAGTCACGCGTTCTCGCATGGCTTCCATCCGCAGCATACCGAGCGGCTGGCGGCGTACTGGACCGAGGCACTCGGAGGGCCGGCCGCGTACACATCGTCGATGGGCGACGAGTCCACCGTCATGCGGATGCACTCGGGCAACGGCGAGCACGCGGAGATGGACGAGCGCGCGCGAGCCTGCTTCGACCTCGCGATCGACGATGCGAAGTTTCCGGACGATGCGGCGCTGCGCGCGACCCTGGTTGCGTACTTCGGGTGGGCGACCGCCGCGATGGCCACGTACCCGCACTCCGCGGATGACGTCCCGAACGGACTGCGGCTCACGCGATGGTCGTGGCATGGGCCTTGCGAGTAGTGTGCTCTGGTACAGACATGGACGACATCGAACCCGTTGAACCCGCCGAGACCGAGGCCGAGGCCGAGACCGAGCAGTCCTTTCCCGAGCTATTCGGCGAGCTGGCGACCGAGGTCGGTACGCTGGTCCGGCAAGAGCTGTCCCACGCTGCCGAGGAGATGGTGGAGAAGGCGCGCGCGGCGGGGAGGAACCTGATCCTCGTCGGCGTGGCAGCGCTCCTCGGGACCGTGAGTCTGCTGGTCCTCGCGGGCGCGCTGGTGGTGGCCCTCGGGAGCGTCGTTCCGATGTGGGCATCGGCGCTGCTGATCGCGGGGCTCACGGGCGCCGCGGGATACGCCCTGTATCGCAAGGCATCCTCCGCACTCCGCGCCGTCGACCTGATGCCGCACGAGACCTTCGCCTCCCTGAAGGACAACCGCGCATGGGCCAAGGATGAGGTCGAAGCGACCCGGGAGCAGATCTCGGCGACCATGGGCGAGGTCCGCCGCCGCCTGGAGCCGCCCCCTCCGAAGAAGAAGCGGCGCGCCGCGCCGAAGCGGAAGGCGTTGCCAAAGTAGATCGCTCTGGCCCGACGCTGGTGCATGATGACGACCATGGCCACCAAGAAGCGATCCGCGATCAAGAAGGCGACTTCGACCGTCAAGAAGCAGGCGAAGAAGGCGACCAAGGCCGGCAAGGCAGTGGTCGCCAAGGTCCAGCGCACGGGGAGCGCGGCGAAGAAAAAGGCGAGCAGCGTCGGCAAGGCGGCCACCAAGCTCGTCAAGACCAACAAGAAGAAGGCCGTGGCGACCGTGGGGACCGTGCGCGGGACGGCCAAGAAGATCGCCACGAAGCTCAAGAAAGCTCAGCACAGCGCTTCGGACATCGCGATGCGCGTTGGCTCGACGATGGAGACGATCGGCAATGCTCTGGTGTCGCTCGTGTCACCGCACGAGCCCAAGCCCAAGCCCGAGTCCGAGCACGAGAATCCGTAGCGTCAGAGCGGCTTGCCCGCCTCGAGCTTCGCGTGCGTGCAATCCTGAAGGAACGCTTTCGCCATTCCTTCCGCGAACGCGGCATCGTCGATCACGATGGCGCTCTCGTCGAGCTTGTTGAGCGAGAGCGGATCCATGTTGATCGAACCGATCACGCTGAGTTGATCGTCGACGACCATCGTCTTCGCGTGGATCATCGACGGTTGGTACTCCCACACGCGAATGCCCGCGCTCGCGAGCTGCGGATACAGGCGGCGCTGCGCGACGAGGGCGATCTTCGAGTCGTCGTGCTCGTCGGGCACCAGGATTCGAACGTCGATCCCTGCGGCTGCCTTCCGCTTCAGCATCTCGATGACGTCCTTCGACGGCGCGAAGTACGCGTTGCTGATCCACAACCGTTTGTGCGCGGCAGCGATCGTGAGCAGCGTGAGGCGCTCCGCGCGCGTCACGTTGGGCGAGGCCGTGCTGGAGACGAAGGCGAGACGTACGGCGCCGTCGGTGGGTTGCGCCGGGAACGTGCTGGAGCGGAGCAACCGGCCGCCGGCCTCCTGCCAGTTCTCGGCGATCGCCTGGTGTGCCTCGCGTACTGCAGGGCCGGTGAACCGGACACTCGTGTCACGCCACTGTCCATCGTGCACGCCGTCGCCGAGCCACTCGTCCCGGATGCAGTGTCCACCGGTATACGCGACGAGTCCGTCGATGACGAAGATCTTGCGGTGATTGCGGAGCAGCGGCGAGTTGCGCGGAAATGGCCGGAAGATCCGGACCTCGCAGCCCGCGGCCTCGAGCGCCGGGCCGACCTGCTTCGCGAAGGCGGGGCTACCGAACGAATCGATCACGACGCGACACACGACTCCCGCACGCGCTCGTGCGGCGATCGCCGTGGTCAACCGGGTCGAGGCGTTCCCGGCTTCCCAGATGTACATCACGAGGTCGATGCTGGTCTTCGCGTGGTCGATGTCCGTGACGAGCGCATCGAGCATCTCGCCGTTGTCGAGGCGCTGCGCCGTGTGACCCGGCGCCATCGTTGCGCCGACGCTCTGGAACAATGCGCTTGCGAGCTCGTCGCCCGAGGATGGGACGTCGGAGGAGATCGCAAATGCGTGGAACGTAGGAGTGGTCCCGCGGCACGCCACGGACCCGAGTAGCGCCACAACGACGAGGGTACGGATCATCCGCACATCTAACGCACCGCGCGCACGAGGTGCAACGTGATCTCGCGGCGCACCGTGTTTGGCGCCGGCTGGATCTCGACGACCACCACGGCGAGCGGTGCGGTGCGCGGGACATGTCACTGCGGAGGGAAACCGTCGCAGCACGCGATCGGACGTGCGTTCTCGCAACCTCCGTCGTTCGTCGCGACGAAGCTCGAGGTCGCGGCGCCGAGGGTGGTGAGAATGGGGCCGCGGTTGGTGTTGAAGCCATCGGCCTTGGTGCTCGCCGAGCCGTCGGTCCAGCCGCCGCACGTGCTGCTGTCGGTCGTCGAGTACGAACCGCGGTAATAGCGCGAGCTCGGATCGGAGCTTCCGAGGTCGATCCAGACGCCCGCTGCGGGGATCGGATGCGCAGCGGCCTGATCGACCTCCCAGTTCGTGCAGAAGTGGCTTCCGGCGTAGGTCGAAGTGCAGGTCGCGTTCGCGCCGGTTCGGCCGCCGAGGTTACCTGTCGTCGACGTGGTCACGCCGCGGAAGCGGACACCGGTGCCACCGATGCAGCACGCGAGCGGTCGCGCGTTCTCGCAGCCGCCGTCGTTCGTGGTCACGAAGCTCGACGTCGCGCCGCCGAGGTTGGTGACGATCGGAGCGCGGTTGGTGTTGAAGCCGTCGGCCTTCGCGCTGGCCGAGTTGCTGGTCCAGCCACCGCACGTACTGCTGTCGGTCGTGGAGAACGAGCCGCGGAAGTAGCGTGTGGTCTGATCGGAATTGCCGAGATCGATCCACGCCGAGGTCGCGGTGGGCGACAACCCGGCCTGGTCGACCTCCCAGTTCGTGCAGAAGTGGCTGCCGGCAAATGCGCTCGAACAGATACCGTGCGCACCGGTGCGACCACCGAGGTTCGCGTCGTGCGCCGACGTGTATCCGGCGAACGCGACCTGCAAGGCGGCCGTGCTGCCGGCGTTGAGACCGGGCGGCCCACTCGGACCCGCAGGTCCCTGCGTGCCGGTCGCGCCCGGCGCACCTGCCGAACCCGGCGCACCTGCCGAACCCGGCGCACCTGCCGAACCGGTCGTGCCCATCGGACCCATCAGTCCCATGATGCCCATCGGTCCCATCGGTCCTTGTGAACCTGCGGCGCCCCCAGCGCCGGCGGCGCCGGGCACACCCTGTGGACCCTGCGGACCCTGCGGACCGGGGTCACCGGCGCCCGAGCCTTGCGGGCCCTGAGGTCCTTGCGGTCCCACGGGACCTTGCTGCCCTTGCGCACCCTCGGGGCCGGGCGGTCCTTCCGAGCCGTCACTGCTACCGCACGCGACGACCGCCGAGACGAGCATTCCGAGGAGCAGGTGTCGCATCACGCACGTGTATCGCGGGGCAGGCCGGCGCGCCACGGCGATTCCGTGGCGATGATCCTGGTCACTTCCACTTCGTGACAGCGAGGGCGGCGTTGTCATTGTTCGGTACGGTGTTGATGCGGAGCGTTCGGCTGACGGCGACAAGCACGCAGGCGGCGGTTTGAAGTAGGGTCGGCCCGTGGCAAGACTGACGGACGATCTGCGGCAAGCGGGCCTCGGTCCCCATATCAACGAGATCCTCGAGCTCGCGCGCGTCTCGGCGCGCATCGAGCGCACTCGCTGCGCGCAGTCGGAGCTGGCGCGTGGGGCCTCGCGCCTCGGCGGCACGGCCGATCTACCGGCGGGCTTCGCGTGGCCGGTGTTCGAGGAGCGGCCGCTCGCGTTCATCGCGCAGTTCGATCTCGCCACGTTGCCGCGCAGCGTCCGCGGGTTGCCGGCGGCCGGCACGCTCGCGTTCTTCTACGACGACGAGAGCATGCGCCGGGGCGCCGATCCCAAGGACGTCGGCTCTGCGCACGTCGCGTACATCCCGGCGGGCGCGGTGCTGGTTCCGACGCCGACGCCGGAGCCTGCGCGCACGTTTCATCCGTGTGCCGTCACGGTGGCTCGCACCGTCGACCTGCCGAACCTGAACGACCTCGTGTGTCAGCCCCTGCGCGAGAAGCTGAAGCAGGCCGAACGCACGGCGTACACCAAGCTCGTCGCGAGCGACGACGAGACGTATCACCACCTGCTCGGCCACCCGCAGCTCGTTCAGAACGACATGCGCGTCCAGTGCGAGCTGGTGTCGCACGGGTTCAACTGCAGCTCGCCCGAGGGCTATCAGGCGGGCAAGGCGTTCGTCGAGGGCGGCATCCACTGGACGCTGCTCCTCCAGATCGACAGCGACGACGAGGACGACGGGCCGGGGTGGATGTGGGGCGACGTTGGCCGCATCTACTTCTGGGTCACGCGGCCGGATCTCGAGGCGCAGCGCTTCGATCGCAGCTGGCTGTGCCTTCAGGCCTACTGAGGCTCCGGATCCTCGTGTTATGAGGACCCATGCGAATCATTCCAGGCTTGGTGGTGGTGCTCGGTCTCTCGGCGTTGGTGTCCACGGTCTCGGCAGCGCCGAAGACCAAGGCTAAAGCCAAGGCAGCGCCCAAGGCGGCGAAGGAGCAGTGGATCGACGGCACGGTGAGCTACAAGTTTGCCGGCGTCGATCCGAAGGTCGCCACGGCCGACGAGGCGTGCAAGGCCGGCGTCGACGATCTCGCGAAGCACGGCAACAAGAAGACCTTCGTCAGCTCGAAGGAAGGCACGTCGAGCACCGCGATGACGTGCGTGGTCAAGGAGTCCGACGGCGCGACATCCGATCTGACCAACACGGTCTCGAAGACCCTCGACTGCCCCGACACCACGTCGGCGCGCAGCACCGATAACTCCGGCGAGTTCTCGAAGGTGCGTTGCCACTGCGACGATGCTGCCAAGGGCTGCCCAGCCCCAGCCAAGCCGGCCGCGAAGAAGTAGCCGCTCGTCTAGCCTACCTGTCGCGCGATCGGATGGGCGCCTGGCTCGACCTCGAGCCGGATCCTGCGGACGTGTGCGCCGAGCCGCGCGATGTCCACCGCGTCCGCGTCGCCCAGCACGATCAGCTGGCGCGGACCACGAGCGAGATCTGCACTCCGCAGCGGCTCACCCTCGTCCGTGCCGATCACGCAGACCTCGTCGAACGTTGCCTCGGTCGGGGCCGGCATCACCCGGATCGGATTGCGCCCGTCAGCGGCCGTTAGCGGTGTGGCGAGGCCGCACAGCCGATCACTGGAGTCGCCACCTGGTGATCACTGGACCCGCCGGCCGCGACTCGGCGATCGATCATGTGATCGAAATGATTGGTCCGGCGACCGGACAGCTCCTGGCACGGGACTTGATGAGTCTCTGAGCATGAGAACCGTACAGATTTCGATTGGAGAGATCATCGAGGCGATGTACGCGGAGCTGATGGAGACCTACGGCGACAAGGAGCTCGCGCTCGCTGCCGCCCAGGCCGTCAGCGACGAGCTACTGGCGCGGTTCTCCGAACGGGTGCGTCCCGTGCGGCAGTCCGTGCCGTGCCTGCCGCCGGGGCTGGCGCAGCTGAGCGCGATCGTCACGCGCTGATCTACGTCCCCAGAACGACGACGAGACCGAAGCCGCCGAAGAACGCGGCGACACACAGCGCCGCGACGAGCATGCGCCGCGGGCTCGGGGCGGGGAGGGAGACCGGCGGATCTTCGATGTCGATGCGGTCGTAGGGTCGCGAGTACAGCTCGACCGGAATCGTGTTGTCCGTGTCCACCTCGAGGCGCGCCCATCGCGTGGTGGCCTCGTCCGCTGTCGGCGCCGCATGCATCACCCTGGTCCGGACGGACGACCGGGCCGATAGTCGCATCGCCTCAGCGATCGAGGGCGGCCGCGGCCGCACCGACGAGGACCTTGACGTTCGCGACCGCGAAGTCGAAGTCGATGTCGGTGAGTGCGTCGGCCGTCGACTGCAGGCAGTGATAGTGCCGGTTCCGGAAGTTGGCCGTGTCCGTGATCATCAACGCCGGATAGTCGGCATCCCAGAACGGCGCGTGGTCCGAGCGGCGGAGATCCGTGATCGATCGCTTGAGCGGGGCGAGCAGGGAGATGTTCACGACCGGCAGGCTGACGTCCATCGCGACCTTCTGGAGGTCGGTGACGGCGGTCGTCGCGGACTCGTCGTTGACCACGAGCGCGAAGTCGCCGCGGTAGTCGTTCGCGCGGATCTGCGCGGCCGCCTCTGGAAACACCGCCTCGAGCGACGCATTGGTCTGCTGGGACATCGGCGAGCTGCTGCGATATCCGATCATCTCGAACACGAGGCCGAGCACGATCGCGTCGCCCGCAGCCTTTGCGCGAGCGACATACGCGGAGGAGCCGATCAACCCGCGTTCCTCCTCGTCCCAGCATGCGACGACGAGCGTGCGATCGTGGGGTGCCAGCGACAGCACGCGCGCCGCTTCGAGCGTACCCGCGACGCCGGTGCCGTTATCGTCGGCTCCGGAGCAGCTGGGGACGCTGTCGTAGTGGGCGGAGACCACCACCCGCTCGGCGGGGATGGTGGCGCCCGTGCGAACGCCGATCACGTTGACGCCGGTCGCGTAGGCGTGGCGCTCGACCTCGAAACCGAGGGCGGCGAACCGGTCGGCGCACAGGTCCTGGATCTCCTGCCAGTGCGGCGTGTGCGGGCTGCGCGTGCCCGCGATCGTGGTCAGGTCGGCCTCGTACACCGCGCGGTCGACCGATCCCACGGCCGATGGCGCCGGGTCCGAGCAGCCGACAGCGGCCGCGAGCGCGGAGAGGACGAGGCGGTTCATCGCCCCCGTTCTATCACCTCGACAGGTTGTTGATGCCACGTACGATCTCGAAGACGCCGCCGATCAAGAGGCCGGTCGGGAGCAGCATGATCGAGCTGCTACCGGCGGCGCCGAGCGCGAGGACCGCGATCCCGATCGCGAGCATGAACCCGCCGACCGTGAGCTGACGGCCCCCGATCGACCGCAGCAGCGCACGTTCGCCGCGCTCGATCGCGACGGGATCCGACTCGGCCTTGATGAGGCAGCTCCGGCACACGGCGCCATCGGGCAGGAAGTCGATCAGCTGCGGCGAGACGGTGACCTGACACCGTACGCACGTCATATCGTTCATCGCATCGCGACCGTATCACCACACCTGATCGGTCGCTGCCCGATGCGAGGCCGACGAGTGCCACGAGCGATAGATCCACCCGCGATGCCCAGCACCGAGATCCACACGCGGCGCTTCACGCCCGGAGAGACGGTATAACCGCCGCATGACGTGTCGCATCGTCCTCGTGCTCTCGCTGGTCGCCTGTGGTGGAGCAAGCAAGCCGCAACCCGCTACGCCGCTACCTCCAGATCCAGCCCCGGTCGGTGCGAGCGTCAAGGAGAAAGCACCACCGGCGAATCTGTCGCAACCGGAGCCGCCACCCGAGCCCACGCCGGCCGCACCGGCGTTGCCGCTGTCTGACCGGCTTCGCGACGGCGATGGCAGCGTACCCGGGATGCCCGGCTTCGTCCGCAAGCGGAAGATGAACGCGAACGTGTGTACCGGCGTCGCGGTCGCGATCACCCGCGGCAAGAAGGTGGCGAAGGACGACGCGCCATTCGCGGCGGTGCTCGCGCTGGAGTTCCCGAAGGGGCTGACGTTCGATCTCGATCCGACCCAGAAGGCGAAGACCGAGGCGTCGATGAAGAAGTTCCAGACCTTCATCGATGAGATGCAAAAGGTCGTCGGCGCGGCGTCGAAGCACTACGAGGGAAATCTCGCGGGAGCCACCGACGAGGCGAGGGTCGCTGCCGCGGCGCGCATCGCGCAGATCTACATGCACGTGGCATCGGTCCTCGCGCGCGGCGACATCCCCGCCGATGTGCGCACCGGCGACCATGCGGTGGAGAAGACAGAGGCGTATTGCGACAAGCTCGCCGAGGTCGCCGAGCCGATGCGCACGAAAGCCGAGGAGGCGGCGAGGATCTGCGCGGCGAAGGTGAACGACGTGCCGGTCGGTTGGTGGACCGACGTCTGCACGGCGCCCTAGCCGACCGACATCCCGACCGTCGGCCGGTTCACGTGCTTGCCTGCGCGTGGTCCCGGCGGCGAACCGGTCGCGGATCACGACGATCACGAGCTTCGCTGCGCTCGCCCTGCTCGTGCTCTGCGCCGTGTACTTCCTGGCGAGCTAGTACGGGCAGTCGCCGGGGGACAGCCGCACGCGGCCGACGCCATCGAGCGACAGCACCCGGTTCCACGTGGTCTCGGTGGCCTCGCCGAACGGAAACGCGTACGTGGTCGGCGCGTAGCCGGTGGTGCGCAGGATGTCGATCGACGGCTGAACCTCGTCAGCGATGTACGCATCGAGGCCGTGCGCGTCGACGTAGCTACCCGAGTGGAGGTGGTTGACGCTGTGCGCCTCGATGTCGTGGCCGTCGGCGGCGAGCTGCTCGAGCTCTGTCTTCATCTCGTCGGTATAGTTTTCGAAGCGGGTGATGAAGAAGGTGACGCGCGCGTTGTGCGCAGCGAAAAGATCGCGTGCGCTCATCCACGCATCGACGGCCTGGTCATCGAACGCGAACGCGAACCCAGCGCGCGGCGTGCGGCCCGGCTCGAGCTCGTCGTAGCGCACGAAGTCGAGGTGGTGGACCTCGGCCTCGCGGAGCATCCAATCGATCATCCCGCGAGACACGGTGACGCCGGGAACGTGGGCGTGAAACAGCGCGACGGAGCTCGTGCGCTCGGCGTAGGCGAAGGTCTGATCGACGAGACCCAGGTCCACGCTCGCCGACAGATCATCCACGGAATCACTACACAGCACGCGGCGCTCATCCCAGCCATACGACAGCCAGTCCGAGTCATGACAGCCAGTGGCGAGCCCTGCGACGAGCAAGCCCGCGATGAGTTGTACGGTGCGCACGTTTCGCCGGAGGGTAACTGACTCACTCGCCGTAGTCGACTACTGCGCCTGGCGGGGGCGGTTACGGAGGCGCTCCGCCTTGAGCGCGGCCTGAAACCCCATACCGAGGCAGATCAACGTGAGCCACCACAACAGATTCGTGAACAGCATGCCGCCGCTGGCGTAGATCTGCACGGCGGAGATCAGCGCGAAGATGGCCATCGCGGCAGCTTCCGCTGTTCGACGGCGGCGAACGACGCGTGCTCGCCGTTGATCGCGTGCGTGAGAAGTTCGGGTATGACGCGGTCCATCTCGCGACCACGCTCCGCGCCCGCGGTCGCCGCCCTCCGTGAGCGATGCGGCCGCACCGCGCTGCTGCAAGTGGTGGCCAGCTCCGGCAACCACCGGTGGTGAGCAACGCGTCCGCACGACCATGCTAGGCATGTCGAGTGCGAAACCTGATCGTCAGCCTCGGTCTCCTCGGTCTGGTCGCGTGTGGTGACTCCAAGCCTGCGACCGAGCCCGACGCGGCCGTCGCCGCGGATGCCGCGGTCGATGTGAGCACTGCGCCGCTCGGCGACATCCTCGACGAGCTGCGCATGGTTCCCGGGTTGACGGTCGAGGAGCGCACCACGATGGTCGCGGGTTACCGGTTCTTCGTGATGGAGTACGACCAGCCGGTCGACCATCACGATCCGGCGGGCGCGCGGTTCAAGCAGCGGTTGACGCTGATGCACCGCGACTATGCGGCGCCCGTCGTGGAATTCAACAGCGGCTACTTCGTCTCGACGCGCGCCTCGCGCTCGCAGCTCACGCAGCTCATCGAGGGCAACCAGCTCTCGATGGAGCACCGCTACTTCTCGCCGTCGCGCCCCGATCCCGCAGATTGGACCAAGCTGAACATCGAGCAAGCCGCGAATGATCAGCACCGCATCACGCAGGCGCTGAAAGCGCGGATCTATCACGCCAACAAGTGGCTCACGACCGGTGCGAGCAAGGGCGGTATGACGTCGCTGTTTCATCGGCGGTTCTTCCCCGACGACGTCGACGCCACGGTCGCGCTCGTCGCGCCGTTCGACTATCCGACCGACGCGGTGGCGTCGCCGACGAACCGGTACTTCGCGTTCCTCGAGCAGGTGGGGACCGATCCCGCCTGTCGGCAGAACCTCAAGGACTTCCAGAATCTGGTGCTCGCACGGCGCGCCGCGATGCAAACGCGGATGCAGGCGAGCGACGCGACGTTCACCGCGATCCTTGGCCTCGACAAGGGGCTCGAGTTCGCCGTGGAAGAGATGCCGTTCATCTTCTGGCAGTACGGTGCGCAGTCGCAATGCAGTCTGATTCCGGGCGCGGCCGCGACGGACGACGACGTGTACAAGTTCCTCGACGACACCGTGGGTATGTCGGCGTATGGCGACGCCGACCTGCTCGACTTCCTGCCGTACTACCACCAGAGCGCGACGCAGCTCGGCTATCCGGCCGACGACGAGAGCTACCTCGTGGGCCTGATGTATCCGGGCGCGGATACCGCGCTCGCCTACGTGCCGGCAGGGATCCCCACGCCGGCGTACGACAACGGCGCGGCGATGCAGGACGTGCAGAATTGGATCGCGACCAGTGGCTCGCAGATCATGCTGATCTACGGCCAGAACGATCCGTGGTCGGCCGGCGCCGTATCCCTTGGCAACGCGACCGACTCGTTCAAGTTCATCTCACCCCACGGCAACCATGGCTCGTCGATCGGCACGCTCGCGCAGGCCGACCAGTCGATCGCGGTCGCGGCGGTGCTGCGCTGGGCCGGCGTTCCTGCGGTCAGCGCGAATGCGCGCCAGCGTCTCGGAACACCGGAGCGCACGACCGAGCAGCTCGAGCTCGAGCGCCGGCACCGCCGCTAGCGCGCGTGAACGAGCGTGCGCTCGGCGTCCTTGAACTGGACGACGATCTTGTTCTCGGAGAACTTGGTCACGAGACCGCGGCCGAACGTGGGGTGCTCGAGGGTCTCGCCCAGGGCGAACGTTGCGCTCGCCGAGTACTTGGTGGACGTGGTCGCGTGTTGCAGCGCGAGCGCCACCTCGTGCGACGCCTTCTTGGGCTGCGGTCGCGGATCGTGATCCGCCATGTTGCCCTTGGCGAAGTCATACGCCCATCGGCTGCCGCCCTCGGCGAGGCCGCGGATCTGGAACTTGGAGCGCGGATAGTGACGCGACAGCCACTGGACGATCGCGAGCAGGAGGACCGTGTCCTGGGTGGCGAACTCGAAGCTACCGAGCGTCACCAAGGTGGTGACGTCGGCGAGCATCTTCGCGTCCTGGCCCGCCGGCAGCTTGAACCCGGCGACGTGCTCCGTGAGTGCGGGCATCTGAAGCGCGATGGCAAGCGCACCCGGTTTCGGGCGATCGAGGGTTACCTTGGTCTGCTGACTCAAGACGCACTTGTAGCCCGTCTGGCGCGTCGGATGTGTGGGAATCAGCGATTGTCATGATCGCGTCAGTTGGGCCAAGTAGCTGGTAGCGTTCGGACATGTCCGTTCACCTCGAGGCGCGCCCCGGCGACATCGCGCCGATCGTCCTCTTGCCGGGCGATCCGCTGCGCGCGCAGTTCATCGCTGACAACCTCCTCGAGGGCGCCGTGTGCCACAACCGCGTGCGCAACGCGCTGGGGTTCACGGGCACCTATCGCGGCGTGCGTGTCTCCGTGCAGAGCACGGGCATGGGGATGCCGTCGTGCGCCATCTATGTCCACGAGCTGCTCGCGGCGTATGGCGCACGAGTGCTCGTGCGGATCGGAACGTGTGGCGCGATCCGCGCGGACCTCCAGACGCGCGACATCATCCTCGCGCAGGCGGCGGCGACGGACTCGGCGATGTTCCACCCCACGTTCGGCACGGCAACATTCGCCGCTGCCGCGAGCTTCGACCTGCTGCACCGCGCGCACGCGATCGCCACGGCGGAGGGCAAGGTGGTGCGCGTCGGCACCGTGCTGACCAGCGATACGTTCTATCCCGACGAGGACGCGGTCAAGACGTGGTGGAACCCGTGGGCCGAGCACGGCGTCCTCGCGGCCGAGATGGAGACCGCCGCGCTGTACACGCTCGCGCTACGGCGCGGTGCGCGCGCGCTGTCGATCCTGACGGTGAGCGACAACCTGGTCACCGGCGAGCAGACGACGGCGGAGGAACGGCAGACCGGGTTCGGTGACATGGCGAAGCTCGCGCTCGCGGTGGTCACCGAACACAGCGCGAGCGTCACCACGCCCGAGCGCGGGCCTGGATGAACGCGTAGAAGAACACGCTGTTCGGATCGCGCGAGACGAGCTCCAGCTCGCGGGTCATTCCGTCGACGACCTCCTGCGAGACCTTGTTCGCGGCGAGGAGCGCCGGGGCGCCCGAGAGCAACAGCTCGGACCAGTATGCGAGGAACTCGGCGCGCTCGCCAGGCGCCCGGTTGTCGAGGTGGAACGAGCGGACCTCGGTCGAGATGTCGCGAAAGCCGACCGACTGCAGGAGATTGCCGAGCTTCGCGCCGACGAAGGGATCGCCGCCGAGGCTGAGCTGGTGATCGTTGAAGGCCATCCAGTAGCGGAGCGTATCGGGGCTGTAGGGGTCGATGAAGAACGTCGCGTTCAGGACCTCGTTGCACACCACGGGCGCGCCGGGGACGAGCACGCGGCGAACCTCGGAGAGTGCGCGCGAAGGCGAGCTGAGGTGCTCGAGGACCCAGCACAGGAATGCACCGTCGAAGCTCTCGGGCTCGAACTCGAGGCGCGTGGCATCGCCTTTCATCAGCGTGTAGCGGTCCGTGGCCCATGGAACCGTCGCGAGGTATCGCTTCGCCTCGGCGAGCTGGTCGTCGTTGATCTCGATGCCGGTCACGTGGATCTCGGGGAAGTGGCGCAGCAGGATCTCGGTCTGCGCGCCGACCCCCGAGCCAACCTCGAGCAGGCGACGCCGCCGGCGGAAGGGCAGGCGGTCGTGGACCATCGGCTCGAGGAACCGCGCCTGGCGATGAAGGCGCTCGCGCTCTTCCTCGCGATACCCGTGCAGATAGCCCGTGGTGCTCATCTGACACCACGATACGCCGAACTACAGGCGATGGATCCCGATCACCCGGGGAGCGCCCGCACGATCGTTGGCGACGTAGATCTGGATGGCCGGCACGCCGCGCGAGCTCTCGATCCGATAGACCGTGTAGCGGTCAGCACCCGGCGCGAGCGGTAGCGAGGTCGTACAGGCGTGGCCGCTCTTGTCCGCGTCCGACGACGTGGTCGCGACCAGCTTCCCGTTCACGTCGTATCCGTAGATGGTGAAGTGCGTCGGCGCCTTCGTCAGCTCGTAGCGTATCGCGAGGTCCGTGAAGCACAGCTTTGCGCCGGTCACCGTGAAGCCATCGAGCGGTGATGCGCGCTTGAACCAGTGCGCGGCGGTCATGCGTTGCCGTGCGACGAGCGTGTCGATGAGATAGCTCTCGGATGCGGGATCCGTGAGCCGACCGGCGGCGACGGCCGCGGCGATCTGGTCTCGCGTGAACCGGATGATGATCCTCGACGCCCACGCGTTGTCGACCGCATCGGCCGTGAGGATCGCGACCAGGCTCGGCATCGTGGGCTTCCATGCGCCCGGGTAGTAATCGTCCGCCGAGAACACGCCGATCCCGCGGCGGGTCGGCGGCTTGCGTTTTTCCCAGACGTCCCGCACCAGGCCGAGGCTGAAGATCGAGATCAAGGTGCTCTTGAAGTCGAGCACGTAGCGATAGTCGACCGACGGGTCCAGCGTCTCCGCCGCATTCGCACCGAGCGCCCAGCCGAAATCGATCAGGTAGTGGTTCAGGTAGTGCACCGTCTTGTCGGCGTCATCCTCTTCCCAGGAATCGAGTGTGTTGTCCTCCTTCACATCGGTATGAGACAGCCACGCGAAGAACGCCGCCTGGCCACGAAGATCTCGGCGGAGCTCGTGGGGGATGAGATCGTTGGGATCATCGTGACGCACACCCGCACGAGGCGCGCCGCCGACCGGCTTGCCCTTGACGAAGATCGACGCGGTGGCGCGGATCCGGCCCTCCGGATCCCTGGGCATGCCGGCGAGAAGGCGGTCGACGTCGGCGTCCGTGATCGGTACCTTGCGCACGCCGACCGTCGAGTGCGCATCGTCCGCGACCTTGAGATCGCCGCGCTTGAAGTACACGACGTAGTCCGATGGGGTGTTGTAGCCGGCGGCCCACAGCAGGCGTGCGGTGATCGCATCCGCGGCGGTCTGGACCTCCGGCCCGTTGTCCGGATCGAACTTGAGGACGAACTTCACGCCGGTCGCATCCTCGGCGACGAAGCCGATCGAGAGGCCTCCGGACTTCCCTGACTTGATCGTCCACGGGAGGTGGCGCTCCGGCGTCTCGGAAAGCGGTCCGCGCTGGATGTCCTCGAGCGACACGGGCTTGCGATTGGTGAACCACGTCGAGTCCGGAACTTCGTCGAGCGCATTGATCCCGAGCGCCCGGCGGTCGCGTTCCAGGCGCAGGTTGCGGCGCGCGAGCCGGTAGAACGACTCGACGTAGTAGCTCGTGCGGAGGAAGAGCGTCGTCTCCGGAGCCTTCGGAACATCGTGGCGGTCATCGACCTTCCACACGGTGGGTCCGTTCGCGAACCGCACCGGCCCGATGGTCGAGCTGCTACCGCAGGCAGCGACGATGAAGAGGATCCACAGGCTGCGCATCAGTACCGCTCCACGCGCGCGATCGCGTCGTATGCAGGGTTGAGGGCGATGAATGCGAACAGGCCGCCGTCGGCAGAGCTTGCGAGCTGGGCGCGCACGAGCAGGCCGCGCCGGTTATACGCCTCGAGCGCAGCACCGAACCCGACGCGGGGATGGTCGAACGACAGGGAGTCGAGCCCGGAATAGACGCGTCCTACGTCGACGAACAGCACCGGCGCGAGCCAGGACGCCGCCGCCCACGTGTAACTGACCTGCGCGACCGTCGCGACACGATCGCGAAACCGGTCGAGCTCGTAACCTCGAAGCAGATCTGCGCCGCCGATCCGCGGCAGCTCGGTGAACGGAACTTCCTCGCGCTTCCCGGTGACGGCTTCGGCCCACAGACGAAACTGCAGCGTGCGCGGTCGCGCCGTGAGCCGGATGTAGCGCTGCAGGTCGATGCCGACCCGAAAGAAGTCGGGACCGTCGTCGAGTGCGTGCTGGTAGCCGCCGTAGGCGAGCGCCAGTCCACCAGTCGAGCGCATCCCGGACGCGTCCCACGGATCGGCCTGGCGCCGGGTATCCCAGCCGACCTCGAGCTCGTTGTAAGAGAATCGCGTGCCGGCCCTGTACCCGGGCAGTTGATCGAGCTGGTAGACGTCCTGCAGATCCGGGTTGGTCTTGTCTGGACTATCGGCGCCGTAGTTCTTGTCCTGAAGCGACGATGTCACGGTGACGTGGAGGTCCTCGGGGAGCCGCACCGTGACGTGTGCGGAGGCGCGGCGCACCTTGATCCGGTAACGACTCGCGATCCCCGCGTCGGGTCCGAGCGGATCGATCGGCAACGCGGGGGGCATCTGCGAGTCGGTGTTGCCATAGCCGAAGAAGCGCTCGCGATCGCGCTGCGCGTAGAGCGCTTCGGCTCCCGCGGTCACCGGCCCCGGCAACAGGTGCCCGGTATCGAGCCCGAGCTGCGTTGTCCACAGAAACTCCCCGCCGAACGCTGCGCGCGCCTTGAGCTTCTCGCCCTTGCCGAGCACGTCCTTCACGAAGCCGCGGACGCCGACGTTGAACCCGAAGCCGGTCTCGAACAACGCGGTCGGATACAGCGCGAGGTGATGGCTATCCGTGGTGAAGATCTCGGTCACGGTGTCGACGGCGTGATAGCGCTCGCCCAGATACACGACGCCGCGGATCGGGAGCAGCAAGATCTCGAATGGCAGTCGCGGTATCCACAACAGACCACGCCCGATCAGACGCCCCGTGCTGTCGCCCGGATCGACTGGATCGAGCCGACCACTCTCGCTCCCGGGCAGCGGCTTGCCGCGTACCGACTGCGCCGTGTCGCCGACCGGTGCCGCGATCTCGGCCTTGGTTGGTACGGGGTCCTTGGGCGGCTCGGGAGGCGCCCGTGGCGCGTCGTCGACCCCTGCATCGGGCGCCGGCTGGGCCTGCGCGACGGCGCAGGCCGCGAGGAGGACAGCAGCAATGATCTTCACCGGGTGGGCTGTCGTACACGCGGCGTGCCATGACATCTGCTCAGAATACGAAGCCATTTTGCTGGTCCACCGGGCGTGGCCGCACGGCGGGCGATCCGGCTCGTTCCCGGCCGCATTTCTTCGTAACCTGTGGAGATGAAGTCACTCGTGGACCGGCTCGCGTCGTACGCGGAGTACCACCGCGACAAGCGCAACATCGCGACGCACTTCGTCGGCATCCCGATGATCCTCGTCGGCACGCAGGCCACACTCGCGCGGATCGGCATCGGCCCGCTCAACGCCGCCGTCGCGGCGACCGGGCTCGCGACGCGCTACTACCGCGCGCTGGACCCCACCTATGGTGCCGCGATGGGCGCGGTCCTCGGCGTGACGTGCGCCGCGGGAACCGCGATCGCGGCGCTGCCGCTGCCGCTGTGGGCGGGCGCCGCGGCCGGACTGTTCGTCGGAGGCTGGGCCCTCCAGTTCCTCGGCCACTACTTCGAGGGCAAGAAGCCCGCGTTCCTCGACGACCTTCGCGGACTGCTCGACGGTCCGTTGTTCCTCGTCGCGGAGGCCGCATTCGCGGTCGGCCTGTCGAAGGAGCTGCGCGCGGAGGTCGAGGCTCGCGCGGGTGCCACGCGCTGGGGCAAGGTCACTCCGGCGGGTGTCGTTGCCGTCGCCGCCTGATCACTACTGGCAGGGGAAGCCGGGGCCGCCGCCGCCTGCCGCCTTGACGTGGGTGCAGTGCGGGACCGGCGTCGTGGTCGCCACGGTCGCGTGATACATGCGGCACGCGAGGCTGTTGCCGGTCTGCACCGACTGGTCATAGACCGGCGTGGTCGCGAAGTTTCCGCATGCGGTCATGCAGGCGGGCTTGTCGGCGTACGGTGGAGTTGCCTGCGCCGAGCACGCGCCCTGCACGATCGTGCAGAAGCCCTCGCAGTTCGCGCCGCACACGCCATCGCCACCGGGACCGGCGTGGCGGCAGTGGACGGTGGGCCCGGTCGCGGCGTTGTTCGCGTGATAGGCACGGCACCCGAGTGTGTTGCCCGATGTGTCGGCCGCGGTGCCGACCGGGAACAGCGCACACGACGCCATGCACGTGGCGGCATTCGAATACTGCTGGTTCGCCGCGGTGCAGTTGGTGGCGATCTTCGCGCAGTAGTCGGCGCAGGTTGGAGCGCCCGCGACAGGCGCATCGATGGAGGTCGCCGCGTCCGGAGCCTTGGTGCCGCCGTCGCTGCCGCACGCTGCGAGTGCCAGGATCGCGATCACCGAAACCGAAAAGCTACGCATAGGGCCTCCTGCGCCGACGATACACCTTCCCGGCGGGCGTATCAGTTGTAGAGGTGGACCATGAACGCGACGGTCGGGTCGAAGATGAGCCCGAACGTGGTGTCGTTGGTCACGAGCACGGAGCCAAGACCCATCTCCTGCCGCTTCTTGGAGAAGCTGACGAGGCCGTTGGTCGCCGACAGGCTCGCCTCCACGTGCGGCGTGATCCAGAACCCGACGGCCACGCCATAGCGCGCGGACACGGTGGTCGTCGTGGTGACGTCATCGGTGTTCTGGTTGTCGGGATCCTCGCCGAGATAGTCAAAGCCGATGCCGCCGAGGAGCTGAAGCTCCGTACGCTTGTGCGTGACGAGCGGGAACCGCGCGAGGAGGGCGATGCCGGCCTCGCTCGCATTGGTCGTCTGCGCCGAGCCGGTGTCGGTCGAGTGCGACGTGTTCGCGAACACGAGGGTGGGCTCGAGCGTGGTGCCGCTGGCGAGGCGGAGCCGAACGCTGGTGATGTTCGGCGTCTGCAACGACGTGGGGATCCGGTAGCCCACGCCGATGCCGAGCGAGAACCCAGTCGGCCGATCGGCCGCGGGTGCCTCGACCACCGGCGGCGGTGGCGGTTCGACACGCGGCTGCGGATGCGGCGGCTGCGGCGGTTGCGGCGGCTGCTCGATCGGCGGTTGCTCGACGGGCGGTTGTGGCTCACCTGGCTGCGCGAAGGCGGTGCCTGCAAGCAGGCAGACCGCGAGGATCGTCTTCATGGTCATATCCCTATCCCTGCGTCTGGGAAGCCCGGCTGCGGAGGATTGCAGACCGGCGCGCACACGTTCTGGAGCGTCGTGCAACGCTCACTGTTGGCCGTGATGCAGGCGATGCACTGGTCCGAGATGCCCCTGACGTCGAGCTCGTCGGTGCACTTCGCCACACAGCGATCCTGCACGGCGGGGAGGGGGGCCTCCATGCACGTGCAGAGCGCCGAGCACGCCTGCGTCGCCTTTTCCTGAGGCGTCGTCTCGCAGGCCGACGCCGCCACGGCAAGACCAATGAGGAGCCACCTACGCACGCTCAACACCCGTACCACCGAGCCTCAGAGCGAGTCGAGGTACGAGACGAGATCCTTCAGCTGATCTTGCGACAACGTCGAGGTGTTCCCGTGAACACCCGGAGCGCCAGCGCACGTGCCGAAGCGATCCATCAACGTCGCGGCGCAGCCGTTGTGCAGGAACGGCGGGCGAGCGCCAACACCGACCAGGCTCGGCACCTTGAACTGGCCACCCGTGCCGACATCGAAGCGCTGGTTGTTCGTCATCAGCGGACCGTTGTGGCACGACACGCAGCCGACGTTCGTTGCCTCGAACAGCGCGGCTCCGCGCGCAACAGCGGCGGAGTCGACCGACGCCGGCGCCGGCGCCGTCACGCGGTTGAGCCACGGACCGAGCGCTGCCTTCTGGGCGGGCTTGAGCGTGCCGCCCGACATGCGCTTCGCGAACACGTCATCCAGCAGAAGGGGGAGCGACGTCTCGTCGCCGGTCCAGTGATACGGCGCGCGCTCGAGGATGTTGCCGGCGAGGCTCTGCGTGCGGCGCTTGCCTTCCGTCGCGAAGTCCCACACCTGGCCATCGTCGCGACCTTCGGGGTGGCACGAGGCGCACGAGATCTTGAGCGGCGTCTGCTTGTGGAACACGTTGCGGCCCGGATCGTTGTGCGCGGCGCCGGGCAGGTCGATGCGGCGCGAGACCGCACCGGCGCCGGTGCGCACGATCAGCGCGGGAGCTTCGGGATAGAAGATCACGAGGTCACCAGAGGGCGTGAAGCCAAGGGAGGTCGGCGGGCCGAGGCGATCGTTGTCGTGACCGGTGTCCTCGTCATCCTCGTCGTCGCAACGACCGTCGTGATCGTCGTCCTTGCAGCACTCGCCGCCGCCCATCTTGTCGGGTCCCGATGGGTTGGTGGTGCCACTGCCCATGCCGCTGTCGGGGGTCGGGGTATCGCCACACGGCTGCGGATCCGGCGGGGGGCACTCGTCGGCGTCTCCCTGTTCGAGCGCCGAGATGGCGACGACGCTGACCTGCCGGTTGCCTGCGCTCAGCACGGCGAGCTTGTCGCCGGTGCGCGAGACAGCGATGTCGACCGGAAGGGCGCCACGAACGATGCGCGAGATCGGGCGCGGAGCCTGGCCAGGTGCGATCACGGTGACGGCGTCCTCGACGGGACCGCCGCCGCAGTTGCCGCCGTAGCCGCCCGGGGTCTCGCTATCCAGCACGCTCTTCACGCGGCGCTGGTGAGACATCACGAGGCGACCATCAGGCAGCGCGATCGTGCGCCACGCGGTGGTCGCAGGCGCAGCGAACCCGCCCATGCCGTCACCGGGTCCGACGCCACCACCGCCGCCGAAGTCGAAGCGGCTGACAGTCGGCGGGGTCGCGCGGCTGACGATGGCGCCAGCCGGATCGATCGTGAGGATCTCGGCGGTGCGGAACCGAGTGACCACGAGCTGGTTCCCGCTGACGAAGACATCGCGGAGGTCGCGGTCGAGGCGGAGGCTACGCGTCGCAGCGCCACCCGCGGCGGGGAACGTGACGAGCTCGCCGCCGGCGCATGCGAGGTGAATCGCGTCGGCGGTGCTGTCGTACGCGAGGCCGCGCGGCTCGGCGCAGGCTGCGCGGCGAGCCACGATCGCGCCGGTCGCGTCGAGGGTGAGGAGAGCGCCGCCGTGGCGGAGCGCGACGTGGAGGCGACCCGCGGCGTCCTCGACGACGCGGCCCGGCTCGTCGCCGGGATCGAGCGCGGTTTCGGAGAGGACCGAGTCGGTACCGAGATCGACCTGAAGGATGCGATCGCGATCCGGGTCGGCGATGACGGCGCGACTTCCATCGCGCGTGACCATCATCGTGCCACCGGTGATCGGAACGCCGAATGGCTCGGGGGTGGACCCGTGCTCGCTACAACCAACAACGAGGACGAGGGGCAGCAGAAGCGTTTTCTTCACAGTTCTCCTCCAACCAGCGGTTCGGATCAGGGCCCGCGGAACGCCTCACCCGGTGCACTCAGTGTGCCGCCGGTCGCTGCCTGAAAACAACGACTTCGGAGAGCGAGGCGTAGATTTGCCGGAACCCGGAGAGCCGCGGGCTCAGAAATCTGTGAGTCAGCGGGAGAGCCAGGCCCGTGGGTAGTACGCAGCGCCCAGGCAGCAAACCAGCTCCGGCGCCATCACGAATGGTCCATTGGCGACCGCCAGCAGGATCGCGAAGCCGGCGGTGACCCAGGTGAGCTGCTTGCCGCTGAGGACCAGGACGTTCCAGAGGCGGAGCTGCGCGGTCGGATACTGGCGCGCCCACGCGATCACGAGCGCCTCACCCATCGCCCAGCCGCCGCAACGTGACATGTGCCACGCCCGCGACGACACGAGGGCGCCGAGCGCGGTGATCACGCCGGCGGCGATCACGAGGTGCAGCGCAAAGCGCCGGAGCCGGTGGTCGCCCCAGCGGGGTGCGAGCTCGCCTCCGAACTTGTAGATCCCGACGACCGTCATGACCAGGCCGTAGGGCCCGAGCTCGACGATCGCCCAGGTCACGAGGCGCCAGACCTGGCCCCGCCAGACCTCGCGCGGCGCGAGCGCGGTCCAGCTCGCGAGCCAGCCGCCGTCGAGCATCGAGATGATCGATGCGCCGACCGTGATCAGGATCCAGGTCGTGACGAGCTTGCTCGAGCCGATGCGCGGGAGCATGCAGCGACGATACGCCGTCGATTCAGGGAAGCGCGCGGCGAAGGATCTGTTTCGCGACACTCCCGAGCTGTGCGCGGAAGCTCCCGGTCAGGTACGGCTGGCCGTACTTCTCGCAGATCGCGCGCACCTTCGGCGCGAGCTCCGGGTAGCGCGCGGCGGGGAGGTCTGGGAACAGGTGGTGCTCGATCTGGTGGCTCAGGTGGCCCGACATCACGTGCATGAGCCTTCCGCCCTCGATGTTCGCGGAGCCGGCGAGCTGGCGCTGGTACCAGCGGCCGCGACTCTCGGTCTCGACGTCCTCGGCACGATAGATAACGACGCCCTCGGGGAAGTGGCCGCAGAAGATGATCGCGAACGACCACACGTTGCGGATGCCGTTCGCGAGGAAGTTGCCGGCGAACACGCGCGGCGCGTTCCACAACGCGAGCGCGGGCGTGACGACGTAGTCCTTCGCGAGCTGCCACGCCGCCTTCTTCAGAAAGGGCCGCGCGCGCTCGCGGAGCTTGGCGACCGACTGGCGCCCGGCGATGGTCTCGGTGATGCGGAGATCGTGAAGCGCCACGCCCCACTGGAACAGCAACGCGAGTACGACCGCGGAGATCGGCTGGACGAGGTGCGCCGGCTCCCAGGGCTGCAGCTCCGAGATGCGGACCAGGCCGTACCCGATGTCGCGATCGACGCCGAGGATGTTCGTGTACGTGTGGTGCTCGAAGTTGTGGGAGTGCCGCCAGTCATCCCCGGTGCAGACGATGTCCCACTCGTAGCTCCGACCATCGAGGTCGGCGGCGCGCGTCCAGTCGTACTGGCCGTGCATCACGTTGTGACCGACCTCCATGTTCTCGAGGATCTTCGCGGCGGCGAGCGCGCTGACGCCGAGCGCGAAGGTCAACGGGCCGATGCCGAGGTGGAGGAGCGCGCGACCACCGGCCTCGCTGTAGCGGACAAGGCGGATCATCTTGCGGATGTGGTCGACGTCGGCCGCGCCGAGCGATGCGATGGTCTCGGCGCGCAGAGCATCGAGCTCGGCGCCGAAGGCGGTGACGGTGGCGTCATCGAGGTTTCTCATAGGGAGAGCTCCAGGTCTGAGTGAGCGGCGGAGACGCACAGGCGGATCTCCTGATCGGGTTCAGAGGAGATGGTGCCGGTGACCAGATCCTCGACGGTGCCGCTGGTCTTGGTGCAGCGGCACGAGTTGCAGATGCCCATCCGGCAGCCGTGCGCGGGTCGTTCGCCGGCGCGCTCGAGGCCCTCGAGCAGCGTGCCTCTGGTGATCTCGACGGTGCGGTTCGCGACCGCGAGGTGGACGCGGGCGCGCGTGGCGGCGCCGGGGTTGCGCGCGGGTGCGGCGGGAGCGAAGCGCTCGAGGTGAACGCGCGGGCCGACGAGCGCTGCCACGAGATCCATCACCGGTGCGGGGCCACAGACGTAGACCTCGCGCGTGGCAAGATCCGGCGCGTACGCACGAAGGGCGGCGGCGTCGAGCGGGCCGCGGTGGGCGATGACCTGCACGGCGTGATGGAGAGCGGGCGAGCCGGGGTGAGCGATCGAGCGGAGCGTGGCGAGCGCCGCGAGCTCGCCGGCGAAGATCGCATCGGCGTCGCTACGCGCGGCCTCCACGACGATGACGTCGTGCGCCGCACCACGCGCGACGAGGTCGCGCACGATGGCCGCGACCGGTGTGATGCCGCTGCCGGCGCCGATCAGGAGCAGCTTCGCGGGCGCGGTCACCGTGAACTCCCCGCTGGGCGCGCCGAGTCGCACGACCGCGCCAACGGCGAGGTGAGCGTGCATCCAGGTCGACACGCGCCCGCCCGGGACGGACTTGACCGTGATCTCGATCGACTGCCTGCCGGGCTCGGAGCCACCCGACGAGATCGAGTAGCAGCGGCGCACGCGCACGCCTTCGATCTCCACCTCCACCGGCACGTACTGACCGGCGACATGGCCGGGCCAGGCCCGCGGGGTGGTGATCGTGAACGTCTTCGCATCGACGGTCTCGGAGCGGACCCCGGTGACGCGTGCGCGCTGTTCGGTGAGCGACCACGTCGCGCGTAGCTCGCCGAGCCAGAACTCGGCCGTGCGATCGAGAAACCACCGCCGCCACGCCGAGCGGGCGAGGGCAGTGGGGCGAGAACGGTGCATCGGGCGGGACATCATGACTCCTTGCAACCTACGCATCCGTAACCTACGGCATCGTAGGTTATTGTCAAGACAGCGTCGGATGACGAGGCCAAGTCACCCTCGCAAGCCTACGGAAGCGTAGTAAGATCCCCGCATGAGCAGTCGACGATTGACCGGGCAGGCGCGGCGCGCGCAGCTGGTGGAGGTCGGCCGAGCCGTGTTCGCCAAGCGCGGCTACGAGGCCACCTCGGTGGAGGAGATCGCAGCGCGCGCGCATGTCTCGAAGCCGATCGTCTACGAGCACTTCGGCGGCAAGGAGGGCCTGTACGCGGTCGTCGTCGATCGCGAGATGGACTACGTGGTGCGCCGGATCACCGAAGCCATCTCGGTCGGCACGCCGCGCCAGCGCGTGGAGCAGGCGGCGCTCGCTTTCCTCACGTACGTGAAGGACCACCCCGACGGCTTTGCGATCCTCGCGCACGACACGCCGCTCGTCTCGCCGAGCACCGGCATGGCGTCGCTGCTCAACGATCTCGCGGAGCGCGTCGGCGACGTGTTCGCTGCGACGTTCAAGGCCGCCGGTTACGACCCGCGCGCGTCACCGATCTACGCGCAGGCGCTGATCGGCATGGTCACGTTCGTCGGGCGCTGGTGGACCGAAGCGCGCAAGCCGGGTGTCGAGGAGGTCGCGGCGCACATCGCGGCGCTCGCGTGGATGGGGCTGCGCCACCTGCCGAAGAAGCCGCGGATGAGCTCGTCCCGTCGCGAGTCGTAGCTACCGCGAGTAATGTCCGCAATTGCCGACCCGATCCACTTTCGTCACGAGCTCGTAAACGAGCGTATTCGCCCGCCGGGGCGCCTGATCGCCCATGTCGAGATGGCAGGGGTGTGACCGTATGCGCAGGTCGGCGGGGAGTACCCTGCACCATGACCGACGGCGACAAGCCAGGCCCGACCGAGCGCAGCTCCACCGACGAGAGCCTGCAGCAGGAGCGGGACAAGACCGACGCGGAGCTCGCCGCGCGATCCGGGGCGACCGAGGTGGCGGCGACGGAAGCTGTCGCGGATGCCCGCGACAAGGCGGACTCCGTACTGAGCGATGCGCGTGCGCGCGAGGACGCCCGGAACGCGCACGAGATGTCTGCGCGGTCCCAGCACGATCTGTCGTGCGAGCGCGCGCACGAGGACGCGGCGCTCCAGGTCGAGCGGCGCGGCGCCGATGCGGCGGTTCGCAACGAGAGCGAGCAGCGTCGGGTCGCGCTCGCGAGCCTGCTGGCGTTCGAGCGCGACGATACGGACATGCGCCTCGAGCTCGAGCGCGAGCGCGCCGACGATGCGTTGACCACGCGCGAGAACCTCATGGCGATGGTCAGTCACGATCTGCGCAGCCTGCTCGGCGGAATCGCCCTGAGCGCCGAGTTGCTGCGAAACCTCGACCCCACCGACGAGCCGCTCGTCAAAGTGAAGAAGTACGCCGAGAAGATCCAGCGATTCAGCGCGCGGATGAGTCGTCTGGTCGGCGACCTGATGGATGTCGCCACGATCGAATCGGGGAAGCTGACGATGGTGCTCGCGCGTTGCGAACCACGCATGGTGTTGCGCGAGGCGCTGGACGCGTTTCAACCCGCAGCGATCGCGCGTGGCATCGCGCTCGTGGGGGAGATGCTGACGGATCCCGGTGCGCATCAGTTCGATCACGATCGGATCCTCCAGGTCCTGACGAACCTCGTCGGCAACGCGCTCCAGTTCACGCCGAAGGGCGGGCGCATCACCATTCGCGTCGATCAGCGCGATGGAGCGGCGCGATTCTCTGTGGAGGATACCGGCCAGGGAATCCCGCCCGAGCTGATCGAGACGATCTTCGAGCGTCACATCCAGCTCGCGCCCGGGGAGCGCCGAGGCCTCGGGCTGGGGCTATTCATCTCGCGGTCCATCGTGGAGGCCCACGGAGGTTGGATCTGGGCGAAGAGCACGCCCGGTGCAGGCAGCATGTTCGTCTTCACGCTGCCGCTTGTCCCGACGCCCTGAGGCCTGGCTCGATTGGTGCTTGATGCATCGCCATGTCACGAAGCGCCAAGATCGCGTCTGTCCTCCTTCTGTCCATGTGTGCGTGTGGCGATGACCACAGCTCTGTCGATTCCGGTGCCGGCGCAGACGCCCAGCACAACCCCCCGAACCCCAGCGGGCTCGGGCCGGCCCCCGTGGAGCTGGGGACGACCACCGACCTCACGGCGCCTGCTGCCTACGCGCTGCTCGCGAAGACGGGCGTCACGAATGTCACGGGATCGTCGGTCACGGGTGGGCACGTGGGTCTCAGCCCGGCGGCGGCATCGTTCATCACCGGATTTGCGCCGATCGCAGACGCCTCGAACATGTTCTCGACCTCGGCCGTGGTGGTGGCTCCGGGAAAGATCTACGCGAGCAACTACGCGGTGCCGACGCCGACCAACCTGACGACGGCGGTGCTCGCGATGCAGGCGGCGTACAGCGACGCAGCGAGCCGCACGAACCCCGATGCGCTCAACCTCGCGAGCGGAAACCTCGGCGGTCAAACGCTCGCGCCCGGGCTCTACACGTGGGGCACCGGCGTCACGATCGCCACCGATATCACTCTCGCGGGAGGCGCGACGGATGTGTGGATCATGCAAGTCAAAGGACAGCTCGACCTGGCCGCCGCGAAGAACGTGATCCTCTCCGGCAATGCACAGGCGAAGAACATCACCTGGCAGGTCACCGGCGAGGTGACGCTGCACGCGACCTCGCACTTCGAGGGCATCATCCTCGGCAAGACCGGGATCACGCTGCAGACGATGGCAACGCTCCACGGCCGAGCTCTCGCGCAGTCGCTGGTGGCGCTCGATAACAACGCGGTCACGGCACCCTAGGAGCGCGTAGGTCATAGACCTGCGCGCTCGGCAATCCGCAGTGCCGGATGCGAACCGGAGTCCGCTGGTTCAGGTGAGCCCCAAAGGCCCCGAAGGTCCCGAAGCAGAGTCTTCTCCAGCAGGAGAAAGCCTCTC
>JBBRBG010000064.1:0-43037 GCA_038206055.1 Haliangiales bacterium
AACTCGCGGTCGAAGCGGAACGGCTCGTAGAACAGCTGGAAGTAGTTGTAGAGGCGTTCGGCATCGAGCTTGGAGTCAGTCTTGAGGAACTCGAGGGCGACGAGGCCCTCGCGGAACCTCTCGCGGTTGCCCTCGAAGTGCGACTTCACGAGGCCTGCCCACGTGCGCGCCATGTCATCGGGAAAGTGCTTCACGCAGCCGAAGTCGAGGAACACCACACGATCGTCCTGGAACAGGTAGTTGCCGGGGTGCGGATCGCCGTTGAAGAGGTGGTGCCGCAAGATCGTTCCGAACACGAAGCGATAGATGATCTCGGCGTACTGGCTGCGCTTCTCCGGAGGATCTGACAGGACCTGATCGAAGCGCCGGCCCTCGATGAACTCGAGCGTCAGGATCTTCCCCGTCGAGTGCGAGGGATAAGCGCGCGGGATGCCGATGAATGGGTGGTCGGCGTAGAGCGCACGAAACTCGTCGATGTTCTTGAGCTCGTTCGTGTAGTCGAACTCCTCGAAGATCCGGCCGCGCAGCTCCTCGATCACCGGCTTGGGATCGTGCGCCGGATACATCATGCGCATCATCTGCTGGAGGAGCGCGGCGTTCGCGAGATCTGCGCGGATCGCATCGGCGACGCCGGGGTACTGCACCTTGACGACGACCTGCTCGCCCGTCGGAAGCGTCGCGCGGTGGACCTGACCGATCGACGCAGCAGCGAGCGGCTTCTCATCGAACCGCGCGAACAGTCGCTCGAGCGGCGCTCCAAGCTCGCGCTCGACGGCGTCGCGGACGAGCGGGAATTCCATCGGCGGTGCATCGGACTGCAGCTGCTTGAGCTGCGCGCGAAATTGCTCGGGCACGGAGTCCGAGATGAACGACATCATCTGGCCAAGCTTCATGAAGGCGCCCTTCATCGAGCCCATCGTCTCGGCGACGCGCTTGGCCGCGGCTGCGCGCTGCGCATCGTCGATCCTGGTGCGGCCCGCGCGGCTCGCGAAGATCCGGCGGAGCTTGGCGCCGAGCCAGGAAGCGGAGAGCGCGGCGGACATCCGGCCGATCCGCGCGAGGCGACCGAGCCGACCCGAGGGAAGGTGGCCACGGCCGATCCACAGGCCGATCGCAACGAGCGCGAGCAGGATGCCGAGGGTCACCGGCCAGAACACAGCGGTCGCAATCTAGCGGAGATCGGCGGACGCGGGCGGACCTCCGAGTGCAGATAGGGCGTCAGGGGCGCTCTGCGTTGGTCCACGGCTCGCCGAGCGCCAGGATCAGCTTCTGCATCGCGGTCACGAGCTTGCGCGCTTCGACGCCGGCCGGCGACTCGTCCCTGCCACCGAACTGCAGCGCGGTCTCGCCGCCGCCGCTCTGCTTCTGCAGATTGTTCAGCTGCGAGCGCATGCCGCGGAGGATCTCGGAGCGCGTCAGGGCGCGGACCTCGGGGACGGTGACCGCGAGGAGGAATCGCTTCGACGGCTCGAACCGAGCTCGTGGCAGCTTCGCGAGCGCCTTGGTCGCTTCCTTCGACGCCGGCGCGGAGGTCAACTCGACCTCGATGCCACCGGTGCGCGTCGCCAGCTTCTGCGCGCCATGGACCTTGCCGTCGTACGTGACGTCGAAGCCGAGAGCGATCGGCTCGCGATCATCGCGATACACGCGCAGCTCCCAGTGGCCCGGCTTGACGGGCACGTCGCGGAGCACGTCGGGCATGTTGAAGTTCTCGGTGGTCCAGCGCCACGCGGTCTGATCGCCGAGCGCGTCGACCTGATCGGCGATCTGCACCTGGCGCAGCGTCTCGCGCTGGAAGTCGCTGCGCTTCGCGCCGGCAGGCGACTGCTTCTTGCCATCGAGCCACCACTCGGCGACGAACGCGCTATCGGTCTCGAGCGTGTCCCAATGCTGCCAGGTGAGCTGACCCGTGAGCTGCTCGGTGAGCAACAGCTGCGGACCGGCCTGCTCGTGCAGCTCGAACATGCGGTGACCATCGAGCGTGGGGAGCGATGCGGCAACGAACGTGTTGCCCACGATGAAGCGATCGTTCGCCCAGATCTCGAGGCGGTACGTGCCGGGCGCGGGAACATCGATCTTCGCGCGGCCATGGACCGCGTCGAACGTGAACGGCGCCTGCTTCACGATGCGCTCGCCGCTCGACAGGATCGCCGTCAGCTTCTCGCCCGGATATGGATGCCGCTCGATCGAGGTGGTCGCGAGGATCCGGAACGCGTCGCCGCCGCGACCGGCGATCCGCATCGTCCCGTCCTTGTCGGTGTGAACGCCCTTCTCGTCGAGGGTGATCGTGAGGCCCTTGGCGATCGGACGCTCCGCCACCGGCACCTTTCCACGCGATGCCCGAGGCACGCAGGCGGTGATCGCGACCGCTGCGACCATGAAGTGCAAAAACCTACACATGTCTATTCCGGACGGACTACCGCGGTCCCGAGTCGCATGGGAAGTAAAAGAACCGCGTTCACCCCGATAGATCAGACCACTGAGCCCAGCTCAAACGGGAGCGCTGGCCAAAGCTGGCAGCGGACGAACACGAAGAACGCGTGAAAATCTCGGAGTCAACCAGGGTTCACGAATCGCGGGTTCGCAGGCGCCAACTGACGGCGATCTGGCTTTGGCGACGACTGGCACGCCTCGTGGACATGGCGACGGAGACCAACTGAAAGAGAGTCTCCATGCGCACCCTCGTTAGCCTTGCTTGCACTGCCGCCGCCCTCGCCTCGCTCGTCGATGTTTCCACCGCGGAGGCACAGCCCGAGGTCCGTGACCACCGCACCTCGCCCGGACCCACCGTCGAGACCGGTCCGCGTACGTATCGCCGTCGCCCCGGCCCGCGGATCATGCTGCCGCTCAAGGTCGACATGGGCTACGCGGGTGCGAACACCACGCGCGGCTGGGCGCCCGGGTTCGGCATGACGATCGGCGTCCACTGGGCATCGCTCTCGCCGACGCCGACGCAGACCGATATCGGCATCGGTGTGTTCGGCGCACTGCTCGGCGCTCCGAAGGACGACACGGCGATGAGCAACACCGTCGCATACGGCGGCGCGTATCTCGAGGGTGGTCATACGCTCGCGCACGGCAGCTGGTGGCGCACCTGGGCCACGGGCCGCGCCGAGTACCTCGGCTCGACGGCGTTTGGCGAGGACCACAAGGGCTTCGGTGCCATGGGTCGGCTCAGCGTGGAGCTGTATTCGAGTGGCGTCGGCATCGAGCCGCGCGGCGTGTTCCTCGGCACCTACGCGCTCGGCCTCTACATGGAAGCCGGCGTGCGCGACGTGGCCTCGGACCTCGGCGCGTTCCACGTCAGCGGCGGCTTGACGTTCCGCACGCCGCTCGTGTTCGCGCCGTGAGCTAGCGGATCAGGGGGTCGGCGCGGGCTCGGGGGCCGGGGCGGGCGGCGCCGTCTGAAGCTCCTGCAGCTTCTTCTCGGCCTCCAACGCGCGCTGCTCGGCCTCGAGCTGCTTCTGCTTCGCCTCGGCGAGCGCCTTCTCCTCGTCGGTCGGCTCCTTCGCCTTCTCCGGCTTCTTCACGAGCGAGAACGAGAACGTGAGCAGCAAGCTGTTCTGCACCTGCGTCTTCTCGGTGCCCTTCGCAAACAGCTGCGGGTCGCGCGTGATGTTGAGCGCGTACACGAGCGACATCCACGAGTACACGTTGAACGTCAGCGCACCCTCGAAGCCAACGCGGGTCAGCTTTCCGACGCTGCGATCGTCCTTGTCGTTGTTGACGAACGGGAACAGCACCGAGAGGCCGGCCTTGTACGAGGCCTTGCCCCCTTGGAACTTGCCGTTCGCGCCTGCGAACGCCTCCGCGCCGAGCTGGTGCACGTTGTTGAGCCGCTGCAGCTCGACTTCCGGCGTGGCCTTGTCGTCGTTGTTCAGGAGGACGCTGCTCGCGAACGTGTGGCGCCCGCCGATGCCGAGGCGAAACGACAGGTTCAGCTTCTCCTTGTGGATCGGCTCGGCGAATCCGCCGGCGGACTCGTCGATCGTGAACGGCGTGAACGAATCCGCGATGCGCTGGCGGAACGCGTTCGTCTCGAGAGGCTTCGTCGTGCCATCCGGCAGCTGCTCGACCCACGAGGTCGGCGTGCCGCGCACGTCGTCGGCCGGGAACGCCGAGGTAGAGAACGCGAGCTTGCCGTAGAGGCCGAGCTCCTTCGTGATGAAGTAGTTGTAGAGGCCCTCGAGCTTGACCACGTCGTTCGTCTTCACGAACTCGTCGATCACGGGCGTGCGCGCGAAGCTCTCGGCGATCGAGAGCGAGCTGCGGAGCAGATGCTTGCCCTTCACGTAGTCGGCGCCACCGGTGACGCCGAGGCCGAACAGGGTCGAGAAACCCTCGACCTGGCCCACGACGTTCGAGTTCGAGACCATGTTCAGCGTGCCGGTGAGGCCGAGGAACGGCGCCCAGCCTTGGGCGTCGGTCTTCTCGGCGGTCTTGATGTCAGTCGGGACCAGCTTCGCCTGGGCGAGCGCGATGCCCGCCGAGCACAACGTGACGCAGCACACCACGGCAGAGATCAGCTTCATGTCCTTCCACATGCCTGGGTCTGGCATTCAGGTCAACGGACCGGGGTCCGCGATGTACGGTTGCGCGGGGACGTGCACAACCATCCAAATCCGCGTCCCGGGCGGCGCGGAGCGCGTCACGTAACATCGACGCCGGTCCCCGCGTGTTATCCAGCCCGCGTGATCGCGCGCCTCCTCGCATCCTCGATTCTCCTCTCGACCCTCGCCGCGTGTGGCGACGACGGTGGGGACGGCCTCACGGTCACGATCGACACCGGCACCGTTGCCGGCACGCAGAGCGGCGACGTGCGCGCCTTCCGGGGCGTTCCCTACGCGGCCCCGCCTGTCGGCGCGAACCGGTTCCGCGCACCGCAACCTGCGGACCACTGGGACGGCGTGCGCGATGCGATCGAGCTCGGCGCGCAGTGCCCGCAGTCGCTCTCGCTCGCAGGTCGGAGCGAGGAGGAGGACTGCCTGTTCGTCAACGTGTGGGCACCGACGGGAGCCAAGAAGCTCCCCGTCATGGTGTGGTTACACGGCGGCGCGTTCATCCTCGGTAGCGGCGGCGACAAGTACTACGACGGCGCGGCGCTCGCGTCGCACGACGTCGTGGTCGTCACGCTGAACTATCGGCTCGGCATGTTCGGTTTCCTGGCGCATCCCGCGCTGCGCACCGATGATCCGGCGTTTCCGACCGCGGGCAACTACGGCCTCGAGGATCAACGCGCGGCGCTCGAGTGGGTGCAACGCAACATCGCTGCGTTCGGCGGCGATCCGAAGCACGTGACGCTGTTCGGCGAGTCCGCCGGCGGCTACTCGACGTGCGTCCACTACCTGTCGTCGCGCACCGCAGGCTTGTTCGAAGCCGCGATCTCCGAGAGCGGCCTGTGCAGCTCGCCCGTGCTCGAGATCCCGCGCGCCACCGCCGAAGCGCAGAGCGTGACGCTCGCCGAGGGCCTCGGCTGCCCGGGCACCGATGCGGCGGCGATCGCGTGCCTGCGCACGAAGTCCGTCGCTGCGCTCCTCGCCGCGACGCCGCTGCCCGCGAACACCGATCCGCCCGGCGGGCCGATCTACCAGGCGAAGATCCTCCCCGGTTCGCTGCCGAGCGTGGATGGCTACGTGATCGAGAAGCCGCTCGCCACTGCGATCGCCGCGCCGGCATTCGAGAAGCGCCCGCTGATCCTCGGCAACGTGAAGGACGAGGGCACGCTGTTCCATTCGCTCCTGTTCGCGCAGGAGGTTCCCGACGAGGCCGCGTATCGTGCCGCGCTCGCCACGCGATACACGCCGGCCAACGTCGACCAGATCATCGCGATGTATCCGATCGCGACCTATGGTTCCGCGAACCGCGCCCTCGCCGAGGTCACGGGCGATGCGCTGTTCATGTGCCCGTCGCGCCGCACCGCACGGGCGATCGCCGCCGCGGGTGCCCCGGTCTACCGCTATTCGTTCGAGCGCGCGCTCGAGCAGCCGTTCACCGCGAACCTCGGTGTGTTCCACAGCTCCGAGCTGCCGTTCGTGTTCGGCAACGATACGTTCCCGCTCGGGCGCATCGGATCGTCCGCGGATCTCTCGACGACGATGCAGGAGTACTGGACGCAGTTCGCGAAGACGTACGATCCGAACGTCGCAGGCGCGATCGAGTGGCCGACCTACGACACCTCCGACACGCTGCTGATCTTCGACACGCCGATGCGCGCGTCGAGCGGCATCAAGTCCACGCAGTGCGCGTTCTGGGATGCGCTCTAGAACTTCGGGCTCGCGACGCAGCCGCCCTTGTCGCACGCTGCGGTGTAGAGCTGACACGGCGAGCACACCACGCTGAGATCCGGCTCGGGGCACTTGAGCTGCCCCTGTGCCTCGTCGAACTTCGCCATCTCCTTCGACGCGATCGCCTCGGTGGCGCACGCGCACGGATCGCAGCCCGCGCGCTTCACCACCACGCAATCCGTCGCGGCGGCGCACGAGCGATCGAAGTTGCCGGGGTTCACGATCGGTCCCACCGGCGCCACCACCACCGTCGGCGGCTTCTTGGTGACGGGCCGCGGCTTGTCGCTGTCAGACGAGCCGCAGGCAACAAACAGCGCGAGGAGAGCGACCCGGAACATCCGCCGAGTATAGGCAATACGCGGCGTTACCGCGGTCCCGGCGCGGAAAGGTTTTGTGCTCAGTTTCGCGGCCTGGCCCGTTGTAGGGGCATGAAGCCGCTCGTCCTCGCCGTCCTCGCCGTCCTCACCAGCGCGTGCAGCGCCCCCGACGCGGTGCCGGACCTGACCTGCCACTCGATGACCTGCCACGACATCGATGCGCAGTGCGGCAGGCAGCCGGATGGCTGCGGCGGTTTCCTCGAGTGTGGCTCGTGCGGGCCGACCGGCACGTGCAACGCGCAGACGGCGCAGTGCGATGCGAAGCCGACCTGCACGCCGACCACATGCGATGCCGAGGGCGCGGAGTGCGGCTCGATCTCCGATGGCTGCAGCAGCACCCTCCAGTGCGGCTCGTGCGGTCCCGATACATGCACCGCGAATCACACCTGCGCGTGCGCGCCGGCGTGCGGCACGCATCACTGCGGCTCCGATGGTTGCGGCGGGACGTGCGGCTCGTGTGCCTCGAACGAGAGCTGCTCGCCGAACGGCCAGTGCGTGCCGCAGGGCAACCACACCACGCCTCCCGCTTCGTGGGTCTGCAACCCGACCTACTGGGACGCCGCCGATGGCTGCGACTGCAACTGCGGTGCGCTCGATCCCGATTGTGGCATCTCGGGCCAGCAGCTGCTCGGCTGCACGGGCCTCACCGCACCGACGTGCAACGCGACGGGCAAGTGCACCGGTGGCGGCGTGTGCAACGCCACGCCGACGGGCGCATACCTGACGCTCTATCTCGTCAACACCGCCGCGCCGACCCAGAGCGGCGGCACGATCCTCGCGGGTCGCTGGGAAGCGAACGACACGCGCGAGTTCGGCGGCGCCTCCGGCTTCGTCGGTGGCAACGGCTACGCCGTCGAGATCACGGGATCGACCTGGAACATGGTCACGCGCAAGGTCGGCGGCTTCCCGAACGTCGACGAGAACTTCACCGCCAGCGTCTCCGGCAACACCGTGACGCTTACCCGCACCTGCCCCTCGGCGGCGACCGTGACGATGACGTTCACCGCCACCGCGACCTCGCTCAAGCTCTCGAAGACGAGCGGCGGAACGACGACCGTCACGACCTATTCGAAGAAGTGGTGACCCGCAGCTTCTCGGTCAGCTCCTTGACCTGACCGCGGAGCTGCACGAGCTCGGCGATGCTCATGTCGAACTTCTCGAGCATGCAGCGCGGGATCTCGGCGGCCTGTCGCTTCATGCGCTTGCCGGCGGCGGTGAGGAACACCTCGACCACGCGCTCGTCGTCACCGCTGCGCCGCCGCTCGATCAGATCGCGCGCCTCGAGCCGCTTGAGGAGTGGCGTCAGCGTGGCCGAATCGAGGTGCAGGCGCTCGCCGATGCGAGACACGCGGAGGCCGTCGTCCTCCCACAGCGTGAGCATCGCGAGGTACTGCGGATACGTCAGCGCGAGCTTTTCGAGCACGGGCGCGTACGCCGCGGTCATCGCGCGCGAGGCCGCGTAGAGCGCGAAGCACAGCTGATCGTCGAGACGGAGGTGATCGCTCATCGGAACCTATTCGACGCGAACATCGACATCGATGTTGCCACGCGTGGCGTTCGAGTACGGGCAGACCTCGTGCGCGGCCTTTACCAGCGCCTCCGCCTGCTCGCGCGGAAGCTCGGGAAGCGAGGCCACGAGCTCGACCGCGAGGCCGAACACGCCGCCGACCGGACCGATCGAGACGTTCGCGGAGATGTTGACCGGACCGGTGGTGATCTTCTGCGCGCGGGCGACGTGCGAGAGCGCGCTGCCGAAGCACGCCGCATAGCCGGCGGCGAACAGCTGCTCGGGGTTGGTCCCCGGAGCGCCGGTGCCACCGAGGGCCTTCGGCATCTGGACGCTCAGATCGAGCGTGCCGTCACTGGTCTTGACGCGGCCCTCGCGGCCTCCGGTGGAGGTGGCGCTGGCGGTGTAGAGACGTTTCTCGAGAATGCGGGGCGAGCTGGACATGTCCGCAGCCTAGCCACACAATAACTCGTACACAAGTCAATCGTGTACGATTTGATATCGAGCTATCTATCTGGAGTCACGGGGTTGTCGAGGTCTGGCGTTGGCGTGCGCCGGGAGCGGACGTCCAGATGGAGCCGCCACAACCCTGCCGCAGGGACTGCGCGACGGGTCGCGGTGGAAACGTCTTTGCCCTCCCACGTCGACGGCGGAGGGAACAGCGCGAACGAGTGATCGCCCGGCAGCGCGGAGACGTCGTCGCGCCAGCTCGGCCAGCGCAGGTCGCGGTACCAGGCGTCGAGGTCCACGGAGGTCAGCCACTGCAGGAAGCCCGTGTAGCCGAACATCATGTCGTGCCAATCGAGGCTGGTCGGCACGAAGTAGCAAACGTTACCGCGCCTCGCGTTCAGCCCGCCGCCGTCGAGCGCGAAGATGCCGCCGACCGCGTCATCGCCGACGAGCACGAACGATGCGAGCGGGATCCGCAGCTGCGCGTTCCATTGGCCAAGGCGTCGGGTCAGCGCGGGATGCCCGGAGCCGAGCAGCCGGATCCAGCCGTAGTCGATCAGCACGCCGCCGGTCTGGTAGGCGATCGAGCCGAGCGTACTGCGCGTGGAGACCTGGAGGCTCTCGAGACACGTTCGCGCCGCGTGCAGGTCCGAAGGCAACATCCGGATGGGTGACCGCGCGTTTGCGAACAGCCCTGCGATCGCAGGCCACGCCGACTCGTCCGACACCAGCTCGCTGTAGGGCCTCACGCGCCGCATCTAAAGCAAGTCCGGGACCAGCGGTCAGCGGGCCTAGTCGCGCGAGATCGCAGCGCTGCTCCCGTGCAGCTCCGCACGCCGGCTTGCTCGTGCGCCAGTGAGTGGCGCGTCTCGCGCGACGGGTGGCGGCATTTGTTCGCGATCCGATCCCCGACCGCGCTCGCTAGTTCGCGCCGGCGATCAGCGCCTGCGCGGCGGTGACGGCCCAGGCGCGATCGATCTCGAGCTCGTCGGCGCGCGGCGGCTTCGCGGTCGCGATCAGCCGGTCGTAGCCTGCGATCGGGCTCTCCAGCGTGCGCGCCGCGCGAGCACCCTCGTCGAACAGCACCCAGTGGATGATGCCGGCGTCGCGATCGACGCGATCGAACAGGAACACTCGATCGAGATCGCCCACGGTGGCGAGCAGGATGATCTTCAGTAGCTCGAGCGCCCAGTCCTCGAGGCCGGCGTCGAGGATCTTCACCTTCTCGACGAGCGCGTTCGGCGTGGGCACCAGGCGCAGCCTGCCGGTGGCACCGGATGCGCGGAACAGACTCGCTGCCTGCGCGAGCTCGGCTTCGTCGGGAACCACGCGCGCGTAGTAGTCCGCGTCGGGATCGTGAAACAACATGTTCGCGGCGAGCTGCGTGATGCGGCCGCACGCGCAGACGAGCACGTTGAGCTCGCCGGCGAGCAGCTTCTGCTTCGCCTCCGCGTCGGTGCGGGCGTTGATGCTCTGCACGAGCGTCACGTCCTGCGCGCGACCGCAGCCGGGACACTCGACATGCACGACTCCAACGACGCCCATCTCACTCCGCGAGCAGCGCTTCGATCGCCGCGTAGTCTTGCTCGCGCACGCTGCCCGCGCGGGCGCACCTGATGTGACCCGAAGGCGCCACGAACACGTGGATCGGAATCGGCGGGTTGCCGTCGAGGCCGAGCTCCTTGAACCATGCCTCCTGGCCCTTGAGATCGAGGAGCCGCGAGGAGGCGGGCGCGCTCGCGTGGTCCTTGCGGAACGCGGCGACCTCCACATCCGATTCGTCGACGGAGATGAACGACACCTCGAGCTTCTTGCCCTCGCCGCGCAGCTTGTCGCGCCATTTCACGAGCCGCGGCATCTCCTCGACGCACGGCTTGCACCACGTGGCCCACACATTGAACCAGTGCCAGCCGCCCGCGGCCGGAACGATCGCTTCCTTCTGCGCGACCTCGGGCACGCGCATCAGCGGCCCCTGGTCGCCGGCGAAGTGAACGTCGCAGAACGCTTCGGTGCTGACCGCCTTCTTCGTGGTCTTCGCACCGTTCGTGCGCGACGGCGGGTCGCCCTCGGCGGCGTCCTTCTTGTCGCACGCACCGAGCGCGAGCACGGCGATGATCAAAGTTGACAGTCGATCCATGCGATGAACGCGCTCCGGTTGATCTCCTCTGCCGTACACGCCGTCCCGGTGGCGCTGCGCTTCCAGTCGCAGAACGCCGTCTCGAGCTGGGCGAACTCCTCGCCGAGCCAGAGCATACCGACCTCCTTGTCGAGATCGGGATCCTTGAACTGCTGCCGCAGCTGCGTCATCACGGACTCGGCGCGCGCCTTCGACAGCTCGCGGTTGTGCTCCACGCTGCCCTCCGGAGATGCGCGCGCGACGACGAAGAACCAGCTCGCACCCTTCTGATCCGCGAACACCTGATCGACGAGGCCGATGGCGCCCGGCGTCAGCTCGCTCTTGTTCTTCTCGAACTCGACGATGCCACCGCGCTCCTTCATCGGCGTGAACAGCGCGTTGAAGTCGCCACCGCTCATCGTCGCCACATTCTTCGCCTGGATCGGCTGGCAGCCGCGCGCCGCGCTACCTCCGACGAGCCCGCAGCTCATCAGCACGCGCCGCAGGATCTTCTTGAGGCCGGGGCTGCAGTAGCCAACGTCGGAGGCGCTGGCGACCGCGACCTGCTCGGTCGGCGTGGCCGTCTGCTCGGCGAGGCGCGCGTCGGCCGAGTGGATCCAGGTGCCGGTGAGCACCGTCGGGATCGCGATGAGCACCGCGAGAATGGCTGCGCGTACCGGCGTCATCGGGCATCTCCCGGTTGTCCGACAATGGGGTCCGACCCCATTTCCGTACACGTCATGGTGCACCTCCGCTTCCCTTGTCCTCGGGCGGCATCGGCTCCGGCTTGGTGACCGGCGTGCCCTCGGGCTCGGCCGGTTTTGTCTCGACGGGCTTCGCCTCGGTCGGCTCGGGCTTGGTCTCCGCAGGCTTGGTCTCCGCCGGCTTGGTCTCCGCCGGCTTGGTCTCGCTCGAGCCGGCCTCGCTCGGCTTGGTCTCCGTCGACTTCGGCGGCTTCGGCTTCTCGACGGCCGAGGCGCTGCCAGCGTGGTGGCCACCCATTGGCACGTCGGGCGGTGCTTCCGCGGGCGGCGGACCGAGCCGCTCGCCACGATCGTGCGCCGCGAGCATCCGCGACAGCGCGTACTCGAGGCCGAGGTCCACATCCTCGTCGCACAGCTTCACGTTATCGACGAACAGCTGCGGCGTGAGCACGCGGATGTTGTGCGAGACCGCCCAGCGCATCGACTTGTTGAGCTTCGAGCGCGCCTCCGCCGAGCCCACGCACGACGCCAGCTCGGGGAACTTCTCCTTGACGATGCGCGCGGCGGCGGTCTTGTCGGTCTTCGCCTCTGCACGCACGCGGTCCTGGACCTCGAACGCCCACTTGATGACCTCGGGCGCGCGATCGCCGGCGCACAGCACCGCCTCGCTGACCGTGCACGCACCGGGGTGCGTGGTCTCGGTGATCATCCAGTTGCACTCGGTATCGAGTGGAAACAGGATCGCCTTGCGATCGAGACGCTCGCCGAGGCCCGAGCCACCGAGCCGCTCCTCGAACGCTTTGCAGGCAGGACACAGCGGATCGAGGATCTCGATCGCGGGCACGCCCGACGATCCCTTCTCGACCTTGACCATCACGCCGTACGTATCCTCGGACTTCGTGAGGTTCTCGCAGGTGCCGAGGAACTTCGAGTGATCCGGCGACATCGCGAGATACAGGATCAGCGGCACCCCGACGAACGCCACACCGACGCCGACCATCGCGCCGAGGAAGCCGTTGCTCGCGGCCGGAGCCGGCGAGGTGGTCTTCAGCGAGTGGCGCCACATCATGATGCCGCCCGTGAGGCACAGCGCGCTCGCGATGTAGATGCAGACGCACAGCTTGCAGGTGGTGCCGAGCTTGATGAGCGAGATCATCAGCATCACGAGCGATGCGAGCGCAGGCAGCGCGGTCGCGAGCGCGAGGAACGCGGTCGCACGGCGATCCTCGGTGCGACGGGTCAGCAGCAGATCGAGCGCGTAGAACCCGATGAACGCGAACACTGCCATCGCGGGCAGCGAGATCGGAATCCCGCCCCACACGCGCGAGCGCAGGACCGACGAGTACGGGCTCATCATCGCCACCTGGCAGCCCGACTCGCCCGCACCGTGGCTCATGCCCGGGATGAAGGAGCAGTGGAGGCTATGCACCTGGCGATCGAGGTGCTGCACGAAATCGTAGGTCGACACGCCGGCGAACACGATGCCCACCAACGCTCCGACGAACACGACGATGAGCCATCTCGGCGGTCTCACGGCGCTGATGATCCCACGTCAGTCGTCGTCGCCCAAGTTGTCGTCATCATGTGAGCCAGCAGACGCCTCGAGGGCTTCGAGCATTCCGACAACATGCCGAAACAACGTGCGTGCCGCGCCGGGAGGCTTCCCCGTGGCCTTCTCGCGGCGCGCCGCATCGACGAGCCGCGGCAACTCCTCGTCGCCCGCCGCTCCCGGCATGTCTGCGGCCACCGGCATGCCCTCCTCGATCAACTTGGCGCGCCACTGCTCGGCGAGATGAAACTTCCTCACGTCCTCGTCGCTCTGCTGACCCGCCTTCGCGAGCTTCTCGGCGAGCTCGGTCAGGTCGAACTTCCGGAGATCTCCCGCCAACGTGCGCTCCGCGCGTCGCCGCGCCACGTGCGACTTGACCTTGCGGGCTCGGTCCACGACCTCCTGCATCTCTTCCTCGAGGTCGAGCTTCTTGAGGATCGCCGCGCCGAGCTCCATCAGGTCCCGCGCGTACCGTGACGAGCGGTCCCCATCGCGCTTCACCTTGCTGCGCGCGATCTGGCGCGCGGTCTTGTCTTCATCGCCAGGCATGTGGCGCAGTATAGCCGGCGATGAGCACCACCCGGATCACGCAGCACGTGAAGGCACCTCGCGCGGCCGTGTATCGAGCGCTGCTCGATGCACAGGCGGTCTCCCGGTGGATGGTCCCCGACGGCATGACCAGCGACGTCCACACCTTCGAGCCACACGAGGGAGGCGCGTTCCGCATCTCGCTCACCCATGACGCGCCCACCGGCGCCGGGAAGACCTCCGGGCAGACCGATACCTTTCACGGCACGTTCGCGACGCTCGTCGAGAACGAACGGATCGTCCAGCGCGTGGAGTTCGAGACCGACAAGCCGGAGATGCAGGGCGAGCAGACGATCACGTACTCCCTGTTCGATGCTGCCGGCGGCACCGACGTCCATGGCCTTCACGAGAATCTCCCGACCGGCGTCGCGCCCGAGGACAACAAGCTGGGCTGGCAGATGTCGCTGCGAAAGCTCGCCGCGCTCGTCGAAGCAGCGTAGCGCTCACGGTTTGAGGTGCAGGCTGACGCCGTCCACGGTCATCTTCACCGGCTGCCCGGTGAACTTGATGCTGTGCAGATAGAACTCGTAACTCGTCGGCGTGACGCCGAGCGGGATCGTGAGGTCGAACTTGAATGGCAGCCACACGTTCAGCGCCGTGGGCGGCGTGATCGCGTTGGGCACCGTGTCGATGTCGGGCTCGTCGCCGGGCTGACCGCGCAGGATGTAGTTGAACGCGACCTCGCCGCCGTGGTCGAACATGTATTCGCCGGTCAGCTCGTAGGTCTGGCCCGGCACGAGGAGCACTGGATTGATCCCGTGCTGGATCATGAAGTACTCGCGGCCATCACCCGCCGCATCGATCTGCCACTGCACGGCATGCGCGCCGAAGCGGTGGGGATCCGCCACGACGTTGATCTCTCCGTCGAGGTTGTTGTCCATATTCTGCCAGTCGGCGAGCCAGCCCATTCCGTCGGAGATCTCGAAGTCGCCGTTCTTCAGGATCTCGCCGGCGAACACGGGCGCGGTCGGACCGGCGTCGACCATCCGCATGTCGGGTGGAACGTCGACGGGGGCATCGATTGCGGTGCCGGAGTCTGCCGTGCCGCCGCTGCCGCCGGAGCCGCACGCCGCGAGGAGGAGAAGATAGGGATGAACGCGCATGCGACGCGGCTGTGCAAAGGCCGATCCGGGAGGCCCTATGCCGCAAACGTGGACATCAGCACCTCGGTCAGCCCCATGCCCTCGGCTTCTTCGAGGGTCACCGTGCTGCAGATGTCATAGGTGGCACCGGCGCGGACCATCTCGTCGTCGAGGATCTTGAGGAAGCGTCGCGCACCCGGATCGGTACCGACCTGGATGAACGACACGGCGAGCTCGTCTGCCGTCGCCACGCGCTTCGCCGCCTTGATCAGCGCGCGCATCACGGCCTTCTCGTCATCGGGTGCGCCATCGGTGACCACGAGGATGGTCTCGGGCCGTGCGATCGCGGTGCCCTTGCGCTCGAAGTACGAGCCGAACGCGTGCTCGAGCACCCCCGCGAGGTCAGTCCCGCCGCACGGCTCGTTCTCGACGAACACCGTACCCACGCGGTCCGCAGTGACACGCTCGTAGCGGCGGAACTTGCTCGCGAACACGTACAGGGTGAGGCCATCGGGATCGAGCTCCTCGCACTTGCGGGCGAACGCTTCGGTGCTCTCGCGAGCGGCGGCCCATCGGCTGCGCGCGCCGGGTTGATCCTTGGTGGCCATGCTACCGCTCTTGTCGACGATGATGGTGTAGTCACGATTGCTCAGCATTCGCGGTGTCTCCTGGTCCGGTGGTGGGGGCAGCCAGCGACGCCACGATGGCGCCGCCGAGAACGAGCGTTACGAGGGAGAGCGAGAGCCAGGTCGGAGCGGTCCACAGCGGGCCGATCACCATCTTCGTGCCGACCACCCCGAGCACACCGACGAGGCCGTGCTTCAGGTAGCGCAGCTTGTCGAGCAGGCCGGAGAGCGCGAAGAACATCGAGCGGAGACCGAGTACCGCGAACAGATTCGACGTGAACGCGATGAACGGATCCGAGGTGACTCCGAACACCGCCGGGATCGAGTCGAGCGCGAACACCGCGTCGGCGAGCTCGATCGTGACGAGCGCGAGCAGGAGCGGCGTGGCGTGGCGGATGCCGTTGCGAAGCACCGTGAACCGCGAGCCGACGAAGTCATCGGTGATCGGCAGGAAGCGCGAGAGCAGGCGCCGGATCCGCAGGCCGCCCGGAGGCTCGTCGGGCGCCGGCTCGTCGGGCTTGCCGAGCTCGCGCGCCAGCTTGAGCGCTGCGAGCAACAGGACGCCCCCGAGCACGTAGGTGAGGATGTGGAACTGCGCGATCAGCGCGGTGCCGGAGAAGATCATCAAGCCCCGCAGAAGCACCACGCCTGCGATGCCCCACGTCAGCACGCGCCGCTGGCTCGCACGCGGCACGCGGAACCGCGCGAACACGAGCATCATGACGAACAGGTTGTCGATCGAGAGCGCCTGTTCGACGAAGTAGGCGGTGAAGAACTGCAGCCCCTGGTCGCTGCCTCGCGTCACCGCCACCGAGGTGCCGAACACCGCGGCGAGCGTGAACCAGGCGGCGGTCCACGCGAGTGCCGCTGCCGTTGTTGGCTCGCGTGGCTGGCGTTGGAACACGCCGAGGTCGAACGCCAGCATCAAGGTCACGATCGCCCCGAACCCGAGCCACGGAATCAGATGAGCCATGACGGTCATGAGTAGGGCGCGCGACCGATCAGAACAAATCGATAATTCGCCCGCTATTCATCGGCTTTCCCGATACATTGGAACTGCGTGCTCAGCCTCAACTTTCACCACCTCCGGCACTTCTGGGTCGTCGCCCGTGAGGGGAGCGTCTCGCGCGCGGCGGCGAAGCTGCGCATCACCCAGCCCACGATCTCCGAGCAGCTCGCAGAGCTCGCGGACCAGCTCGGCGAGCCCCTGTTTCGCCGCGAGGGCCGCAACCTCGTGCTCACCGAGGTCGGCGAGGCCGTGGCTCACGTCGCCGACGAGATCTTCGCGCTCGGTGATCGCCTCGTGGAGACGGTGCGCGGGAAGGTCACCGGCCGACCGTTGCGCCTCGCCGTCGGCATCAGCGATGGCGTGCCGAAATCGATCGCGCACCGCATCCTCGAGCCCGCGTTCGATGCCCGCGTCCAGGTCACCTGCCGGGAGGACGCGCCGGTGAAGCTGCTCGCCGATCTCGCGCGCCATGTGCTCGATGTCGTGATCTCCGATGCCCCGTCCCACGGCCACGGCACCCACGATCACCTGCTCGGCGAGTGCGGAATCGCCGTGTGGGGAACCAAGCGCCTGGCGGCCGAGCTGCGCGTGGGCTTCCCGCGCTCGCTCGATGGTGCACCGTTCCTGCTGCCCAGCGCGAACACCGGGTTCCGCCGCGAGCTCGATGCGTGGTTCGTGTCGCACAAGATCACACCGCACGTGGTCGGCGAGTTCGATGACGACGCGCTCCTCGCCACCGTGGCCGAGGCCGGTGCCGGTCTCTACGCCGCTCCCGACGCGATCGCCCAGGCCCGCCGCCCGCGCGGTCTCATGCGCGCAGGCTCGATCCGCGGTCTGCGCGCGCACTACTACGCGATCACCGTCGAGCGAAGGCTCGTACATCCGGCCGTGTCACTCGTCGCGGGTGCCGCGCGTGCGCGCCTGTTCGGCAAGACCTGAGAACTTGTGCTCCCGTGGCGCGTTACACTGACGCGTGACCTCCATCGGCGCGTCCTTGCTCTCCGTGCTCGTCTCGCTCTCCCTGGGCTGCACGAAGGCATCCTCCACGAACGAGCAAGGCGTCGCGCCGCAACCACAGCCCACGCCGCAGACCGTCGGTGATGTCTCCGTCGAGATCGCCGCCGTCACGCTCGGAGACGATTGCGGCAGCGGCTCGATGCCCGCACCGCCCGCGTCTCCGGCCCGACGCGCCCCGTCCACCGAGCCCGCGACGCCATCCGTCGTCGCCGAAAGCACGCGGTATCGCTGCCAGCAGACCTCCGTGCAGCTCGCGGTTCACGCGACCAATACGTCGGGTGCGACGCCCGTGAAGATCAAGAAGGTCGAGCTGCTCGACGCCAGCGGCAAGGTCCTCGGTGAGCTCGCGGCGAGCTCGCCGATGCGCTGGTCCGACAAGGGCACGTACGACGCGTGGGATCAGAACATCGCGCCGAACGAGCAGGCTGCCGTCAGCTACGTGCTCGCGTCGCCCGCGTGGAATGCGATGGAGGGCGGCCAGTACGCCCAGGCCAACAAGATGTTCCAGCTCCGGGTGACCGTGGCGATCGGCGCCAAGGACCGCGTGATCGAGAAGAAGGCGATCCAGCCCACCATCATGCCGCCGGCGGTTCCGACCTGATTTCAGGTACCAGTAGCCGCGCAGACGCAGTCGAGGTTGTGGACCGTGGCTCGTACGCAGGTGTCGCGTACGAGCCATGTCTCCTTGAAGCGACCGCCGACCGGCGTCATCCGCACCACGAACTGCCGCATGCCGATCCACAGCTCGCCGGCGGCATCGATCGCCATCGAGTCGGGATACAGCGTCGCCGTGCGCGTCGGTTGGAGGGTGACCAGCTTGCGATCCTTGCCCACGCGCACGAGGCTCTTCGAGGTCACCACGTAGATCCCATCCGGCGCCGCGACGAACGTGCTCGGCCCCGCCTCGAGCGACGTCAGCTTGCCCGCGTGCCAGCCGCCCGCGCGTTCGATCCAGCGGACGTTCCCCTCGGAGATCCCCATGTGGCTGAGCCCTTCGATCGAGCCCACCAGATCGGGCCCCATCGGCACCAACCCGTGCACGTTCTCATCGGCGAGCTTCGTCTGCTGCGATCCATCCGGCGAGAACCACCACAGCGAGCCGCCCCACTCGCCCGCATCGAAGCCGACGAGGAAGCCATCCGGCACCGCGAGCACGTGCTGCCGGCCGCGCTCGGCACCGTGCTGCGGTGGCGTGAACGGCAGCGCCGGCCCCGTATCCGGCTCGTGGTTCTTCGACTCGGTCAGCTTCACCGTGGTGCCGTCGATCGCGACCAGCCACTCGTCGTTCGCATAGTTCGCGCAGTGCAGCCGCTCGTCGTCGGGGACGATCGCCACCCAGCCTGCGGGCACCACGGAGATCGGTGCGCCGCCCGTGTTCGCGATCGGCGTCGTCGGCGTGCCCTTGCAGCTCGCGAGCACGACCAGCGCCGTCAGGATCCTCACCGCCTGATGATGACACGACCGCACCGATTCTTCAGCGCAGCCCGACGCGACTGAGAAGTCGGTGCAAGTGCACGCGATCGATGCCGGCGGCACGCGCCGCCGCGGAGACGTTGTTCGTGTGCACGAGCAGGAGCTGCTCGAGGTAGCGCCGTTCGACGTGACGGATCCATTGATCCCGCACCACGCGAAGCGGCTGCGCGACATCGATCGTGGGCTCACCGGAGGTCACCGCCACGGTGTGATCCTGGCGCACGATGCACGACTCGAGGTAGTTGCGGAGCTCGCGCACGTTGCCGGGCCACGCATGTCGCAGGAGCTCGGGCAGCAGCTCGCCGCTGCGTAGCGAACGTGCCATCGGCGAGTCATCGTTGAGATCATCGAGGATCGCCTCGACGAGGAGCGGCAAGTCCGCCATGCGCTCGCGGAGCGGCGGCATCCGCACGACCAGCACGGCGATCCGGAAGTAGAGGTCCGAGCGGAACCGGCGCGCGTTGACCTCGGCCTTGAGGTCGCGGTTCGTCGCCGCAACGATGCGCACGTCGACGGGAATCCGCTGCGAACTCCCCACACGTTGGATCTCGCGGCGATCGATCACCCGGAGCAGCTTCGGCTGCAGGTCGAGCGCGAGCTCGCCGATCTCGTCGAGCACCAGCGTGCCACCCGCCGCCGCCTCGAATGCGCCGATGCGCGTGGTCGTGGCGCCGGTGAACGCGCCGATCTCGTGACCGAACAGCTCGCTCTCGAGTAGGTTCGGCGGGATCGCGCCGCAGTCGATGATCACGAACGGACCATCGCGGCGCACGCTCTCGAGGTGCAGCGACTCGGCGGCGAGGTCCTTGCCCGTGCCGCTCTCGCCTTGCACGAGCACGGTCACCTGCGCGTTGGCGGCCGTCTCGAGCAGCGCATACGTCGCGCGCATCGCGATCGAGCTCCCGCGCAGCCGCCCGAACCGATCGCGCGATGACAGCGTGAGCTCGCGATGCTGTGTGCCGAGCCGGAACTCGATCTGCGTGCGGCCGAGCGTGAGCAGCGCCCCATCGCGCAGCGGCGCATCGAGGATCGGGACGCGGTCGACCGCCGTCCCGTTGCGGCTGCCGAGGTCGCGCACGAAGCACGCGCCGTCGACGATCCGGATCTCGCAGTGGAACTTCGACATCGTCGGCTCGGCGATCACCAGGTCCGCGCGTGGATCGGCGCCGATCGTCATGCGCTCCGCCGCGAACACGTGCTCGGTCCCGGCCAGCGCGCCCTCCGTGATGATCAACCGACACTCGCGCACGAGCGCGCGCACGGCGGACTCGGCGGTCAGTGCCTCGGTGGTGCGTGCGTCATCGTTCAATCGAGTGACTCCCTCGGCTTCTTGGGCAACGGAACGAGACGAACATCGAGTGCGCCCGCGCGTTCGGCCCGGATGTTCGCGGTGCGATAGCCGGCATGCCGCACGACCAGCGAGACCGGACCGGGAAGGTCGAGCCGCTTCGGCGTCACGCCGACCGAGCGCCCGTCGACAAGGATCTGCGCGCCGGCGGGCTGGCTGCGAACCTCGACGACAAGCGACGTCGCCGGCGGCGGACGAGCAGTCCCCGCGGATGCGGAAATGGGGTCGGACCCCATTTCTGGCCGGCGATCGGACACCCCGGTCCCCGCCGGGACCGAGGTCGGCTCGGTCACCACGGGGGCATCGGTCCTGGCCGCACTCGCCGCCGCATCGCCGCTCCTGTGCATCGCGAACGCGCCGGCGACGAGCGCCACTACCGCCGAGGCGCCGACGGCCCATGGCCACCTACGCCTGCGGGTGACCGCGAGGGGCGGCCGCGCGAGTAGCGCACCCGCATCCTGCGTCACGCGCTCCGCTTCCACGTCGAGCTCGCCGCGCAACTCGCGCGCGATGGCCTCCATGCTGCGCGCGCGCTTCCCCGGATCGCGCTCGAGGCAGCGGGCGATCAGATGGTCGAGCGCGGGAGAGATCGCCGCCCGGGTCAGCGCACGTGGCGCGGTCTCGAACAGCTGCGGCGCGCGGCCCTCCGCGAAGTCATCGAACGGCAGCGAGCCGGTGACCGCTTCGAACATCATCACGCCGAGGGCCCACACATCCACGCACGGGGCGATCAGCCCACCGGTGAGCTGCTCCGGAGCCATGTACGCGGGCGTGCCGATGCGCCGCCCCGTCGCGAGCGCGGATTGCACGCCGAGCGACTTCGCGATCCCGAAGTCGACGATCAGCGGCATCGAGCCGCGCAGCATCACGTTCGCCGGCTTGAGATCGCGATGCACGATTCCCGCGGCGTGGACGGCATCCATGCCGTTGGCGATCGCCGCGAACATCGTGCGCGCCTCGTCCTCCGTCAGCGTGCGCGCGCGCAGCCGCGTGGCGAGGTCCTCGCCGTCGACGCGATCCATCACGACGTAGCACTGGCCCGCATCGCGCCCGGCATCGTGGATCCGCACGACGTTCGGGTGCTGGATGCGGCGGGTCTGCGCCGCCTCGCCCAGAAACGCCGCGATGACCTTGTCGTCGCTGGTCAGCTCGACCCGCAACAGCTTGAGCGCGAGGGTATCCCCGTGGATGGGGTGGGAGGCGGCATAGACCTCGCTCATCCCACCGCGCCCGAGCAAGCGGCCGAGCGTGTAGCCCGCGACGGTCATGGCGCGTTACTGTGCCACGAGATGCAGGCGTGGATCGCCACGATCATCGCGGCCCTGCTCGTGACCGGCACCGCCCGCGCCGACGACACGGAGGCGGCCGCGCAGGTCCACCTCGACCGCGGCGTGGCAGCGTTCGGCGCCGGCGACTTCACGCTCGCGCTGCACGAGCTGCAGATCGTCGTCGAGCTCGTGCCGCACAAACCGAACCCGTATCGCTGGCTCGCGCTCACCGAGATCCAGCAGGGCGACTGCGCCCACGCGCGACTCGATGTCGATAGCTTCCTCGCCCGGGTCGCCACGGACGACGCGCGCATCCCCGAGCTCGTCCGCGCACGCGACGCGTGCCAGCAGCGCGGTGTCCCGCAGATCACCACGCTGCCGCCTCCGCACGAAGCGCCCGTCGTCACCGAGCGTCCACTCGTCAAGCGGTGGTGGTTCTGGACCGCCATCGTCGGAGTCGCCGCCGCGACCACCGGCATCATCATCTACGCCTCCCGCGGCGACGATCCCACGCGCCTCCCACCGGTCGTCTGCACCGCCACCGGGTGCCAGCCATGAAGCGCGCACTCGCCTGCCTCGTGCTCGCCGCGTGCGGCACCGATGGTCCGTGCGATGACCGCACCGGCGCGTGCATCGCCGTCACCGTGGAAGGCGATGTCGGTCGGATCGACCAGCTCGAGCTCGATCTCCTGTACGCCGGCCTTCATCGCACCACCTCCGCCCGACCGACCGGCGGCGGCACCACCGGCCTGCCGCTCGAGCTCGCGATCCTGATCGACGTCTCGAGCGAGACCACGGTCGGCATCGTCGCGGCCGGCAAGCTCAGCGGCAACGTCCTCGGCACCGGCTCCGCCTCGACCACCCTCGACGCGAACCTCCACACCACCCTCGAGCTCGTGCTCGCGGCGCCCGATGCCTGCACGGCCGGATCGCTGTACTGCGGTGGTGACAAGGTGGCCGGCGATCCGAAGACGCTTTATCAATGCAACGGTGGCGGCGTGCCCCTCGCGCGCGGCGTGTGCCTCGGCGACTGCGCGATCCGTCCCGGCAACGACGACATCTGCCGCGGCGTCGGAACTTGCATCGATGGCTCCGACTACTGCGGCGGCGACAAGCTCGATGGAGATCCGCAGGTGCTCTATCGCTGCAGCGGTGGCAACGGGATCAACCCGCGCACCTGCATCGACGGCTGCATCGTGAGGCCCGGCGCCGACGACCGCTGCCGCTGAGTCACGGGCAGGTCGGCGCGATCTGACCATCCGAGCCGGTCGACACATATGCATCGGCGACGTAGCGACCGGTGCCGATCCTGTCCCACAACGTCGACGTCCCGTAGGTGCCGTGCACCGACTCGCCGTGCTTCTGACAGCTGATGGTCACCGTCGCACCATCGTTGACCGAGCCGACGGCGCTCGCATTCGTGCTCGCACCCGAACGTACCGTGAGCGGGGCACCGGCCGTGTTGATGCGACCCACGTGCCCCGTGCTCCCACCACCACCACCGCAGCTGTTCTGGCTCGTGTAGTTCTTGGTGCCGAAGTACAGCGCGCCGGCGCTCGCGAACGACGCGCGGATCGCAACGCCGTTGTGCCGCTCCTCGAAGTGGAGGTGCGGTCCCGTCGAACCGCCGGTGTTACCGACGTTGCCGATCTTCTGGCCCTGCGAGACCTGCTGCCCGACGTGGACCGACTGCACCGAGAGATGCGCGTAGCGCGTGGTGTAGCCGCTTCCGTGGCTGATCTCGATCCAGCGCCCGTAGCTGACGCTGCCCTCGTTCGCGACGCGCGTGACCGTGCCGGACTTCGCCGCGACGACCGTGTCGCCGATATCGTTCAGCCGATTGAAGTCGACCGCATTTGGCGGGCTGTGCGCGACGCGCGTCTGCCCGGCCCACACCTGGCCGCACGGGAACGGCAACTGGAACGGTGTCGCGGCCTCGATCACGCCGACATCGACATTCGCGTCCGAGGTCTCCTCCGCAGGCGTCGGTCCGTCGTCAGACATCAACTCGTCGCCGAGCGAGCCCGCCGGATCGAGATCCTCGATCTGGTCATCTGATGTGCACGCGGAGAGAAGGATCGTCAGGATGGCTAGCTTGTTCAGCATGGCCTCGCGGTCAGCAAGGTCCGATCCACGCGCCAACTCCACGCAATGATGTCCCCGGCCCCGCGAACCTGTTGCACGCGGCGCTACACCTGCGCACGCACCTCCGCAGTGCCCGCGAGCCCGTGCACTGTTGCGCGCGCCGCTACAGGCCCACACGTGGACTTCCTGAACAATTCACCACCTCTGCGCGGCACATCACTTGCTGCTTCGACGCGTATGCTGAACAGGCTCGCCATCCTCACCCTCCTTCTCTCCGCGTGCACCGCCGACTCGGGCTCGTACTTCGAAGACGTCCCCGCCGAGGCAGAGCTGTCACCCGCGGAGCAAGCCGAGCTCCCCGATGGCCTCGAGGCCGAGCACACGGACGAGCTCACCGCCGCCCTCTCCACCGAACGGCCGGAGGACGACGCATCGCTGTTCAATGATGACGAGGTCGACGCGATGGTCGATGTCGAGGTCGATGTCGCCGCCGCGCCCGCGCCGCTCCTCAAGGCGGGCCTGCACCCGCGGGCCTCCGATGCGCTCCGCACCGCCGGCGTCGCCGCGTGGCGGATCACGCAGACGATCGGCAATGCGGCCGCCTCCGCCGGCACCCACGCGCGCGATGGCTACGTCAACGGCAAGCCCTACAGCGCCGCAACGGACCTCTCGACGAGCGGCATGTCGACCACCCAGGTCGCGAACCTCCTCGAGCGTCTCGCGAAGCTCGGATTCGTCTGCTGGTATCGCCAGACCGGCCGCGATGGCTGGAACGGAGTCACGCACATGCACATCGTCTACGCGAACTCGGCGATGAAGTCGTCGCTGCGCTCGCAGGTCCGCTCGTGGCTCGTGGGTCGCAACGGCCTCGTCAGCAACACGATCTATCAGTTCCATCACTTCAGCGCGGCGGCGAAGGCCGCGGTCACGGCGAAGTACGCGATGAGCAACCAGGGCACCACGAATGGTGGCGCGGGCGTCTCCGGTCGCGTCAATACCGCGGGCGCGCCGCTCACGATCCGCTCCAGCGCATCGACGAGCGGCTCTCCGATCGGCTCGCTCGCCGACGGCGCGTACTTCCCGATCGCCTGCCAGAAGCACGGCCAGTCGGTGCACGGCACGTACGGCACCTCGACGCTGTGGGACAAGGTGCAGGGCGGCTTCGTCGCCGATGCGTTCGTCTCGACCGGCTCCGACAGTCAGGTCGCGCCGACCTGTCCGTGAGCACGGGCGATCGCATCGATGCTGCGGCGTACATCATCCGCGTCGGTCGACCAGTTCGAGACCGAGATGCGCATCCCGGCCACGCCGCGCCAGGTGGTGATGCTCGGGTAGCACACGCCCTCGGCGATCACTCGCGCGGTGACGGCGCGCGTCGCCTCGTCGCTATCCGAGAACCGCACCACGAGCTGGTTGAGCGCGACCTCGTTGATCACCTCGACGCCCTCGATCGCGGCGAGCCCGGTGGCGAACGCGGTGGCATGCGCACAGCATCGCTCCACGAGATCCGCAACGCCGGTGCGCCCGAGCTCGCGCAGCGCGGCCCACAGCGCGAAACCTCGCGCGCGCCGCGATAGCTCCGGCGTGTGATCGAACGGGTTCGGTACGACCGTGTCGCCGGGTAAATACTTCGCGCCGCCGCGGAACACGCGCCGGTGTGCCTCGGCATCGCGCACGAACGCGATCCCGCAGTCGTATGGTGTGTTGAGCCACTTGTGCGCATCCGTTGCCCACGAGTCCGCGTGCTCCGCGCCCGCTGCGAGGTGACGACGCGCCACAGCCACGCGCGCCCACAGGCCGAACGCGCCGTCGACGTGCAGCCAGACCGGGCGGCGTTGCTTCGCATCGGCGACGCGCTCCGCGATCGCAACGAGCGGATCGAACGCGCCGCCATTCACGTTGCCTGCCTGCGCGCACACGATCACCGGGCCCTCGCCGGAGAGATCGAGCTCGTCCGCACGCATCCGGCCCTCGCGATCTGCTTCGACGATGCGGACCTGCTTCGTCCCGAAGCCGAGCATGCGCAGCGCACGATCGATCGTGCCGTGCCGCTCCGCACCGACGATGACCTCGATCGGCGGCGAGCCATTGAGCCCCTCTGCCTCGACGTCCCAGCCAACCGCGCGCAGTACCTCCGCGCGCGCGACCGCCAGCCCGACGAAGCTCGCCATCTGCGCCCCCGTGACGAGCGCGCCCGATGCGGCGGGCAGCTGCAACAGATCTGCGATCCACCGCAGCGCCACGTGCTCGATCACCGCCGCCGCGGGCGTGCCCTCGCCGCTGCCCGTATTCTGATCCCACACGGTCGTCAGCCAGTCCGCCGCGACCGCCGCCGGAACACCGCCGCCGATCACCCAGCCGAAGAACCGGCCGCTTGGCATCGCCGTGAGGCCGGCATCCACGGTGCGCGCGAGCTCCTCGACCACGGCGATCGGATCCGCCGGCGCTTCCGGCAACGGGCGGCCGAGCGCCTCGAGCATCGCCGCCGCGTCGCTGCGCGGAGACACGGGCCGCTCGGCGAGACCGTCGAGGAACTCCGTGGCGAGGCGAGCCGTGCGATCGAGCAGCGGCTTCCAGTCGGTACGTCGCATCGACCTACTGTGCCGGATCGCGTGTGCGATCGACCGGTACAGATCGCCGACGGCGGCGCCACATCACGGCGCCGAGGATCAGCATGCCCGGCCCCACACCTGCGCCCGTCGAGCAACCGCCCTGGACCTCCGCGGGTCCCACCGGATCGCCTTCGATCGTGATGTCGGCGCACTGGTAGTAGAACGAGTTGTACGGAACCGCGGTCGTCATGATCTGCATCAGCTGCAGCGTGCAATCCGTGCACGGCGTGGTCGGTAGCGTGATCGACTGCGTGTAGTGACCGCCGGACTTGTCGGCGATCGGCTCGACCATCGTCGATGGAAAGTTGTCGGCCGGGTTGTTCGGGTTCTGGAACGCATCGGTACCCGCGTCGTCGAACGCGATCCGGTAGTGGCCCGGATGATCCACCGTCTCGTCCCACTCGACCGTCACCACCTCGCCTGGCTGGAACGACATCGCCGTTCCGCGCGACGAGCCCGCCGTACCGCAGGGCCCCGCCTTCTGCTCGGCGGTACGCGGCGGCGGAAACACCAGCGCGATGTGCGCCTCGGCGGTCGCGGTGAGAACAAGAACGGCTGCCACCACGATGCGCATTCATCGACGATACCCCGGACACCTGGGCCACAGGCGCACCGTTTGCGCGGCTCTCGACTCCGCGCACGGGCGGCGCACTCGGCTCACGCTTTGCGTTTCGTAAGGGAAACCGCAACTGTACTGTCACGATGGGCACCATGGCGAGACTCCTGCGACGGCCGATGTTCTGGATCACCCTCGTAGTCCTCCTCGGCGTGGGCGTCTACGGGATCATCCGGTGGCGCGGTGTGCGAGTCGCCACGACGCTCGCGGAGCGCCGCGACCTCGAGCAGCACATCGTCTCGAGCGGCCGGGTGCGAGTTCCCACCAGGATCCAGATCGCAGCTCAGAGTGGTGGGCTGGTGGTCGCCGTCGGCGCGGTCGAGGGACAGCGCGTGAACGCAGGTGACCTGCTCGTGCAGATCGATGACGCCGCGGAGCGCGCTTCGGTCGCGCAGGCGGAGGCGGCTGTCAACCAGGCCAAGGCGCGGGTCGAACAGCTCCGGCGCGTCGGCGCGATCGTTGCCACCGCGTCTCTCCGCCAGACGCAGACCAACCTGGAACGTGCGCAGACCGAGCTCGCTCGAACCGCCAAGCTCGCGGCGAGCGGCGCGGTGACCATCACCGAGCTCGAGAATGCGAAGCGCGCGATGGAGATCGCGCAGGCGCAGCGCACCGGAGCCGAAGCACAGCAGATCGCCGCTGCACCGCTGGGCGCAGACTCGCGCGTCGCCTTGACCGCACAGCTCCAGGCCCAGGCGCAGCTCTCCGGAGCGCGCGTGCGAGTCGCGCAGACGAAGATGATTGCCCTCCAGAGCGGCACGGTGCTCACGCGCTCGGTCGAACCCGGCGACGTCGTCCAGCCGGCGCGCACGCTTCTCGTCCTCGCGGCAGACGCGAGCGTACAGCTGGTGGTCCAGCCCGACGAGCGCAACCTCGCGTGGATCCGCGTCGGCCAGAAGGCACGGGCTTCGGCGGATGCGTATCCGCAACAAGTGTTCGACGCCGTCGTGAGCTACATCGCGCCGTCGATCGATCCACAGCGCGGCAGCGTGGAGGTGCGCCTCGAGGTGCCCTCGCCCCCCGCCTTCCTCAAGCCCGACATGACGGTCTCCATCGATCTCACCGTCGCGGCCAAATCCGGCGTGTTGACGCTCCAGAGTGATGCGGTGCGCGGTATCTCGACACCATCGCCCTATGTACTGGCCGTCGAGGCCGGTAAGGTGGTCAAGCGCGACGTTCAGCTTGGCATTCGCGGTGAGGGCTCGCTCGAGATCACGAGCGGGATCGACGAGGCCACTGATGTCGTCGTCCCCGATGGCCGCGCTCTCGAGGTCGGTGCGCGTGTGCGCACGGAGCGCAACTGATGCCGTTCGAGTGGTTTCTCGCCCTCCGATACTTGCGTGACGCCAAGGGGCAGACCGCGCTGATCCTCGGCGGCGTCGCCATCGGCGTGAGCGTGATCGTGTTCCTCTCGGCGTTGATCGGCGGGCTGCAGGCCTCTCTGATCGAGAAGACCCTCGGCGCACAGCCGCACATCACCCTGCACGTCCCACGCGAGGCTCCGCGTCCCCTTGTCGAGCCTACGGCGAAGGTCGCGATCGCCCGCCAGATCGAGGAGACGTCGCAGCGCCTGCGCTCGATCGACCAGTGGCCGACCGTGATGGCTGCTGTCGAGCGAATCCCCGGCGTCATCGCGACCTCGCCTTCGATCAACGGCGCCGGGTTCGCCGTTCGCTCCGGCGCGAAGCGCCCGATCGTCATCCGGGGCGTCGATCGGGAGCGCGTCCTCGCGATCATCGATCTGCGCAAGCGGATGGTCGCCGGGCACTTCGAGCTCGACGGAGGAACCGTGGCGATCGGCGCGAAGCTCGCCGCCGATCTGGGCGCCACCGTCGGCGACAAGCTCCGCATCTCGTCGAGCGAGGGCGTCGAGGACGTGGTCACCATCGGAGGCATCTTCCGGCTGGGGAACGAGGGCGTGGACGGGAGCTGGCTGGTGACCTCGCTGCGCCACGCGCAGTCGCTCTACGGCCTCGCGGGCGGCGTGACGACGATCGAGCTCAAGGTCGCCGATGTGTTCGCCGCCGAACGGATCGCCGGCGAGGTCCAGAGTCGCACCGGGATCCCCGCCGATAGCTGGATGAAGATCAACGCCGAGCTACTCGCCGGGCTCTCCGCGCAGTCGAGCTCGAAGCTCATGATCCAGTTCTTCGTGATCCTCGCGGTCGCGCTCGGCATCGCCAGCGTGTTGATCGTCTCGGTCGTGCAGAAGTCGCGAGAGATCGGCATCCTCCGCGCCGTCGGCACGCCGCGTGGCCGCATCCTGCGCGTCTTCCTGATCCAGGGCGGTCTGCTCGGCATCGGCGGCTCGGTGGTCGGCTGCGCGTTCGGCGCGCTCCTCGCAAAGCTGTTCGAGTCCCTCGCACGCGATCCGGGAGGGGCACCGAAGTTTCCGGTGCAGATCGATGCGTCGCTGCTCCTGTTCGCGAGCGCGCTCGCCACCGGCGTTGGTCTCCTCGCCGCCACGATCCCGGCTCGACGCGCGGCCGCGCTCGACCCTGCGACGGCGATCCGCAATGGCTGACCCATCACCGCCGCTGCTGCTGGTCAAGAACGTCGTCAAGGAGTACGGCGACGTCGCGCGCACGCGCGCACTCGGCGGTGTCGACCTCACGGTCGGTCGCGGCGAGCTCGTCGCGCTTGTCGGTCCGTCGGGATCCGGCAAGAGCACGCTCCTCAACATCATCGGACTCCTCGATCGTCCGACCAGCGGAAGCGTCGCACTTGGCAGCACCGAGACCACCGCTCTCGACGACCGCGGACTCACCGATGTCCGCGCGCGCATGCTCGGCTTCATCTTCCAGTTCCATCACCTTCTGCCCGCGTTCACGGCGCTCGAGAACGTGATGATCCCGGCGTGGGGTCATGACGGCTGGCCCAGTGCGAAGATGCGCACCGACGCCGCAGACATCCTCCGTGAGGTGGGTCTCGGAGATCGGATCGACTACCGGTCGACGAACCTCTCCGGCGGCCAACAACAGCGCGTTGCCATCGCGCGCGCGCTGCTGCGCCGTCCGCCACTGGTTCTTGCCGATGAGCCAACCGGTAACCTCGACACGGCGTCGTCCGCGGAGGTCCTCGATCTCATGCGGCGGTTCAACCGCGACCTCGGGACGACCTTCATCATCGTCACGCACGATCTGCGGATCGCCGAGAGCTGTGATCGCATCATCGAGCTTGTCGATGGAGTTGTGACCAGCGATCGGCGCCGCTAAGCGGTCGAATTCGGGCGCTGTTCCGCGACCGCTCGACGGATTGGACGACGACGGCCCGTCGAGACGTGTTCTTCCAGTAAGCTGCGCGCATGATCGGTCGCGCGAATTCGCTCTTCCTCGCTGTCTCGGTTGTCACGCTGCTCGGATCGTGCGGTGGCGGCAGTAAGCCCGTCACCACCACGCCGGCACCCGCACCGGATCCCGGTTCGAAGCTCAAGATGGTGCCGCCCGACGTGGCGTCGCTACCGATGGCGAAGGCGCTCGCGATCGAGACGCCGACGCTCTACCCGAAGCCGATCGCCGGTGACACGGCGAAGGTCACGATCCATCGCCTGTCGAACGGCATGACCGTGTACCTGAGCCCCGATGCGCAGCAGCCTTCCGTCGTGGCGCACATCGCGGTGCGCGCCGGCAGCCGCAACGATCCGCGGCTGTCGACGGGCCTCGCGCACTACCTCGAGCACATGCTGTTCAAGGGCACCACGCAGCTCGGCACCCTCGACTACGCGAAAGAGAAGCCGCACCTCGACAAGATCGCATCGCTCTATGCCGATCTGCGGAAGCCCGGCGCCGTGCGCGACAAGATCCTGAAGGAGATCGATCAGGAGACGCAGGCCACCGCGGAGCTCGCCGTGCCGAACGAGCTCGATCAGATGTACGCGCGGATCGGCATCACCGGTCTCAATGCGTTCACCAGCAACGACATGACCGTCTACGTCACCCAGGTCCCGAAGAACCGCCTCGTCCAGTGGGCCACCGTCGAGGCGAGCCGCTACTCCGACGCCGTGTTCCGCCTGTTCTGGCCGGAGCTCGAGGCCGTCTACGAGGAGAAGAACCGCAGCCTCGATGCACCCGCTCGTCGCGTCAACGAGGCGTTCCTCCGCGCGCTGTTCCCCGAGCACGGCTACGGCTGGAGTAGCACGCTCGGCGAGATCGATCACCTGAAGAACCCGGCGTACGGCGACATGGTCGCGTTCTTCAACCGGTACTACACGCCCGGCAACATGGCGATCCTCCTCGCCGGTGACGTCGACGAGTCGGTCCTCCCCGTTCTCGAGAAGGCGTTCGCGAGCTTCAAGCGCCCCGCCGGCGACGCGATGGATGAAGGCGTGCTGACGCCGCAGAAGGGCCGCAGCGTGGTCACCGTCAAGGTGCCGTCGAACGAGGGTGTGAGGCTCGGCTGGCCGCTCGTCTCCGCGACCCACCCCGATCGCCTCGCGATCCAGGTCATGGACCTCCTGCTCCTCGACGGTCGCCAGGGCATCCTCTCGCGCGAGCTCCTGCTCACGCAGAAGGTCGCCGGCGCGGGATGCAACCCCACGTTCCTCCGCGAGGGCGGCTACTACGATCTGTGGGCCGACGCGCTCGACGGTCAGAAGCCCGACGAGCTGGAGAAGATGCTCCTCGATCTCGTCGGCAAGGTGCAGCGCGGCGAGTTCACCGATACGGATCTCGCCACCGCGATCCTGACCGCGGAGATGAACACGCAGCTCGAGCTCGAGTCCAACGACGGCCGCATGGGCCTGATGGAAGAGGCGTTCATCACCGGCGAGGACTGGAGCGCGACCGTGTCGCGCATCGATCGCATGCGCAAGGTCACCCGCGCCGACATCATGCGCGTCGCGAAGCAGTACCTGACAAAGGACTTCGTCGTGGTGCAGAAGGTGAAGGGCCAGGACTCGCCGCCAAAGATCACGAAGCCCGGCATCACCGCCGTCAAGCTCGACCCCACGCGCCGCAGCGCATTCGCGAAGTCGATCCTCGACATGCCCGTGACGCCGATCGAGCCCGTCGCGATCAGAGAAGGCCAGGATTTCCAGCGCTCGAAGCTTCCCGGCGGGCCGCTGATCTCCGTCAAGAACACGCGCAACGGGCTGTTCTCGATCCGCTACGAGTTCGACGTCGGTCGCGTCGACGACAAGCTCGTCTGTCTCGCCCTCGACACGCTCGAGGTCTCGGGCGCGGGCACCAAGACCCCCGAGCAGGTGCAGCGTCAGTTGCACGAGCTCGGCCTCACGTTCGACACGGGATGCAGCCGCGACGAGTCCTCGATCCAGATCTCGGGTATCGATCGCAACGCAGAGGCTGGCTTGCAGCTCCTGCGCGAGTGGGTCGCGAGCCCGTCGTTCGACGACGCGATCCTCAAGGCGCGCGTCACCGCGACCCTCACCGCGCGCGGCAACATCCTCGCGAACCCGCAGGCGATCGTTCAGGCGTCGGGTCAGTACGCGCGGTTCGGCGACAAGAGCGAGTTCCTCGTGGGCCCCACGAACAAAGAGCTCCAGGCCGCCACCCCCGCGCAGCTCAAGAAGTCGCTCACCGCGTTTCTCCACCTCAAGCACCGCTCCGCGTACTTCGGTCCGCGCGATCTCAAGGACATCGCCTCCCTGGTTGCGTTCGGCGATGGCAAGGTCACGCCCAAGGCGCGCATGGTCGCGAAGTTCCGCGCGCCGAACACCGGCATCGTCACCGACCAGGAGACCGCCCAGACCCACGTGTGGCTGATCTGGCCGCGCAAGGCCGCGAACGATTCCGAGCGCGCGCTCGGTGCCGTGTTCAGCGAGTACATGGGGCCCGTCCTCTACCAGGAGGTCCGCGAAGCGCGTGGCCTCGCGTACACCGTGTTCGGCGGTTACGGCACCGGCGCAAAGAAGGCCGACGACGCGAGCCTCTACGCCTACGTCGGTACGCAAGGCGACAAGACCCAGGACGCGCTCGACGCCGTGCAGTCCACGCTCCGGCTCCCTCTCGACGACAACCGCCTCGCCCTTGCGAAGGCGACCATCGCCGAGAACCACCGCACCGAGCGCATCGTTCCGCGCGCCATTCCGTTTGTCGTCTACGGGTGGGAGGACCAGGGCGTGAACAGCGATCCGCGCGAAGACCGGGCGAAGCGAATGGCCGCCATCACCAAGCCCGCGCTCGCGGCGTGGATCAAGGGCGCGCTCGGCGGCAAGGTCATCCTCTCCGTCGTGGGCGATCGCAAGAAGCTCGACGAGGCGAAGCTGACCAAGGTGGTGCCGCTCACCTTCGTTCCGATCCCGAAGTTGTTCGGCTACTGATGATGTTCGCGCGCTGGCGCACCTACCGCAGACTTCGGCGCGCCGCGGAGATCGGCGACACCACCGCCGAAGGCGACATCGCGAAGGCCACCGGCGTCGTCCGCGTCCTCGATGACTCGTTGCGCGGTCCACACACCGGCCGGCTGTGCGTCGGCTGGCGGATCCGGATGCTCGTCGGCGGTGGCGAGACCGCGAGTCGCGGCACGTTCGAAGGCAGCGAGCTCGTGCGCTTCGCGATCGAGCGAGAGGACGGATCACGCATCGTGATCGTCTCGAGCGATGCGCAGTTCGACTTGCCGTCGACCGGCGCATTCAACGATCCACCGCGCTGGGCGGAGTACTGCGAGAGCCGCGGGATCTCGGCAACCCATCCCGCCGACGAGGTCGCGATCGAACCCGGATCGATGGTCAGCATCGTCGGTATCGTCGCGGTCGATGCCGAGCCGTGCCCGCCGCAGGCCGAGCTCGGTTACCGCCAGGAGGGCGCGCGCGCCCTGCAGCTCACCGGCGACTACGACCATCCGGTCTTGATCGGCCGCCGGCGCTGATTCAAAGCGTGATATCCCTCTGGGATGCGCACTTGCCTCCTGCTCGCGATGTGCCTCTCGGGCTGTGTCACCGGCAACTCGGCGCCGCCCTCGACCGCGCCGGATGCCGCGCCTGCAGCCGACGCTACGATCGAGCGGACCTGTCCCACCGGCCACGAAGAGAAGCTGCAATTCACGCTTGGCACGGCGTGCCAGAACGACGGTAGCGTCGAGTTCTGCATCTCCGACGGCGATGCGGCGCTCCAGGCGCGTGTCACCGCGATCGCCTCGACCATCGTGTTCTCGACCAACGGCGGCCGCGCGGGATGCCATTCGCCCGGTCAGTTCCTGTCGACCTACAAGACGGCGTTCCCCGGACAGTGCGACGCACAGCACGGTGCAGCGACCAAGGAGACGTGGGCCGACCTGTGCGCGATCGCCGCGCTTCCCGAGGTCGCCCAGATCGTTCCGACGTTCTTCGAGTAGGCATGGTGTTCGAGCTCGCGTTCGTCGGCACGTGCAAGGCGCCGATCGGCAGGAACTTCGCCGGGCCCGTCGAGCCACAGTTCCCCATCGGCACCGCGTTTCCGCTCGAGGTAGGAAAGCGCCTCGTGCTTGGCCGGGCGAAGGACTGCGCCATCCTCGTGGACTCGATGATCGCGCAACGTCACCACGTGGCCGTCACCCTCGGCAGCGACGACGTACTGCTCGTCGAGAACCTCGGGGGCGGCAGCCACGTGTACACGGTCGGGAAGTACGTCGATGATCGCGTGAAGCTCGCGGCGGGGGGCCGCTTCGAGCTGGGCGGCGTTCTGATCTTCGAGTTTCGCCCGGCGCCGACTCCCTGAGGAGGATGTGAGTCTGGACGCCTTCCTCGCGTGGGCCCTGCCCCAGCGCGGGCTGCGCTGGCGCGGATTTCGGCGCAACCGGCGTCAGGTCTATCGGCGTCTACAGGCGCGGATCGCCGAGCTCGACCTCGCAGGATGCGACGCGTACCGGTCGTATCTCGCGGAACACCCCGACGAATGGACCGTGCTCGACGCGCTGTGCCGCGTGACGATCTCGCGGTTCGCGCGCGATCGCGAGATGTGGATGACGCTCGTGCGGGATGTCCTCCCGCGCTTCGGCGCGCCGATCCGCGCATGGAGCACGGGCTGCGGTGCCGGCGAGGAGCCATTCACGCTGGCGATCGCGTGGCCGGAGGTGGAGGTGCTCGCCACCGATATCGATGACGTGCAGCTCGCGCGCGCCGCGGCGGCGGTGTTTCCGTTGCCCGCCTTGCGCGAGCTTCCCGCAGCGTGGCGCGCGGCGGCGTTCGAAGAACGCGGCGACGAGGCGACCGTGCGTGACGCGGTGCGTGCGCGGGTGCGCTTTGCTCACCACGATCTGCGCTCGCCGCCGCCGGCGGGCCCGTTCGGTCTCGTGCTGTGCCGCAACCTCGCCTACTCGTACTTCGACGAGCCGATCCAGGAAGCGCTCACCGCTTCGCTGCGCGGCGTGATGCGAGCGGGCAGCGTGCTCGTCGTCGGTGGAGACGAACGGCTGACCGACGAACGCGACTTCGCGCCGTCATCGCTCGGCATCTACGTGGCGCGCTAACGAGGTTTCGCGGTGTCCCAGGCGTTCTGCGACAGATCTGGCGCACCCGCCGCATTGCGCTCTCCGATCACCGCCGCCTGTACCCGTGCACGGAGCTCCTGTGGATCGAGCTGCTTCGCATCGGCGAGCAGCTCGACGAGGGCCATCACCGTGACCGACAGATCGTGGATCTGCCGCTGCAGCATCGCCTCGCGCGACATCGCGCTGACGTTCGCCTGCTGCACCTGATCCGCGGTGTCCTCGATGTCGCGGCGCTGCTTCCATTCCTGATCGAACATGAAGCGCGGGTCGAAGATCGTCTCCCAGTAGCTGGATGCCATCCGCCGAGCATGCCCGATTCTAGACCACCTTGCCCGCGTCGCGCAGGACGAGCTTCGCCGCACGCTGGAGCAAGTCGGTCGTGATCGGAACGTTGGCGGCCGCCGCGAGGTAGCCGGCACGCAGCACGGCGTTGCGGATGTACCCGCCCGACATCGGCAGCACCTCCGCGAGCTCCGACCAATCGACGTCGCGACAGTGCGCGCCGCGTCCTGCGAGCATCTGGCGCCATAACACCTCTCGCTCGTTGGCCTCGGGTGGTGGGAAGCACACGCGGAACGTCATGCGACGCTTGAACGCCGCGTCCATCCCCGACTCGCGGTTCGTCGTCAAGATGCTGATGCCGTTGAACAGCTCGAGCTGCGTCAGCAGGAAGTTCGTCTGCATGTTCGCGTAGCGATCGGTCGCGTTCTGCACGTCGGTGCGCTTGCCGAAGATCGCGTCGGCCTCGTCGAACAGCAGCATCGCCTGCCGCGCCTCTGCGGCGCGAAACACCGCGGCGAGGTTCTTCTCCGTCTCGCCGACCCACTTCGAGACCAGGCTCGCCGTGTCGATCTGATACAGCGGCGCGCCGACGGTCGCCGCGATGACGCCCGCGGCCATCGTCTTGCCGGTGCCCGGATCGCCGTAGAACAGCGCCGAGACGCCGCGACCGCGCACGAGCGGGCGAAACTTCCATTCATCGAGCACCTGGTCGCGGAGCGCCACCGTGGATGCGAGCTCCATCAGCGTCTCGCGCGTCTCGTCGCCGACGACGAGGTCGTCGAACGTCGCGGTCGTCGGCAACCGTCGCCCGAGCACCTCGAGCTGCGGCGCGAACTCGGCATCGATCGCGGCGATCACGTCGGCGCGGCTCACCGCACCGGCGCGCGCCTCGGCGAGCACGCGCGCGTCGTCGGCGATGCGGCGGATCGTTCCACCGGTGAGCGTGTACGTGCGACCGAGCTCGGCGCAGTTCACATCTGCGCCGAGATGGTCGCGCCAGATCGTCGTGCGCGTCTCGGCGGTGGGGATCGGGACCCACACCGGCGAGAGGCGTAGCCGCGAGAAGCGCAGGTCCGCATGGCTCGGCGTCGCACTATCGCGGCAGAGCACGACGCGCTCATTGGAGATGGCGAGCAAGTGAGCGATGCCGCTCTGCCACCGTGCATCCGAGTCCTGCGGTGGCAGACCCACGAGGATCGTGGCACCACGCAGCCAGGCCATGCGCGCCGTGGCCAGTGCTTCGCTCTCGGTGAACGCCTGCGTCGACGTGAGCTGGAGCTCGATGAGCGGTCGACCGACGTCGAGACACGCGCTGCGCGCGAGCGATCGTTTGCCGGCGCCGGCCGGACCTTCGAGGAACATCAGGGCGCCCGGATCCGCGAGGAGCGCTGCAACGCGAGGGCGCAGCGCGTGCTCGGTGTCGGCGAGCGAGCGCATCGCCGTGACAAGGAACGGGCGGAGCAACGGATCCTCTGCGTCGTGGCCGAGGAGGAATGCCACCACCGGCGCGGGCACCGTGATCGAGGTGCCAAGTGTCGGCGTGCCATCGGCGCTGCTCAGCGCGAGCAGGCCGAACGTGGCGAGCGCGCAACCGGGCGTGAGGGCATGCCGCACCGCCGAGGCGCCGGCATCGTCGGGGGCGAGCACACGCGCGGCGATCGAGAGATCGAGGCAGCGCTTGCCGCCGAGCAGCTCGTACACGCGCGCGAAGCCGTCGTCGATCTCGGGCGCGAGCGCGAGCAGAAACAGGTCGAGCCCGATCGCGTCGAGGTTCGCGCGCTGCGCGAGCACGTCGAGCGGCATCGGTCGCGGCGTCACCACGCGATCAGCGGTGTTGGTGCGCGCGCGTGCCGCGATCTGCTGGTCGAGCTGGTCGAGATCCGGATCGATCGTCCGCGGCGACTTGCCGATGGGATGTGCGAGCCGCGCGAGATCACGATGTGCGAGCGCAGCGTCGTAGCCGTGCGTGTCAGCGCCGAGATCTCGATCGAGCTCCGCGAGGCGAAGCGCGCGACGCACCACGAGCGCGATGCGCGCGATCTCGGCGGCAACCGCAGCCGCTGGCGTCGCGAACGGCGCAGGCACCAAAGAAGCAACGAACCCCGACAAGACACTCACCTCGCCAAACACTAGACTCCACCGCCCTCATTGGGAGCCGGCCCCTCATACTCGACTACCTTCAGCGCCGACATCGGACCCGCGTGGCTCTGTGCGCGTGCATGCATGCAGAAACTCCCCGTCTCGACCGGAACCGTGTGAGTGCCGAGGGTGTGTCCGGCGGCGTCGAGCGCAACTTCGATGTGACCGTCCTGATAGACCTTGCCGTCTCGATATACCGTCGCGTACAGCACTACCTTGCTGTTTGGCGCACCGAAGATCTCGAACGTCACGGGCATCATGCCGCTGCCGTAGTGCGCGTGCTGCGTCGGCGATAGGATGTTCACCCGCGGCGCGATCGCGGCCTTCGTCCCGCCCGTCGCCGGTGCTGCACCGCCCTTCGCGCCGCCGCTCGCGGGCGCCACACTGGCCTTGCTCTCCGAGCCGGAGGATCCCGTGCGTCCGTGATGGGCCTGGTGCTCGGGGCGCTTCTGGTCCAGCTCGTCGTCGTGTCCCGATTTGTTCGACATGTGTAGGGGTAGATGCGGCGCGCCGCGGATGTGACAGCCTGTACAATCGGGGGGTTAGCGTGAGTCGCCGGAACAATCTCGAGCGCTGCTCCACGTGCTCCATGCACGAGACGCTGTGCATCTGCGCCCTGGTTCCGAGCCTCGAGACCCGCACGCGCCTCGAGCTGATCGTCCACTACCGCGAGGAACGCAAGCCGACGAACACCGGTCAGCTCGCCGCGCGGTGCCTGAAGCGCAGCTCGATCTCGATCGTCGGTGACCGCGATCGGCCGCTCGTGCGCACGCCGCTCGCCGCCGACGAGCAGCCACTCCTGCTGTTCCCCGCCGACGACGCCGTGCCGATCACGAGCTTCGCCGCGAGCGAGCGCCCGGTCGTCCTGATCGTCCCCGACGGCAACTGGCGCCAGGCGAGCAAGTTCAGAAAGCGCATCCCGGGCCTCGCCGACATTCCCTGCGTCGTGCTCCCCGACATGGGGCCCACCGACTACCGCCTGCGCGCGGAGCCACACGAAGGAGGCCTCGCCACCTTCGAGGCGATCGCGCGCGCGCTGTGCATTCTCGAGGGCCCCGAGATCGAGACGGCGATGCTCGAGGTGTTTCGCGTGATGGTCGAGCGGACCCTCTGGCTGCGCGGTGCGTTGACCGACGCCGAGGTCTCCGGCGGCGTTCCTCCAGCGGCGATCGAGCGTAATCCGCGCGGCACTCCCGCTCGCCGCTCGTAGCCACGGGTGTAGCGTGGTCGCCGATGGGCGTTGCTGGCAAACCAACTTTTTCCTTCGGCGAGATGCTCGTGTTGATCGATGTCGACGGTGTCGGCGCGATGTCGCCGGTGCCCAGCGTGGCCGAGGCGGCCGCGCTCGCCGGAAACGCGCTGCGCGGTACCGCGCCGTGCGTCGAGGTCCACGGCCCATGCCGGTTCCCCACAAATGTCTACGCTCCACCGCACGCCGAGCTCGTCGTCACGCCGGCGAACGTGATGCTCTCGATCACCCGCGTCGCCGACGTCGACACCTGGACCGGCATGTTTGACTGGGTGAGCGGTTACCTCGCCGACACCCTGACCCCCCGCGGCGACCCGCGCGACGGCTTCCTCGAGTACGCGGGACAGGGCGTGGTCGCGACCATCGCCTTCACGCGCCCCGGCGTTCGCCTCGATGCGCGCGACGCGGTGATGGAGGTGGCGCTCCGCCGCGACGAGCCCGCGAGCGACACCATGCATCGCGTCTTTGGCCTCGCGAGCGATGTGCCGATCGCACCGCCCGACGACGGCAACTGGCGCGAGCTCGCCACCAGCTGGCCGCTTCACCTCGAGTGCTCGCGGCAGAAGGACACCATGCGGTTCCGCATGAGCGCGCCGCACCACGACGGCCAGATCTCGACGGCGAGCCTGTGCGAGGAGTGGTGCTGGCGATGGCTCGACATGTGCGCGGGCACCGGCATCGGCCACCACGATCGCGTGCAGGTCTCGTGGGATCTCCCGGGCCTCGGTCGTGCGTCGATCGTGCGCGGCACCGGCGCTCACCGTCGCGACGTCCACGAGCTGCACATCCCCGTGAGCTGGCTCGCGAGCTAGAACGCAGCGTCGAGCGCGGCGATCACGCGATCGATCTCCGCGAGCGTGTTGTAATGCACCATCGACACCCGCATCACGCCGTCGACGCCGAGCGCTCGCACCACCCCGCGCGCGTAGAAGTCGCCGTGGCGGATCCCGATGCCGTGCGCGTCGACGCTGCGCACGATCGCCTCAGGCGACCCGCCCGCGACCGAGAAGCTGATCGTCGGTACGCGAATCGCGCGATCCGCGGCGCGCTCGCCGTGGATCTTCACGCCCGGCTTCTGCGCGAGGAATGCGAGGAGCGGCGAGGCGAGCGCTTGCTCGTGGGCGGCGATCGCGTCGAAGCCAAGCTCGTCGAGGTACGAGTAGATCCCCGCGATGCCATGCGCGAGCTCGAAGTTGACGTTGCCCGGCTGGAACCGATACGGCGTCGCGGTGATGAACTCGTGGTTGATCGTCGCGAGCTCGTCGAGCGCAGCGCGCTTGCCGTAGAGCACCGCTGCGTGCGGGCCGTAGACCTTGTAGAAGCTGAACACGTAGTAGTCGACGTCCCACGCGCGCACGTCGATCGCACGATGCGGCGCGTAGGCCACGCCGTCGACGCAGACCCGCGCCCCGTTCGCGTGGACCACGCGCGTGATCTCGGCGACGTCGTGGATCGTGCCGAGCAGGTTCGAGACGTGCGGAAACGCGACGAGCCGCGTGCGCGCCGAGAGCAGCGGCACCAGGTCGCGTACCTCGAGCCGGAGCGTCTCGCGGTCCAGCGGCCAGGTCCGGATCACCACACCGCGCTTCGCTAGCCGCGCCCACGGCCCGACGTTCGCGGCGTGATCCGCCTCGCTCACCACGATCTCGTCGCCGGGCGCGAGGCCCGGCTCCATCGCGAGCGCGAGGTTATCCAGGAGCTGCGTTGTCGACGGCCCGAGCACGATCTCGCTCGGATCTCCGGCCCCCATGAACACCGCCGTCGCGCGCACCGCCTCCGTCACGCGCTCCGCCGCCGCCACCGACACTGCGTAGCTCGCCCCGAGCTGCACGTTCGTGTGCAGCAGATAGTCGCGCACGCGATCCGCAACCACGCCGAGCGTCTGCGAACCGCCGGCGTTATCGAGGAACACGAAGCCGGAGGCGAGCCCCGGAAACGCGGCGCGCACGGAGTCGTTCATGGCTTGAGTGCAAGCGAGTCGAGCTTCGTACCGTCGGCCGAGAGCGTCATCGTGATCGGCTGATCGGGTCCCTTCAGCGAGACGACCGCACCGTCGATCGAGTACGTGCCGTCCATCCCGGCATCGAACAGGAAGTTCCGGTAGGTGCCGTCGGGACGCAGCGTCACCGTGTGGCACCCGCCACGCGTGCCGGCGGGCATGCAATCACCCTCGTAGACGCGCTCCGTCGCCACGTGGTGACCATCGGGGCCGAGCAGTCCATCGCCGGCGGACGGGGGTGGCGGCGGCGCGGCCTTCGGAGGCGAGGAGCCACAGGCGGCGAGAAGCACGAACATCCAGCGGTTCAGCATGCGCGCAGTGTAACGACTACTTCGGCACCACGTCGCCCTGCGTGAACAGGCTGAGCTCGATCTGGCTGTGGATCATCCTCCCCTTCCCCCCCCCTGGTGGACGCCGAACGCCCGATTTAAGGTGTGGCGCGCAAGCCGTCGATCGCGGCCCGATACGCCTGGTTGTTCAGATCATCATCGAGCATCTGATGACGCTGCATGCGCTCGTCCTTGGGATCGATCTCGAGCTTCATCTCCTTCTGGTTGGTCGCGGTGACATTCGCGGCGCACACCACGCGGCCCTCCTTGAAGCTCCACAGCAGCGCCTTGCCCTCGATCGCACCGGGCTCGAACCCTGTCGGATTGAACAGCGGATGGCGATGCTGGGAGGTCACGACCACGAGCTCCCAGCCCCAGTACGCGTCACTGCCGACCTCGGCCGCGAGTGCGAGCACCGCCGCGGCGTCCTTGAATGTCTCGGGGACTTTCCCGTCGTCGGCGATCCGCAACAGCATCGCGCTCTGCCGCTCGAACTGATCGCGGCGCGGCCCCTTCATCGCGGCCTCGCGCTCGATCTTCTGCATCATCTTCTCGTCGGGCGGCGGAGGCCCGCCCATCACCGCCGCCCCATCGACCACGGTCATCCGCCAGTGCGCGATGTCGAGCGCAGTGCGGTCCGCCTCCGACCGGTCCTCCCACCCTCGATACAGCGGCAGCTTCGGCAAGCTCGCCGGGCAGGGCGCGGTGCCCGCGTCAATTCCGCGCCACGTGCGCAGTCCGTTCTCCCGCGCCTTCGCATACGCATCTGCTGTGGTCTGCGCGGTGTGCACGAGGTCGCGGATCTGTTTCGTCTCCGCGGCGTCGAGCGGCGCGCCACCGGAGGGCTTCGCGCCGCATGCGGCCAGGAGGGTCAGGAGGAGCCACTTCACGGCGAGAACCTAGCTCACGACCATCGCGTTTCGAGGCGTTACATTCTGCCGTCACAGATTCGAGCGCGCGCATCTACCCGGTGATGAAGCGCACATACACCCTGTTATGCGGGCTGTTGCTGGCACACAGCACCGCCTGCCTGTCGGACGATCAGATCGTCGACGAGACCTCCGAGGCCACCGACGAGGTCGGCACGACCGTCGGCATCGAGCGGATCATTCCGATCCACTACTACGTGCTCGATAACTACTGGACGCCGTGCACGTTGGTCACCAACGACTCCGCGATTCACGAGGGGATTCGCATCGCCAACCGCAACTGGCAGAAGGCCGGCATTCAGTTCTCCGCGACGATCACGCGGACCACCGGCGCGCCGAGCTTCATGTATTTGACCGATACGCTGATGGCCTACTCGTCGGTCTGGCCGCAGCTCCGCGCGATCGCTCCCTCGCTGACCGCGACTTCGTACCCGGCCGACGAAGCGCACAGCAACGAGGACTGGCTGTTCGTCATCGGCGACAAGCTCCCGCGCCAGGAGATTCCACTGATCGTGCCGTGCACGGACATCGCGGTGTACTCGAACGGTCACTCGGCGTTCCCCGATTGGGAGCACTCGCACAACATCCACATTCCTCCGGCCCAGCTCGACAAGGCCACGGTGAGTCACGAGCTCGGCCACTACTTCAGCCTCGTGCATGACTTCGACGCGTTCCAGAACGAGGCCTACGACGAACTGTACGGCTACGACGTCTGGGGCAACGTGACGTTCTTCCACTCCGCTGTCGAGGTCGCTACCTTCGCCTCGGGTTGGTTCAACCAGGTCCTCAAGAAGGACGGTCGAGGTGCTGATTGGCAACCCATCTGCCGCATCCCGAACCCCGATACCTGCGAGATGGAATGCACCTGGGGCTCGCGTGTGTACAAGACCCCCCTGTGCCAGGGTAGTTGTCGCATGACGCTGGCGGCCTGAGCGTCGGCGTTCTCTCCACCACCGTTCGCACACGGGGGACCGA
>JBBRBG010000065.1:0-42458 GCA_038206055.1 Haliangiales bacterium
GTTCAGGTGAGCCCCAAAGGCCCCGAAGGTCCCGAAGCAGAGTCTTCTCCAGCAGGAGAAAGCCTCTCCTTAGGGCCTTCGAGAACTTCGGGGCTCATCTTTCTGGAAGCACGGTCGCGTGGATTCGTCGCCGTCCGTCCGGCCGGGGCACCCTAGTCACCAGCGTTCGGCGGCCGCCGGATGATACCGTCGGCGCCGCGTGGATCTAGAGTCGCTATATTCGCCCAGGGCGTTCGCGGACCAGCTCGCGGTCCACCTGCGCGGCGCGGCCAAGGGGTCGCGGTTGCCGACGGACGAGGAGCTGATTGCCCTGGTCGAGGCCACGTTCTTCGCGAGCCTGCACGAGGAGGAGGCACGGCGCGCGGAGTTCGCGATCGCGTGGGAGCCCGCCGCGCGTGATTGCTCCGCCGTGCTCTCGATCATCCCGCCCGTCCAGGTGACACCGCGGAACCTCGCGAAGCTCGCGCCGGCCGCACTCGGCGAAGCCACCTCGATCGCCGTGCGAGCGGAGGGCACACAGCTCGTGGCGTGGGCGCTGCTCGATCGAAACACCGCCGGTCGACAACCCCTCACGCTGCGGGCGCTCGCGGCCGGTGTGGTGCGGGTCGACTTCGACGGCATCCCGTGTGCGCTGTACACGCGCGGCGAGTACATGTTCCTCAGCGACGAGCATCCGGTGAAGTCACCGGCGCGGTGGCTGACCCGGACGTTCAGCGCCTGGGCGGCGGCGGCCGACGCCGTGACGGGCATCGACGTGCGCGCTGCGATCGTGACCCGCATCGCGGCGCGTGCGCGTGCTCACGGCCACGGCGGCATGATCCTCGTGATCCCAGCGACCACGGAGACGCCATCGGGCGTACGCGTTCACTACGCGGTGGGCGAGGGCGCGACCGTGCTCGTCGACCGGTTCGCGCAGGTGATCTCCGACGTGCCGGTCGAGGATCGTCTCGCGCGGCTCACCGGCTCGCGGCTCCGCGGCCTCGATGGCCGGATCTCCGTACGCGACGAGACGCAGATCGCCTACGCGGATGCGATCGAGCTCGTCGCGCGGCTCACCGCCGTGGACAACGCGCTCCTGCTCGACACGGACCTCCGGATCCGCGGCTTCGGCGTGCAGGTCTCGGAGGGCGACGCCCCGCAGCGCGAGTTCAAGCACACGAGCCCGTACACCGACGACGTCCACGTCGATGACCTCGCCACGTTCAAGGGCACGCGCCATCCCGCCGGCGTCATCTTCTGCATGCGGCAGGACACCGAGGCCGCCGCGTTGATCGCCTCGCAGGACGGCAACCTCTCGCTGGCGACCAAGGACACGCGCGGTGCCGTCGAGGTGCTCGGCAGCTACCGCCACGCGTTCGGCTGGCGGTGACCTAGCTATCGGCGGTGGTCGTGTCGTGCTTCGGCAACTCGGCGATCAACGCCTCGGTGGTCAGCATGAGCGACGCGACGGACGCGGCGTTCTGCAGCGCGACGCGTACCACCTTGGTCGGATCGATGACGCCCGCCTTCACGAGGTCCTCGTAGACATTGGTGGCCGCGTTGTAGCCGTACGGGCCGGTGCCCTGGCGAACGTTGTCGACCACGACGGGCCCCTCCACACCGCTGTTGTAGGCGATCTGGCGCAGCGGCTCCTCGAGGGCGCGGCGGATGATGTTCACGCCGAACCGGCGATCATCGGAGAACGTCAGCTTGTCGAGCGCCGCCGCGCAGCGGATCAGCGCGACGCCGCCACCGGGGACGATACCCTCCTCCACGGCGGCGCGCGTGGCGTGCATCGCATCCTCGACGCGCGCCTTCTTCTCCTTCATCTCGACTTCGGTCGCCGCGCCCACGCTGATGACGGCCACGCCGCCGACCAGCTTCGCGAGCCGCTCCTGCATCTTCTCCTTGTCGTAGTCCGAGGTGGACTCCTCGATCTCGCGACGGAGCGCCTTCACGCGCGACTCGATCGCCGTCTTCTCGCCGGCGCCCTCGACGATCGTGGTCGTGTCCTTGTTGATGACGATCTTCTTCGCCCGACCGAGCTCCGCGAGCGTGAGCTTCTCGATCGACTCGCCGAGGTCCTCGGTGATCGCTCGGCCGCCGGTGACGGCGGCGAGGTCCTGCAGCATCGCGGTGCGTCGATCGCCGAACCCAGGCGCCTTGATCGCGCACACGTGGATCGTGCCGCGCAGCTTGTTGACCACCAGGGTGGCGAGCGCTTCGCCCTCGACCTCCTCGGCGACGATCAGCAGCGGCTTGCCCGACTTCGCGACCAGCTCGAGCAGCGGGAGGAGCTCCTTCATGCTGCCGAGGCGCCGCTCGTGGATCAGGACGTATGGATCGTTCAGGACGGCTTCCATCCGCTCCGCATCGGTCACGAAGTACGCGGACATGTAGCCGCGGTCGAGCTGCATGCCTTCGACGACCTCGAGGGTCGTGTCCATGGTCTTCGCTTCCTCGACGGTGATCACGCCGTCCTTGCCCACTTTGGCCATCGCATCGGCGATCAGCGTGCCGATGGTGACGTCACCGTTGGCGCTGATGATTCCGACCTGTGCGATCTCGGCCTTGCCCTTCGTCGGGACGGAGAGCTTCTTGAGCGCTTCGACAACGGCCACGACCGCTGCGTCGATGCCGCGCTTGATGTCCATCGGGTTCGCGGCCGCGGCAACGAGCTTCATCCCTTCGATGTAGATCGCCTGGGCGAGCACGGTCGCGGTGGTGGTGCCATCGCCGGCGAGGTCGGAGGTCTTCGACGCGACCTCCTTCACCATCTGCGCGCCCATGTTCTCGAAGCGATCCTCGAGCTCGATCTCCTTCGCGACGGTGACGCCGTCCTTGGTGATCGTCGGTGCGCCCCACGACTTCTCGATGATGACGTTTCGGCCGCGCGGTCCGAGCGTGACCTTGACGGCGTTGGCGAGGATGTTGATCCCGTTTGCGATGTTCTGGCGCGCGGCCACGTCGAAGATGATGTCTTTGGCGGTCATGGTTGTGACCTAATCTTCGAAGACGGCGAGGACGTCGTCTTCGCCGAGGATGATGTGGTCGTCGCCATCGACTTTGACTTCGGAGCCGGTGTACTTACCGATCAGGATCCGGTCTCCCGGCTTGACGACGAGCGCCTGGATCGAGCCGTTCTCGAGCCGCTTGCCGGAGCCCACGGCGATCACCGTCGCCTCGAGCGGCTTCTCCTTGGCGTTGTCGGGAATGTGCAGGCCACCTTTGCTCTTGGTGACCTCGGCGTTGCGCTTGGCCAGGATGCGGTCGTGCAGCGGACGGATCTTCATGCGGCGCTCGTATGCAACGATCGTGCGTGTCCGCACATGCCCCCTTGCCCCATTGGAGGACTGAGGGTCGGGCGATTTCGCCCGCGCGTCGTCGGAGTCGGGCAGATCGCTACGAGACGCGCGCGTCTCGGATCACTCACTTCACGACGATCGTTCCGTGGTTCATGTTCATGCCGCAGGAGTAGCGAATCTCGCCGGCCTTCTGGGCGGGGATGGCCACCTCGACCGGTGTCCCGAGTGGAAGCGACACGGAGATCTTGCCGCTGTCGGGCAGGGTGAACTGAACATCGGTGGCGCAGGTCGTGTCGCTCTGACGGGTGAACACCAGGGTCACGGGCGCTCCGCGTGGGATCTCGAGGCGGTCGGGTGTGTAGCCCGCATCGTTGACCTCGACCATGATGCGCGGAGCGGTCGGATCGATCGCGACCTGCGCGCGCGGACCGGTGAGGACAGCCTCGACGTCCTCCGCGAGCTGGAGCGGTGAGCCGGAGCGCTTCCAGAGCAATGCGCCATCGCGACCGAACACCTCGATGTACGGAAGGGTGTAGGGCGTGTCCTCGTCGACGACATCGACCTTGCGCACTGCGAGGTCGGCCGGATGCTTGCGTGCGAGCTCTGCCAGCGCGCGATCGAGAGCGCCGCACGGCTTGCACCACGTGGCCCAGAAGTCGAACACCGTGATCTTTCCGGCGACCGGCGTCCGCGGCGCAGCGAGCGTGAGCTCGACCTTGTCGAGGCCGGTCCAGTCGCCGGGTGGCGCCCGGTCCTGGCTGTCGTCGTCGTCGCCGCCAAACAGGTGCATGTGCGTGCCGACGCTGAGGCCGAAGAAGCCGAGGGTGTCGAGCTGACCGCCCTTGATGTGCGTGTACACGGGCGCCTTGACCTGAACACCGACGTGCCAGTCCTCGTTGAGGATCCACGTGGCCTCGACGCCGGCGAGCACGTCGGTGCGGCCGATGTTGCCATCGTCGGTGTGGACCACGCCGCCCCAGCTCTCGGCGGTCTCCCACACGGCCTCGACGCTGGCGCGGAACCGGAAGCTCTTCGTGCCGAGCGCGGAGGCAGCGCCGAGCGCAGCGGCATAGCGATCGCCGGCCTGGTAGCCGTGCCCGTTCGCGTAGAACGACTGGATGGTCAGCACCGTCGCGTCGACGTGCACCGGGCCGACCATGCGCGATGCGTCGAGGCCTGCGATCGCATCGAACGTGCCGGTGCCGAACTGCGAGTGCTCGTGGGCCACGCCCATGTCACCGAGCACGAACGGATCCGGCACGGTGCGGCCGAGCGGGATCGAGACCCCGAGGCGTCCGCCGAGGACCGTGCCGCCGATCGTCGTGGCGGCGCGCCCGTAGAGCCACGGATCTCCGACGCCAGTCAGCGTCTCGTTGTGGTGATGGATGAACGGGTTCTCGATCTGGACCTCGTGGTCGCCGGGATCGAGGTAGCGGATCGACGTGTTGTAGAACCGCACCGGTAGGATCAGCCCGGCGGCGAACCACGAGGTGAGGCCGAGCTCTCCGGCGAGACGCGCCTCGCCGGTGCGGATCGTCTGATCGTGGATCACGGTCGACGCGGCGCCGGCGCCCACGATCGTCTCGCTCGCGTCGTGGCGTGCGTCGGCCGTGCTGACGACGCTGCTCAGGTCGAGGGTCAGCTTCCCGGCCTCGATGCCCGCACTCTCGGATCCCCCGACCGGGAGATTTGGATTGCTTCAACCACCTCAACCGCCGGCAATGGCGCTCGGGAGATCCCAGGCGATCATCGGCAGCATCAGCAGGGCCACGCGCAACTTCATCGCGCAGGTAGTCTATCCTCGACTGCCGTGACGATGCGAGAGCGAGCGATCGCGCTTGTCCAGTGGATCGTCGGCGGCGTGGTGATCGGCGGCGTGTGCGGTAGCGCATCGGCGCTGTTCCTGGTCCTCCTCGATCGCGCGACCGGCGTGCGCGTGGACCATCCGTGGCTCGTGTTCACCCTGCCGGTGGCGGGCCTCGCCATCGGGTGGTTGTACGAGCGCCATGGAATGGCGGTGCTCGCCGGCAACAACCTGGTGATCGATACGCTCCACGAGGACCGCGCCGCGATCCCCGTGCGGATGGCACCGATGGTGCTCGTGGGCACGGTGCTCACGCACCTGTTCGGCGGCAGCGCGGGGCGCGAGGGCACCGCGGTCCAGATGGGGGCGAGCCTGACGGATGCGCTCGTGCATCGGTTCACACTGTCTCCGGCGATGCGGCGGCAGCTCCTGCTCGCGGGAATCGCGGCGGGGTTCGGCTCGGTGTTCGGCACCCCCGTCGCTGGCGTGATCTTCGCGATCGAGCTGGTGGTGGTGGGGCGGTTCGAGCCGATGGCGATCGTTCCCGCGCTGATCGCATCGTTCTCCGGCGATCTGACGACGCGCGCGTGGGGCATCGTGCACACGCCATATCCGGTGGTCGAGCATCTGGAGCTGACGCCGCGGCTCGTGGGCGTGTGGGTGCTGTTCGCGGCGGCGGTAGCGGTGACGTCGGTCGCGTTCATCGAGCTCACGCACGGGCTGAAGAAGCTCTCCGAAGCGCGGTTGCGCCGGCTGCCGGTGCGGATGTTCGTCGGTGGGCTCGTCGTGGTCGGGCTATGGCAGCTCGTCGGCACGAGCGACTATCTCGGCCTCGGCGTGCCGACCATCGTGCGTGCGTTCTCGGATCCCGATCTGCCGAGCTACGCGTTCGCGCTCAAGCTCGCGTTCACGGCGGTGACGCTCGGCGCGGGCTTCCTCGGCGGTGAGGTCACGCCGCTGTTCTTCATCGGCGCCGCGCTGGGCAGCGTGTTCGCGCGTGCGTTCGGGATCCCGATCGAGCTCGGTGCGGGGGTGGGACTCGCGGCGGTGTTCGCGGCCGCCTCGAACACGCCGCTCGCGCTCTCGGTGATGGCCGCCGAGCTGCTCGGCGTGCAGGTGCTACCGCACGTGGTGATCGTGTGCGCGGTCGCGTTCGCGCTCACCGGGCGGCGCAGCATCTACTCGTCGCAGCGCACGTGGCGCTGGAAGGCGTTTCGGCGTCAGGGCAGGTCGTAGACCTGGATCCACGGGATGTTGAAGCCGAACCAACCGGCGATCGCAATCCGATTGGAGGGACCCGCGGCAAACCACGCCGGAGTCACCCCATCGTCGAACGGCCGGAGGCCCGGAAACGCGTCGATCGGCACCTTGTTCACGGTGAACACGCTCGTACCGGTTGGCGTGCGCGAGATCGTCGAGTGGCCCATCCCGCTGGAGATCGCGCAGACGGCGTTCGTCATGTCGAACGCCAGCGATGTGTTCGTGTGACCCGGGATCCGTGGGTACGTCGCGAGCGAAGTACCGGTGTAGCGAAGCGCCTTGGTCTGGTCCGAGGCCATCAACTGATCGATCTGCGTGAATCCAACGGTACCGTCGGGCGCCACGGCCCCGGTCTGCGGCGCCGGCGAGATGCCGGTGATCGTGAAGCGGTCGGCGCCGCTGCCATCCAGCGCATGGACGCCGTCGCTGGTGAGCACGGCGACCACGGTTCCGTCCGGAGCTGCAGCGAGCGATCCGTGGAGCGAGTACCTGTGCACGGGCGCGCGGGTGAACGTTCGCGTCCACGCCATGGCCCCCGTCGAGGTCAACGCGAACACGCCCCCGACGTACGTCGAGGGCGAGGTCCGCTGCGCGATCGTGGCGGTGCCGTCGTTGATGCGGTGAGCGTCACAACTTCTTGAGCTCCGCCTTCTGGACCTTGCCAAGCGCGGTGCGCGGCAGGGACTCGACGAACCGCACCTCGCGCGGGCGCTTGTGCGGGGACAGGCGGCTCGCGACGTGGTCCTCGAGGGCGCGGGCATCGACCGGGACGCGTGCCACGACGAACGCGACGATCTTCTCGCCGAGATCCAGATCGGGAACGCCGATCACCGCGGCCTCCGCGATCGCGGGGTGCTCGAGCAGCGCGGCCTCGACCTCGCCGGCGCCGACCTTGAAGCCGCCGCACTTGATGATGTCGGTGGAGCGGCGGCCGATGATCCGCAGCTCGCCATCGGGATCGAGAGAGGCGACATCTCCCGTGTAGAACCAGCCGTCGGCGTCGAGAACCGCGCGGGTGGCCGCCTCGTTGCCGAGGTAACCGGCGAACACGTGCGGGCCACGCACGGCGATCTCGCCCGAGTCGTCACCGGTGATCGGCGCGCGCGCGTCGTCGACGAGGCGCAGCTCCACGCCCTCGAGCGGTGGGCCAACCGAACCGGCTCGGCGATCGCCGTCGTGGCGGGTCGAGCAATTGATCAGCGTCTCGGTCAGGCCATAGCGCTCGACCGCACGCTGCCCGGTGAGGCGCTCGAGCCAGGTGTGGTCGGCGACGGAGAGCGGCGCCGAGCCGCTGACCAGGAGGCGCGCGGAGCGCAGCGCATCGGCGACGGCGGGCGACTGCTCGGCGGCCTCGCACAGGCGGTGGTACATGGTCGGCACCGCGAACAGCGTGGCGGGTGCGTGATCGCGGAGCGCGCCGGCGAGGTCATCGGGTGCGAACCGCGGGACCCAGCGCAGCATGCCGCCGCGACGGAGCGCGCCGAACCATCCGAGCACGAGCCCGTGGACGTGGAACACCGGCAGTGCATGGACGATCGTGTCGGCGTCGGTCCACGCCCAGGCGCGCGCGAGCATGTCGAGGTTGCTCGCGATGTTGCGATCGGTGAGCAGCGCGCCCTTCGGAGCGCCGGTGGTGCCGGAGGTGTAGAGGACGAGCGCGGGTGCGCCGGTGACGGCGTGCACGGGCAGGACCGCGTCGGGCTCGAGGACGATCGAGGTCGCGAGAGGTTCGCCGGTGACGGCGTGAGGATCGGCCGCGACGCACGCCCGCGGGGCCGCGTTCGCGAGGACGTGAGCGAGCTCGTTCGCGCCGAGCTTCGGATCGAGCGGCACCGACACGTAGCCGGCGGCGGCGTGCGCCGCGAACGCCACGAGGGTCTCGAGTGCGGGCTGGGTCCACACGCCGATGCGATCGCCCGGCGCGTGACCACGCGTGGCGAGCCTGGCGACGTGATGCGAGCACGCGATCGCGAGCTCGCGCTGGGTCAGCACGCGGTCGCCGACGCGCACGGCGGGACGATCGCTCGGCGCATGCAGGCAAGGGAACAGCGGATCCATCGCGGAGAGAATAGTACGCTCGGCGCCGATGCGGTTCGCACGTACGACTTCGCCGCGCCCTGACGTACAGAATCGACGGCCAGCGACGGGCACAGGCGGCTGGACGCGTATTCAGACCGCCGATGTGGCGTACTCGCCGGATGGTGATCGTTCTGATCCGGACCACGGTCCGCGCCGATGTCGATCGCGCCGCCTACGAGGCGCTCAACGCGCAGATGTACGAGCTGGTCCAGACCCTGCCAGGGTTCGTCAGCGCGAAGGACTTCACGTCGTCCGATGGCGACGCGGTCAGCATGGTGACGTTCACGTCGCTCGAGACGCTGCGGGCGTGGCGCGAGCACCCCGATCACGTGATCGCGCAGCGCCGCGGCAAGACCGAGATGTATGCCTCGTATCGGGTCGAGGTGTGCGAGGTGGTTCGTGCGTACGACTTCGCCGCGCCGAGCGTCCAGGATGGGGCGTGACGTTCACGATTCGTGCGCTGAAGCGCAAGCCGGACCAGCGGGGTGTGGAGGCGGTGGATACGTCGTTCGAGACGGCGACGGTATTCGATGTGGTGACGCGAGCACGCGGGATCGAGCTCGTCGAGCGCACGCTCGAGACGCCGCTCGTGAAGCGCTACTCGATCGGTGAAGTGTTCGCGCCGTGGGCTCGGTGGGACGAAGGCTGGGTCGCCGAGGAGGACGGCGCGATCCGCGGGTTTGCCACGGTGCAGCAGGAGGCGTGGCACCAGCGACTCGTGCTGTGGTTCCTCTACATCTCGCCCGCGTGGCGGCGGCGCGGCGTCGGGCGCGCGCTGCTCGAACGCGTGGAGGCGCACGGGCGCGTCGTCGGCGCGACGCACGTGTGGCTCGAGACAAGCAACGTGAACGTCCCCGGCGTGGCCGCGTACAACCGGCTCGGGTACGAGCTGTGCGGTGCCGATACGCTGTACTACGGCGAATACATGCCGGGCGAGACGGCGATCTACCTCGCGAAGCGGCTGTAGCGGCGTACTCTCCGTGCGTGCTCCGCGCTGTTCTCGCATGTGCCGCGCTCACCGCGTGCGGATCGAGCGGACCACCGGCGGCCGTACCGCCACCGCGGGTCGCGATCGCACATCCCGAGGTCGCGCGCGCCGATCGCGAGCGTGCGGAGCGCGTGCGCAAGGACAAGCTGGCGGCCGCGCATCGCGAGCTCGAGGCCGAGCAGCAAGGCGCGCTCGCGGCAACATGCGACAAGCCGGCGGGGACGCAGGAGCGCTGCGAACCATCTTGCTACCGGGCGGAGACGCCGGATCCTCGTGCGGGGAAGAAGCTGCCGCGCGCCGAGATCGTTCACCTCGCGTGTCGAACGGCGGATGCGCCGGAGACGGGGCCGATCACGTTCGCCGACGAAGTGGGCGGCGCGAAGATCGCGGTGCGCGCCGTGCGCGGCCGGTTGCCGAAGCCGCACAAGAAGGGCTCGTGGGAGGCCGAGATCGAGGCGGCGGTGGGCGCCGCACTGCAACCCGAGGTGGCGCGTGGCGACGTGGTGCGCGTGACCGGCGCGTGGAAGCTGATGGCGCATCCGGTGACCAAGGACAGGCTGCGCTGTGTGATGGTCTCGCACTTCACGTCGATGCGGCGCCCGCTCGATGCGTGCGGTGCGCGGGGCGGTGTGGCGTGCGAGGCGATGGGGAACGCCGCCGTGCACGGCATCAACGTGGTGCACTACCGGCTCGCCGAGGCGCGCCAGCTTCATACGACGGGCAAGGACGCCGAGTGCCAGCGCGCGGCGCTGGAAGCCGTGGCGGTGGCGCGCGGGATGCCGCGGTGGCGCCAGTACGTCAGCCTCAACGCGAACCAGTGGAAGGCGTCTCCGCGCTACCGCACGCGGTTCGACGGCATCGTGGACGAGGAGACGCTGTTCACCACGGCCGGCGTGCTCGGCAGCGAGGCGCAGGGCGTGTACGCTGACTGCGGCGGTGGCGCGACGCCGAAGACGGTCGTGGCGCAAGAACAGTCGTTCCACACGTGCTGGTGATCGCCGGCGTGCGCGCGGCCGAGACGGCCAGCCGGCGACCTGACGCGCTACGCCCTGCGCGGGCGTCGGGAGATCACCGAGTAGGCAGCCATCGTGGCGATCACGAAGATCGCGATCGAGAGCACACCGACCGAGCTCGAGCTGATCGGGTCGGAGCTCGGGCCGCGGCCCGAGGACACCATCGCGTGCATCGTGAACCACGTGAGGACAGCGCTGATGGCCGCCGCGATCCCGAGCCGGATCAGGCGCGGGCGGAAGTTGCGGAGGTCGGTCGACTCGTCCATGTCACGAAGACACTACGCCATCAGGCCGGTTGCGTGGACTGGTACAGGGTCAGGGCGGCACGGGAAGAGGGCCGGGCGACGAGCCAGGGCAGGTCGCCGAGCTCGAGGTCCACGGCGGCGATGGTGATCCGGCGGCGCTGCGCCACAGCCTCGAGGCGGCGCACGACCCGGGCGAGCATGTCGCCGTTGAACGGAGCGTAGAGGAAGAACACCGAGCCATCGAGCTCGACGTCCGTGGCGTTTGCGAGCTCGAAGGTCACGGCAGGGAGACGGAGGTCGGCGCCGGCGGTGCGTGCGTGCTCGACGAGGTGCGACTGGAGCTCGATGCCGTGCGCGCGGGCACCGCACAGGAGGTGAGCGAGGATCACGACGCGTCCAAGGCCGGAGCCAAGATCGACGAGCTCGTCGGTCGCGAGCACGGGCGCCTCGCGCACCATCGCGATGACCTCGTCGACGCCAGCCGGCAGGTACGGCACTGCGCCGCGCGGAAGATCGCGATCGGGTGGCGGTGGCGGGATGCCGAGGACCGCGTCGATCCACGTCTCGCGATCCGTCGCGGGGAGCGCGAGCAGCACGTCGAACAGCGCGCCGCCGCGAAGATCACCAGCGACGATCCGTGCGCGTGCCGTGGTCGGGTTCAAGGTGCCGCCGAACGTAGCAAGTCGTCCGTGTAGGAGCGGCGTGCACAGGACGAGATCGTGAGGCGATGTGGACTGTTCAGCGCGAATTGCTCGACGGTCGAGCAGCGCGCACATGGCGCGTCATGGCAGCGTGAGGGCGTGACGACCGTTGCTGTCCTTCGCCGCCTGCTCGATCCCGCTCTCGTTCCACCGCCCGTCGACACGCTCCGCGCGTGGTGGGACGCAACGGCGGCGGAGCGCGCGCGCTGGGAGACGTCGATCGATCGTGCGCTCGTCGGTGGGGCGTGCTCGGATCGCCTTGGTTTCGCGTTCGCGAACGGCTACGCGGAGGCGCTGCGCGCGCTCGTCCCCGGCGCCGCGGGCGAGATCACGGCACTGTGCGCGACCGAGGAGGGCGGCAATCATCCGCGCGCGATCCGCACCGCGCTGATCGCCGCGGGCCCCGGGCAGTACACGCTGACCGGGAAGAAGAAGTGGGCAACGGTGGCGAGCGAGGCCTCCACGCTGCTCGTGGTGGCGACCATTGGCGCCGGGGATGATGGGAAGAATCGGCTGCGGGTGGTGCGGGTATCGACCCGCGCGCCGGGTGTGACCCTGCACTCGTCGTCGGCACCGTTCGTTCCGGAGATCCCGCACGCCGAGGTCGAGCTCGACAACGTGGCGGTCGCGGAGGCTGACGTTCTGCCCGGCGATGGCTACGACGAGTATCTGAAGCCGTTTCGCACCATCGAGGATCTGCATGTCCACGGCGCGCTGCTCGGCTATCTGATCGGCGTGGCGCGTCGGCGGTCGATGCCGCGCGATCTCGTCGAGACGCTCGCCGCGCTGGCGATCACCACGCGCGCGCTCGCCGCGGCCGACGCGAAGGCCGAAGCCACGCACGTGGCGCTCGCCGGGTTGATCGCGCTCGTCACACGGGGGGCCGCACAGGTCGAGGAGCGCTGGACGCCCGACGACGAGCGCACGCGCTGGGAGCGCGATCGGCCTCTGCTGCGCGTGGCCTCGGGGGCGCGGGAGGCCCGCCGCGAGCGTGCGTGGTCGCTGGTCGCGCTCGGCGACGTCGTGCGTTAGTCCGGCGTACGATAGGAGACGTGGATCCGGAGGACGTCGAGACGACCACGGTAGCGCCGCAGCCGCCGGCGAAGCGCCGGGTGTTGCCGTTGCCGCTCCTCGATCGCGGCACCTGCGTTGGCCGCTACGTGATTCTCGACCGGCTCGGCGTGGGCGGCATGGGCATCGTCTATCGCGCCTACGATCCGGATCTCGACCGCCGCGTGGCGCTCAAGCTCGTGCGCGCGGTGACGAAGGAGACCACCACGCGGATGATCCGCGAGGCGCAGGCGCTCGCGAAGGTCTCGCATCCGAACATCGTCCAGGTGTTCGACGTCGGCATGTTCGGCGAGACGGTGTTCATCGCGCTCGAGCTCGTCGAGGGACGAACGCTGTGGCACTGGTGGAAGGAGACGAAGCCGACGTGGCGCGTGCTGCTCCCATACCTGGTCGAGGCGGGGCGCGGACTCGCGGCGGCGCACGCGGTCGGTCTCGTGCATCGCGACTTCAAGCCGCAGAACGCGATCGTGGGCGCAGACGGGCGGGTGCGCGTCCTTGATTTCGGGCTCGCGCGCGTGGCCTCGTCGCCCGCCGAGGAGGAGGACCTCGCCGACGAGGCCGGCGATGACGTCGAGTCCGAGGACACCACGATTCCGGTGGCGCGCAGTGGGTCGTCTCTGCCGCAGGTGGTCGTCAGCCGGATCACCGGCACGCCGTTCTACATGGCGCCCGAGCAGCGGAAGAAAGGCGTGCTCGATGCGCGTGCGGATCAGTTCGCGTTCGGGGTGTCGTGCTGGGAGCTGCTGTACGGCCAGCGCGCGTTCGTCGGCGAGAACGTCGCGCAGTACACCGAGGCCTCGACGACCGGGCTGTTCCGGGCGCCGCCGGCCGGCAACGACACGCCGGCGTGGGTGCGGCGCGTCCTGATGCGCACGCTCGCGCCGGCTCCCGCGGATCGCTATCCGGCGATGGACGACGTGCTCGCCGCGCTGCTGGCCGATCCGGCGCGGCGGCGGCGCAAGATCGCGGCGATCGGTCTCGGCGCGCTGGCCGCGGCGGGCCTGATCACCGCATTCGCGATGCGCAGCTCGGCGCCGGCGCCCTGCGAGGATGCCGCGCGTCACTTCGATGGAGTCTGGGACACGGCGATCGGCGCACGCCTCGAGCAGGCGTTCCGTGCCACGGGGGCGAGCTTCGCCCCGGAGACCGCGCGCAAGGTCCGCACGGCGCTCGATCAGCGCGCGGCGGCATGGATCGGCATGCGCCGCGAGGCGTGTCGCGCGACGCGGGTCAGCGGGGAGCAGAGCGCACAGCTGCTCGATCTCCGGATGGGATGCCTCGACCGCCGGCGCGACGAGACGCGAGCGCTCGTCGATCAGCTCGTCGCGAAGCCAGACTCCGCACGCGTTGCGGCGGCGATCGAGGCCGTGGCTCACCTGCCGTCGGTCGCCGCGTGCGCGGATCGCGATGCGCTGAGCGCGGTGATACCGCTCCCCGATGATCCGATGCAGCGCACCGCCATCGGAGTCGCGCGCACCGAGCTCGTGGAGATCCGCGCGCTCCTGGACCTCGGGGAGTGGCGCGATGTCCGGAAGCGTGCCGAGGTCGCGGTGCAGCGCGCGCGCAAGATCGGCTGGGCGCCACTGGTCGCGGAGGCGGGCCTGGTGCGGGGGACTGTCGAGCGCAACGCCGGAAGCTTCACGGTCGCCGAGGCCGCGCTCACGGATACTGTTCAGGCCGCCGCGCGTGCGCACCTCGACGACGTCAGTACGCTCGCATGGGCCGAGCTCGCATGGGTGGTTGGCTACGAGGAGGAACGACCGCTCGAAGGGCTCGCGCTCGCGAGCGCCGCGGAGGCGATCGCTCTGCGCGCCGATGCAACGGCGCACGAGCTCGCGGGCGTGGCGCATACGCGCGCGCTGATCTGGTCGGCCAAGGGCGACCAGGATGCGGCGCTCCGCGAGGCGGATCGCGCGGTCGAGTTGCTCCGCACGGAGGCCGAGCCCGACGAGCTCGAGATCGCCGACGTGCTCAACACGATCGGCCTCGTGCGCTCGTTCCAGGGCGACTACGTGCGCGCCGAGAAGGTCCACCGGCAGGTGCTGGAGCTCCGCCGCGTCAAGCTCGGCGCGGATCACCCGAAGCTCGCCGACTCCCTCGACAATCTCGGCGTGGACAGGTTTCACCAGGGCGCGATCCAGGAAGCGCGCACCTTCTACGAGAAGGCGCTCGCGATCCGCGTCGCGGCGCTCGGTCCCGAGAGCCACGATGTCGGGACCTCGCATAACAACATCGGTGGGCTGCTGATGGACATGGGCGATGCGGCCGGCGCAGCCGAGCACCTGACGGCGGCGCTGCGGATCTACGAAAAGACGCTCGGCCCGAAGCACGGCGACCTCGCGATCCCGCTCTCGAACCTCGGCGAGCTCGCGACCAAGCGCGGCGCGTTCGACGACGCGATCGGGTACTGCGCCCGCGCGCTTGCGATCGACGAGGCCACTGCACCCGAAGATCCGAAGCTCGCCTACGACCTGGTGTGTGTGGCCGAGGCCGAGCTCGGGCGCAAGGCTCCCCAGGCCGCGCAGGTCGCACTCGAGCGCGCGTTGAAGCTTCGCGAGGACAGCGCCGGCGACGCCGGGGAGCTGGCGCGCACGCGCTTTGACCTGGCGCGCGCGCTGTGGCAGCTCGGATCACACGCCCGCGCGCAGGCACTTGCCATCCGGGCACGCGATGGTTTCGCGGCCGCCGGCGAAGCCTGGGAGGAGCGCCGCGCCAGGACCAGCGCGTGGATCGACCACCCGGAGTAACCGGCGCTTCACAGCGCGCCGGTAGATCGGTGAAATCGCGCGCGCGCCCCCCGGGTCCCGGCATTGCATCAACATGCTCGCGTGAAGCTCGGCAGTCTGGCAGTCCTCGCCGCGGTCCTCGGATCCGCCGGGACCGCCGCCGCTGCCCGTTGCGAGGCGGCCCAGATCCGCGAGGATCACCCAGGGCGGCGAGAGCTGGCATCCGGCGCCGTCCGCGAGGCGGCGCTGATCGACGGCGCGCTCGTATGGATCTCCGGCGATACGACATGGCGGATGTCGCAGGACGGTTGCCTCGAGCGGCTCTCCGACGGCGAGCAGGTCGCTCAGATCGTGTCCCGGCGGTTGATCGTCGATGGCGGCGTCGTGCTGACGATGACGAAGGACGCGCTGGTCGAGCCGGGGCCGGCAGGACCCGTGCGGCGGGTCGCGATCGTCGGCCTGCCGGATCAGCCCGAGACGTTCGTGGTCCACGACGGCGCCGTGTATCTCAACGTGTTTCGTGGCGACGCGATCTACAAGGTGACGATCGCGACCGGCCAGGTGGAGATCTTCGCGAAGCTGCCGGCCGACAGCGGTCACTTTGGCCTGTCGCTCGCGGCCTCGGACTCGGCGCTGTACGTCACGAGCTACGGCAAGCGCTGGCTCGCCGCGGTACCGTTCGCGACCGGTGCGCCGAAGATCCTGACCCGCGGCTTGCCGAGCGGCCCGGTCGGCGTGGCGATCGCTTCCGGCCTCGCGTTCGTCAACTGCGAGGATGGGCCGAAGTTCGGAGGCGCCTTGTTGCGGATCGATCTCGCCACCGCGAAGTCGAGCGTGATCGCCACGAAGCTCGTCAACAGCGATCAACTGCTCGTCGACGACGGCTTCGTGTACCTGCGCAGCTACGTGAAGGGGAAGAACCGCCGGGTCAACCTCCTGCGCGTGCCCGCCGACGGACGAGGCAAGCTCGAGCTCGTCGAGGGCAACCTCCCGGGCGCGACGCAGCCGCTCGTCGCGAGCGAGGACGCCGTGTTCACCGCCGGTAACGGCGCGATCGTCCGGATCTCGAAACGCTAGGTCCGACGACGGCGAACGAGCAGGAGGGCGAACAGGCCGAACGCCAGGCCGCCGCCGGCCGAGGTCGAGCAGCCGCCATTCGCGCCCGGGTCGCCGCCGGCATCGTCGCCACCGCCACCGCCGCTACCGCTACCACTGCCGCTACCGCTACCGCTGCCCATGCCTGGATCGGACGCGTTCTCGTCGACGTTCACCGTGATCGTCTGCGATTGCACGTTGTGACCGTCGGTCGCTTCGACCTTGACGGTGTGCGTGCCGAGCGCGATCGAGCCATCGGTGGGGAACGTGTAGGGGCCGGCGCCCGGCGTGGTGGTGACCACGGCGCCGTCGATCGAGAGCGTCGCGGCCGTCACCGCGACGTTGTCGGTCGCGGTCGCGGTGACCTGGAAGCCCGGCGGTACCGTGTCGCCGTCCGCCGGAGAGGTGATGCCCATCGTCGGTGCGATCGCGTCGGCGGCACCGAGCCGTTCGGTGAGGAGCGCGACGGAGTTCTGCTTCACGCGGCACGTCGAGCCGCCGATGCCGCAGTTGCGTGCCGTGCTCTCGCCGCACGACACGAGCTGGTCCTTGAACGTGCGGGCGCCGTTGTAGTTCAGATACGTCATCGGATCCGAGGCGAGCAGCTCGTGATCGAGGCCGTAGCTGTGCGCGACCTCCTGCGCCATCACCTCGCACATCGTCTGCGCGTCCTGCGGCAGCACCTGGGTGAACGTGAACACGACCGAGTTCTCGATGATCCCGCAGTTCGACGTGAACGGAGACACGCCGCCAACGCCGCTCGGCATGCCGACCTGCTGCGGGGTGCCACCGAACACGGCCTCGATGTGCGGCACGTTGCCCGGGTTGACGTCGGTGATCACCACATCGAATCGCGAGAACATCGCCTTGAAGCACGACACCGTCGCGGCCCAGTTCGCAGCGCTCGTGTTCCACGCCGGCACGCTCACGTTGCTGTTCACGATCGACGAGGTATTCGTGCGCGAGTCATCGTTGCCGGGGTGGAGCGTGACGCCCGTGTGATTCAGATAGATCGTCTTGCTCTGCGCCACGACCGCAGTCGTCGTGTTCACAGCATCGGGAACGATGACGCGCGCGAACTGCATGTGGTTGGACGTGGGCTCGTCGAGCACCACCGCGCGAGGCGGAGGGTTCGCGATCGCGAGCGACGGGATGACTGCGATGGAAGCTCCGAGCAGCGTGGTGAGGCGCATGCGAATGCAGTCATCACGGCGCGTGCCACGCGCGATCGTGCGCAGCGCACGATCGCGTTGTGCAACGACGCTTCGAGTGCGACGAGTTGGCTCAGAGACCGTGGCAACGCTCTACAATTTCGCGCACTAACACGATCGCGAGGCCCGCGCCGCGCGGTGAGAACGTTCGATTACACCAGAGTTCTGCGCGTCTCGACCGACGACGAATGCTGTCAGCGGCGAGTCAGAATCAGAACGCGATGTCCGCCGCTCGGATGTTCTCTTCGAGGTGGGCGAGCTTGCTCGTTCCGGGGATCGGAAGCATCACCGGCGAGCGCGCGAGGAGCGATGCGATCGCCGCCTGCGCCGTGGTGCAGCCGAGGCGTGCGGCATCGGCGGCGAGCGCGGAATCGGGCTTGCCGAGCGCGCCCATCGCCAGGGGGAAGAACGGGAGAAACGCGATCCCGCGCGCCTCGCACGCGGCGAGCATCGCGGCGCCATCAGGATGCGACGACGTCGGTCCGATGCGCGGCGCCTCGCCGGCGGCGACGTACATGTTCTGCACGGCGACGATCGGCGTACGGGCCTGCGCGAGCTCGAGCTGCTCGACGGTGACGTTGCTGAGCGCGATGTGGCGGATCCGGCCGCGCACCTGCTCCGCGATCAGCGCATCGAGCGCCTCGAGGAACGGCACCGGTATGCCGGGCATCCAGCGCAGGTGGACCACCTGGAGCTGCTCCTTGCGCAGCCCGGCGAGGTCCTTGTCGATGCCGGCCCGCAGATCCTCGGGCCGGTGGTGCGAGTGCCAGCCCTTGTCGGGCGAGCGATACGCGCCGAGCTTCGTCGCGATCACCAGGTCGTCGGGATACGGGTGAAGCGCCTCCGCGATCAGCCGGTTCGCGACCTCGGGGCCGTAGTACCAGGCGGTGTCGATGAGCTGGACGCCGAGCTCCACGGCGCGGCGCAGCACGGCGCGCGCCTGATCCGGATCCGCGGGCTCGCCCCACACGCCCGGACCGGGCAGGCGCATCGCACCGAAGCCAAGCCGGCGGACCTCGAGGTCACCGAGCTTGATCGTCGACGGGCCGCGCGCGAATTGCATCCCGCCTTATACCGTGTGCAGTGCTCACGCTGACGATGCGGAGCGTCCTCCCGCGATCGGATCAGTTCATCGCGAAACGAGCAGCCTGTTGGCCGCGCGGGCGGAGCGCCGTGACGATTCCGATGCCGACGGCGAGGATCGAGACCTGGGCGAGGAGCTGAAGGACGATGGTCATGGCTCCGGATAAAGCATCCGCCGTACCGCTCCGTCGCCCAATCAGCTCGCGGGGTTACGTGCGGCGCGGGAACCTCGATCCGTTACCAGAGACACGGATCGTTACGTGTAGAGGGTGCCGTTCTCGCAGAAGCAGAGGTCGTTCCCCCACGGGTCGACCACATAGAACGACTTCTCGCCCCACGGCCGCGTGATGACCTCACCCGCCGGCTGCCCGTGCACCTGGTAAGCCGCGAGGATGCCAAGCTTGGTGGCGCGCGCGTGGACCGCGCTGACGTCGTCGACCGCGAAATAGTTCGACTTCGCGCCGAGCGTGGCCATCCTGATCTGACCTACTCCTCTTCGGGCGGGATGCCGAACACGTAGCGGATGCCGTGCAACGCGGCAGTCGGAAAGATCGTGCTGTGGTGCTCGTTCGGCATCGGCTCGTAGCTCCAGGTCACGCCCGTGGGCGTCGTGATGCGCAGCGCGGTGGTGAGGATCTCCACGCCTTCCTGCATCGCTTCCTCGTCGGCGGTGGCGACGTAGAGCTTCCGGGTGCCCGCGGTCCAGTTGCCAAGGCGCGCGGCGGCGTTGCGTACGACGGTCTGCTCGTTCCACCACACGCTCGGGCTCGCGGCGATGTAGCTATCGAACAGCGTGGGCTCGACGAGGAACGTCTCGACGACGAACAGGCCCGCCAGCGACTCGCCGATCAGTGCGGACTCGCCGGTCGTGCGGTAGCGCTTCTCGATCAGCGGCTTCAGCTCGTCGCGGAGAAACGCGCGGAACTTGTCAGCGCCGCCGGCGTGCGGAGCGACCTTGATCTCGTCGGCGATCACCGTGGATCCCACGAGGTCGCGGCGGCGCTCGGTGTTCTGTACACCGACGACCATGATCGGGCGGATCACGGCGTTCTTGATCGACACGTCGGCGGAGCCCACCACGTGCGGAAAGTCCTCGGTCATTCCGCCGTCGGGCATGTACAGCACGGGGAGCGGTCCGGAGGCTCCGAGCGGAACGAACACGTTGATGGTGCGGCGCTCGCCGAGGATCTTCGAATCGATCGTGAACGTCTCGCCGATGGCGGCGGGCGTGGTCGCAGCAGGATCCGCGATCGGCTTTGCTGCCGGCGGGGTGCAGGCCGCAGCCAGCACGAACAGAAGTGCAGGCCTCATCCCGCACTCGTAACACGGTCGCACCTGTCGCGGCTCGCGCGCGGCAAGACCGGTACGAGGAGGGCGGTCGATGCGCTAGTGTTCGGCGCATGTCCTTGCGCTTTCCGACCGTCGCGGTTCTCTCGAGTCTCGTGGCCTGCGCCACGCCTGCCGTCGCGCCGTGCCCGGTGACACCGGCGGCGGTGGTGACGTCTCCGGCCGCCCCGACGCCCGTGGCCGCCGTGCAGACACCGATGGTGGCGCCGCCGTCTACACCGGTGGTCTCCGGATACGACAAGCCGCCGCCGAACGTGCTCGAGGTGCTGCACGCACCGGCCGCGCCGTCTCCGGTGATCAGCCCGACGCGCGACAAGATCCTGCTGGTCTCGAACGTGCGCTATCCCGCGATGGCGCAGGTCGCGGAGCCGTTCCTCAAGCTCGCGGGCGTGCGCGTCGAGCCGCGGACGCGCCGCAAGCACGACACGCCGGGTGGCTACGGCGTCGCGCCGTGCGCGCAGGCGCTGTCGATCGTTGACGTCGCGAGCAGTGACGAGAAGGCGATCCCGTTGCCGCCGGGCGGTTGCGCGGATGCGTTCAGCTGGGCTGCGGACGGGAAGCGGTTCGCCTTCCGCAACACCGCGGCCGACGCGGTCGAGCTGTGGGTCGGCGATGCGACCGGGACCACGCGCCGGATCGGAAATCTCAAGCTGAACCCGATGCTCGGCAGCTCGCTGCAGTGGCTCGCGGATCAGAAGACGCTGCTGGTCAAGCTCGTGCCCGATGGCATCGGCTCGCCGCCCGCGGCCTCGGTGACCGCCGACGGTCCGAGCATCCAGGAGACCACCGGGCAGACCGGCGAGAGCAGCACGTACGAGACGCGCGACACGCTCTCGAATCGCCACGACGAGGAGCTGTTCGAGTACTACGGCTCGAGCCAGCTCGCGTTCGTCGATACAACGACCGGTACGAGCACGAAGCTCGGCAAACCGGCGGTGTACACCGAGCTCGATCCCTCGCCGGATAGCAACCACATCCTCGTCTCCACGATCACGCGGCCGTACTCGTACGTCACGACGTACGATCGGTTCGCGCACGACATCGAGATCTGGGATCGCAGCGGCAACAGAACGCCGCTCGCGAAGCTGCCGACCGCGGACCGCGTCCCGGTCCAGGGCGTTCCCACGGGACCGCGCGATCACTCGTGGCGTTCGACGGAGCCGGCGACGCTGCTGTGGGCCGAGGCGCTCGACGGCGGCGACTGGAACACCAAGGTGCCGGCGCGCGACAAGATCATGATGCTGAACCCGCCGTTCACGGGCGCGCCGGCCGAGCTCGCGCGGACCGAGCAGCGCTTCGCGGGCTACGACTGGAGCGAGCAGCGAGGGCTGGCGCTCCTCAACGAGGTCGACGAGAACAAGCACTGGCAAAAGACGTTCGTGGTCAACGTCGACGATCCGAAGGTGAAGCCGAGCGTCCTGTGGGACATGTCGAGCGACGAGCGCTACAAGGACCCGGGCTCGCCCGTCTACAAGGTGCTGCCCAACGGTCAGTGGGTGGTGAAGCAGGACGGCGACACGATCTTCCTCCGCGGCCAAGGGGCGTCCACCGAGGGTGACCGGCCGTTCCTCGACCGCCTTGATCTCAAGACGCGGAAGACCGATCGCCTGTTCCGCAGCGACAAGGCGGCGCTCGAATACTTCGTGTCGTTCACCGACGCGACGAACAAGAACTTCCTGACCTGGCACCAGTCGCCGACCAGCCCGCCGAACGCGTACATGCGCACCGTGAGCGCGCCGATCGCGGGCGCGAAGGCCGGCGAGGCCACGCTCGCGTCGACCACGCGCGCGGTGACGCACATCGCGGATCCGACACCGGCCGTGCGCGCGATCAAGAAGAGCCTCGTCAAGTACAAGCGCAAGGACGGCACGGCACTGTCGTTCACCCTCTACACGCCGCCGGGCTACGTCGAGGGTACGCGGATCCCCGCGATCCTCTACGCGTACCCGCTCGACTACGCGAGCACCGCGACCGCGGGTCAGGTCAGCGGGTCGGAGCAGGTGTTCACGCGGCTCGGCGATTACATGCTCCTGCTGCTCTCCGGATACGCAGTGATCGACAACGCGGCGTTCCCGATCGTCGGGGATCCCAAGAAGGCCTACGACACGTATCTGCAGCAGCTCGTCGACGATGCGCAGGCGGCGGTCGACACCGCGGTCGGTACCGGCGTGGTCGACCGCGACCGTATCGGCGTCACGGGCCACAGCCACGGCGCGCTGATGACGGCGAACCTGATCGCGCACACGACCCTGTTCCGCGCGGGTGTGGCAACCAGCGGTTCGTACAACAAGACGCTGACGCCGTTCGGATTCCAGAGCGAGCGCCGCTCGGTGTGGAAGGCGCGGGACGTGTACCTCAAGGTGTCGCCGTTCTTCGTCGCCGAGAAGATCAAGCTGCCGCTCCTGATCATGCACGGCCAGGACGATGCGAACCCGGGCACCACGCCGCTACAGGCCGTGAAGCTCTTCGAAGCGATCCGCGGCAACGGCGGCACGTCGCGCCTCGTGATGCTGCCGCACGAGCCGCACTGGTACTCGTCGATGGAGTCGAACGAGCAGCTCGCCTACGAGGAGGTGCGATGGTTCGACAAGTACGTGAAGGAAGCGAAGCCGAACGACAAGGCACCGAAGGCGGCGAGCAAGTAGCGGCTATTCGTCGAGCGCGGCGAGGGCATGGGCGACCTCGACGTCGTCGGAGCGCAGGGTGGCAACGAGGTTGAGGCCGAGCGACACCGCGCTGCGCGTCAGCGAGGTCAGCTCAAGCAACCGGCCGAACAGATGCGCGCGCTGCTCCTCGAGCTGGCGGAGCGTATCGAGGCCCGAGAGCAAGTCCTGCCGCAGCGCGGGGGCTTCCTTGCGGGCCTCGCAGCGGGCGAGGGCGCGCATGATCGCGCCTTCGTCGAGGGTGGCGAGCTGGTGATCGATCGATTCGATCGTCTCCGCGGTGGCGCGTGCGAGCTCGACGAGCGGCTTGACCGGCGCCGTGACGCGCTCGGCGTCGGCGACCTCGGCGCTCGTGCCACCGGCGAGCGCGGCCTTGGCATCGCACAGCCGCTGCACGAGCGACGCGAGCTCGTCGAGGCGCGCCCGCACGTCGGGCGACTTCGCGGTCTGCAGCACGGACGCGATGGTTGCGACGAGCGCGTCGCCGGCGGGGAGCGCGGCCGGTGTGGCGCGGAGCAGGGCGAGCGGCACGCGCTTGGCCCAGCGCTTCGTGCGGCGATGCAGACCCCAGCCCACGAACAGCGTGACGACCGCGATCATCAGGGCGAGGCCGCCGAACACGACGCCGAGCCCACCCCCGGCGGCCATGGCGCCAATGCCTCCAACCACACCTGCCGCAGAACCGAGCAGCAGGCGGCGTGCGGTCCGGGCCGACGCCGCGTCCTGCCGCGTCGTACGTGTGGAGATCTTGAAGCCACCTGCGCGCAGCCGTAGCGCGAGGGCCCGGCCGGTCTCGGGCGCCAGGTTCGCGATCAGCACCGCCGGGGTGCGGTGGCGATCGGCAAGCTCGGCCTTGCTGTACATGCGGTGATCGCCGACGACGAAGTTGAGCTTCGGCACATCGACGGCGACCGCCTCGTAGAAGTCGTGGAGCCCGCCGACGAACGTGGCATCCTCCTTCGCCTTCTCGAGGACGATCTGCACCGCGTCCGGATCGTCGGGCGTCGCCCGATGGAACTGCACCGATTGCTTGCCGCACTGGAGGCACAGCCGCAGTCCCGCGCGCATCAACGCTCCGCACGCCTGGCAGTTGACGCGCATGATGACCAGCGCGACCTCGGTGCCACGGCCGGCGAGCGCATCGGCAACATCGCGCGCGGTCGGGGGACGCTGCTCTGGCTCGTGCGCGAGGCAGCGGACCACGAGCGCGGCGAGCGTGCTCGGCGCCTCGGGGCGCACGGTGGCCAGGTCGGGAAGCGCGGTTCGCGAGCCGAGCAGCGATGCTTCGAATGGCACGCGGCCGGTGAGCGCGCGCCACAACACGACGCCGAGGCTATACACGTCGGCCCGTGCGTCGACGAGCGTTCCGAGCAGCGCCTCGGCTGCCACGTACGGCGAGCTCTCCAGCAGCAGGCTCGATGCGGTGCGCGACGACAGGATCGCGAGCCGCGCGTGACCCACGTCGGTGAACCACAGCTTGCCGTCGTCGCCGATCACGATGCTGCGCGGATCGAGATCTCGGAGTACGGCGCCGGCGGCGTGGAACGATTGCATCGCACCGGCGAGCTTGCCGCCGAGCTCGATGACCTCGTCGATCGGCAGCGGCGCGCGGCGGAGGAGCTGGTCGAGCGTGCCGCCCGCAGGATCGAGGCGCACGCGCCACGGCGGCTCGGTCGCGGGATCGCGCGGATCCGGCTCGGGACCGAGCTTCAGGGTCGGTGCGAGATGCGCGGCGGGCAGCGCGGCGACGCGCTCCATGTCGGCGACCCAGCGGCGGCGTAGCGCGCCGTCGGCGGCGAGCTCCGGCACGAGCTGCGCGATCACCGCGCGGCGGCCATCGGCCAGCTCCACCGTCCACGCGGTCTCGTGGCGCAGGCGGATCGGCTCGCCAACCACGCGCTGGCCGGGGAACGCTTCAGGTGGCTTCGGCGTGCTCATTCCAGCTCCTCGAGCGCCTGGATCTGCGCGCGCAGCTCGTCGACATCGGCGAGCGCGACGCCCTTGGCCTTCGCCATCACGGTGCGTGCGCGCATCGCATCGAGGAACGCGGTGACCTGGAGGATCTTCGCGGCCCAGCGATCGCGTGCGTGCCAGCTCGCGCGGCGGGCCTCGTCGCCGGAGCGCAGGTCGTCGGGAGAGAGCTCCGCCTCGAGCTGATCGAGCCGCGACGATGCGAGGGCTGCGTGATCGATGAGCTGCGCGATCTGCGGTTCGAGCTCGGCGCGCTGCTTGGCATCGAGGGCATCGCGGAGCGACAGCGCGCGCTCGACCACGCCCCGCAACGCGTCGCGATGCCGTGCGGCCGCCATCGCGGGCACCACGCCCGCCACGCGCCCGAGCGCGGCCTCGAGCGAAGACGGCAGGAGTGCGCGAGGCGTGGCCTTCTTGAGCTTCGTGACCGGCCGGCTCGCGTGGCCGAAGCCGCGCCACAGCGCGCTGATCGTGACGATCGCGGCGCCGATCAACATCATCGTGCCGGAGCTGCGAAACGCGAAGAAGGTGCCCGTGGCGCCGATCGTCGCGGTGCGCTTCGCCAAGGTCCATCCCTTCTTGCGAATCGACGACAACGCCAGCTTTCCACCCGTCACCGCTTCCGCTTCGAACCCGAGCCCACGCAGCGACGCGACGAGCGAGGTTGCCGAGGGCTGGTCAATGCCGACCACGAGACCGAATGGGAGGCGCGGCACTTCCTTGGCGAGTTGCGCCGCATCGAGCCCGAGCGCCGGGTTCTTCGAGACCCACGCGAGCAGCTTCTGCCGCAGCGTTGCATCGAGCTTCGCGGCGTTCTCCCCGGGGCCGGTGACGAACACCGACATCGGGCCGACCGCGGGCTCGAGTTGCGCGACACCGCACGAGAAGCACACGTTGACCAGCGCGGGGCCCGAGGCACCGCAGCTCGCGCACCGCCGCACGCCGACGGTGGCTTCGTCGCGCAGCGTGACCAGCGCGGTCGAGGTCGTGAGGTTTCCGAGTGCGGTCTCGACCTCGGTTGCAGACTGCGGGCGATCGGTCGGTGACTTCGCGAGCAGCCAGCGGATCACGCGGCGCAGCCCATCGGGCACGCCGTCGAGCACGGGGAGAGGCTCGCTGCGATGCGCGTGCAGCGTGGCGAACGCGGTGGGGCCGGAGTACGGCGGCGCGCCGGTCGCGAGCTCGCAGAGGATGCAGCCGAGCGCGTACAGATCGCTGCGCGCATCGATCGCCAGCGGATCGACGGACTCCGGCGCCATATAGTCCGGGGTTCCGGCGACGGCGAGCGCGTCGGGATCGCTGGACGCGAACGAGGTGGCCCGCGCGAGGCCGAAGTCGGCGACCTTCGGCGTGCCATCGCCGGAGAGGAGGATGTTCGCCGGCTTGAGATCGCGGTGAACGAGGCCGGCGCGATGCGCCTCGGCGAGCCCCGCGGCGATGCCTCGCCCGAGCTCGATCACACGCTCCGGGGCGAGCGGCGCCTCGGTCGCGATCAGGCGTGCGAGATCGGAGCCCGTGACGAGCTCCATCCGGAGCGCGGTCTGCTCGCCGATGTGGACGAGACCGTGCACCGCGATCAGGTTCGGATGCGCGATGCCGGTGAGAAGGCGCGCCTCGACCTCGAATCGACGCCGGGCGCGCTCGTCGGTGTCCTGGCTGTGATGGAGGATCTTTCCCGCCCACGCGTGGCCATCCTCGTCGAGGAGCTCGACGACCTTGCCGAGCGCGCCGGACCCCAGCTCGCGGCCGATGCGGTACTCCATCCCGCTAGCAGGCTACTCGACGGCGCCCGCGGTGCACGGCTCGGCGCGCGGCATTCCGCGCTAAACATGACAAGCTCGCCGCCGATGGCGAAGCGGGAGACATTGCGGCACCAGATCCGTGCAGTGCTGGCGCCCCTCGCCGAGCCCGCGCGCGCCCCGAAGATGAAGGCGTACATGAAGTCGGAGATGCCGTACCTCGGCATCACCTCCCCGAAGCTGCGGGTGGCGCTCAGCGCAGTGTTCGCGAACTATCCGTTCGACTCCGCGGAGCGATGGCGGGCAGATGCGCTCGCGGTGTGGCGGACCGCAGAAGTCCGCGAGGAGCGCTACGCGGCGATCCAGCTCACGGGGCACCGTAACGCGAAGTCGTTCCAGACGCTCGATGCCCTCCCGATGTACGAGGAGATGATCGTCGATGGCGCGTGGTGGGACTACGTCGACGAGCTCGCCGCGAATCGGATCGGACCACTCCTCGCCGCGTTTCCGAGAGAGATGACGAGGTCGATGCGCTCGTGGAGTCGGTCGCCGAACATGTGGAAGCGGCGCACGTCGATCATCTGTCAGCTCGGGTTCAAGGGCGGGATCGACGTGGAGCTACTTTATGCGTGCATCGCACCATCGATCGCGTCGAAGGAGTTCTTCCTGCGCAAGGCGATCGGCTGGGCGCTGCGCCAGCACGCGAAGCTCGATCCGGCCGAGATCGTGCGCTACGTGACGACGCACGATGCGGAGCTCAGCGGTCTGAGCAAGCGCGAGGCGCTCAAGCACGTGCCAGGAGATAGGTCCGTCGCGTCGGGTGCTCGGCGTTCGGGTACGGCTCGCGGTCCAGCCGCGCCTCGAGGGTGAATCCCGCAGCGACGAGCGCTGCGGCCACGGTATCCGGGGGGTGGAGCCAGAAATCGAGCGACGTCGCGCACCCGAACATCTCGTCGACGTGGATGGACTCGGTGCCGGCATGGAATGCAATCGCGGCGAGCCCACCCGGCCGCAGCGCGCGGCGCATCTCGCGAAACGGCACGTCTAGCTCGTCGGTGCGGAGGTGGACGATCGCGTAGAACGCGACGATGCCCGCGACCGAGGCATCCTCGAGCGGCAGTGCGAACATGTCGCCCATGCGGAACGCAAGGCCGCGATACGTCGTTCGCGCCTCCGCGATCATCTCGGGCGAGAGATCGATGCCCATGACGCTCGCGCCCTTCCCGGCGAGGTAGTGCGCGATGTGGCCAGGGCCGCAGCCGAGGTCGATGATCGTGCCGCCGACGCACCGCTCCGCGAATGCGTCGAGGAACGCGCGGTCGAGCGGCTTGCCGGCGAGCTCGTCGCTCAGGTGCTCGCGGTACGCGCGCGCCACCGGTGCATAGCCATGGCGGATCGCATCGGCTCGGGGATCGGAGGCGTCGGTCACGGGCCGAGCGTACCGCGACACCTGCGACACGGTGTAGCCGCGGTACGTTCGCGCTCGATGCACCGGCTGTACCTGATCGCGGTCCTCCTGCTCGGCGCCGGGACTGCCTTCGCGCAGAGCGCCGCGCCCATCCGCGTCGCGATCGACTGCGAGCAGACGGGGCGCACGAAGGCGTGTCCGGCGTTCCTGCTCGGGCTCGTCGATGCGAACAAGGTGCTGTTCCCGTCACCGCGCGCGGGCGCAGATGTAATCATCTACGCCGCTGCCAACCACGTCGCGTTGATCGATCGCCTGCACCTGCGGTTCGTCGGCACCGTGCCCGGCGCGCCTTCGGTGATCGAGCTCGATGTCGACCTCGACACGCGCGCCACCGATGACGCGCAGCGCGCCGCCCTCGAGCCTGCGTTCCTCCGCGGTATCTCGCTGTTCGTGGCTGCGCGCTATCCCGGCGCGGTGGCCGTGGCGCTGTCCGTGCCGGCGGCGATGGCGGCGGAGAAACCGAAGACGTCGCCATGGGGCATCGCGCTCGGCGTCTCTGCCAACGGCAACTACACGAAAAACTACCGATCCGCTTCCTCCGAGCTGACGCTCGTCGGCCGCTACATGACGCGCAAGTTCCGCGCGCTGACGCTCGAAGCGCTCTCGGGCGGGATCAACCGTCAGCCGCCGCTGATCCTCGACGATGGCACCGAGGTCTCCCTCGACAGCAAGCAGTGGGCGTTCCGCGGCGGCGCCGAGGGCATCTATCTTCTCGACGACTGCTGGTCGCTCGGCGTGGGCAGCTACACGAGCTTCGAGGATCCGAAGGCGCAGTACCGCTTCAACTCACGGTCGCGCGCGGCGATCGCGTGGGACATGTTTCCTGCCGACGATCCGCGCGGCAACCGGCTCGAGGTCTTCTATCACGTGGGTTGGGCGGTCGACCGTTACAACATTCGCAACGAGATCGGCGAGACCTTCGCTCAGTACCCGGTGCACGGCATCGACGCTGTTGGCAGCGTGCGCCACGACAAGATCGCGTATGGCCTCACGCTGTCGAGCGACGTGCAGATCAACCATCCAACGCGCCGCGTGCTGCTCACGGCATCGCCGTTCGTGCAGATCCAGATCGGCGACCACGTCGATCTCAACCTCTCGCTCTCGATCACGAAGCGCCAGTTGCCGGCGCCCGCGGCCGATGCGATCGATCCGTCCGATTACGAGCAGCTCTCGCGCCTGTCGTACGCCGAGCCGCTGTCGATGAACGGCTCGATCGGGATCACGATCCACCTCGATCCGACCAACGGCGTGCGGAACGATCGCATCGAGTCGATCTGATCGTTCGTTGGACCACATAACTATCTTCAAGCTCAGCGCGAGTCAGCGCCGAGCCCGCGACATGTGCGCGACGTATGCCCGCATAGTTAGCTGGTCTCACGCGATTGGTTCGGTATGTCTCACGACAATCCTTACGAATTGACGCCTACATCGGCCAGCCCCGAAGGTGCTGTTGATTCACCAGGGGGAATCCGAACATGCAGACTCGTGTCCTCGCGCTGATCTTGTTCACGGCGGGATGTACGGCCGAAGGGGCTCTCGAAACCGGTCAGACCACGGCGGCGCTGACGCCCCAGCTCCAGCACGGCAAGGACGTCTGGTTCACCAGCACGTTCGGGGGGGAGAAGTTCTTCAGCCTCATCCTCCCGAATGCGCCGTTCAACCTGTCGCTCGGTCTCGACGCGGCCTTGACGTCGCCGCGCGACACGCGATTCACCAACTACGGCCTGCTCAACGATCCCGACTGCGTCCAGGGAGACGCATCGAGCGGCTACCTCGACAAGTGCACCGATCCGGGGTCGGCGGGCGTCGTCGGCGTGCGCAAGCGCATCGTGCTCACCCCCGCGGGCCCGAAGGCGCTGGTCGGCGTCGCGTGCGCTGCATGCCACGCGGGCCTCGACCCGGCACATCCGGCCGCGAATCCGAATCATCCGGCGTGGGAGAATATCCACGCGACCGTCGGCAACCAGTACATCCAGATCGGCAAGCTGTTCGGCGCACACCTCGACCCGCACGATCCGCGCAAGCAGGTGTTCGACACATGGGCACCGGGCACCGTGGACACGACGGCGATCGAGAACGACGGCGTCAACAACCCCGGGATCATCACCCAGTTCTTCAACACGCCGGATCGCCCGTACTTCGACCTGACCGACCACGGCATGCCGATCAACGTCCACCGCGGCGGGCAGGGCGGCGAGGACGATGCCGGCTGCGAGAAGGCGGCGCTGCGCGTCTACTTCAACATCGGCATGTGCGCCGCGGAGTGCATGGTGCCGCACCTGGCGAACGGCCCGGGCGGCTCGCAGACCCCGATCGACGACGCGGAGTGCACCGCGCGCTGCCCCGAGTACGTCCAGGCGAAGAGCGCGGTCGTCGACGAGTGCGCGTTCATGGCGACGAATACGGATACGCCGCTCTCGGCGGCGCCGAACGGCAACAGCTACGTCGAGCACAACAAGCTCGGCCGCGGCAAGGAAGTGTTCCGCAAGAACTGCGCGGGCTGCCACTCGAATGGAGAGCGGCAGGGACCAGACGACGTGCTCTCGGATGATTTGATCCACCCGGCCGGCGAGATCGGAACGAATGCGTGCCGGTCGAAGACCACGAACTGGGCGGCGGGCCGCATCTGGGCGAACTTCTCGTCCGACGAGTACAAGGCGCGTTCGACCGGTGGCCCTGGCTTCTACCGCGACGTGCCGCTGCTCAGCGTATGGGCGACGGCGCCGTTCTTCCACAACAACCGCCTCGGCCTGTACAACGGAGACCCGTCGGTCGCTGGGCGAATGGCGGCGTACGAGGACGCGATGGACCAGCTGCTGAACCCGTGGAAGCGCGACCTGCTCAGCTCGATCCAGCGCACCACGGCATCGATCACCATTCCGTCGCCGGTTGGCCCGGTGACCTTGCCCGCCGGCACACCGGTGGCGCTGTTCGCGAACCTCGATCCGGCAACGCTGACCAACCGCTGCCCGGACCTCGTCGAGAACCAGGGCCACTACTTCGGCTGGGAGCTCTCGGCGAAGGACAAGGAAGCGGTGACCGAGTACCTCAAGACGAAGTGATCACGGCGCCGGAAGCAGCGCGTCGAGATACTCGGTGGTCACGGGCCGAGTCACGAAGTCGGTGTAGTCCCGTGCGAGGTCGTAGCTCTGCGCGTTGTGTGGACGGTGCGTGATCAGCACATCGTGCAGGCACCAGCCGGCACCGTTCGCACAACCCGTGTGAGGGACGACGACCTTGAAGGCCGAGCCATACATCGCGTAGGTCAGGCCCATCCCGACCGCGGAGGACGTGTTCTGCGACAGGCCCGAGGACAGCGACGGATCCTGCGCGTAGACGAACGTGATCTTGTCGAGCGCCGCCACGATGTTGTGGCTGAGGCCGCTCGAACCGCCGTCGAGGTTCGCGTACGAGATGCGGGCGAGCACGGCGGTGTTGCCCGACGTGTAGAGCTGCTGCAGGAGCTCGTGCGCGACGAAGCTGCCGCTCGAGTGCGCGACGATGTAGATCGGCGCGTCGGCGGGTAGCGTGGCGAGGTGCGCGCGCAGCTTGCTATTCCCGATCTCTCGCGCCGCATAGCTCGCATCCGCGGGGCCCTTGACCGCGTAGATATGGCCGACGTCGGCCGCACCGAGCTTCGCATCGACGAGCTCGGTGGCCCACGCCGCGCTGTAGCTCAGCTTCGCCGAGTAGCCGCCGTAGACGATCAGGATCGCGTGCCCGGTGTTCACTTGCTGATACGAGACCCCCAGGCCGATCGGAGTCCAGTCCGAGGACATCGGAGCATCCGCCTTGCCGTCATCGGCGAGGTCAGGCGGTGGCTCGAACATGTCGTCGGGATCGTCGGGTGCGCTCGACGTGCATGCGGAGAGCAGCAGCGCCGCGAGGACGGTGGTGGTGCGCGCGACCGTGATCATCTGGCCGCCGGAGTGCGAGCGGCGCGCCACCAAGCGGCGTGCGGGTTCGCGTGGTTGCTGTGGAGCGCACCGCCCACGTGGCTCCACACTGGGGACCGCGCGCACCATGCCCCGGCGGCGGTTCGCGCACGCCGGTGCACAGTCAGCGCGAGACGCGGATCGCGAGCTGGAGCTCGCCGAGTGCGGCCGGCAGGGCGGGCGCGGTCCACTTGCGCATCGCCTTCGTCATGCAGGCCTTCACGCGCTGTTCCGCGGGCGGCGTGGTGCCATCGCCTCTTGGCGAATGGAACTGCCATGCTGGAAGCCAGATGCGGGTCGCGCGCGAGGTGTGATCCACGACCACCCGCACGGTCCGCGCCTTGGTATCGCACGCGGCGAGGGTCGCGCGCCTCGGCGCGTCGATCAAGGTCGCCACCGCGGATGCCGGATCCTTCCAGTCGGCAAACTCCTTGTCGGGCGGCGGCGTCGGCGCCGTGTCGCGACGGATGATCAGGCCGAACAGCACCTGCTCGAACTCGGCGGGTAGCTCGGGGAACACGAGCTTGGCGACCGCGGCGCCGAGGCACTTCTCCTCGGGAGAGACGCCGCGAAAGCCCAGACCATAGATCGGCATGCCCGCCGTCGTGCCTGTCTTGCCGCGCGAGAGGGTCACGCTGATGGTCTTTGGCAGCTTGCCCTTCACGCACCCGCGGAGCTCGTCAGCGAGTGGGGCCGTCGATGAGGACAACAGCGCCGGCAGGTCCGTCCAGCTCGGCTCGGCCGCGGCAGGGGCAACGAGACCGAGAACGATGGCGCAACCAAGGACCCGCATGTCTGTAGTGTCATCGACTGGGCAAGAGGTGTCGACGATTGTTCTATGCTCCGCGCGTGTACATCGTGCGGTTCCTGACCGCGCTCGTCTGCTTCGCCGCCGTCGGCGTGGGGATCTACGGGATCGGACGCGTCGCGGGATGCGGCGATGATGACCGCGACCACCTCGTCGTCGAGACCACCGCCGGGCAGCGCTGGCTCCGCCATCCGCGGGGCTTCGAGCTTCGGCATCCGGGTCCCGACTGGGTCGCGGATCCTGCGTTTGCAGCCCGCATGGAGGGCTCGCTCTCCACCACCTGCGACGCGTTCACGAACCACGACGCGCAGCTCGTCGTCTGCACGATCGACAAGGCGATCCGCACGCGCGCCGCGTTCGTCGAGGAGATCCGGGGCGCGCGCCGCGGAATCTCGGAAGCGGCTCGCCAGCTCGCGCAGCGCGCGCCGGGATATCTGTTCTCGGGACTCGAAGGCCTCGCCGGTGCGACCACGGTCGCGGACGACGTTGGCTGGGACCACGGTCGCGGCACCGCATTCCTGCATGTGATCGTGCAAGGCGTTCACGTTCGCCTGAAGGCATTCACGATCGACGACACGCTGGTCGTGCTGTTTGCCACGGGCAGTGGCCTCGACGACACGGTCGATAGCTTCGCGCGTCGCTAGGGCCGGCAATCGATCGGCAGCAAGCGGTCGCCGTCATCCGCGAAGGGATACAAGAAGTGTGTCCCGCTCCAGGTGATGTCGTTCGAGATGTTCATGCTGTTTGCGATCGGATTGCCGCGGAACTCGAGCTCTATAGGGTCGCCGACGCGCTTGCCGGCAAGGGTGCGCGTCAGGATCGGCCGCCCCATCGCTTCGTTGATCCGACCACCGGGGCCGTGTGGCGGAGGCTCCGCGCCGTTCGTGATCTCGAAGTCGAGCACGTCGGGCGCGCGCGGATCGGTGCCCGCCTGCGTCGTGCTCGGCGAGGAGGTGATGCCGGCGGGCGCGATCTCGAGGCTGTGACCGTGCACCGGCTGCTGTGGATTCTTCGAGATGTGGCCAGGGCCGACCGTCAACGCGATGCGAGCGCCGGTGACCTGCGCCGCAGTGATATCGAGGTCGGCGAGCTGTAGATCGAGCGCGCCGGTCGACGTCGACCCAGCGTGATCCACCACGATGCCGTACCAGGCGAGGTCCTTGGTTTGCCACTCCCACCGGCGTACGAGCACCACGAACCCACCGCCGACCGCGTGAACGACATGCGGTTCGAGCGCCTCGGCGACGACGACCGTGGTCCCGGTCCCGACCTTCGTACCATCGCTCGCGATCGCCTGGAGCGAGATCTCCGCCGGCCCGCTCTTCCACGCCGCAAGGCCACCGAGCGAATCGAACCCGAGCACCGCGTGACCTTGACCATGGGGGCCGAGCACGATCGCGTTGCCGATGGTGCACGTCTTCGCCCCCGCGTTCGCCGCCGTGGGATCCGCTCGGCGCTGCGATGCCGCGGGAGCGGGAGCTGTGTTCCCGATCACCGACCCGGGGGACGGCGGGGTGGCAGGTGCGGTCGCGGGATGGCCGCATGCGGCGAGCACGTACGCGAACGGGAGGCCTCGGCGCATCTGGTCGATCCTAGCTGTTATCGCTCCTGGTTCCACCGGTCGACCGCCGACTCCGACGCGCGGGCCCGTGACAGACCTGGGCGACGCGCAAGCTCGCGGTTGATCAGGCGTTCGGCGAGCTCGCGGTCTCCCCGACAGCGATGGACGAGCCGCTCCTCTGCCGCCTGCGACCCACCACCACGGAACCATCGGGAGAACAGCTTCAGCGCCATCCCCGGTCCGGACGAGCAGGTCTGGCGGGGAGTCGCACGCTTGGCGCCGAACCGCGGTGATGCTAAGAGTCGAGTCGTGACGACGTTTCTGCTCCGCGAGCTCTGACCACCGAACGCAACACGTTCGGAACGGTCGAGCTTCGTGTCGAGTCATCGAAACAGGAGATGTGTCATGCGTCAGAGTGAATCTGTCATCGTCGAGATCCGCGCCGCCGAAGGTGGAGCGGATGCCAAGTTGCTGGTCGAGCACCAGGTCGCGATCTACGTCCGCCTCGGAGGCCGGAGGTCACTTTGAGGTCGAGATCGTGCAGAGTCGTGCCGGATTCGCGCTCCTGCATGTGACTGGGCGTGGTGTGCACGCGCTGTTCGCCGGAGAGGTCGGCGGGCATCGCTGGCAGCGCGTTCCACCGACCGAGAAGCGCGGGCGCGTGCAGTCGAGCACCATCACGGTCGCGGTCCTCGACGAGGAGGTCGCGACGACGGTCGAGATTCCCGACACGGATCTCGAATGGACCACGTGTCGCTCACCCGGCAAGGGCGGCCAGCACGTGCAGAAGACGGACTCCGCCGTGCAGGTCACGCACCTGCCAACGGGGCTCTACGTGCGCTCGCACGACGGTCGCTCGCAGTTCCACAACAAGCAGGATGCACTCGAAAAGTTGCGCGAAAAGCTGCTCGACGCGGCTCGCACGGCGAGTAGCTCGGCACGCGCGGCCGAGCGACGAGGGCAGGTCGGCAGCGGCATGCGTGGCGACAAGCGGCGCACCATTCGTGCGCAAGACGATAGCGTTGTCGATCACGTGACGGGCAAGAGCTGGCGGCTCCGCGACTACGAGCGCGGAAACTGGGACTAATTCGAAGGCGGCGGCGCGTCGGCGGTCGTGCGCGCGCGCTCGGCGTTCTCGGTGTATTGCGTCTTGCGCTTGGCATCGGTCTCGCGCTCCGCAGCGCGTTCCCACAGGCGACCGGCTTCACGCCACGCGCGCTCGTACGAGGACGAGTCCTTCGCGGTCTGCGCCCGCTCTTCCGCCGCTTCCGCCTTCGCCACGTGAGGATTTCGTCCAAAGCCCATGGGGGCGGTATAGCTCACGCCGCGGCGGCCGTCGCGATCGACGCGGTAAGCCGTTCGAGGGCGGAGACGTCCATGCCGGCGCTCCTGCCGCGACTGATGTAACCGGCCATGAACAGCCGCGTTTGGTCGCCGACCTTGATGAAGTGCTCCCTCAGATAGACCTCGAGCGGCAGCGGCACCACGCGGCGCGCGAACCACAGGCCCAGGCGCAGCACGCGGGGCCGCGCCACGAGCCGCATCATCAGTGGCGGCTTGCCGGAGGTCTGGGCGACGATCGCCATCGCCTCGCGCGCGCCACGAGCGGCAAGCTCGATCGGGCCCTGTACCAGGCCGCGGAACGTCCACCCCGCAGATTCGAGCGCGACGAGGTACGGCATCATCATGGCGGTCGGGAACGCAGCGAACTTCGGGACGTCAGGGTGGCGCTTCGTGGGCAGACCTCCGCCCTTGAGCAGCGCCACCACCTGCGCGGTGCGCTCCGCTGCGCCGGAGACCATGCTCGGAGACAGCGGCGGGAACCAGTACGCCATGCCCGGTTTTGGAAACCGGGTCTCGCCGGGGAGCGGCGCGCTGTAGCTGATCAGCGTGATCACACCCGAGATGACGTGATCGCGTGCCGCGCCAGCAGCGAGGATCGTATCAAGATCGTCCTGCCCTGGTTGCAGCGCGAGGATCGTCGCATCGCGAACCGCCGCGATGAGCTCGGCGAGCCACGGTCCGGCGAGCGCGGATGATGAAACCGTCAGGTAGACCTGGTCGAACTTCCGCGCGGCGACCTCGTCGGCGCGGGACACCACGGAGAACGTCTCGAACCGCACGGGCTCGAGCTTGTTCGCGCGGCGATTGAGTGGATACATGTCGAAACCGGTGGCCACGGCCGCGCGGTACTTCTCCCGCACGAAGAACGTGACATCGGCGCCGCCGAGCGCGGCATGGCGACCGTAGACCTGGCCGACGGCACCCGCACCGACCACGAGCACTCTCGGCTTGTCGCTCACGCGACAACGATAGCCGATCAGGCCTCGTCGGGGACGACCGCAACCTCGGGCTCGGGCTCGGGGAGCGGCGCACCGGCGACCTCCGCGACGTGCTTGCTGCGCTCGAGCCAGCGGCTCATGTCGGCGGCGACGACCGCCGGGACGTTCTGGAGATCACCGCTGAGGAGCTGGTGCACCGTATCGAGCGCCAGCGTGATCTCGGCGTGCAGATGTCCGTTGTTGTCTGGAACGGCGGCGAGCGCCGTTGACAGCTCCTGTTGCCGCGCGAGGACCCGCTGGACGATCGGCTGACCGCTCGTCGCATCGGTGCTGTTCACGGTCCGGGGAGCCTGATCGGCGCTGGCGGGCTCGGCGGATTCGACGGTCGGGTTCTCAGAGGTCTGCATCTCCGAGGGTAACGCACATTGCGTGCCGCTTCGCGAGCCCTCGTCGGGGCATCGCAGCGGCGGTTTCGGGCGGATCCGCCCCGTCGGGCGAAGGGGCCCGTGCGTGAAACCTCTAGAGTCAGCCCTCGAGCTTCTCGATGATCAACGCCAGGAACTCCTTGGCGTCGAGCTTGCCGTACGAGTAGCCGTCCTCGAACCACTCGACGACCGGATCCTCCTGGCCTTCCTTCATCTTCGCCACGATCGACGGGCGATTGCTGATGGCCGCGAGCCGACCGAGAACCGCCTCGGAGGCATCGTTGTTAGGTCCGTAACGGTGACGGATCCAGGTGAACAGAAGGTAGATCAACGCGGGATCCGCGTCTTCGACGAGGTTCAGCGACTCGGCGCTGCTCATCAATCCTTCAGTGATTCCGTCGAGGATGCGCTGGGCAGCCTTGGTTTCTTGGTCGAACGCCATCGCGTGATCTCCGTGGCTCGGACTACTTCGAACGATACGCAAAATACTGCTGATGCATGCGGCGAAGGAAGCCCTCACCGATCAAGCAATAGGCACTCCCGATCACGGCATCGATACCGCAGCTCGGGCACAACGCAGTCTCGTTCGCATCCGTCCAGGTCTTGATGTCACCGGTCTTGAAGATGCGAAAGCAAAAGAAACAGCCGCAGTGCTCGCTCGCCTCGAGCTCGGTCCGATGCTTCGTGGAGTGCGTATGAGCGACCGCGTAAGGGTTCGGTTTCGTGGGTGTGGTCATGGTGCCGACGGGGGCACCGACGGAGTTGCACCCTACCACCCCTGGCGGTCTCAGCACGCAGTTTATCCGCGCGGACGACGATACGAACCTTCGAATACGCTCTGCCAATCGCTCGTGCTGGTAGATCGCTCCGTGATGATCGTGAGCCGGTTGAGCGCGACCGAGTAGCTCGTGCGCGTGGTGTGGTTCGCAACCTTCTCGACGAAGATCAGCTTGTCGCCCTCGGCGATCCCGTGGTCCTGCTGGTTCTCGTTGCCGGTCGGGCTGCGGAACCAGTTCACCGTCAGTGCGCCGGACTTGTCGTCCTTCCAGAACACGCCATGGGCGACCCCGGTGGGCCGGTCGGGAGCCGTCTGGATGTAGTCGCAGAGAAGGAACTTCCCGTCGAAGACGGTGTGAAACTCGAGGCGGCCGGTGGCCTCGTACGGCTTCTCGCCGCCGATGCGCTCGGTGCCTGTCCAGACACCCTCTAGCTTCTGCAGCTCTCCTCGATACATCGGCGCACCCTACCACGCTACCCGAGGGTCGGCGCCTCACGCCGAACAGCTTCCGGGGCGCTGGTGTCAGCGCGTGCGCGGAGCCGGCTTGGCGACCGGCTTTGGCGCGACGGTCTTCGTCGCGACGGTCTTCGGCTTCGTCGCGATGACGACCTTGGTGCGACGCCGTGCGGGCGGTGGCGTGGGACGCGGCGTCAGATCGATCGCGAGCTCGTGGACCTTGCTGGCATCGATGTGGGCGATCATCGTCGGGTGATCGCGCAACGCGAACACCACGTCGTAGGTCAGCGTCGGATCGATCGTGGCGGTGATCGGCGTGCGGCCGACGACCGTCGCGTCGCCGTTCGCGATCAGGGTGACGATCGCGCCGTCGGGCTGAGACGTGATCGGAAGATCAGCGTGTGGCGGCTCGTCCTCTGCTGGTTCGACCGGTGCGGGTGCCGCGGCCGCCGCCGAGGTCGTTGCCGCGACCTCGACGGCTGGCGGGCGAGACGGGGGAGCCGGCGCGATCGGCGCCGCGGGCGCGATGCTCGAGGACGGTGCGGTCGGCGATGGTGAAGCCGGCGTAGTTGCGAGCGTCGCGGGCGGAGGGGCAGGCGCCGGCTTGGTGCCGGAGCCGCGGATCATCAGGCCGATCGTCGTCAGCACGAGTGCCGCGCCAACGGCGACGCCGGCGATCGCCGCCACGCTGCGTCGCGGTCGAACGGTGGAGCGATCGATATCATCCGTGACCTCGTCGGCGTTTGCGATCGGCGGGAGCGCGACGTGCTTGTCGTCGGTCATCGGCGTCCCGGCGACGTGCGGCTCGTCGGCCGCGAACGGTGCGACGTCGATCGCAATGTCGACCGCGTCCATCGCGTCCGATCGCCGTACGGAAATGGGGTCCGACCCCATTTCGCGCGCGGCCGAGGTGCGTGGCGCGATCGAGCCGCGGGCCAGGGGCTCGCCGATCGTCGAGCGCGATCCGACGCTCGCCGGGTCGTAGCCGGGCGTCACGGTGCGTGGGACCTGCGGTCCGACGCTGGTCGCGTGCCGCACCGACGACGGTGGCGGCAGGGTGCTCGACGCGCGGACCCTCGGCGTCGTCGGCACGGGCGGCGGGGCGGCGGTGGTGGAGCCTCGCACCACCGGGAACGAGCCCGGCACGGGGCTCTGTGGTTCCGGTGGTGGGAGAAACGAAATCAGCTTCGACGGCGGCACCGTGGCGCTGCCGACCATGGGCTTGATGGTGGCTGCCCGGGGCGACCGGGGGACCGGCGGTGGCACCGACGCCATCGCGGGGTTCGACTTCGTCCCGCGTGCGACGCGGCCCGACGTGAACACGGCAAGGTGCGAGCCCTCGTCGTGCAGGTCGTCTTCGTCGAAGGTGCGCGGCGTCTTCTCGGTGAGATCGAGCTCGTCCATGCCTCAGCTCCCCGTGAGATGGCGAGAGCACCTTCGGCGAGCGCGCTCCGGAAGTAAACGCACGCTCCCTCGTACGTGGTGACACCGTCCGAGGCGTTCGGGCGTCACTGACCCAAGGTCAATTGGCCCCAAGAGAATCGGCGGCTCCGAAACAAATCTTCAATTCATGTCGAGAACCGGAGCCGGGCTCCGACATAGAACCAGAAGGAGATACCGACATGAAGTACATCCTGCTGATGCAGTTCCCCTTGGCTGCCTGGAAGACCGATGCAATGGGGCTGTGGCCGCCCGACGACGTGAAGCGTCAGCTCGCGTTCCTGCGCGACTGGACTCAGAAGCTCACGGAGTCCGGAGAGCTCGTCGGCTCGCAGGGCCTCGGATCGCGGGCCACTACCGGCTCGATGCCGTGCGCGCGCACCTGTACGAGATGGCGGGCGATCGCCGGTTCGCGATCACGCACTACCTCGCGGCGGCGGGTCGTACGACGAACCTGCCCGAGCGCACGTACCTCGAGGCCCGGGCGTCGCGCCTCGGCGCGGAGTGATCACAGCGCGGCGTCGAGGGCGGCGACCAGCTCGGCGGCGGTCGCGTAGCGAGCGGCGGGCGACTTCGCGAGCGCGCGCGCGATCACGGCGTCGAGCTGCGGCGACGCGGAGACGATCGTCGATGGCGCGGGCACGGCCTCGTGAATGACCTGATAGAGCAGGGCGGGCGTATCGGGGGCGGTGAACGGCTGGCGACCGGTGATGCAGCGGTACGCGACCGCCGCGAGCGCGTAGACATCGGCGCGATGATCGACGGCCTTGCCCTCGGCCTGCTCGGGCGCCATGTACGCCGGCGTGCCGAGCACCGCGCCGCGGGTCAGTGTGCCCGAGCCGTCCGCGAGGAGCGCGATCCCGAAATCGAGGACCTTCCACGTCCCGTTCTCGGTGACGAACAAGTTGTGCGGCTTGAGATCGCGATGGACGATGCCGGCGGCGCGTGCGAGCTCGAGCACGCCGCCGATCTGGCCGACGAGCGTGCGCAGCGCCGGAGCGGGAAGCGTGCCGCCCTTGCGAAGTAGCTCGCCGAGGGTCTGACCGCGGAGGCGCTCCATCGCGAGGAACGGCACCGGATCCGCGGGCGTCGACGCCTGGAGCACGCGCACGACGTGCGGAGAATCGATGGTGCCGGCGATCCGCACCTCGCGAAGGAAGCGCTCGACGTTCTGCGGCTCCGCGAGCGCCTCGCCGCGCAACAGCTTGACCGCGCCCGGCGTGTGCGTGGTGGTGCTCTGGGCCTCGTAGACCTCGCCCATCGCGCCGCGCCCGAGGAGGTTGCCGAGCTCCCAGCCCCCGACGCTCTGGCCGGTGAATCGACCGGGCCCACCGATCTCGAGCGCGCGATCGAGATCCTTGCGGAGCTCGGCGAGCTGCACGTCGCGCTGCGCGGCGTGGCGGGTGGCGCGCTGGAGCTGGCGGATCGAGCGCAGCGAGCTCTGCCGGGTGACCCGCGCGAGCCAGAAGCACAGTGCGTAGGCGAGCTGCATGATCAACTGGCCGGCGATCTGCGCGGCGAGCGAGGCATGGGTGTTGACCGGGTAGAACCCCGGGTCGTCGATGATGTGGGCGATCACGAGGAAGCCCTCGACGGCATGGAGGCCGGCGGCGAGCGCGTAGATCGCGATCGCGCTGCGCGTGTTCTCGGTGCGGCAGAAGAAGTACACGCCGAGCGCGACCATCAGCGGCGCGGCCGAGAATGCACCGACGTAGAGGATGCCGAGCTGGCCCGCTGCGATGCCGGCGATCGCGAGGAGGTTGAGCTTGCGCAGATCGTAGCGGCCCGGGTCGCCGAGCTCGCGATGCAGCCACGCGCTGCCGGCGACACCCACCACCACGGCCACTGCGAGCGCGATGCCGATCCGGCGGTCACCGGGGACGATCGGAATCGCGATGAAGATCGCCACGGCGATCACCCAGCCCACGCGCAGCAGCTCGCGCGTGCGCTTGACCTCCTCGGCACGCAGCGCTTCGGCCGGGCTCGTCGGGATGGTGGTGCTCACGCACCCTCCCATGGCTGCTTCGCGAGGAGGCTCGTGGCGCGGCGGCGGAGCGCCGGATCGAGATCTCCGGCGAGTGCGGCGGCGAGGGCCGTGGTGAGTGCCTCGCCGGTCGGGAACCGATCGGCGGGATCCTTCGCGAGCGCGATCGCGAACCAGCGATCCACGTCGTCGGGCAGATCCGCAAGCTCGCCGGGCCGCGGCGGCATGCGATGGACCACCGCATAGAGCAGGGACGGCGTGTCGGTCGCGTTGAACGGATGACGGCCCACGAGGCAGCGATAGGCGATGGCGGCAAGCGCGAACAGATCGGCCCGGATGTCGACGCGCTTGCCCTGCGCCTGCTCGGGCGCCATGTAGTGCGGCGTGCCGACGACCTCGCCGTGGGTCAGCGTGCCGCTGTCGTTGGCGAACGTGGCGATGCCGAAGTCGAGAAGGCGCCACGCACCATCGGCGGCGCGGAACAGGTTCTGCGGCTTGAGATCGCGGTGCACGATCCCCACCGCATTCACCGCGTCGAGCGCGCGACCGACATGCCGGCAGATCTCGAGGACCTGCGCGTGCTGGACGTACGCCTCGCTGCGCAGCGTCTCGGCGAGTGTATGGCCGCGCAGGCGCTCCATCGCGAGGTATGGCAGCGCCGCATCCGGCGGCGAGGCATCGAGTACCCGCACCACGTGCGGCGAGTCGAGCGCTCCGGCCGCACGCGCCTCGCGCAAGAAGCGTGCGACCTGCGTGCGATCGCCGAGCAACTCGCGCCGCAGCAGCTTCACCGCCGCTGGCTCGTCGGTCTCGGTATGCGCTCCCTCGTAGACCTCGCCCATGGCGCCGCGGCCGAGCACGTTGCCGAGCCGATACGGTCCGACGACCTGCTCCGTGTAGCGCCCGGGGCCGCCGACGCGCTGGGCCCGCTCGAGCTCGGCACGCAGCTCGTCCATCAATGCATCACGTTGCGAGGTCAGCCGGGTCGCACGCTGGAGGTCCTCGATCGCAGCGAGCGATGCGAGCCGGAACATGCGCGCC